>JBMYXS010000013.1:0-59500 GCA_049608645.1 Pikeienuella sp. | reverse complement strand
CAGTAACATCCTCGAAGCTGTTGGAGGCTTCGGTGACAACAAACCCGTCGTCAGCGGCAACAGGCCCTTCGTTTTCGCCAGTGATGACGATGGAAACTTCGGCCTCTGAGGTTGCAACGCCGCGCAGTTCAATGTTGTCGAGCAGCGCGCCGTAAGTGTCATCAACGCCCGTTCCAGCGAACCCGATGACGTTGTCACCTGCTGCAAGATCAAGGGTGAAGCTGTAGTTTTCGTAGCCAACCGTATCAGAAGCGATGTTGGCAATCACTTCGCCGTTCACGATGACCGCAACGCCGCTTGTTTCGCCAATCAGATCGCCGAGCTGGCGTGGTGAATAGTCGAGCGACAGGACGAACATGCCATCTTCGGCAATGTTAACGGTCTGGGAGATACCTGCGTTGGTGTCAGTGCTATCGTGGCTATCCAGTTCCAGGATGGAGTTAGTTGCGCTGTTGGCGGCGGTGCCACCGTGTACGCCCTGCTGGATTTCGAGCTGGCCGGTTGGTGTGGTCCAGCCTTCGATGGAGTCGAAAACATCCCAGCGGTTGTCGCCATACCCGCGGGTCAACTCGCCGTGGTTTTCAAAATCGCCGTTGATGATGAGGTTTTCGCCGATGATGTCGCCCGTAACCAAGTAGGACAGAACAGCTTCATCAGTTTCGCCTTCGCCAAGGTCATCAAACTGACCATTGGTTTCGAAAGTGAAAGACCCATCGGCCTGAACGGTTACCGTACCGGTGCGGCCGCCCTCGGTTGTGATTTCAAATGTGTCGCCGGGGTTGAAAGTCTGGCCATCGGCGCTGATCGACGCGACAGCGACGTCGTTGCCGTTCGCATCGTCATTTTCAAGGATGTTACCAGTGATCGTGCCGCTTTCAGTGGTGGCGAAATGGTCGGCCACAGCAATCGGCCCATCGTGCGCACCGTGGATGACCACAGTGACATTGGCAGAACTCTCGCCGCCATCTGCATCACCGATGGTGTATTCGATGACAAAGCTATCGCACTCACCGACGTTCAGCGCGTCGAACTGGCCAGCGGCGTCAAACGTCAGGCTGCCGTCAGCGGCGATCGTAACCGAGATTTCGACGCCACCCGCTGTGGTAACGGTAAAGGCTTCGCCAACAGCACCATTGGTGACACTGGTGAGGGCAAAGTCGCTGTCGACGTCAAAGTCGTTGGCGAGCACGTTGAGCTGAGCGTCGGCGGAGGCATCGCCAATCGACTCATCTTCTGTGATCTCGATCATGTCGTTCAATGCGATGGGCGGCGCGAATGGCGGCTCCTGCATCATGTCGTCGTAGCGGGGTTCCCAGCACCGTGTGATGTTGCGGCTGGAAACCAGCGACAGTTCGGCACCCTCTTCGGGAAGGCCGTAGTAATCGTAGAATACGAAATAGTCGCCAGACGCGTTTTCCTGCTCGATTTCGAGAAGGATATACCAGTTGCCGGCATCATCGCAGACCCAGAAGAATTTCTCTGCGTAGATCTGACCGCCATTGCCCACTTCGACACCGTCTACGGTGATAGAGGCGATCTGGCCGTATTTGTCGGTGGAGTTTTCGTTCCAGCGGGAATCGCCGCTCAACCGACCGTCGTTATCCCAAACAGAGATGACCGCGTCATTGTCAGCGGGCATCGTGAAACTGTCACCAACGCCAAGATTGCTGCCGTTCCCGCTACCTGCGTCGAGCAATTCCTGCTCTGTGAACGCGCTGAGTTCATAAGTGGCCATTGATTTCACCTCACCTCAAACGTCTCTGCTGGCTCCACACCGCGAGCGAGACATAAAAACCCTGGCAGACCTTTTGGTCACTGCCAGTTACGCGACTTAACCTACACGGTCATTCAGGTGGCAGTTACACGACCGCCTGAATGCCCAGACCCAGATTACACCTGGGTGGCCGACCTAATACGCAAAAAAACAGCAGGTCGTCTAAGCAAAGAACTCTATTTTTCCAGCACACACCGCAGAGCGGCAGATCAAAGGGCGTGGTTTGCTACGCTACTCACCCGAAACTCAGGCGACGCCCAACACTCGTAACTCAACACGCCCACTACACTCACAGGCCTCACTTACTCATCCGGTTTCGCGCATTTACTCGCCAAAAACACACCTGGCTGCGCGTTCTGCCGGCCAACTCGGCCTGGCCCCCGTTGGATCTCCGCTTGCCCAAACACGCGGGCGGCACTGCTTTGATCCGGTGAAGTGAAGATGCCGCTATTTTCCGTTCGTGAAAAGGAAAAAAACGAATGAACGCCACTTAAGCGCGATTTTACAACCTATACTTGCACAATCGCCATTCATTTAGTCCCATTTTTTCAATTTACGCATGAATGGGGTGCATGAGCGGTGAGTTCTTGGCGTCGAACAGCATGAGTGGCGCGGTTCTGCGAATCGCTGCGGCCAGGTTCGTGAATGGCTGTATGAGTGAATGGGTGGTGCAGCGCCGCTGAAAATTGGCAAATATGGGGGAGATACCGAGTGGCTGAAAAAATCACGAAAGACGTCAGCCGTCCGCCTGTCCCTTGATGCAGCGCCCCATTCCTTTTGGAGGCAGGTGGGTCATAGGGAGCGGCAAGAACGCTCATAGAGCCGAGCAAATTGATGAAGCCGAGGGGAAATGACGGAAAGCGCACACCGCAAGCAATGTCCCCTATAGGTTATTGTGTTGCGGGGGTCTTCGCCTTCTGCGGGCGTATCTGTGCTCCATAGAGCAGGCGCAGAATGCAAAACGGCGCCCGCATCTCTGCGGGCGCCGTTGATTTTACGTTAGCAGGGTAGCCCCTGCATCTGTGGTCTTTTAGTAGCGATAGTGCTCTGGCTTGAATGGGCCTTCGGTCGTCACCCCGATATATGCGGCCTGCTCACCGGAAAGCTCTGTCAGCTTCACGCCGATTTTTGCAAGGTGCAAGCGGGCGACTTTTTCGTCGAGGTGTTTTGGCAGGATGTAAACGTCGTTGCCGTATTCATCACCCTTTGTCCACAGTTCGATTTGCGCCAGCACCTGGTTGGTGAAAGAAGCGGACATCACGAAAGACGGGTGGCCCGTTGCGTTGCCGAGGTTCAACAAACGGCCCTGCGACAGCAGGATCATCCGTGCACCTGATGGCATCTCGACCATATCGACCTGATCTTTGATGTTGGTCCATTTATGGTTCTTGAGCGCGGCAACCTGAATTTCATTGTCGAAGTGGCCGATGTTGCCAACAATCGCCATGTCTTTCATCTCGCGCATATGCTCGATGCGGATCACGTCCTTGTTGCCGGTCGTGGTGATGAAGATGTCAGCGTCTTTGACAGTGTCTTCCAGCGTCGTGACCTCAAAACCGTCCATCGCCGCCTGAAGCGCGCAGATGGGGTCGATTTCGGTAACTTTCACGCGGGCACCTGCGCCGCGGAGTGACGCGGCGGAGCCTTTGCCCACATCGCCGTAACCACAAACAACAGCGGTCTTGCCAGCCATCATCGTGTCCGTTGCGCGGCGGATGCCGTCAACAAGTGACTCTTTACAGCCGTATTTGTTGTCGAATTTCGATTTGGTGACGCTGTCGTTCACGTTGATCGCGGGGAAGGGCAGCTGACCCTGCTTGACGAGATCATAGAGACGGTGAACGCCCGTGGTGGTTTCTTCGGAAACACCTTTGATCTGGTCGCGCATTTTGGTGAACCAGCCAGGAGAAGCGGCCATGCGCTTCTTGATCTGCGCCTGGATTGCTTCTTCTTCTTCGGATGTCGGTACGCCAAAGGCTTCACCAGCTTCGATGCGAGCCCCAAGAAGAATGTAGAGAGTTGCGTCGCCACCATCATCCAGAATCAGGTTCGGGCCGTCTTCGAACTGGAATGACAGGTCGAGGTAGTCCCAATGCTCCGTCAAGGTCTGGCCTTTGACAGCAAAAACAGGCGTCCCGCCAGCTGCGATGGCTGCGGCCGCGTGATCCTGCGTTGAGAAGATGTTGCATGACGCCCAACGAACATCGGCGCCCAGTGCATTCAGCGTTTCGATCAGAACAGCGGTCTGGATCGTCATGTGCAACGAGCCGACGATGCGTGCGCCTTTCAGGGGCTGGCTGTCGCCAAACTCTTCGCGCAATGCCATGAGGCCGGGCATTTCGGTTTCAGCGATAGTAAGTTCCTTGCGCCCGAAATCGGCGAGCGCGATATCTTTTACGATATAGTCGGTCATCGGTGTCTCCTTTTGAACGCCGCAGTCTGGCGTAGATCGACGCGCGCTATAACAGGCGTGACCCAAGGCGTAAATGCGGCTAAGTCAGCGCCGTTTCATGGTTTGTGCAAAGGATGTCATTATGGCTGAGAAAGCGCCCCGCGCCTGGCAGCGGATGTTGAGCGGTCGCCGTCTCGACCTTTTGGACCCTTCGCCCCTTGATGTGGAGATTGAAGATATCGCGCATGGTCTTGCCCGTGTCGCCCGCTGGAACGGCCAAACCAAGGGTGATTGGGCTTATTCGGTGGCGGAGCATTCGGTTTTGGTCGAAGATATCTTTTCGCGTTTTCGCCCGGACCCGACACCGGCACAACAACTAACGGCGCTGCTCCATGATGCGCCGGAATACGTGATTGGGGATATGATCTCGCCGTTCAAATCCGCGATCGGCTATGACTACAAGGCTTTTGAGGCGCGGTTGGAGGCGGCAGTGCATCTGCGGTTTGGCCTGCCGGCACACCCGAGTGAGGTGCTCAAGAAACGGATCAAGCGCGCAGACCGGGCATCAGCCTATCTGGAGGCGGTGCAGCTGGCGGGGTTCGAAGTGGAGGAGGCAGCCCGCCTGTTTACGCGCCCCCGTTTCGAAGGGTGGTCACTGATCAAGATTGTGCCAATGTCACCGTCAGAGGCGGGAGCGGCATTCCTGAACCGCTTTGAAACCCTGATGAAAGCACATCACAAGAATTGATCTTCGATGAAGACAAAATCGCTGCTATCGAACATGTCGACCGTGAGCGGTGCATTCTTGAACCCTTTCACAATGAAAACTTCGCTTTCATGTGTGATGCCGATTACCCCGTCTGAGATTTCCTCGATTTCGAGGTCGGAAAATCGTTCAACAAATCCGGACAGGTCGATGAGGTCGCGACCGTTTTCAAAGTCCTGAATTTTGTCTTTTGTATTGTCTTGGACAAATTCAAACACATCACGGCCCGACCCGCCCCACATCAGGTCTTTGCCCTCGCCATCGAGGATGCGGTCGTGCCCGGCCTTTCCTTTCAGGCGATCATTGCCCGCGTCACCGACCAGAATGTCACCTTTCTCGCGGCCCTTGAGATTGTCGCGGCCTTCGTCACCAATGCGGGTGATGCCCGCTGCGTCTTCAAAAAAGCGATAGGTGGCGATGCCATCGCCATCCTGGCCCGAAGCGATGAGCACGGTTTTTTCGCCAAACTGGTGAACGGCAATATCTGTTGTGGGGTCAGCGCGGCGCGTGTTCACGCCTTCGAACTCTGCGGTCAGCGTCAGCGTGCCGTTCTCACCAACTTGAAAAACGCTGATGGCACCGCGATCACCCCCTGCCGCGACATAGGTGCGGTCACCGATCTCAAAAACCTCCATGGAAAAAAGGCGCCCGATGTTGGCGGCATCATCATCCGTTACGCGTTGCACGAGGTCGAGTTTACCCTTTGTCGACAGTTCAAACACCGTAATGGGCGCGTTCCCGAAACCGCCGACAAATACAAATGCGCTGTTCCCGATAACGGCGGTTTCCACGCTGGTCAGCACGCCCAGTGACAGTTCTGGGCCAGAGGCGATGTTGAACGTATTGAACAAGGTGTCGATCTTGGTAAGGCGCATCACGCTGACCCCTTGTTCATTGGGGGAAACCGCAATCACAAAATGCCGCCCCCCAAGGTCAACATGGGCGACGTCTTCTACGCCATCCAGATGCAGGAACGCGTTGTCAAAACGATTGGAGAGAAGCGTCGCTCCGCCCTCCAGATCGAAGGTGAACAGGCTGACGCCATCATCAAACGAACCACCCACCACAAAATACGGTTTGTCTCCGACAGAGAAAGCATCGACGCTGTCTGCATTGAAGAGCGACATTTTCCGGCCGCCATTACTGGAAATGACACCAGCTTCAGGATCATCGAAGACCACATCGTCCTTGATGTGGATGACTGGCGACATGCGCCCAAACTTTCCGAAACTGGAAATTGTGACGGCATTGTCAAAAGAGGCCGTCGAAATCAGGACGGATGTATCGCCAATTTTTGTGATGACACTGTCGCCCGCCCCACGAAGCTCGCCCTGACCGTCTTTCAGGCCAGCGCGATCGACAGAAAGGACACCGTTGGATGTTAACCCGACCTTGCTGATCTGATCCCCCGTTCGGGAAGACACCAGAACCAATGCCCGACTGTCATCCGGCGTTGCGATTACTGAAACAGCGGACGCCCCATCAAGACGGCGATCAGACGTGCCGTCGATCTTGGACAAGCCAAGAATCATACCCATAACACTCACCCATACACATAACTCACCCACAGATGAGGGTAGGGGGCAGGCGTTAAGGCCGGGTGAAGGATTACGTTAGGATTGTTCCTATTTCCGCTGGCATGCGGTTGATCAGGTGTTGAACAGGAAATGCATCACATCGCCGTCTTTCACGATGTATGTCTTGCCCTCTGACCGCATCTTGCCTGCTTCTTTGGCTTTCTGTTCGCCGCCCAGTTCGGAGAAATCATCATATGCTATGGTTTCGGCCCGAATGAAGCCGCGTTCAAAGTCACCATGAATGACGCCAGCGGCCTTGGGGGCTGTCCAGCCTTTTTCAATCGTCCAGGCGCGCGTTTCTTTGGGGCCGCAGGTGAAATAGGTGATCAAGCCAAGCAGGTCATATCCCGCGCGGATCAGGCGATCGAGGCCCGCTTCTGTCAGGCCCATTTCTTCGAGGAACATCTCCCGCTCGTCGGCCTCCAGCTGGGCGATTTCTTCTTCGATGGCGGCGGAAATAACGACACAGCCCGCGCCCTGTGCTGCGGCCATTTCGGCAACGCGGTCAGAGTGGGTATTGCCGGTCGCGGCGTCTGTCTCGGCCACGTTGCAAACGAACAGAACCGGTTTTGCGGTCAGCAGTTGCAGCATCGCCCAGGCTTTTTCGTCTTCTGCGGCGATTTCTACGGTACGCGCGGGGCGGCCATCCTCAAGGGCTTCTTTGGCCTGACGCAGCAGGCGGTCCTGGTCCTTGGCGTCCTTGTCACCGCCTTTTAGTTTACGCACGAGGCCGGTCAGGCGCTTTTCGACGCTTTCAAGGTCGGCCAGCATCAATTCGGTTTCAATCACCTCAGCGTCCGCAAGCGGGTCAATGCGCCCGTCGACATGGGTGATGTCATCATCTTCAAAACAACGCAGTACATGCGCAATCGCGTCAGTTTCGCGGATGTTGGCGAGAAACTGGTTGCCAAGCCCTTCACCTTTGGAGGCCCCTTTGACCAGCCCGGCAATGTCCACAAAGGTCAGGCGCGTGGGCAGAATGGCCTTGGAACCTGCAATCCCGGCCAAAACGCCAAGGCGTTCATCGGGTACAGACACATCACCGACGTTTGGCTCAATGGTACAAAAGGGAAAGTTCGCGGCCTGCGCGGCTGCGGTGCGCGTCAATGCGTTGAACAATGTGGATTTGCCAACATTCGGTAACCCGACGATCCCGGTTTTAAAGCCCATGATGACGCCCTTCCTTTTGTCGCGGCGCGAACAGTCAAATGTCGCAGCTCGTTCTGGCCAAACTGGCGTTTCCTTAAAGGGGATGGCGATGCGGAGCAACCAAGCAGCGCACCACGGCCAATCTTCGTTTATCTATCACTTTGCACACAAGCCTGTGACGGATCATTGCAGGGGGGCGACAAATCAAACCCGGCGCAATAGGTAGGATGCGGTAAGTTAACGGAGGCCTCGCCAGACATGATTGAATTCGTTTACGCCTATCTAGGTGGGTTGATCAGCTTTCTGTCACCCTGCGTGTTGCCGCTGGTGCCACCTTACCTTGCCTTCATGGCCGGCACGACGATTGATCAGATCTCTGATGAAAACACAGCAGACCGCGCATTGGAGCGGCGCGTTCTTATCTCTTCGGTCTTCTTTGTGCTGGGGCTTGCAACAGTGTTCGTGGCACTGGGCGCGGGCGCGTCTGTCATTGGTCAGACGCTTTTGCAGAACAAGATCCTGTTCGGACAGATCGCGGGCGGTGTCATTATCATTATGGGCATTCATTTCCTCGGCATTATCCGCATTCCCTTTCTGTATCGGGAAGCACGTTTTGATGCGGGGAAATCGGCGGGTAATTATGCGGGTGCCTATGTCATCGGGCTTGCCTTTGCCTTTGGCTGGACGCCGTGCATCGGCCCGATTCTCGGGTCCATCCTTGTTTTGGCAGGACAGGAAGAAACCATTGGCCGGGGTGTTCTGATGTTGGCGATTTATGCTGCGGGCCTTGGCCTGCCGTTCATCCTCGCTGCATTCTTCGTGCGCCCGTTTATGAATTGGATGCGCGGGTTCCGCAAACACATGGGTCTGGTTGAAAAGCTCATGGGGGGCTTGCTGGTTCTCGTTGGCGTGGCGATGATCACGGGCACATTTTCGGCAGCGGCATTCTGGCTGATCGAGACCTTTCCGTTTCTGGCGACAATCGGCTGATAAGGTATCACTATCTGTAATTGGCCCGGTGGCGCGTTTTGTTGGTGGCACCGCCACAAATTTGCCGGACGTTTACTCTCTTCCTATAGTCACCTGAGGATATGAGGCGTGACGTGAAAGATCTGGACGAACCGGTGGATGAGGTTGAAGCACGCCCGGATCAAACGGTCTGGCGGCGGCGGGTGTATTTCATTTCCGGGTTTGATCCCAATGGCCCACGCCGGTGCTACTTTCTGTACCGGGATGAGGCGCGCGCGCAGGCCGAAATCTCTGGCTATCGCCTCAAGACATCGCGCATGACCTATGAAAGGGGCGCGCCTGTTGTGCGTTGGACCGCTGAAATGCGGGATGGTGATCGCAAAAGCGAGGCTGACATACACATGCTTCGTTGGGATGATATCGCACGCACGTGGATGCGGCGATCATTGCCTTCGACGTATCTGTTGATGATCCGTACGCTTTGGTTTTACCTGTCGACCGGGTCGTATGCGGCGCTTTCGCGGATCAGTGCGTTATCGACCTCTCTTGGTCTTTATCCTGTTGCGATGATGCTTGTTTATATCGCGGTCGCTGCGGGCATTGGGTTTGGTGTTTATGCGCTTGGCGCGCATTTTGGGTTGCCCTTTATGGGCGTGGGGTTCGGGCTATTGGCCGCCTATATTGTGATGCGCCTGACCCGGCGGATCGACGAGGCGACATTCGTTTATTACCTGCTCTATGATTTTGCCTTTACGGCCGCGCATTCGCAGGGTCGCGCGCCCGAAATAGATGTGCGCATCACGGCATTTGCTGACCGCATTGCGGCTGACTGGCGTGCAGATGATTGTGATGAGGTGCTGATCATCGGCCATTCGTCCGGCTCTGCCCATGCGGCCGCTGTGGTGGCGCGCTTGCTGGACGCGGGCATTGACCAGACAAAGGGGCCGAAACTCTCGCTGCTGACGCTTGGTCAGAATATCCCCATGCTTAGCTTTTTGCCCGGTGCCGTTCAGATGCGAAAGGATTTGCGAGCCTTAGGTACATCAGATGCCGTGGAATGGATCGACATTTCGACGCCTGCTGATGCGGTTAGCTATTCGTTGACTGACCCCGTTTCGGCGTCCGGTATTGTGCTTGAAGGGGGAGAGCGGCGAAACCCGCGCGTTTATTCTGCGCGGTTTTGGTCCGCCATTTCAGCGGAGAAAGAGGCAAAGCTCCGCCGTCGGTATTTTCGCATTCACTTGCAATACCTCTGCGCTTTTGATCAGCCGCAAGATTACGATTATTTCCGCATTACCGCGGGCGGCAACCACCTGGGCCAGCATTTCGAAGGGCGGCGGGAGACGCCCAAGCTTAAACGCGGGCCATTCATTCAAAAGCGATTGCGCCAGTGAGTGAAGAGGGGCGTGACACACCCATAGGTGATGATGCGGCTCGAAAGCGTGCGCTGTTCACGCCGCCCAAGCCACCGACGCGTGCGATGGAAATGTCTGCATTGGCACGTTGGCGCGCGGCGCGGCGGTCCATTTTTGATGCGCTGAAACCGACGCTTTACCGTGCTTGGCTGGCAGAGTTGAAGACACCGTTTCGCAACTCCTATTTCGTGAATGACCCAAGCATCCTGAAGGTTGCCCTCCATCAGCGACCCGATGATTTCCCAAAGGCGAACTCCATCCGTGCCAGCCTGCACGACCTTTTGGGGGAGGCAGTGTTCCTCACCAATGGGGAGGCATGGCACCGTCAGCGCCGGATGATTGACCCCGCGTTTGAGGGCGGGCGCCTGCGCGATACGTTCCCGGCCATGGTGGCAGCGGCAGAAAGCTGCGCTGATCGTTTGGCGGCGCGGGCCGACGGAACCCCCGTCGAAATGGAATTTGAAACTTCGTATTTCGCGGCGGATGTCATTTTTCGCACTCTGTTTTCCGAACCGATCGAAACGGGAGATGCGCAGGAAATCTTCACCGCGTTTCGACGCTACCAACAAACGGCACCGATACTGAATGCGCTGGATTTGATGAACGCCCCGCGCTGGATTCCCCGCCCGCGTCGCCGTCAAATCAGGCGAGAGGCGCAGACCATTCGCGCGTTGCTTCGCCGCTATGTTGATCGCCGGGCTGCTGAAATTGCGGCGGGCACCGCGCCGGACGATCTTGCGACCAAGATAATGACCACGACCGACCCGGTAACCGGAGACCGTTTCACGGCGGAGGAAATGCTGGATCAGGTCGCGATTTTCTTTCTTGCGGGGCATGAAACATCGGCGAGCGCGTTGGGGTGGGCGGTGTATTTGCTGGCGAGTGACAAACACACCCAAGCCCGCGCGGCGGCGGAGGTTGGCGCGATCAGCCCGCCGCCGGAGTTCGGCGACATTCGCCGCCTGGCGTTCACCCGTGACGTTTATCGCGAAACGCTGCGGCTTTACCCGCCAGTTCCGATGATGGTGCGGGAAACCGCGCGCAAGGAGAACTTTCGAAACCGAAAGGTGGCGAAAGGATCCATCTTCATCATGTCGCCCTGGCACCTGCACAGGCATGAGCGTTTATGGAGCGATGGCGATGTTTTTGATCCGGACAGATGGGCGCGCGCTGATGAAGCGGACAGCCGCCGCGATGCCTATATGCCGTTTTCCGCCGGCCCCCGCGTATGCAGCGGCGCAGGGTTCGCCATGCTCGAAGGGGTACTGTTTCTGGCAACGATATTGCGCAGATTTGAGCTATCGCCAGTCGCAGATCGGCAACCCGCGCCGATTACGCAGTTGACCGTCAGATCGGAAACCGGGATCTGGCTGTCTCTTACGCCGCGTCGATAAGGCCTGCGGCGTTGTTACGGTTGATCGTAGCATCCAGCACATAAACCCGGATCGCAGAAGCCAGCCCAACACCCGAAGGACGGGCGGCGTCGATCCGGCTTGCCAGCGCATTGACCGAGATCTTCATTTCATCTGCGATAATCTGAAACTGACGCCAAAACGTGTCTTCGAGCGTCACGCTCGTTCGATGCCCGCATAATGTAAGCGACCGTTTTGCCGGTCTGGTGAAAGTCGCCATCGCGTATTCCTACCCCACACACTGTCTCATGTTTGCAAGTTACTCACGCCGCGTGAGGCCACGGGTATTGCGAACCAAAGCAATACGCTCACCGAATCCACGGTTTGCAAACGAAGACTACATTTTTCCCACCACGACCTTGTTCCCACCCGGGTTGCCCCTGGGCCGCAGAAACAAAATCGCCCTTTCGCCGCCGACTGGTTTTGCCAGCAACGGTTGCACTATGAAGTGTGCAATCAAATATGGCAATAACATGGCTCTGTTTGGGGTGCTTATGCGCGAAATTTCGAAAAATACCGTGATTTGGGCGCGAATGTGCAATAATGCATGGCTACTTTGGTTGCGAAAATGCAGTTTATCGAAAATTGGCTGCGAATTTGTCGGGTTGGGTCTGGGAGAGAGCCGCAAACATCCTTCAGGGCACCGTTGGTGCCCTGAAGGATGTTAATGCATGACCAAGCGCAGTATTGCAATTCTTGGTTGCATCATCGAATAGCACATATCCCGATGCGACCACTGCGATAGCCTTTCTGGAAGGCGGTGACCCGTTGCTCGGATGTGCCATGGGTAAAGCTATCGGGAACGACATAGCCCTGGGATCGGCGTTGCAGTGCATCGTCACCGATTTGGGCAGCCGCATTCATAGCTTCCTGAATATCACCAGGTTCCAACGCGCCAAAAAGCGCCTCGGCGCGCCGTGCCCAAAGACCCGAAAAGCAATCAGCCTGTAGCTCGATCAGAACGGACAAGCGGTTGGATTCGACCTGTGATGCGCGTGCCCGCATCCGGTTGATTTCAGGCAGTATCCCCAGTTCATTCTGCACATGATGGGCGACCTCATGTGCGATGACATAAGCACGCGCAAAATCACCGCCTGCGCCTAGCTTTTGTTCCAGCGTTGAAAAGAAAGACGTGTCGAGGAATGCGCGTTTGTCCGCAGGGCAATAGAAAGGGCCCGTCGCGGCACTTGCCGCGCCGCAGGCAGATGCCGTTTGCCCGGAAAACAGCACGAGGCGCGGCGGCTGATATGTGCGGCCCAGTTCAGTGCGGAAAATTTCGGTCCAGACGGCCTCGGTATCGGCAAGCACGACGGACACGAATTTCTTGCCGTCATCATCAATCTGATTGGGGGCACTGTTTTGCGGGGTTTGGTAACCGCCGCCACCGCCGCCAACGATGGCGAACAAGGTGGCCGGGTCGACGCCGAGCAAAAGGCCACCAACCACGACGACAATGGCCCCTATGCCGCCAATACCACCGGCGCGCCTGGTTCTGCCGCCGCGCCGAAATGCACCGCCGCCTCGGGCTCCGCGCCGATCTTCAATGTTCTGGCTGCCTCGTCTGCCGCGCCATTTCATGCCCCGCCTCCCTTTTTGGAAGGCGGGAGCATGGACCTGCTTACGCCTTCGGACCGATCATATCCGATGGTTGCACAACGCGGTCAAAGGTTTCTTCGTCAACAAAGCCAAGTTTGACGGCTTCTTCCTTCAGGGTCGTGCGGTTCTTGTGCGCGGTCTTCGCAACCGTGGTGGCATTATCGTAGCCAATTTCCGGTGCGAGTGCTGTCACCAGCATCAGGCTTTCCCACATCAGCTGGCTGATCCGGCCTTCGTCGGCTTCGATACCAACCACACAGTTATCTGTGAATGCCACGCAGGCATCGCCGAGAAGCTGCATGGATTGCAGGAGGTTATAGGCCATCATCGGCTTGTAGACGTTCAATTCAAAATGGCCCTGTGATCCGGCGAAGCCGATTGCCGCATCATTGCCAAGGACATGGGCGCATACTTGCGTGATCGCCTCGCACTGTGTGGGGTTAACCTTGCCCGGCATGATCGAAGATCCCGGCTCATTTTCGGGCAACATCAACTCACCAAGGCCGCACCGCGGGCCGGAGCCAAGCAGGCGAATGTCATTGGCAATCTTGAAGATCGAGGACGCCGCCGTCTTAACAGCACCCGATGCTTCAACGATAGCATCATGGGCGGCGAGTGCCTCAAACTTGTTGGGCGCGGTGTAGAAGGGCAGACCGGTAATTTCGGCCATAGCGGCGGCGACTTTGGTGTCAAAACCCGGTTTGGTGTTCAGCCCGGTGCCAACGGCTGTGCCGCCCTGCGCCAGCGCATAGAGGTTATGCAGCGTGCCTTCGACCCGCTTGATGCCCTGTTCGACCTGAAAGGCATAACCACCAAATTCCTGACCGAGGGTCAGTGGTGTTGCATCCTGCGTGTGGGTGCGGCCGATCTTAATGATATCCTTGAATTCTTCGGCTTTGGCAGCCAATGCCGCGTGCAGCTTTTTCAGCCCCGGCAGCAAGACTTCGTTTGCGGTTACAGCAGCACCGATGTGCATTGCCGTTGGGAATGTGTCGTTCGAAGACTGTGATTTGTTGCAGTGGTCATTCGGATGCACAGGATCCTTGGAGCCGACAACGCCGCCCAGAATTTCAATCGCGCGGTTCGCAATGACCTCGTTGGAATTCATGTTGGACTGGGTGCCTGAACCTGTCTGCCAGACCACGAGGGGGAAATGATCGTCGAGTTTGCCGTCGATTACCTCACCAGCCGCTTCGACAATCGCATTGCCGATCTTCGGGTCGAGGCCGTTGATTTCCATGTTGACCTGCGCACAGGCTTTCTTGATCACGCCGAGCGCGCGAACGATGGCGACGGGCTGTTTCTCCCAACCGATAGGGAAATTCATCAGGCTGCGCTGGGTTTGCGCCCCCCAGTATTTGTCGGAGGGGACCTCTAGGGGGCCAAAGCTATCTGTTTCGGTGCGGGTGGCGGACATTGGGTCACTCCTCTGACTTTCTGATGCAGGGGCTCTTCGCGCGATTCCATATCCAGATCGCAACGCGCCCCCATCGCTGACAGACGTGTCATAAAGTTAGCGGCCAAGGGAGTCTAGAAATGCACTCAATAGAATATTGACCGGGTCTTCGGCAGTAATTCCGGCCCCCAGAATATCGTTACCGCGGTTTACGCGCTGGATATGCGCGGCCAAAGGGTCATCGGGGGTAAGCTCCCGCCACCGCATGGCCCAATCGGGAAAGAGACGCGCATCGACAGGTTCATCCCACAGGATAAGTGCCTCCCCATGGCGGTGATCGATGCGGATACGGTCAAAGGTTGCCTCCACCACATCGGCTTCGCCTTCGAGAACCTGAAAGAAACAGCCCCCGCCCGCGATCAGGATGCCTGTAACCCCGTTTTCATGGTTATGCCGTCCGGCCGCGCCAAGGATATCACCGATCATTTCCGGCGTTTGCAGGCCCTTTACGGCACTGGTGTAGATGAGGCGGCGAAGCATGGATCAGCATTAAGCCTTGTTTATAAACAAAAGCTTACGATTGGGGTGCCAGTTCGGTTTTTTGGATCAGGGTCAGCGTTTGCGGAATTGATCGAGGCTGACCACCTCTGCTGACCCTTCTTCGGCTGGTTCAGCGGTGGTTTCCGGTTCTGGCTCATCAGGTGTTTCGACTTCGGTCACTTCGAATTTCAGGCCAAACTCCACCGAAGGATCCACAAACGTCAGGACTGAATCGAAGGGCACATAAAGCCTTGTTGGGCGATTGGAAAAGCTCATCCGCACTGAAAACCCTTCGGGCGATACGGTCAGATCATCAAATTCATGCTCAAGCACGATGGTAATTTGATCGGGATATTCCGCGCGAAGGAAATCGGGCATTTCTACCTGCGGGTTTCTCACATCGAAGGTGATGTAAAAATGGTGTTCCCCCGCGAGGCCCTGTTCCTGAACCTGCCCCAAGGCATCGGCCATCACCCCCCGTAATGCGCGCTGCATGATCTGGCCGTAGTTCAAATAGTCATCCATGCGCCTTCGGGGCCTCCCTGTTTGGCGCGACATTATCTGATTCGTCGGGTGATGAAAGGTGCCTTTGCCGAGATCACGGCTTTCGATGTGCTTATTCGGCGGCGACGGCACCGGGGTTGTTGGGGTGCGTTGTCCAATCGCCATGCTCATCAACCACGGTTTTACCTGTGCGTTCATCCACCGTGCCCGCTTCGAGGCGTTCCATGGTGATGCAATTTTCGACTGGGCACACGTTCACACAAAGGTTGCAGGCAACGCATTCGTCGTCCTTCACCTCAAACACCCGCCCTGCCTTGATTTCGATGGCCTGGTGCGATGTGTCCTCGCAGGCCGCAAAACAGCGCCCGCATTTGATGCAGGAGTCCTGATCAATGCGTGCCTTTGTGACGTAGTTCAGGTTCAGGTACTGCCAATCGGTCACATTCGGTACCGCACGGCCAATGATATCGCCAAGCGTGGCATGGCCCTTTTCGTCCATCCAGTTTTCGAGGCCCGATGTC
The DNA here is from genome assembly GCA_049608645.1 of Pikeienuella sp. Lineage (GTDB taxonomy): Bacteria > Pseudomonadota > Alphaproteobacteria > Rhodobacterales > Rhodobacteraceae > Pikeienuella. The sequence goes on along the minus strand of JBMYXS010000013.1, from coordinate 43,489 downwards.
ATTTCCTTCACCACACCGAACCCATAGGTCATCGCGGCAGTACACACCTGCACATTCCCACAGCCAAGCGCCATGAATTCCGCCGCATCGCGCCATGTAGTGACACCACCGATGCCGGAAATCGGCAAGCCCGCTGTTTCAGCGTCGCGGCCAATTTCTGCCACCATGTTCAGTGCGATTGGCTTGACCGCCGGGCCGCAATAGCCCCCGTGCGACCCTTTCCCGTCAATACAGGGTTCGGGGCTGAAATTATCGAGGTTCACAGAGGTGATCGAGCTTACGGTGTTGATAAGGCTGACCGCATCCGCGCCGCCTGCCTTGGCCGCACGCGCAGGGTACCGAATGTCCGAGATATTCGGCGTCAGCTTGACGATCACAGGCATGCGCGTGGTTTCCTTGCACCAGCGCGTTACCATTTCGATGTATTCGGGCACCTGCCCAACGGCGGCACCCATGCCGCGCTCTGACATCCCGTGCGGGCAGCCGAAGTTCAGCTCAATGCCATCGGCACCGGTTTCCTCCACCAATGGCAGGATCGATTTCCACGCCTGTTCCTCGCAGGGGACCATGATGGAGACGATCATGGCGCGGTCGGGGTAATCGCGCTTCACCGCCTTGATCTCGCGCAGGTTCACTTCCAGCGGGCGGTCGGTGATCAGTTCGATATTGTTAAGCCCCAGAAGGCGGCGGTCCGCGCCCCAGACCGCGCCATAGCGGGGACCATTCACATTCACGATTGGTGGGCCAGGTTCGCCGAGCGTTTTCCAGACAACGCCCCCCCAGCCGGCCTCAAACGCACGGCGGACGTTGTATTCCTTATCCGTCGGCGGCGCGGAAGCGAGCCAGAAGGGGTTAGGGGATTTGATACCCAGGAAGTTTGCAGAAATATCAGCCATGTCTCAGCCCCCCATCAGGGTTTGGTGAATGCTCATTGCGGCGTCGCGGCCTTCGGCAACGGCGGTAACGGTCAGGTCATCGCCGCCCCATGCACAGTCGCCACCCGCCCAGACGCCCGTCAGGCTGGTCTTGCCGGCACCATCAACAGCGATCTTGCCCCCCTCCAGGTTCAGGGCGGCCGGTGCGCCATCCAAAGTCTGCCCGATGGCCACCAGTGCTTGATCGGCAGGCAAGGTAAATGTCTCTCCCGTTTCGGAGAGCGCGCCATTGCTGCCTGCCGTGTAGGCAAATTCAACCGCGCTTAACGCGCCGTTACCCATGAATTGCTTGGGGGAGGCGTTGTTGATGATGTTGACACCGGACGTTGCCGCAAGATCCTGTTCAAACTCAGACGCGTTCATTGCTTCCCTGCCGCGCCGATAAACAAGCGTCACCGTTTCGGCACCCAGCAGTTTGGATTGCACCGCAGCATCAACCGCGGTCATACCGCCGCCAACCACAACCACGTTGCGGCCAACCGGAACGGATGTCTTGTCCGATTGTCGAAGGCCCGCAATGAACGCCACAGCGTCGGTTACGTTTTCCAACTCAACACCGGGCAAAGACAACGCCTTGACGCCAGCCAAACCAATCGCGAGGAAAACCGCGTCATAGTCATCGCGCAGCTGTTCAAGGTGAATGTCGGTGCCAAGCGCCTTGCCGTTTTCAACAGTGATGCCACCGATAGACAGCAGCCAATCAACCTCTGCCTGCGCAAACCCATTGGGGGTTTTATAGGCGGCAATGCCATATTCATTAAGGCCGCCGGGTTTTGGGCGCGCATCGAATATCACAACCTCATGTCCCAGCATGGCAAGACGGTGCGCCGCCGCCAGCCCTGCGGGGCCAGCGCCGACCACCGCAATACGCCGACCTGTGGCATGCGCACGGGTGAAAGGGTGTTTGCCTTTGGCCATCAGCGCGTCAGTCGCAAAGCGTTGCAGGAGGCCGATTTCAACCGGTTTGCCCTCTGCCGTTTCGCGCACGCAAGCCTCTTCACACAGGGTTTCTGTTGGGCAGACGCGGGCGCACATGCCGCCAAGTATGTTCTGCTCAAAGATCGTTTTGGCCGCCGCCGTTGTTGCGCCTGTGCTGATCTGACGGATGAACAGGGGAATGTCGATTGTCGTGGGGCAGGCCACCACGCAGGGCGCATCATGGCAAAAATAGCAGCGATCAGAGGCGACCAGTGCCTCATGCCCGCCAAGGGGCGGGTGCAGGTCCATGAAATTGTTGTCGTATGCATCCGCAGGTAAGCGGGCGGAGACGACACCGGGTGTCAAAGGCGAGTTTGGCATGTGGCTAACCGCTTTTTTTACTGTTTGGTCAAAAAAACGCTAGCCGCGCGCGACGGGGCGGTCAACGATTTTGTTTGAATCGCTGAAAATTGCCGACGAAAGATGCCGGCCCGTGCGCAAGCGGGGGACGTACCTTTTGTGCGTATTGGGTTTTAGAACGGCAGGGGCATCAGACCCGTGCGTTTACCTCAATCAGGTTCATCTCCGGGTCATAGAAATAGATGTTTCGCAGACCGGGAATCGCAAACACACCCGCATCGGACCAGGGTATACGCGCCGCTTCGAGGCGCTCTATCACGGCTTCGATGTCATCAACCTCGAAGGCGACGTGGCCACCGATTGAAGGGTTGTGTTTCAGGTCGTTTTGCTCAGCGAAGACGGGGTCCGGTTTGATCAGATGTAAACCACGATGCCCGCCGCCCTTGGAAACGTCGGGAAACAGGGCCAGCCTGTCAGGGGCACCGGGGAGATATCCGCGCTGATCTGATGGGGGAAACGTCCACTCAGTTTCGCCCATACCCAATATCGAAGCATAGAAGGCCGCTGTACGCCGCACATCCGTGGCTTGAAGGTTCACGTGGTGAATAGACCAAGACATTTGCAGAAGCCCCTTTTTGTTGTGGTTTTCAACCTCAACAGCGTGGGGATGTTCGCGCAACGAAAAAGGGCGCCCGTTCTGGACGCCCTTTTTAAAAAAAAGGATTGGCGCTTAAGCGGCGACCTTATCCGAATCGTCTTTGAGGGACAGCGCGTTGGAAACACGCACACCGCGTTTTACGAAGGCTACCAAGCCATCAACTGTGCGGGAGTTTACTTCGATCCCCGCATTCGTCAGCACTTCGATGCCATCACGGCTGTTTGCCCACCGGGCGATACCCTCAGCGCCTTTGCCGACGCCGTAAGTCTTTTCGTCTTTGATCGCGTCGTCCAACGCGGCCAAAACAACTGCTGCAAACAGTTTCCGCGCACGGCGGCCCTGTTCGTTCGTGTAACTCAACACATCATCGTTGAGAGCCATTGGCTCCTCCACTGATCGTACCGTTCTCTGTTAGAGTGGCGTGTATAAACATTTTGCGGGTGCGAAGGGAAGAAAATTTTGCATACCGGGGTTGCAATTCTGAGATGACCTTACGCGACCTAGTGTCCAGATAGGGTTGGAAACTATTTCTTCAAGTCTTGTTTACCACTGTGATCTCTTGCTCTGATCGCGAATGAGACACAGGGTAAGGTCAGCGGAGTCACGAAAGGCATATGTAATGAAATTTCTATTTGGAACGGCGTTTGCGAAGACTGCGATGGCGGCGGCCTTGTCGCTCTGTTGCGGTGCCGCAGTAAGTGCAGATGGTCTTTCCGGGTCTTATCTGGCGGGGCGCCATGCGGCGACGATTGCCGACGTTGATCAAGCAGGGCGTTATTTTGCGCGGGCGCTGGCGCGTGATCCGGGTAATCCGGGCCTGATGGAACAGGCACTGGTTTACCAAACGGCAGCTGGACGTGTTGAACAGGCCCTTTCGCTGGCGCGGGATCTCATAGACATACAACCCGATCACCGCCTGAGTGCGCTTGTCTTGACCGCTGAAGACATTCGCGCCGGGAACCTTGACGCCGCTCAGGCGCGATTATCTGCCACGCCCGAAGCCTTTCACCCTCTTGTTGGTGCCTTGTTGAGTGCCTGGACCGCACATGGCCTACGGCAGTTCGAAAAAGTCGAATCGGCGTTCGAATCGCTGGATGATCGCACGATCATTCAGGTTTTCGCTGGCTATCACCTTGGCTTGATTCGCTTGGCTGAAGATGACGTGCCCGCAGCAGAGGCGGCGTTCGACAAGGCGATGGGCCTGTTGTCGGCCCCGACCGGGCGCATGGCACGGGGGTATGCTGCGATGCTGCGCCGCGCTGACCGTAAGGACGAGGCACGCAAAGTCTATGAGCGCGCGATGAGCATTGCCGTTGGCGATGCTGTGTTGGAGCGTGAATTGTCCACGCTCGCAGCGGGAGAACCCGCACTGATGGCCGTATCAACCCCCGCTGACGGCGCGGCAGAGGCCTTGTTTGGCCTTGCATCCGCGCTGGGCCAGGAAGGCGGCAAACGCCTGAGCCTGTTTTACACGCGCCTTGCGCTGCACTTGCGCCCTGATTTCTCGGATGCCGCTTTGCTGACGGCGGAACTTTTGGAAGATCAGGAGCAGTTCGCGCTGGCGGTGAAGGCCTATGAAAGCATTGATGCCACCAACCCCCATAGCCGGGCTGCCGAAATCGGGCGCGCTGAGGCGCTTCACCGGATGGGAGAAGACGATAAGGCCGTCGAGGCTTTGCAACAACTGACCCGCCGCTCGCCGGAGGCGGTCGATGCCCATATCGCACTCGGTGATCTGATGCGGCGCATCCAGCGGTTTGCCGAAGGTGCGCAGGCCTATGATGTAGCGGTTGATCTGATGGCCGCCGCAGATCGGGAAACCTGGGTGCTCTATTATCAGCGTGGGATCACGTTGGAGCGGTCGGACCAATGGGAACGCGCCGAGGCCGATTTCTTCAAAGCGTTGGAGCTTAGCCCCGATCAACCGCTCGTGCTCAATTACCTTGGCTATAGCTGGCTGGAAAAAGGGCTGAATCTGGAAAAGGCTCTGCCGATGATCCAGAAGGCCGTCGATCAGCGCCCTGACGATGGTTACATCGTCGATAGCCTTGGCTGGGCCTATTATTTGCGGGGCGATTTTGAAAATGCCGTCGTGGAGTTGGAGCGCGCGGTTGAATTGCGCCCCGTTGACCCGGTGATCAATGACCACCTTGGTGATGCGCTTTGGCAAGTGGGGCGGCGGTTGGAGGCAGAATTCCAGTGGAAACGCGCCATGAGCTTTGAGCCGGACGCCCATGATGCCATACGGATCAAGCGGAAATTGCAGGTTGGGCTGGATCAGGTTCTCGAAGAGGAAACCGTGTCTGACCCTGAAGCAGCCGAAACAGTCAAAGATGATGGCTGATGCAAGATAAGTCGGATGCCGCGCGCGCACCCTTTGCGGAAACCGCACGGGCAAAGGTTAACCTGTTCCTGCACATTCGGGGGCAGCGCCCCGAAGGGTATCATACGCTCGACAGTTTCGTGGTGTTTCCCGGCCTGGGCGACCGGGTTGAGGCAGCTCATGGCACGGGGTTAAGCTTGTCTGTCTCTGGCCCATTTGGTGATGGGCTTGGTACTGGGCTTGATAACCTGACGCTGGCGGCTGCTGCGGCCCTGTCAGACCGGATTGCAACCAGACCGGGGGCTGCACTGCGCCTTGAAAAGAACCTGCCCGTAGCGGCGGGAATTGGTGGCGGATCGGCTGATGCGGGGGCGGCGCTTCGGCTTTTGGCGCGGATGTGGGATGATGTGCCCCATGGTGATCTTGATGATATTGCCTTTGCGTTGGGGGCTGATGCGCCGATGTGTTTAGCGCAACGCCCGGCAATCATCGGTGGGGTAGGGGAAAGATTGGCACCGCCGCCCGCATTTCCGGGCTTTTGGCTGGTAATGATCAACCCCATGCAACCGCTGTCCACCGCAGAGGTATTCGGCGCACTGACGGAGCGGAACAACCCCGCCGGGCCACCGCCACCGGCGCGATTTCTTGATCTCGGCCATTTGACGAGTTGGCTGTCTACTTGCCGCAATGATCTGGAGGCGCCGGCCCGCGCCCTGCGCCCCGTCATTGCCCAATGTCTCAGCGCGCTCAGCTGGCACCGTGATTGCCGGTTTGCGCGCATGTCCGGCTCGGGCGCGACCTGTTTTGGCATGTTTGCCACTGAACAGGAGGCGCTGGGCGCAGCGCAGGAGATCCGCGTGAATGAGCCGGGGTGGTGGGTCGCGGCAGCGCCTGTTGATGAATGGAATGGACCTGAATGACCATCGAACTCTGGGCGGCCTTTGCCGTCGCGTCCACGATCCTGGTGATTATCCCCGGCCCAACGGTCTTGTTGGTGGTGGCCTATGCGCTGGGCGCCGGGCGTGGCACCGCGTTGTGGACGGTTCTGGGCGTGTTTCTGGGTGATCTGGTTGCGATCACCGCTTCGGTACTGGGGTTGGGGGTGTTGCTGGCGACGTCGGCAACCTTGTTCACGATTCTGAAATTCGCGGGCGGGGCCTATCTGATATATCTGGGGTTCCGCCTGTTTACGGCACCGGTTGAGGCTGGTCGCATCGAAGCCAAGGCGGCGGCCTCTTCAAGGCCAAGAATGGCATTTCATGCGTTTGCGGTGACGGCGACCAACCCCAAGGGCCTGGTCTTTTTCGTGGCCTTCCTGCCCCAGTTCCTGAACCCGGCAGCACCCGCTGCGCCACAGCTTGCCATCATGGTTGCGACCTTTACCGTTATCGGTGCGCTCAATGCTCTGGCCTACGCCTTGGCGGCGGGCAGCTTGCGCACACGGATTACGCAGCCGCGTGTTCTCAAATGGATGAACCGGGGGGGCGGGTCTGCACTGATGGCCATGGGTGCCTTGACCATTCTCGCGCGCCGCGCCTGATGAACTCGACTGAAAAGGATTGCCAAATGTCCCTGCCAACCCCGGTTCGCCTTTACGAAAGCCGCCGCGCGCCCAACCCAAGACGTGTTGGAATTTTCCTTGCTGAAAAAGGCGTGGCGGTTGAACGTGTTGAAATCGACATCATGGGCGGAGAGCATTTTCAGGGCGCGCATAAATCCCGTGCAGGAAACCACCATGTGCCTGTTCTGGAGCTGAGCGACGGCACCTGCCTGAGCGAAACCATGGCGATTTGCCGGTATCTGGAGGCGCTTTACCCTGAACCGAGCCTGATGGGCGCTGACCCTTTGGCGGCCGCCACGATTGAGATGTGGCAACGCCGAATGGAATTTTCGGTACTTATGCCGATTGCCTTTGTGGCGCGCCACACGATCCCCGCGATGCAGGCGTTGGAGCATGTGCAGGTTCCGGAGTGGGGAGAGGCCAATAGGCCGCGTATGGAGGCAGGCCTGCGTGAACTGGATGCGCGCCTTTGTGTATCGCCTCATGTAGCGAGCGAGCACTTTTCCGTCGCTGACATCACGGCCTGGGTGGCGCTTGATTTCATGCGCGTGCTGCGTACGCCCCTGCCAGAGGGGTGCGATGCATTGGCGGAATGGCATGGGCGCATGCACGCCCGGCCATCAGCCGCTGCATAACCCCAGCCAAATGAAGCCCTAAACCCACTGAAAACGGCGAATATGGCACCCTGGCTTTGCGCTCAGGGTGCCATGTTTGTGCTATGCTTGCGAGGCTGTGCCCTCACAGGATAAGGAACCCGCCCGTCAGATCGGTCACATCACGCAGTTCGATCTCAAAATCGGCAATACCGTCACCATTGGTGTCGCCTTGCAGAAGCACATCGCCGTCAGAACCGGTGAGGCGTATCTCCCCTGCTCTTCCGTCAAAGTCACGCTCACGGATGAAGGTGAACTCCTGATTGCCGGAGAGCAGATCATTGGCGTCAATTTGTGAAAGAATGATCCGGTCGCCTTCGGCGGCGCTGAAATCGGTGATCACATCGCGGTCGCTGCCAGCTTGGCTTTCGGAAACAGCGTTAAATATGAAGCGGTCTCCGCCCTCATTCCCGCTAAGCACATCAGTGCCGTCACCACCGGTGATCTGGTCAACACCCTCGCCACCATCAATGGTGTCATTGCCGACGTTGCCGCGCAGGACATCTGCGCCGCCCCCGCCAAGAAGGACACCATCGACCGCAGCGGACAGCAAGAAGTCCGCAAAACCAGAGCCTTCGATCCCTTCAATGGAGCTGAACCTATCGCCTGCTGCCTCTCCTCGTGCGCTCAGGCCGCCGCTCAGGTCAAGCCGTACTGCTTCGGTGGCGTTGGCAAAGCTGGCAAAGTCAAAGCCCGAACCACCGATCAGGACATCGCTACCTTCGCCCCCTTCAAGTGTGTCATCTCCGCTTCGTCCAACCAGGCGGTCAGCGCCGCCACCACCGATCAGGCGATCTGCGGCTGTGCTGCCGAGCAGGACATCGCCAAAGTCGGTGCCCTCGACACCCTCTGTGCTGCTAAAGGTATCGCCCGCGGCATCGCCAAGCCCGCTGAGCGTTGCGGACAGGTCAACACGTACACGCTCGTCAGAGTCGCGGTAGGACGCAATATCAAAGCCTGAGCCGCCAATATGCGCATCCGCGCCCGCGCCCCCGATCATCGTGTCATCGCCACTGCGCGCGACCATGCGATCATCGCCAAGCCCGCCGATCAGAAGATCACCTTCGCCAAAACGACCGAGAAGGAAATCATCAAAGTTGGTGCCTTCAACGCCTTCGATTTCAACGAACACATCACCCGACGCCTCACCGAGCGAAGCAACTGAACCGCCGATGTCGACACGAACGCGCGCATCGGCATTGCGATAAGTGGCGATGTCTTCGCCTGCCCCACCGTGGAGGTAATCGGCATCCTCGCCGCCTTCCAGCGTATCGTCGTCTTCGCCGCCAAACAGGCTGTCTTCGTCTTCGCCGCCGCTGAGATCGTCATCACCTTCGCGCCCCTCGATGCTGTCAGCTCCGCCAAGACCGTTAAGCGCATCGCGCCCTTCATGGCCGAGGATAACGTCAGATGTTTCGCGCCCGCCAAGTGCATCAAGCGATGTATCCGGCGCGGACCCATCATCGGGGTTAGGATTGACTTGTTGATTGGGATCGTCCGGGTCGACCACCAGCGCCGCCTGTTGGGCCGGGTTGATCACCCGCAGCGTGGCCTGCTGAATGCTGGATGATGCGCCATTTGCACCCTGTTCCACAACGCGGAACGTGAAGGTTGTTTCAAAGAATACCTCAGCCGCGCCAAAGATTGCTTCGGCAGGTGGAGTGTAATCGAACGTACCATCCGCGTTCATAACCAAAGTGCCGAGGTCATCATTTGCCTCGCGGAACACCGGGTTGCCGTTTTCATCCGTGAAATCGGCAGTGGTCAGCACCCGGCCTGTGGTGGGGCCATCTACCAGTTCAAACCGAACGGCATCACCGTCGGGGTCGCTGCCTGCCAGTTGATCATCGAAGACAATACCGGGCGAAAACTCAAACACCTGATCCTGGGTTTCCGGCGCGTCGGCAACCGGTGTCACGTCAAAGGTGATGGTCTGGGTTGCGATACCGTCGCGGTTTTCGGCGTCAGAGCGGCTGTCGACTATGCGCAATTCGCTGTCGATCAGGTCAAACGCATAAGGGTCGCGCACGGTATAGGTAAAGACGCCGGGCGCCTCGCTGCTGTGCTGTTCGGCCCGATACCGAAGGCCCGCCACCTGATCAGGGGTAAGCGTGTCCCCCGTATTCACGACCACTTCCTGCAAGATGGGGTCGCCAAACCCGATGCGTGAAGGAATTTCTTCAAGATAGAAGACCGTGCCGAGCGTTGGCACCTCATCAACAGTAATCGTCAGATCACCATGATCGGGGAGCCCGTTTGCATCGTTCGCTTCCGAGTTTGCCAAACCGGCGTTCGGATCAACGGGCGCATCCAGCCCGAGGCTGACACCGCGTGCGAGCGGCACCGCCTCAGTCAGCAAGACAGGTGCACCCTGATCATCGGTTTCGCCATCAATTTCAAAAGTCACGCCGCCGGTCTCGCCGCGATAGTCCTGATTGGTGACAAAGTGCAGGTTGGCTATTTCATCAACCGAAAGACTGTCGCCAATGGCAACGGGGCTTTGCGTGCCCGCTTCGTCAATCACGACCAATGTGCCACCGTCTGGCACATCGGTCAGCGTGAAGGTCTGACCGTTGGCAATCTCCTGAGCTGTTAATTCGATCCCGATTGCGACCGGGTCATTTTCATCCTCACCGAGCGTGAGTGTTTTATCCTCACCGACGATGGGGTCGAGGTTGCGGGTGTCGAATATCGGGCCCAGCGCAAATTCGAGCTGCTCAATCGAGGTCAGATTGTAGCGAAGGGTCGTACCTTCGACAGCTGCGCGGACATCGTCAGTCAGACCTTCATAAAGGTCGTCATTCACGGTTTGCCGGATGAGGACGTTGCCGCCGTCCAGAAACCTGATTGTGAAGTTCGAATTGTCGAGGGCGCTTTCGTCCAGCCCCAGGAAAAAGTCTACGCCCTCGCCACCATCCACGAAAGTCACCAGGGCATCTGGATCGGTATCCTGCGTGGCTCCCCCTCGGAGTGGGTCAAAGTAGATCAACTCTGATGCAACCAGAAAGAATTCATCATCGCCGCCGCCCAAGTCGAGATCAATCGCGCCACTGTTAAAAAGAACGATGTCACTTTGCTCACCTGTGATCACGCGGTGGCGACCGGACGTTCCACTGACATTACCGTTGACTGCACCTGTCTCGGGGCCACTTAGGTCGAACAGGGTGTCGAGATTGGAGTGGAGGCGGAAACCCCGTGCAGTCGGGGCTGCTCCGTCCACGAAAAAGCCAGAGAGGTCAACGGTCACAGCGTCCGTTGCGGCAGCAGAATCAGACCCCACGCCGGGTCGCACATTGAGCGTAATATCTGCACCATGGGCACCGGTTACCGCTTCGAAGCCGGTTGCAACCGCGGTAACAGTGTTGCCGTCTGATGTCAGAATGCTGTTAACGGTCAGTGTTGTGTCATCGGGATCGGAAACTATGGCGTTGATCTGGAAGTTGTCGATATTGTCTGTCGCCGCATAAGACAGCGTGTCGAAACCACGCCCGCCTTCAAGCGTGTCAGCACCACCACCGCCATCGATGATGTTGTCATTGCGATCGCCAGTAATCTGGTCAGCATTCTCCGTGCCGATGACATTTTCGATGCCAAAAAGCAGTGCATTTTCGACGAGAGGTTTCACCTCTGTCCCGTCGTCCAATGTGGCGATACCGTAAACCAGACCCTGGCCGGTAAAATCGTTGCGCACGCTGCTCGGGACATCGCTGACCTCAAGCGTGAGATTCAGAACGCGGTCCGAATCTTCGGGAAAGAACTCCAGCCCGCGATCAAACCGCATGTCGAGTGTATCTGACCCCGCACCGCCCCAGATGAAGGAACGCGATCCGGCCAGACCTTCGAGAACCGCAAAATCGAGCGCGTCAATCTCTGCGCGCGTTGCCTCTGGGTTGAGGGTGGCAAGCACCAGCTCAAAGGCAAGTGCGGGTCGTTCATCATCATTTCTGCCGGGGGTACTGCCACCGATACCGACATTGATCGTCCCTGCGGGAAAGGACAGCAGGCGGTCAAGGGGTTGTGCGGCGCCAAAGCTGAGCGTGTCATCACCGCCTGCGCCGATCACAAGGTCGTTGTCGCCGCCGCCGAACAGGGCGTTGTCCAGGTCATTACCAAACAGGGTGTCCTCGCCGGATCCGCCAATCAGACCCTCAACTGCGCGCAAGATGTCGGTGCCGATCAGGCGATCAACCGTTATATCCTGACCATCAACGGTGAAGTTATCGATATTCTGAATGTCACGGATGGTTCCATCTCGGCTTCTTGCTGGCCCGCTTTGGCCGCCGCCAACCCGATTGATTGGGAATATTACCACAGGAACTGGCGCAGCGACATCGTCGGCGTTGAACAGCGTAAAATCTGTATCAATCACCTGATCGCGAAATCGCACCCGAAAATCGCTGGGAAAGCTGTCAACGTCGAATTCGGTTTCGGGTACCGTGATCTGGTCGAAGGCGATATCCGCTTCAAACCGGCCCTCCGAGCTTTCGAGGTCGAGTGCATTTTGCGTGACGGTCGCAAGACCATCCGCGCCGTTAACACCAAGCACCGCGTTTATCGACGTCGTCAGCTCAACAGTGCCTGATATGGTCACGTCGCTGCGCTCGACGAGGACGGGTCTGATCGTGTCACCGGTAAGGGAGAAAAACTCCGCCGTTGCATCGGCGTCTAGTTCAAATTCACTATTGTAATCAAAGGCAACGATATCGAAACCGCCGCCGCCATGCAGAAGGTTGTTACCGCCAACAAACTCGTTGCCGATGCGGTCGCCCCGCCAAAGGATATCATCGCCGCCCTGACCAAACAGGCTGTCATCGCCAGCCTGCGCCGCGAGGCGGTCATTGCCGCCGCCGCCAAGCAACCGGTTCTCACCGCTGTCGCCAAAGATGATGTCATCGAAACCGGTGCCCCGCACATCTTCGAACCGACTGAGCTGATCGCCTCGCGCGTCACCCCGGAACCCGCGCCCGGTAAAGCTGGGCGAATCCGGATCGCCCGGCGTCAGGCCGTTCAGTTCAGGTTGCAAGCGGATGAAAACGCTGGTCTGCGCGTCTTCATATGTCAGCATGTCGCGCCCCTCGCCGCCATCAAGCTGGTCAGCGCCCGCGCCGCCTGAGATTGTGTCATCGCCTGCGCCGCCTCTGATCGTATCGGCACCGCCACGCCCAAAGATCAGGTCATCGCCGGAGTCACCATCACCACGGTCGCCGACGATAAGATGGCTGTCATCGCTGTCTCTGAAGATGTCATCAAACGCCGTCAGTCTGAAAAGGTTAATATTGGTGAAGCTGTCTGTATTCGGCCCGGTCGCCAAGAGATCGGTATCCACCGCAGTGTCTCGCAAAAAGTTGACGGCATCAAACAAATCACCGCCAATATAGGTCGTGCCACGGCCCTCGGAGGTGACCTCAACAAAGATCGCAGAGCCGTTGCTGACCTGTGCAGTGACCCCAAAATTTACCACCTCGATAATGTCGCGGCCACCAAGGCCATCGACAAAGGTAATGCCGCCGTCTGCTACGATGTGATCGTCAAAATTAGTGCCGAGTATCTGTTCGATCGACGAAAGGTTTGTCACCTCGCCGCCGATAATCGTCGTCGCCGTGCGGCTGTTGATGTCATACCCAAGATCCAGAAGCAGCCCCGCGCCACTGAACTCGGGGAATTCGAAGATGCCGGTTTCGGGGTCGGGCTGTACCCGTTCGCCCGCAAAATCAGAGAAATCAGCCAGATCGATACCGCCATCACCGCTGAGCGTGTCAGCACCGTTGCCGCCCTGTAGCGTGTCGTTGCCGCCTGAGCCTTTCAGGAAGTCATCACCATCAAGGCCGACAATCAGGTCATCTTCTTCCCCACCTTCGAGGCTGTCGTTATCATCCGTGCCGCGGAAATCCGCAACGTCATCGCCTGCAATCGGCCCGCCCACGGTGAATGTATTCACAAGCGTCGGATCGACCGCTTCGATATCAATTTCAAAGGTTTCATCGAACAGAGTCAGAATTTCATCGGAGTCGGTGAAATCAAAGACCGGAAAGCGTTCGCGGAACAATTCATCCACGTTGAAGCCAAAATCAGTGCCAAAATCAAAGACACCAAGGTCCACATTAATGTCAAAATCTGCGCTGGCGGCCAAACCTTGCAAATCAAGATCGAGCGTGAGGCCAAGACCGGTTTGGTTGCGGACAGTGCCACCAGAGCGGCTTTCGATTTCCACCACAGTGTCTTCTTGGTAAACGATATCGAAGACTGCCTGATCACCGTACCACCCGGTTGAATCGCGGAATTCCCCCGATGTGGTCCGCGCGACATCCCAGATCGTGTCTGTTGCCAGGAATTCAGTAATATCGAGTGTGATGAATTCCTGAATCTCAACAGCCGGATTGTCAGGGTCGGGAAACGCGATCAGATAGGCAAATTCGGTCGTGGTTGGCACCGGAACCGGGGCAAATTGATCCTCTCCGAACAAAGGTGCGCTTGTGCCTACCTGCTCCCGGTTGTCGAGGCGGCTAAACGCGGTGACGGGGTTGCCGTTGGCGTCCAGTTCACGGCTGACAATCGCCCCTGCAAGGCTTGCCGTCTCGCCGGTAAAGGCACCGGGGATACCGCCGTCAAAATCAACAAACAGGTCGATATCTGTGGCAAAGCGGGCATTTTCTGCGGCCAGCTCCTCCAACCGCTGCCGCACCGCAGCCGACTGAAACACGCCATCCACGTTAAAGGAGACAGTGTTGCGCGTGGTGAGGATTTCAACCTCCAGCGCATTGCCATCAACATCAAAGAAATTGACCTGCGTCTGCACTTCTGGCGTGACGGTAAAGAACTGAACAAGCGGCAAGCCGCCAACCAGTTCCACGTCAATCAGATTATAGCTGAAATCAGCCTCAATCGTCGCTGGGCCAACTTCGATGGTGCTGGATGACGTGAGTTCCAACGGGGGGAAAGACCCGCCCGTGGCTTGTGTGGCGATGCCGTCCACATCAAGGATAAGCTCAACGATGTTTTCTTTGTTGGTGTCTGTGTCGGTTACGTAGGAAGTACCGTCAAAGCCCGCGTCCTCTACCTGAAATTCAGGAATGTCGAGGATCAGGCGCCCAAGGTCGATGTTCTGCGTGGTTTCCACATCGGCGGTGACAAGCGGCTCCCCTTCGTTGTCTTCAACAATGGGGACATCTTCTTGCTGGGAGTGGCGCTCACTACCGAATACGTCAGTAAATTCCACAACAAATTCATTGTCGATGACCTGTGTGACGGGTTCCTCATCTTCGGGCGTGCCCTCGACGATGCGGATAATATCTTCGGTGCTGAGGCCGAGAATTTGAAATTCGTCGCCCTGGCGACTGGTGTCCAAGTCAAAGATCGGCACCGCTACGCCGACCTCGAAATCAAAAAGCTCAATGGTCTTGTTGTTGCCCAGAACGCCGAAGGTCGCCTCCAGCTGGGCGGCAAGTTCCATGATCAGGTCAAGGTTCAGCTCAAATACCGGGAACTCGGTGATATAGCCGCCATCGGGGTCATTGATGTCCAGCACCGCAGCGGTGGAGATCTGATAACTGTCACCGGCATCTATCAGACCGCCCGGCGCAAGAATCGTGAAATCATAGGGCTGGGTGGTCGTCACCAACCCAGGGTCGAGCGTCCACGAAAACTCAAGCCCAAAGCGCCCGGTAACGGAGCCTTCAACCTCTGCCCGGAAAATTTCGGTCTGGCCCTTGAAAGGAATTTTCGCGCTGACGCCGCCGCCTAGGTGAAAATCACCGCCAACGGGTCGATCACCCCCGACGCCGAGAAATAGCGTATCAGAGATCGTATCGGAGGATGAGCCAAACTGCCCTGTTTCGCTGATCAGGTCGACTTCAGTGAAAACGACAACGGCATCAGTGTCTGAGCGGGCCATCGGGGAACCTCCGGGGTAAAGCGCATTGCGACCGCGTTCCTCCGGGTTTTCACCTTGAAAGCGGCAATTCGTTCGCCGCTAACTTAGGGGCACCCTAATTATTGGTAAATTATATTATTACACATAAATGCAGTCGTTATCTGCACTTACTTGCCTTTTTGCACGGTATCTTCCGTGCCTTTTTCGACCTGATTTCGCCCACTATAGCGCCGCTTTTCAGGCGTAGGGCTGCCCGGTGAAGAAATGGGCCGGGAGGAAATGCCATGACGGATAATGTTGATGTGTGGGGGGCGTGGCTCCTCGAAAATGCGGTGAATGTTCTGGTGGCGCTTGCGATTCTGGTGGTGGCCTTTTGGGTTGCGGCTGTCGTTCGGCGCATGATTGTGGCCATGAGTGGCCGATATGCGTTGCTGGACGATACGTTGTTTGGCTTCCTCGGCTCATTGGCACGCTATGCAATCATCGCCTTTGCCGCGCTTATGGTGCTCGAACGGTTCGGTATTGAGACCACATCACTTGTCGCGCTGATCGGTGCCGCTGGCCTGGCTGTTGGCCTTGCCTTGCAGGGGACGCTGTCCAACCTGGCGGCGGGCGTGATGATCATGTTGTTTCGACCGTTCAAAGTGGGTGATTTTGTCGAGGCGGCGGGCACCTTTGGCAAGGTTGATGAGATTAACCTGTTCACCACCGAAATGGGCACGTTCGATGCCCAGAAGATCATCATTCCAAACGGGGAAATCTGGGGCCAGAAAATCACCAACCACTCCCACCATGCGGTACGTGGCGTCGATATGACATTTGGTGTTGCTTATGGCACTGATGTTGCCAAGGCCAAGGCCTCCATCGCGGCTGCGCTTGCAAAGCTGGAGCCCGTGCTTGCAGACCCTGCGCCCTTTATCGAGGTTGAGACCTTGAACGACAGTTCGGTCGATTTCCTCGTGCGCCCTTATTGCAAGGGCGAACACTGGTTCGATGTGCGTTACAGCGCGCCGCAGGCGGTTTACGAACAGCTCAACGCAGATGGGATCGAAATTCCGTTCCCGCAGCGGGTCGTCCACCTGCAAAACTAGGTGATTGCGCCGAGACATGCGGGGCGTTAGACCCCCGCGCAATGACGTCCGGCCATGCGCCGGGCGTTTTCGACAGATAAAGGAATGAAGTCATGGAATGGATCGTCGCGAACGTCCTGAACATCCTCTACGCAGGCGGAATACTGATTGTCGGTTTCCTCGCTGCGGGGTGGCTGCGCCGGGTCATTATCGAAAAGGCGCTTGCCTACGAACAGTTGGACGACACGCTGTTCACCTTTCTTGGGTCAATGGTGCGTTACGGTGTTATCGGCTTTACGCTCATCATCGTATTGGCGCGGTTCGGGATCGAGACCACGTCATTCATTGCCGTTCTTGGTGCTGCTGGTCTGGCAATCGGTCTGGCGTTGCAGGGCACGCTGTCAAACGTCGCAGCGGGCGTGATGTTGATGGTATTTCGCCCCTTCAAGCTGGGACAGTTTATCGACGTTGCGGGCCATGCCGGGACCGTGAAGGAAATCACGCTGTTCACAACTGAGCTTGCGACGGGTGACAATGTTCAGATCATCATTCCCAACAGCGCAATCTGGTCTGGTTCCATCGTTAATTATTCCCACCACGAAACGCGGCGCGTCGATATGGTATTCGGGGTCAGCTATGGTTCAAACCTCAAGGACGCTGAAAAGGTGCTGATGGGTCTGATTGATGACGACCCGCGTGTGCACCATGACCCAGCGCCGTTCTGCAAGGTGACCACCCTTGGCGACAGCTCGGTCGATTTCACGCTGCGTCTTTGGTGTGATGCGGGTGATTATTGGGCGCTCAAATTCGATTTCACGCGTGCGGCGAAAGACGCCTTGGATGAAGCTGGCATTGATATCCCGTTCCCGACCACAACGGTTGTGAAGGGCTAAAACAGAATCTGCCCCGGTTGGGTCGCCAAACCGGGGCAGTTATCAATTCGGCGCACAGGCATGCGCTGGCCGATGGGGGGCATCGGTGGCGGGTGTTACACCCAACCTGTCAATTCGGTTTCAAGGATCGCTTCGATCATGTCGATGTGCGCGTCGTCATCATTCAGGCAGGGAATGTAATCAAACCGCTCGCCGCCAGCATGTTCAAAGGCTTCCTTGATCTCTTCGTTGATCTCTTCCAGTGTTTCCACGCAATCGGCGGAAAAACCCGGTGCCATGACAGCGATATGTTTCTTGCCCTGTTTGGCGAGCTCGGCGACATGTTCCACTGTGTAGGGCTGTAGCCATTCTTTTGGCCCGAAGCGTGACTGGAAGGTCGTTACAAGTTCACCTTCGCCCCAGCCGAGACGTTCGCGCAGCAGGCGCGTCGTCTTGTGACAGGTGCAATGGTACGGGTCGCCCTTGTCGAGGTATTCCTTTGGCAGGCCGTGGTACGACGCCACCAGCACATCGGGCTTGGCATCCATTGCCGCATAGGCTGTCTCAACCGACTTAGCGAGCGCCTCAGCATAGAGCGGATGCTCATAATAAGCCGCAACCGTGCGGAAGGCTGGCTGCCAACGCATCTTCATCAGTTTGCGAAAGGCCTGATCATTTGCTGTTGCTGTCGTGGTCGCGGAATACTGTGGATACAGCGGGAAGAACACAATCCGGTCACAGCCGGCCTTTTGCAGTTCTTCGATCTTGGAGCCGGTCGATGGGTCGCCGTAGCGCATGCAATAATCGACCATGATCGCATCGCCGTATTTGGCCTTCATCCGCTCCGCCGTCTTTTCGGTCTGCGCGCGGGTGATGGTGCGCAGCGGGCTTTCATCGCGGTCGTTGTTCCAGATGGAGGCATATGCCTCCCCCGATTTTTTGGGGCGTGTGGTCAGGATGATGCCATGCAGGATGGGCTGCCACAGCCATTTGGGCGCTTCGATCACACGCTGGTCTGACAAAAATTCCCGCAGATAGCGGCGCATGTTCCAGTAATCGGTGCCGTTCGGCGTGCCGAGGTTAACCAGCAAGACGCCCGTTTTCCGCGCAGGGACACTGGGGTGGGAGGCAGGTGCATGTGCCAATCTGTTTTGTTCAGTCATATCTGTTGAAGTCCCCAACCGCTGCGATGCTTTTCTGTTGTCCCGCTACATAGACCGATGCGCCGGGCAATCAAAGGTGTCGGGCGCTGGCATGTGTGATCTGTACGGTGCTATTTTCCGGCTTTCTCTCCGGCCGGAAACTCAGGCACACCCAATGCATCGGACAGACGTGTGCGGGCTGAACCGGGGCGCAGTGGTTTTTGCTGTGAGGCATCGGGCGACCACCCGGTGAGATAAACAATCTCAAACGTCGCGCCGACGCGGCCGCTGTCTGTTGCGAAATTTGCGGCGTAAACCTCCGCCATCTTCATCATGGTTTCGCGGCGCGTGAAGGTTTTGCGCCGGGCGGTCATCATGTTTGCTTCGCCCATCGCGCGCAGGTCACGCATCAGGTGAAAGGGCGTTTGATATTCAACGGTGAAACGGTCCACGTCCGCAACGGGCAAGGCAAAGCCAGCGCGCTGGAGCACCCCGCCAAGGTCACGAATTTCGGCCATCGGTGCCACGCGCGGTGACATCCCCCCCTCAACAGCGGCCTCAGCTTCGGCAAAACTGGTTCGTAATTCATGCAAAGTCTGCCCGCCAAATAATGCCGCGAGCAATAACCCATCGGGCCGCAACGCAAGTCGCATTTGTGTGAGCACGCCCACAGGGTCGTTCACGCGATGCAGAGTCATGCCGCTGATCACGGCATCGAGGGTATGTGCGGGGAGTTCGGGCGCTTCCTCTGCCGTCAGGCGCACGCCGGGCAGGTCGAGCGCACCGTCGAGGTGCAGGGTGTTCGCGCCCGGCACTTCAAACGGCCCAGCCCCGATGATTGCGACGTTCTTGAACGAACGCTTGATGTCCGCCAGTCGGTCAGCAACACCATCAGCGGCACGCGCCAGCATGAAATCAGCGCCCAGTTCGGGTGTGGTTAACGATTTCTTAATGCGGTCGCTGCGTATTCTGCGGGTGCGATGGTCGAACAGTTCCAAGATGACAGCCCTCCGAATGGTAACGGGCGAAATAGCGTGCTTGCGCGGCGAGTGAAAGGGTGGGTGCGCCTTATCGGTGGCCTGGCGGCACAATTTATTTACCCCCCCACGTGCCCGGCTTGTGGCGATGAAACCGCGGAAGACGGCGGCCTGTGCTCGACATGCTGGCGGGAAATTGCCTTCATCGCAGGGCCGATTTGCGACACCTGTGGTGTTCCTGTTTATGCCGATACCTTCGGGCGGATCACCTGTGATGCCTGCGCACATGCTCCGCCCGTTTGGTCGCGTGGCCGGGCGGCGGTTGTTTACGATGGGGCCGGGCGGCGTTTGATTTTGGCACTGAAACACGGCGACCGGCTGGATATTGCGCCCCTGCTCGGCGGGTGGATGGCCCGCGCAGGCGCAGAACTGAGCGAGTTTGATATTATCGCGCCCACGCCCTTGCATTGGTCACGTCTGATCAAGCGACGGTTCAATCAGGCAGGTGAGTTGGCGCGCGAAGCGGCCAGCGCGCTTGACCGGAAAGACGCACTCACGCTTGATCTGTTGTCGCGGCACCGACGAACAGCCACTCAGGATGGAAAATCACGCACCGCGCGCTTTCAAAATGTAACAGGTGCCTTTGATGTATCGGACAGATGGCGCGCCCATATCCGGGGCAAGCGGGTGTTGTTGGTTGATGACGTTTTGACGACGGGTGCCACATTATCGGCCTGTGCAGAGGCTTGTTTGCAAGCAGGCGCCATGAATGTGAACGTACTGGCCTTTGCACGCGTTGCGCGGGAGGATCACCTTACCTAGGTTCTGTGCAACAAGATGGAGCCGAGTGATGAAACCGATAGAAATTTATACGACGCCGATTTGTGGCTTTTGCCGTATGGCCAAACGTCTGTTGGATGAAAAGGGCCTGAACTACGCCGAAACAGACGTGATGATGACGCCTTCAAAGAAAAAGGAAATGGTGCAGCGCGCAGGTGGGCGAACCTCGGTGCCGCAGATTTTCATTGGTGGCACGCATGTTGGAGGCTGTGACGACCTTTATGCGTTGGAGCGTGCCGGCAAGCTTGATGCGCTGTTGAACGGATAGGCGAAATGGTGGTGCGCGTCGGCCTTGTTCAGCTGTGCAGCGGTGACGATCCGGCGGTGAACCTCGTCGAAACCGAACGCCATGTGCGCGAGGCGGCGGCATCGGGCGCTGAATTTGTCCTGACGCCAGAGGTGACCAACATCGTATCCATGAGCCGCGCCAGACAGCGCGCCGTACTGCGCGGCGAAGGTGACGATGAAACGCTTTCGCGTTTGCAAGTTGTTGCGGCTGAATGTGGTGTCTGGTTGCTGATCGGTTCGCTGGCGTTGTTGAGCGATGACCCGGCTGGCAGATTCGCCAATCGCTCATTCCTGATCGGCCCTGATGGTGCCATCGCAGGGCGCTACGACAAGATCCATATGTTCGATGCGGTACCGGTTGATGGCGAAGCCTATCGTGAATCGTCGGGCTATCGACCGGGTGAGCGGGCCACATTGGTCCGCACGCCGTTTGGCGCCGTTGGCATGACGATCTGCTACGACATACGGTTCCCGGAGCTGTACTTGCGTCTGGCGCGGGCGGGGGCGTCGATATTGACGGCCCCTTCTGCCTTTACGCGACCAACGGGCGCGGCACATTGGGAGGTGCTTCTCAGGGCGCGGGCAATCGAGACAGGCTGTTATGTGCTGGCCCCCGCGCAATGTGGGGCGCACGCCGCTACAGAAGGGCAGGCGCGAACGACTTATGGTCATTCGCTCGTTGTTTCTCCCTGGGGCGAAGTGATCGCAGACGGGGGTGAAACGCCGGGTGTGATTCTGGCCTCGCTGGATATGAATGAGGTTACAAAGGCACGGGCGCGGGTGCCGTCCTTGACTGGTGCACAGGTGTTTTCAGGGCCGTAAACTGACGCTCGACATTCAAAATCTGTTTCCGGGTCAGGGGCATTGTGTGGGACTCAATGACACATGACCGGGTGGCGCATCGCTGTGCGGCTGCGGCTTTCAACATGCATTGCTCTATATGTGGTGTGGTATGCGGCTGGCACACATGATGTGGTGATTTTTGCGACTTTATTTCAAGACCTCGCGGAAAGATTTCACATTGCAAGACTTGTGATCACGAGCCGGATTTTTCTTTGAAAAACCGTCACCTACCTTCATATTCCGACACCTGGTCACAAGGAACGACGGTGCGTGGGGGGATCCCCTGTTTTGATACGTTCCGGGCCGATAACGAAAAACGCCGCAGATCGCGGTGGGGACATAAGTGAGACGTAATGGCGACGCAGATCGACGTTCAGAATACTATTGTTCAGCTGCTTGGCGAAAAGATCGAAGGTGATCTGACGCTGACACCTGAAACGAACATCGTCGCGGACACGGGGCTGGATTCAGTCAGTGTCATGGATTTTGTTTTCGAGCTGGAAGATGAGTTCGGCATAACGGTCCCGATGGACCGTATTGCCGACGTAAAGACGATCGGCCAGCTCGCGGAAGCGATCCACACCATTATTCAGGAAGACGCCTGAAGCGTTTTGCGTAAGTAGAGTCAGGAGCGCGAAGTGAGCATTGAAGAAAAAGCGAAGGCCGTACAGGAAACCTTTGGTGCCCTGAAGGCATTGGGGCAAGACCCGACCGCGCTTGAGTTTGATGAGATGATGTCACCGACTGAGGGCATGTTGAACGGCAAGAAGATGATTCTTCTTGGCACGAACAACTACCTTGGCATGACCTATGATCAGGCTTGTGTTGACGCGGCAAAGCGCGCTGTCGATGAGTTTGGCACGGGCACCACAGGGTCGCGCATCGCCAACGGTACTTATGGTCTGCACAAGGCGTTGGAGCGCGCGGTTGCGAACTTCTACGACAAAAAGGTCGCCGTGGTGTTCTCCACCGGGTATCTGGCCAATGTTGGTGCGATCTCAACGATTGCGCAGCGTGGTGATTACCTGTTGATCGACGCGGACAGCCACGCATCAATCTATGATGCCTGCAAGATGTCTGACGCAGAGGTTATCCGCTTCCGCCACAACAACGCAGCCGATCTCGACAAGAAACTGGCGCGCCTGGCTGACAAGCCTGGCGACAAGATCGTCGTCACCGAAGGCATCTATTCCATGCTGGGCGACCGCGCGCCGCTGAAAGAGATCGTCGAAGTGAAGAAGAAATGGGGCGCCTACCTGATGGTGGACGAGGCCCATTCGCTTGGCGTTATGGGTGAAAAGGGTCGCGGCCTTTGTGAGCTTGATGGCGTTGAAGATGATTGCGATTTCATCATCGGTACGTTCTCCAAATCCGTCGGTACGGTTGGCGGCTTCTGTGTGTCCAACCACGAAGGTCTGGATATTCTGCGGTCAATCTCGCGCCCGTATATGTTTACAGCGTCGTTGCCGCCGGCCGTTATTGCCGCCGCGACAGAAAGCTTTGGCCAGATCGCAGCCAACCCGCAGCTGCGTGATCGCCTGTGGCGCAATGCGCGTATTCTCTATGATGGTCTGGAGGCTCTGGGCTTTAACCTCGGGCCAGAAGTATCGCCAGTTGTTGCGATCACACTGCCGGGCAAAGAGGTTGCTGTGCGGTTCTGGAATGCGCTGATGGATGCGGGTGTTTACACCAATATCGCCATCCCGCCGTCCACGCCAAATGCGTTGAGCTTGCTGCGTTCGTCAATCTCTGCGGCCCACACGCGGGCGCAGATCGCGGATGCGTTGGACATCTTCGCACAGGTTGGTGCCGATATGGAGCTGATCTCGCCAGAGAAAGCTGATCGCCGTCGCCTGGCCGAAGCGCAAGGCCCGCTGCGCATAGTAACGGGCGGTGCCGGCAAGGGCATGGATCTTCAGCAGCCTGCGCCAACGCGCAAGATTGCGGCAAAAGCCTAAGGGTTATTTTCGGCCCAAATGGCGCCGGATTTTCCAGATGAGATAACGGGGGCCGTCTTCAAATGTGAAGGCGGCCTTTGTTAATCGGGAAAGGTGAAACACTTTCCCCATCCACCACCGCAACACCCATGCACCGGGCGCGGCGCGGGGGGCGGTCGCTCTGTCCTGTTTGGTCAGGTTCCAGAGGTTCTCAAAGCGGCTTTCATCAACGCCCACGATGTCGCCCGCGCGGCTGCGCGGTTCGACGCGGATTTCCACGCGATAGGTCTTTGCAAACAGTGCACGCCATGCGGCTGCCCCCTCCGCCCCATTGGCGAGGCGTTCGGCCCAAATTGCCGCTGTGGTGACGCCCTGCGCCACGGCCTCCCCGACCATGGCCCGTACATCATCATCACGTGCCCACAACAGCGCCGAGCGTTGGCAGAACCTGGCCCAGAAGGTTGTATCCAACGTCGAGAGTGTCATCCGTTGACGAAACTGATCGAGTGACGCCACCGCCACCTTCGCGCGTAAGTCACCGTGACTGACCGGGTACACATTTGGGGGCAGGGCGCGCCCGGCAAGGGCAATGGCGCGGTTTTCCTGCCATGCACCGGCCGAGCCATCGGTGAGAGCGTAAAAGTCCAACATCCCTTCCGTCGTGCCCCGTTGAAGGCATGATCCATAGAACAGGATGGCGATGACGCCGGGGCGTGTGCTTAGCTCTTTGGCAAAGGCGACAGCCTCCGCCATCGCCGGGCGCGCGAGTTCGGTCGCGACAAAGCCTTCAAGGGGCGACGCGGCATCCTGCGCCGCAGCGCCGCGGACCATCAGTCGCTCAGTTTTTCGAGGTTTTCATCGGCGCGGCGCGTTGCAGCCTCAAACCGATCTTCGTAATCGGCGAGGTTCTTTTTGGGTTCCTGATAAAATGCTGTCAGCTTCATCAGGTTCAGCAACGTCCAGTTCAGGAAACGACCGGGCCAGCGCATCGGGCGGTCGAAATCGAAAAGAAGAATTACCCTTTCCTCTTCGGTGTCGTTCCAGACTTCGTGCTCGTAAGTGTCATCAAATGCGAATACTTCGCCCGTCTTCCATGCCTTGATCTGGTCAGCGACGCGGATCCGGCATTTTTCGCGGTCAGTCGGAATGATAAGGCCGAGGTGGGCACGCACGATGCCTTTGGTCACGCCGGTGTGCGCGGGAATATGATAGCCCGGCGCAAGGATCGAGAACCACGCGGTTTGCACTTTCGGTACACTGCCGAGAAGGTCGGCGGTGCGGGGCGCTACCTTGCAGTTCTTTTCAAGTCGCTGCCCAAAGCCATAGAGAATGAAAGTCTTCCACTGCTGCGCCTTGGCGATTTTGTGCTGATCGGGTGAGATCTGTTCAAACCCGGGGATCGCATCACGGTGCTTTAGAACTTCCAACGCTTCGTCGCGTATCACCTCCCAGTTGTCTTCAAACTGTTGAAGAAAGGGGAAATGTTCGTTCCCGATAAAGGGCGTGTCAGGTACAAGACCCATCCGCGCCTGAAAGCCCGCAATCCGGCGCGTCATGCGCTTGCCAAATTTCTTCACGCGCTTGCGCATGGGTTTTTTCAGTGATGCGGGTTTGTCGTCGGTCGCGCTCATCGCAGAATACTCCGGGTTTACAGGGCTGCAATAACCCTCCGGCGTGGAAAAGTCGAGTTCAGGGAAGCGTCAGGAAGGTCGCAGTCTCGGTCGCGGAGAGGGAGATCAAACCATCTGACCCCGTATCGAAAGCCTCGCCATCCATCACAAATTGTGCCGCTGTTTCGATTACGATGCTTCGGGACGAGCCAGAATGATAATCCGCTGCCATCCACGGTTTCGGCGTCCCGAATGCCAAATGCGGTGCCGCACGCATCAAGGCTTTTGGCCGGGCATCAATGTCGAGCCATCGGAGCGGGCGGGATTGATCACCCCAGAATGGCTCAAACCGTGAAATCAACCGACCCGGCAAAGTGGTAACACCAAAGAGCATGCGTTGACGGTATCCGCCGCGTGCATTGTCATGCCCGATGCGACACATCAAACCATCACGCATTTCGTCGGAGCGTAGAAGGTTAAGCACGGCCAATGCCACCTGCGCCCCGTGCCGTGCCGATATCTCTTCGCGTGCGATGCGGGTGGCAACTTCGTACGCCCCGATCCCCATGATTGCGCCGCGTAATGTGCGCCGGTCTTTCCGTCTTACAGTCAAAAGACGCAAAGTGCGTTGGCGCAGGGCCGCATCACCCGCTCGCCACAATCGGTTTAACTCGCGTCCCTTCGCGCCCCCGGTCTTGCGCGCGATAAGGTTGGTATTGCCGGTTGGGCAGATAATATAATGCGGCAGGGGCGCATCGCCCCAGATTTCGGGCGCACGGCTAAGGACTTCGCGCACGGTGCCATCGCCGCCGCTGATGATCAGGCGCGAGATGCCTGCATCGCGCATTTCGGCAAGCGTCGCATCCAGTTCTTCGAAACTGCGTGGCCCGCACACCATGTCGCCGGGGGCGGGTCCATCCCGCTCCGCGTGTTTTTTGGCGTTCTGGGTCGCCTTTTCGTTACGAATATGGCCTGTAAGTGCAGTCATGTGCGCGCCCTCGGTTGACCTGATGTTCCCTATCGGGTCATTTCACGGGGAGCAACCAAGATGACGAACACAACGACCCTCGCCCACCTGACCGACGCGCATCTGACGTTACATGATCGTCTGCGCCCACGTGAATTGATTGGGAAGCGCGCCTTTTCGGCGTTGAACTGGCGCCAAAGGCGGCGGCGCATGCACTTGCCTGAAAATGTGGGGCTGATCACCGCTGATATTGCCGCTCATGCACCAGATCATATCGTGATGACGGGGGATGCGGTCAATTTCGGTTTACCGATTGAATTTACGCGGGCTGCGGATTGGTTGCACAGCCTTGGCGCGCCGGATGATGTCAGTTTTGTACCGGGCAATCACGAAGCCATCCACAAGGGCGTAAGCGCGGAAATGATTGGTGCCTTTGGTGCTTTTTCCACCGGCGATGATGGTGTGGTTGGTTATCCTTATCTTCGCCGTCGCGGGCAGGTCGCCGTTGTCGGGGTCAGCACCTGCATCACCACCCGGCTTGGCCGCGCGCAAGGTGAAGTGGGAGAGCCGCAGTTAATCAGGTTGGCTGAACTGCTGCGTGAAGCGCGCGGGCTTTGCCGTGTTATATTGATCCATCACCCCCCCGCCGGGCCGTGTAAGCCACGCAAAGACCTTCGTGATCGGGCTGCGTTTGCTGATGTGATCGCCGCTGAGGGGGCTGAGCTGATCTTGCATGGCCATAATCACGTTGCGCAGGACAGCCAGCTGCAAGGGCCTGAAGGCCCGGTGCCTGTGGTTGGTGCGCCGTCAGCTTCTGCCGGTTTTGGCTCCCACGATGATCCGGCTGAATGGCGCCTGATCCATGTGAGCCGGGGCGGAAATTCATTCCAGATTGATGTGCGCCGCCGCCGCTTGACCCTTGATGGTTCAATGGAAGATGCCGGTGTTCTATCGTTTGTGCAGCCGGCGCCTAACGCTTCCTGCGAAAAGGTGTCACCGTTGCCGTAGCCTCAACCGGGCGCACGGATTTCAGTGGCAAGTCGAACCAGAACAGCGCGCCTTGCCCCTCTTCACTTTCAACACCGATGCGCCCGCCCATGGCCGACACAAGTTGCTGAGAGATGTTCAGGCCAATTCCAACACCGCCATAGCGGCGGGATTCTGTTTCATCGACCTGATTGAACCGCTCGAAGATTGCGACGAGTTTGTCTTTCGGTACGCCCGGCCCATCGTCACGCACCTCAAACCGCACACCATCGGGTGACGGCATCAGGGTCAGGTCAACATGACCGCGCCCGGTAAATTTCACGGCGTTGTTCACGAGGTTGCTGATGACCTGGCGCACGCGTTTTTCATCACCGAACCACAGGCCCACCAAACCCGGGTGGATATCAAAAGACATTGTTGTGTCGGCCGCTACGCTGGTTGCGCGAATGCTGCTGACGACGCCCTCTGCCATGTCGCGCAGATTGAATTCGGAACGGGACAGGCGAAGCTCCCCCGCCTCAATCATCGAAATGTCCAGCAGATCATCCATCAACCCGGTCAGCGACTTGGCTGAGGCGAGCAAGATTTCGAGGAACCGGCGTTGTTTTTCATCCAATTCGGTGTGCGAAAGCAGCTCACCCATGCCAATCACGCCATTCATGGGCGTGCGTAGTTCGTGGCTCAAAGTGCCAAGAAAAGCATTTTTCACCCGGTTGGCGCTTTCGGCTTCGCGACGCATGCCCTCAAGGTTGCGGCGAATGCGCTCTAACTCCCGATTGCGCATTTCGGCGCGGTCGGCCTCGCGGATCAGTTTCAGTTTGCCGGCGGCCATCGCGGCAATGGTGCTGAGCACTTCGAGGTGCCGCTCGGTGAAAATGTTGGCGGAGGCTTCCTCGCTGTCGATCACGCCGACGACGACGCCGTCAATGATCATCGGTACGCAAATTTCTGACAGGGCCGGTTCAATGTCGGGGATGTAGGATGGCTCTTTGGAGAGGTCATCAATGATTACCGGTTCACCGGTGGCGGCAACGCGGCCCGTAACCCCCTCTCCGACGCGAATGCGCAGGGAATTTACAATGCTATCGCCCTCAGGGTTTTTGGCCCCGATTGCGGCGACCTGCCGAAGGTATTGCCCAGTGGGATCCGTCAGATAGATAACGCAGTCGTTGAAACCCATGTTGCCGACAACTTCGCGGGCGACGTGCCACATGAGCGCGGTTGTGCTGTGCAGGCCCATGATATCAACCGCAAAGCGATTGAGGATGCGAAACAGAGCTTCCGTCGCCTCCATCCGGTCTTGCGCATCGGCAAGAGCAGATTGAAGTTCGCCAATCTTGCTCACGATGTGAATCCCATGCGCTGCGCCCCTCTGCAATGCGACCCTAGACATGAAACACTCACATCAACGCGAATCAACCGCGACGATGAGCGTAAATCTCAATGATCAAACTCAACGTAGAGTTAACGTCGAGCTACCCGCTTGGGAAGAATATGTTTCAAGTTTCACTTGGTTTTGATACTTGCCTTACGAAATAGAACTCCACCCATCGCCAATGCGGGGTGGGTTAATGTATTTCCAAACCCCTGATGCAACAAAAGATTTGCGCTGACCACTCCATAATTCTGCGGTTAAGAAGCATAGATCTTTGGTGCGGCGTTCAATCACTGCTTCCCCATGCAAGGGGTCGCCCATTTTGGCCGCAGCGATGAATTTTGCGCTGAATTCGATTGTGGATGCAGGCTGACCGGCGCTTATGAATGCGGCGACACCCATGCCGTTATCTGCAAGGGTCATGGAAACGCCACCGTGTACGACGCCGCCCTGATTGAGGTGCTCGTCACGAATCGTCAGGCACATATAGAACCGATCGTCAGCGATCCGGGCGATGTTGAACGGGCCGACATATTTATTGAAACCCTTGGGGTTGTACTCGATCCACTCAAGATTTTCACGATACTCCATTTTTTGACCTCTGATGCCTGCCTTGTTCCGCCGAATGCCTCTATCATGGGGGAATGAAACAAACGACCCAGATGATCACGCTCGACACTTACGGGCCGGGGCTGACTGATTTCACGGCGACAGTCGCCGGCCTCGTTACGCATGCTGGTGCGACGACCGGCGTGTTGACGCTGATGTGTCGTCACACGTCAGCTTCCCTCACCATTCAGGAGAATGCGGATCCCGATGTTCAGCTGGATTTGCAAGCCGCCATGGGCCGCCTCGCGCCGCATGACCCACGGCTTTATGTTCATGGGGATGAAGGGCCAGACGATATGCCCGCGCATATCCGCACCGTGTTGAGTGGCGTCACCTTGTCGATCCCGGTGATGGATGGGCGCCTTAGTCTGGGGACGTGGCAGGGCATTTATCTCTGGGAACATCGCGATGCACCGCACCGGCGAACGATTGCGGCCCATTTGCTCTATGAGTAACAGCGATGCGGCGCTTG
Organism: Pikeienuella sp.; assembly: GCA_049608645.1. Lineage (GTDB taxonomy): Bacteria > Pseudomonadota > Alphaproteobacteria > Rhodobacterales > Rhodobacteraceae > Pikeienuella. The sequence goes on along the minus strand of JBMYXS010000013.1, from coordinate 14,222 downwards.
CGCTCAACGCCCCGCACGTTAGGTTTGCACAATATGCAGGAGCGCCCATGTGCGCCTATTGGCCTAAGGAAATCTTATGACACCGCCTGTTCTGGCCGCGTTTTATGCAGGTTTGCTTGCACTCATTTATCTGTGGTTGACCGCGCGTGTCATTCGAAAGCGGCGCGGTGATCTGATTTCCCATGGGGACGGTGATGATGCAGCTTTCGCCAAGGTTATAAGGGGGCAGGCAAATGCCGCAGAGCAAATGCCGATCATCATTATCATGCTCGCGCTTGCTGAAATGTTGGGCGCGCCCACGCTCGCGCTACATGTTCTGGGCGTGATGATCGTTGTGGGGCGGTTGCTGCATGGGCTTCATTTCAATGGCATGGGGCCGTTCATTTATCGCCCTATTGGCATGGCTTTGACCTTGCTTGTGTTGGCCATTCTTGCGCTGGGCCTTGTTGCCCATGGCGCAACGCAGGCCTTTTAATGTCTACTTCGCTTTCCCTTGCTGAACGGTTGCTCGATGCGGCGCGCCAAGCCGGTGCTGAACAGGCTGATGCGCTGGTTGTAACGTCGCGGGACGTTGGTGTTTCGGTGCGGGGCGGTGCCCTGGAAGAAGCTGAAAGTGCTGAAAGCACGGATTACGGCCTTCGGGTGCTTATCGGGCAGCGTCAGGCGAGCGTATCAGCCTCCGACCCCGCGCCAGAGGTTCTGATGGAACTGGCGCAGCGCGCTGTTGCGATGGCAAAGGTGGCACCTGAAGATCCCTATTGCGGTCTTGCTGATGCCGACCGCCTCGCGGATATTTCTACCGTGCCTGATTTGCAACTGGCGGACCCTTCAGGTGCTGCCGCCCCTCAGGCTTTGCGTGAAATGGCAGAGGCAGCCGAAGCCGCCGCGCGTGCTGTCGATGGTGTCTCACAGGTCGAAAGTGCAGGCGCGGGCTGGAACAGCGGCCATGTGGCTTTTGCCGCAACGAATGGGTTCGCCGGCGATTATTACCGAACGGGGATCAGTGTATCGGCATCGGCCATTGCGGGCGAAGGCCTCGGCATGGAAACCGACTATGATTTTGCTTCGCGCATCTGGGCCGAAGATTTGCCTGATCCGGCGGAAATTGGCGCGAGCGCCGGTGCCCGTGCGGTGGAGCGGCTTAATCCCCGCAAGGCCAAAACAGGGGCTTACCCTGTATTGTTTGACAAACGGGTCGCGGGATCACTGATCGGTCATGTGATGGGGGCAATCAATGGTGGGTCGGTCGCACGCGGGTCCAGTTGGTTGCGCGACCAGATGGGTGAGCAGGTCTTGCCTGACGGGTTCACGCTTACGGATGACCCCTATCGCGTCAGGGCAGCGGCTTCACGTATTTTCGATGGTGAAGGCATGGCCGTCGCACCGCGCGCGTTGATCGAAGATGGTGTATTGCAGGGCTGGTTGATGGATACGGCCACCGCCAAACAGCTTGGCCTCCGGGCACCGGGCGGGGCACGGCGCGGTATCGGGTCACCACCGTCGCCCGGCGCATCAAACCTGACCCTGACCGAAGGGGCGCAAAGCCGCGAAGATATGATCAGGGACATGGGGGAAGGCCTGATTGTGACCTCGTTGATTGGTACATCAATCAGCGCGACCACTGGCTCTTACAGCCGGGGCGCATCGGGCTTTTGGGTGGAAAACGGCGAGATCGCCTACCCTGTAAATGAGTTGACCATTGCAGGGATGTTGCCTGACTTTATGAAACGGCTCATTGCCGCGAATGATGCAGATCATGCGAAATCAATGATCGTTCCCAGCCTTTTGGTGGAGGGCCTGACAGTTGCCTCCGGTTGATCCTTACGCTGATGACCTTGCGCTATTGCTTGACCGCGCCCGCGCCGCCGGCGTGATCGCACGGGACAAGTTCGGCAAGGACATCGCGAAATGGAACAAGGATGGCGACGCTGGCCCTGTCACAGAGGCTGACATTGCCATTGACCGGATGCTGCGTGCCGATTTGCTCGAAGCGCGGCCCGATTACGGCTGGCTTTCCGAAGAAACCGAAGATGACGCGGTGCGTTGTGACCATGACAAGGTTTTTATCGTTGATCCGATAGATGGCACGCGCGCGTTTATGCGCGGTGACGATGGTTTTTGCCATGCACTTGCGGTGTCTGTCGGCGGTGAGATCGTTGCCGCTGCGGCGTATTTCCCGATCAAGGATCAAATGTATTGGGCAACAAAAGGCGGTGGTGCGTTTCGCGATGGAGAGGTCATTCGCCCCACCGAACGCACAGACATCAACGGTGCGGCGGCATTGTCCGGCAAAATACAGATGGACCCGCAAAAATGGCCGGGCGGTGCACCCCCTGTGAATCGGGAGTTTCGAAACTCCCTTGTTTATCGCCATTGTCTGGTGGCGCGTGGCCGTTTTGACGTTGCCTTTACCCTGCGCGCAGCCTGGGAATGGGATGTGGCCGCGGGTGAGCTGATCGCACGCGAGGCAGGTGCCATTGTTTCAACAACTGAGGGCGGGCAATGGCAATATAATGCGCGCCACCCTCGTATGCCGGGCGTCATTGTTGGCCCCGCTCCGCTTCATTCAGACGTGCTGGCACGTCTTCAAAACCCAACCTGATTGGAGGACTTTCCATGGTGCGCTTGCATCTTGTCTTCGGCGGTGAGCTGAAAAACCCGTCAACTACCGAATTTCGAGATCCTGAGAACCTCGATATCGTAGGTATTTTCCCAAGTTATGCTGCGGCGTTTGGGGCATGGAAAGATGCCGCGCAGCGAAGCGTGGATAATGCGCATATGCGTTATTTCATCGCTCATTTGCACCGCTTGCGGGATGAGGAATCCGAGGTCAGCAAAACCGAAGAGGTCGGCTAACCCGGAACAAGGCTTCGCGGGTTTGCGGCATATGTGCGGCACTGCTGATGGGCGCTGCACAGAATCTCCTTAATTGCGCCGTGGGATGGTCGGGAAGTCCCAGCAACTTGCCCAGACTGTCCCTCGTAAGAGCACCTTGAGCGCGCCGTAACTGGCGCGCTTTTTTTCTGCGAACGCCGGGGGATGCTTATCGACAGATCCCGCGCAGGGCGACCCATTCCTGATCACTCAATGCGGGCACAAACGGCTGGCCCTTGATCGTGTCAGCTGCTTTCGCTTTGGCGGCGCGGTCTTTGAGGTCCGGGTGCGAAGCAAGATGCGAGAGCAATTCGTGTGTCTCGCCATTCATGGCATTCAGTTTCTCGAAGAACGCGGCGAAGGGCGCTGTTGGCAGGCCCTGTTGCGCAAGCAAGCGCGTTGCAAAGATATCCGCTGCCGCTTCGGCTTCGCGTTGATAGCCTGTGCTCAGCAATGCTTCGGAAAGGGCAACCGTCGCACCTGCACCGGTGAAATCGCCCAGCAGAACGCCCAAAATGCCGGCTGATCCGGCAGAGCGCAGCGTCAGACGTGTGGGGTCGCGGTGGACCACATGAGCCATCTCATGGGCCAGCACCCCGGCAACTTCCTCTGGCGTGCTGGCGGCGGCAAGCAACCCACGGAACAGAACGATCTGCCCACCGGGAAGGGCAAAGGCATTGACCATCTTATGATCCAGAACGCGCACCGTTAGCGGCACATGTGCGCCTGCGGCCTTTTCAAGCCGCGCGGTCAAGCGGTTCAGCGCGCGGCCCCCGGCTGCTTCCGTACAAAACCTTGGTTCTTCAAACCCGGTGACGAGCCGCGCAAATTGGCCGGACATGGTTTCCCCCATGGCGATTTCTGCCTCGGGTGGGATCAGCTCTGCCATTTGGTCGGCCAGCGACGGGATAAGGTGAAAGACGATCAGATAGACTGACAGCACTGCCGCAGCGCCCCAGGCCGCGATCTTGCGCCATCTGCTTCTGGGGACCGGGCGTTGTGCTTCCAGATCAGGGCACACAGAGCGTAGCGCCTCGATCATCGTGGCATCGTCCAGCGATAGCCGTTCAAGCCCTGATTGGTCCGGCGTCAATGACAACGCCGTGCCGGCACCCGCGACATTGCGAAGTGTGGCCAGTGGCCAATGGGTGACGGGCAGATCCTGCGTATCAAGGATCATCAATGAGGCATCGCCAAATTTGACAATCACCTCCCGCGGAGCGGCTGTTTCCCCATCGAAATAGCGCCCTTCGGCTTCCAACAGGTCATATTGTGGCAATGCAGTCATCAGAATGCGGCCCCCGGATCAGCACCAAGCGCGTCGGCAAAGCCGCCTGCCTCTGCCTGTTCGTCATGGGCGCGCTGGCGGACATCATTCAGCGCGGCGATGTTCAGAATCGTCGTGGACGCAACGACAGCGCGGGCAAGCGGGCGCGTTATCCACGTATGGCGAAGCGCAGTATAGAGAGCGATCAAAAACAAATAGAGCGCGGCAAAGATGATGGCCGTAACCATTGCGCCGGCCACGGGTAATTGCCCCTCAGTCATGGCTTCGAACCCGCTCATGTCCGCCCCGATTGCATAGGCATACAAAAATGCGGCCCCAAACAACGCCATTGCCACTGCCGTTAGCACGATGATCACAAGGATATAGCCAACGACATATATTCGAAACACCGTCCAGAAGGGCAGTTCAAACCCAAATCCAGCCGCGCCGACGGTCTTTTGGGAGTTCAGGTATCGGAACGCGATGACCTGGTAGCGTAGGTATAATGCGCCAATCACTGCGAATACCCCGATGGGAAGCCAGACCAGACCTGCTCCGCCCCATTCATCGGTGGAGGAAGGGGCCTCCAGGTTGTTTTCTACGCTGTTGATCAGCGCGGCGGTGTCTTCAAAGGTGGTCATCACGCCCAGCGACAGGGCAATGACCGGCACCCACACCCAAAGCCAGGCGCGCATCAGTGGCCAAAGTCGCCCGGCTTGTGAAAACTGAGCATCGCCGAACCAGCTGCGGTTGGTAACATAGCGGCTGAGCGCAAGTTGCATCCACGGGTACAGTAAGCCAAGGCTGATGATCGTAACGGTCCACCACCACATCGCGGTGGCGGTGTACCCCCAGGCTGCGGAGGTCGCGCCAAAGCGAATGCCGCGCCACCTTGTGCGTGCCAGAATGTATCGGCGGGCACGGTATTGCGCCCAAAACCCAAGCGGGACCGCCGCAAGGATTGAGAGGTTCAGCGCCGCGGGATTGCCCTGAAAAAAGGCCAGCCCGACAAAGGTCAGCAAAAGGTTCACCGCCGCCAGATAGAGCGCAAGGATCACAACAGCGATTAGGAACCCGATAAATTTCTCGCCCGCGCGCCCGGTATATTCCAACGGCGTGCCCGCGATTGTGACTGACGACCAGTAATAGCGCCGCAGCCGCGTGATCATCCAGAAACGCGCGAGGCCCAGCGTCACGATGGTCAGGCACATCCGGCTAAGTGCCAGCCAGAACAGGCGCCATCCGCGCCCTTCGAAGGTAATTTGATTGGTTTGTGCCATGAAGGCCCCGGAATAAAGTGGCCGAAAGGCGCCCTATTTGGCGCTCGCGAGGCCTAATAGTTGTTGCACGACGCCCGCCAAAAGCAGGTAAAGGCTGGTCGCCATTAACCCGTAGGTAAAGAGGGGTGCTTGCTCAAAATGCGTATATGCTGACCACCCCGCGAACACGATCCACGCTACCGTCATAGGCAACGTCACAGGGCGCCAAAGCTCTGTGCGGATCGGGTGTACGAAGCGAATGGGGAAAAACTGAGTCACTGCGATGGCACAAATAATAATTAAGCTGGTCAATGTACCAATATCGATTGCGAACATGACCAACACGAGCATATTCCAGCACCCCGGAAAGCCCTGAAAGGAATTATCGGTGGTCTTCATGCGCGTATCGACGAAATAAATCGCGCCCGTCATAATGATGACGGCGGCACCGATCATTGACAGGGGCGCCTCCATCACGCCCGCGGCCGTTACAAGGGCAACCGCGGGAATAAACACATAGGTCAGGTAATCGACGATAAGGTCGAGCAACGTGCCGTCCCACTGGGGGGCATTCGTCTTGACATCAACCTTGCGCGCCATCGGGCCATCAAGGCCATCAACAATCAGCGCCGCGCCAAGCCAGCCAAACATTTCCGCCCACCGCCCATTGAACGCGGCGATCATCGCCAGAAAGGCGAGGAACGCGCCGGAGGCGGTGAACAAATGTACAGAAAAGGCGAGGAGGCGCGATGTCATATTCACTACGTATCGCGGGGATGAAGCAATGACCAGTGAATTGCGCACGGAAAGCGCGTGGTGTGGATGCTGACCCTTGTCCGCTTTTTACGCCATCACCCGACGTCAGCGCCCGTGGCCAGCGGGCAACGGCGTATTTGCATGCGGTTATTTCGCGGTGAACCCACCATCAACCATCAGCGTTTGCCCGGTGACATACCCGGAGGCGTCAGAGCATAAAAACAACAGCGGCCCGTCCATGTCTTTTAGCTCACCATTGCGATGCAGGCATGTTTGCAACGCGTTCCGCGCGGCGCGGTCGGGGTCTGAGAAAACAGCAGCCGTCAGTTCCGTGGGGAAAAAGCCCGGCCCGATCGCGTTTGCTGTTATGCCGTAGCGCGACCATGCCTCTGCCATGGCACGGGTCATTTGCGCGACGCCAGCTTTTGATGCGCCATAGGCTATCCCGCCGGGAAAGGCGCGGAAGGTTTGCAGTGAGGCAAAGTTCACGATCCGGCCCCAGCCCTTTTCCTTCATCGCCGGCACGAAAGCCTGACTGATGAAGAAGGGGGCCGACAGATTGAGCGCGATGGTTTGGTCCCACCCTTCAGCGGTGACGTCGCTTGCCGCTTCGCGCGTGTTAACGCCTGCTGCGTGAACGATAATATCGGGTGACCCGAACGGGGCGGAGACAGCCTCGCAAAGCATCGGCATGGCGCTCCGGTCTGCAATGTTGGCTGCTACAATCGCTGCGTCTTCGCCGGTTTCGCGCTGCCAGCTTTCAAGCGCCTCACGCCGCCGGGCGACGCCAACAACCTTGGCACCCGCAGCTGCCAGAACACCTGCGGCGCGCCGACCAAGGCCGGAACTGGCACCTGTGACACAGGCAACGCGCCCGGTCAGGTCAAACAGATCACGTGGGTCACTCATCGGCGGACAGGTCAAAGTTTTCGCCGGGGAAGTATTTGGCCAAACGCACATCCGCCGCGCGGGCGTGCCCTTCCATCCCTTCAAGGCGGGAGATACGGGCCGTGGCAATGGCAACCTGTTTGGCCCCCTCACGCGTGGCGCGCTGCCAGGTCACGATCTTCATAAATTTATGAACGCTTAGCCCGCCTGTGTAGCTCGCCGCGCCGGAGGTTGGCAGTACATGGTTCGTGCCTGTTGCCTTGTCGCCATAGGAAACCGTTGTTTCCTCGCCAAGAAACAATGAGCCGTAGCAGGTTAAACGGTCGAGCCACCAGTCAATATCTTCTGCCTGAACGGTCAGATGTTCGGGCGCATATTCGTCAGAGGTCGCGGCCATTTCCTCCCGGTCTGAACACAGGATCACTTCGGCATAATCACGCCACGCAGCGGTGGCGTTTTCGCGGTTGGTATCGGGCAGGTCGTCAATCAGGCCGGGAACGAGGTCCATCACCTTTTCGGCCAATGCGCGGTCATCCGTTACCAGCCACACGGGGGAATTGTACCCATGCTCGGCCTGACTGACGAGGTCAGTTGCAACAATGTGGGGATCTGCGGTTTTGTCACCGAGGATAAGGCTGTCTGTTGGCCCTGCGATCATGTCGATGCCAACGCGACCGAACAGGATACGTTTTGCTTCTGCGACGAACTGATTGCCCGGTCCGACCAGAATATTCGCCTCAGGCAAGCCAAACAGGCCGTAGGTCATGGCGGCAACACCCTGAACACCGCCCATGGCGAGGATCTTGTCCGCGCCGCACACATGCGCGGCATAAATGATTGCAGGAGCAACGCCGACGTCAGGGCGCGGCGGAGAGCAGACCGTAATGTGACGGCATCCTGCGACCTTTGCGGTGGTCACTGTCATAATCGCGCTGGCGATGTGGCTGTAACGCCCGCCGGGCACATAACAGCCCGCTGCATCAACCGGGATCACCTTTTGCCCCGCAATCATGCCAGGCACGATTTCCAGTTCCACGTCTGACACGGTTCCCTTTTGCGTTTCTGCAAAGCGTTTGACGTTGTCATGCGCAAATTCAATGTCGCGTTTGATCTTTTCGGGGACCAGCGCGCAGGCTGCCTCAATCTCTGCGGCGGTGAGCAGAACATTCCCCTCGTAGCGATCAAATCTGGCCGCATATTCCAGTGCCTTGGCATCGCCCCCTGCTTCGATCTCAGCCAGGATTGTTTTCACTGTCTCGTGGACTTCGGATGCGTCTGACTCAGAGGTCAGCGTGGCCTTCTTGAGATATTCACGTGTCATGGCGTGGAACCTTGGAGATGAGTTTCGGGGGAAATGGCGGTGCTGGAGAAAGGAGCTCTCTCCGGGTGTGTCCGGCGCGCACTGACCTTGTGCATTGTTGGTGGAGCCATGTTTTCATCCAGCACGTTTTGAGTTCCTATTGCTTGTAAGCGCTTACATGGGTAGAATGCAAGCGCTTACATCGCTGCCCGCCGCTGCATCCTGAGTAAGGGGCTTTCACATTGAAAAACCGATCTGCCCCGACGTTGGACGATGTTGCGCGCGCTGCCGGCGTGTCAACGGCAACGGTTTCGCGCTGCCTTAACTTTCCCGACCGGGTTGTAGACAGCACACGGCAAAAGGTGCTCCGGGCTATTGATGATCTGGGCTATACGCCTAATTTTGGTGCGCGTGTGATGGCATCGCGGCGCACATTCACAATCGGTGCCATCGTTCCGACGATGGAGAACGCAATTTTCGCACGTGGGTTGCAGGCGTTTCAGGAAGAATGCCATCAGCGTGGCTATACGCTGTTGGTCGCCAGTTCAGCCTATCGCCCCGAGGTGGAAGAAGAACAAATTGGTCAGTTGGTTGCGCGCGGTGCAGATGGCTTGTTGTTGATCGGCTTTGATCGCCATGATCGCATTTACGACTTTCTGAACCGACGCAATGTACCGGCGGTGGTTGCCTGGACCTTCGCTGAAAATACGCCTTTGCCCTGTGTGGGGTTTGATAATCATGCTTCGATGCAAAACCTGGCGCAAAGCGTGCTTGATCAGGGCCATCGAAACGTGGCGGTGATCAGCGCGGTGACAGAAGGCAACGACCGTGCCCGTGCCCGTGTTGAAGGTGTTCGTGCCGCGTTGCGCGTGCGTGGTGTCAACTTGGAACCCAGCCACGTGATTGAGGTGCCCTATGACGTGCAAAATGGGGCGGCTGCTTTTGATCGTCTTATGGCGCTGGAACCACGCCCGACCGCCGTGATCTGCGGGAATGACGTTCTGGCAGTGGGCGCGGTTGTCCGGGCGCGGGAGCTTGGCCTGACTGTGCCAGTTGATGTTTCAATCACCGGATTTGACGACATTGAAATGGCGCGGATTGTAACGCCTGCGCTGACCACGGTTCGCGTGCCGCATAGCGAGATGGGCCGTAGGGCGGCGTGTGAACTGATCGACATTGTCGAAGGCAAAAGTTCAGGCGCTTCGGTCGAATTGCAAAGCGCCGTGCAGGTACGCGCCTCGCTCGGCCCCGCATCGACCTAGCGGGCGTTTGGGGGGGAGGGGCGTGGGGTACCCGATAGGGGCACCCCGACCTTTTGCCTATTCCAAACCCTCAGGGCGCCCGACAACGATTGTCATCAAGTTATCGGGGCGTAAAATACGAGCCGCGACACGCTTGATGTCTTCAACGGTGACTGCCCTGACCAGATCATTGCGGCGATCTATATAGTCAATACCAAGGCCAGCATTCTGCACACCGACCAGAATGTTGGCGATCTTGCCATTGCTGTCGAACCGCAGCGCATAGGCACCTGTGAGATATTGTTTGGCCTTGTCCAGCTCTTCGGCTGATATCCCGTCTTCGGCCATGCGCCGCCATTCAGCGGCTATCACCTCCAGCGAGGTTTTCATTGCGGGATTGGCCGTTGCCACACCGCCGAGGTAAAGGCCCGCACGGTCCGCAGGTAAAAGATAGGAATACACCGAATAGGACAGCCCCCGTTTTTCACGGACCTCTTCCGTCAGGCGCGATGAAAACCCGCCGCCGCCCAGAACATAGTTCATTACATATGCGGGGATGTAATCAGGATCATCACGCAAGATGCCTTCATGCCCAAAGATTGCGACGGACTGCGGCACGTCAAGATCGATGACCTGTATACCGGGCGCGCCCTGATAGGTGGCAGCGGTTTGTACCGGTGGGGCGGCGCGTGGAAGATCACCCAGCAAGCGGTCAAGCAACGGGCCAAGCTCCGCTGCGGTGATATCACCAACAACGCCGATTTTGGCGGCATTTATGTTCAGCAGGCGTTCGCGCGCGGCGTGCAGATCATCCGCGCTCAAAGCCTCAACCGTTGCTACATCGCCGGTTGTTGGGCGCCCATAAGGGTCGTCGGGGAAGGCTGCGGCGCGAAAGGCTTTTCCCGCGATTGAGTTAGGGTCAGTCTCCGCCGAACGGATGCCCGAAATGACCTGTCGTTTGACCCGAACCAGCGGTTCCTCATCAAAACGAGGTTGCGTCAGAGCGAGCTTCAACAGGTCGATGCTTGCATCACGGTTTTCGCTCAACATCGTTGCCGACACGGAAAAGCGTTCCCGTTCGGCACCGAAGCTATAGCGCGCGGCGATGCTGTCTGCGGCCTCCGAAAAGGCAACCGTGTCCAGATCACCGGCACCTTCATCGAACATGCCCGACAGCAGGTTTGCAACGCCTTCCTTGCCGGCCGGATCCAGCATCGCACCGCCTTTGAAACTGATCTCGATCGAAATGATCGGGATGGCGTGTTCTTCAACCAGCCAAGCGGTGATACCACCGGGGGAGGTCACCTCCTGAATGCGATTGGCAGCATGTGATGTGCTCGTCAAAGCGGTGATTGCGGCGAATGCCATGGCGATGATCCGGGTCATTGATCTGCTCCCGTCTGAGCGGTGTTGGCTTCTTGCGACAGTAACCAGCCCGTCACCGAAGCCTCGATACGCAACTGTTCCTGCGCTGCACGCTGCACGTCTGCGGCGCTGACATTCAGCAGGACAGTGGGCCAGTTCTGGATGCGCTCAATCGTCAGGCCATTCGTCAACCCGGCACCATATCGCCGGGCAAGCCCTTGCTGGCTGTCTTGCGAATAAATCTCGGAGGCACGGATGAGCGTCTTGGCGCGCGCAAGCTCGGCTTCGGTCGGCCCGGTTTCTGCCAGCTCGGCCATGACAGCATCAATCCCGTCTTCAACCGTTTGCAAATCAACGCCCGGTGCAGGCACGCCATAAACACCGAAGGTGCCATAGTCATAGTTGGAGCCGGAATAGAACGCCCCGGAATTGATCGTAATGCCATCCTCAAGTTGCAGCTTTTTGGCAAGGCGAGAGGTTACGCCCCCACCGCCCAGTATTTCGGCCAACATGGCCAGCGCGGCAGCATCGGCATCGCCTGCCTGCCTGCGGGACGGGGCGAGGTAATTGCGGATCACATAGGGTTGGCGGACGCGTGGGTCAGACATTTGCATCCGGCGAGCGGACCGGTGCGGCGGTTCCTGAACGCGCACGCGGTCTGTAATGCCAGCGGGTTTCAGCGGGCCAAAGTGTTTCTGCGCAAGCGCCTCTACCTCTGCGGCATCCACATCGCCTGCGACGACCAGAATCGCGTTATCGGGGGCATAAAACTTGTTGTAATGATAGAGCGCATCTTCGAGCGACAGCTGCTCAATCTCCTTCTTCCAGCCAACGATCGGGTTGCCGTAGGGGTGATTGAGATAGAGCGCCGCCGTCATCTGTTCACGAAACAGGCTGCCCGGGTCATTTTCGGTGCGCTGGTTGCGCTCCTCCAGCACCACGTCGCGTTCGGGGATAACCAACGCCTCTGTGATGCGAAGGTCGACCATGCGGTCAGCCTCCATCTTCATCACAAGCTCCAGACGGTCAGAGGCGATCCGTTGGAAATAGGCGGTGTAATCGACCGAGGTAAAGGCGTTGTCCTGTCCGCCGTTTGCCGCCACGATTTTGGAGAAGGCCCCTTCGGGGATTTCATCGGTGCCCTTGAACATCATGTGTTCAAGAAAGTGGGCGATACCTGTCTTGCCGGGTGGTTCATCTGCTGAGCCGACCCTGTACCACACCATGTTGGTGACGACGGGCGCGCGCCTGTCTTCGATCACAACGCCCTGCATCCCGTTTTCGAGCATGAAGCTGCTGACTTTGGGGGCCGCCGTCGCGGGGGTAGGCAGGGTGAACAAGGCGGCGGCGATTGCGGGTAACGACAGGTGGACGCGGCGCAGCATGGGCGCTCCTTCTTTCGAAACAAATCATGGGTGCCGACGCAAAAAAAACGTGGCACCGCTACAAAGCAAGATAATGTGCTTCATTCCAAGGGAAAGACGTTGTTTGTCACGCTGTCGTCAGAACAGGTGAAAAATCACACCAAGGCCCGAAAATCGCAGAGATTAGCGAAGGAAAGCGGCTTATTCGCTTTCAAGGTCTGATTTAGGCGGCAATGGCGCGAGCGCAGGCGTGAGATATCCCTGACGGCGCAGGTTTTCCACCTCTGTCCGGGCCTGAAGTGCCGAATCAATTTCACTTGCCGAAGCTGGAATCGGGATACCAAACAGCGAAGTCAGCGCGTAATCGCGCGGCCCATCATCAGATGTTTCGTCTGACAACTGCTCGCGCACGGCGGAATTGTCGCCAGAAACCCCGGCACCAGCCAAAAGAACGGCTTCGCCCGGGCTTGCGCTGGCAAGGCGGGTCGGCTCGGGAATACGGAAAAGCGCACTATGCGCATCGCCCAACGGATTTGGTGCAACACGGCTGGCCGCACCGGGAGTGGGGCGCGACAACTCAAAATTCGGCGGCAGTTGCAATGGGCTGTTGGCGATAATCAGAAATTCATCGGGGGCACCGGGGTTCAGCCCGAATGCGTCCAGTACGCCGCCGGATGCGCTTGTATCGCTGCCAATGGTACAGCCTGCGCTGGCCAATATGGTCATCGCGGTCACTGCGCGCAGGGTCGCTGATCTGGTCATAGCCGTCATCCCGATTCTGTCTCCGATGGTGCAAAGCCCGCACCGTGGTTTGAATGATGCCCTAACCTGAGGTGATCATCCAAACGTAATTGCCGGCATAATGCCCTTTCATGCGCTGTGGTGCAATGTGCCTCACACGCTGGTCTGTGCATATGCTTACGATGTCTTGGGTTTTTCGTCGCCACTTCGCCAAATCAACAGCCCGGCACCCGCAAAAATCGCGATATCTGCAACATTGAAGGAATAGGGGTTAACGATGCCGCAGCAGCTCATGTTCAGAAAATCAGCCACAGCACCATAGATGACGCGATCGATCGCATTGCCGAGCGCCCCCCCCACGACCAGCCCGGCACCGATGGCGAACCATTTGTCTGCACGCCGTTTGGCCCAGACGATGATAGCGGCGGAAATCGCGATTGAGGCGATGACCAGGGCCCAGCGCATGAACCCTGCATCAGACGCCCCAAGGCCAAAGTTGATGCCGCGATTCCAGGCCATCACAAACCGCAGAAAGGGGGGCGCAACATCAATGACCAGAAAGTCAGGCAAGCGCATGATATAAAGCGCAACGTATTTGCTGACCTGGTCCAGCAAAAATGCAGACCCCGCCACGAGGCTGAGAATGCGGATCATGTCGCGCGCCGCCCGAAGCTGGGAAACCGGGGCGAGGAATTGGAAGTCATAAGGGGCCTATTGTGTTTTTGGTTCGGAGAAGCCTGACCTGAAAGCGTCTGACTGCGCCTGTCCGTCCACCCGTGTCGCGCATCGCCAAAAGAACTCCACCGACAATTTCAACTCATAATCATAAACCGCGCCATCGGCCTCATTGGCAGGCTCTGGCCCACCTAAACGATAGCCTGTCTCATCTATGGAGCTGAGCTGGTCGGAAAGCTGGTCACATGAAAGTGCCTCCGGGCGGGGGGTGCTGATCTCAAATCCGTTCGAGGTGAGCAGCTTTTCCTGCGCGCTCGCGGCGTCCAACATGCAGACCGAGGTCACTGCCAGAACGCTCGCCGTGAGTGCCCGTTTCACGAAATGGTATCGAAGGCATCCGTTCACGAGAGCAACCCTTTTCCTTTAAGCTGACGGAAAACTAGGTCGCAACATGGGCGAAAATGTGGATTGCGCGCGTGATGTGGCCCCGTG
>JBMYXS010000012.1:0-64476 GCA_049608645.1 Pikeienuella sp. | reverse complement strand
ACGGTCTTCGCGCGTTTTCTGGCGTGCTGTCCGTTAGTGGACGGGGCGGCACAGGACTTCGCGTCGCGGTTATCCCCTTGTGGCCTTTGCAGCTACTTATCGGCCCTTACAGCGGCGTGTAGGGGCGTTGTGCCGTGGGGTTGTTTGCCTGCGCCCATAACACACGGGCGCAGCTGTCCTGATCATTTTCGCGCGCCGCTAGATCACGCGCGGTTTTGCTTGCTCAGTCACCTGCGAGAGGCAGTCTGGTGCCTGGTCAGTTTGTGGTTTTTTCCGCGGTCGGTTCGTTGTCCGGCGTGTCCAGCGTGGACCACGTCTTGTCACTGGTCGGGGCGGGTGGTGTTGCGCCTGACCGGTGGTGAATGCTGACCTTGGCTATGAAATTTGCGGAAATTGGCGCTGTCACGAACAGGAACGCCATGATCAGCAACTCATGCATGGATGTTTCGCCGAGCAGGAACGAATGCCCGATAGAAGCCAAAAGCAAGGCACCGATCCCCATGGTACCAACCTTTGTGGGCGCATGAATGCGTGTCATGGCCGTGTCGAATTTCAGTAGCCCGATGACGCCCACGGCAACAAAGGCAGACCCGATCAGCAGCAGCACCGCAACGGCGTAGGTGACAATAATCTCAATGCTCATTCGATGATGTCCCCCCGCAGAATAAAGCGCGCGAGTGCCACGGTTGAGACAAAACCCAACATCGCAATCAACAACGACACCTCGAAATAGATTTGCACGCCCTCGTGAATGCCCATGACAATCACCAGCCCAAGCGCGTTGATCACCATGGTATCAAGCGCGAGGATACGATCCCCCGATGATGGACCAATAACCAGCCGCACCATCGACAGGATCTGCCCGAGCGCGAGCGTCGCAAAGGCGATGATCAGCGCGATATTCATCAAATCGGCGGCCTCGATCATTGGAAAATCTCCTTCAGGCGGCGCTCATAGCGGGTCTTGATGTCTGCGATAACGGCGTCCGGGTCGTCTGTGTGCAGAACATGCACCAACAGGCTGTGCCCCTCGTCCGAGAGGTCAGCAGACACTGTGCCGGGCGTCAGCGTGATGGTGCCGGCAAGAAGCGTGATCGCCTCGGGCTGGCGCAGGTCCAGCGGAATCGCAATCCACGCCGGCTTCAGCTTGGCATTCGGAACGGTCAGAACGATCCATGCGACCTGGATGTTGGCGACCAGAATGTCCCACAGCACCATCATGCTGTAAGTCGCCATCTTGCCGAGGCGAAACCCCTTGGGCGTATCGGGCCACCAGATTGATGTCATGCGTGGAATGATGATGCCAAGGATGACACCAAAAACGGCCATGCCCGCGGAAAACTCATTTTGCAGCAGGATCCAGACAGCAGCCAGAACAAGCGTCAGGAATGGATGCGGCAACAGCCAATGATATGCGCGTGCCATGTCAGTAACCCTCCTTCGGTTTGCTTAGTTTGCCGGGGGTATCGACCACCGTGGAGATATAGGGCGTGGGTGCAAACAACTGATCCGCCATGGTCGCGGTATAGCGATGAACCTGCCCCGCAAAGACCGTATGCGCCACAAGCAAGGTCACAAGGCCTGCGACAGCTACGTAAGACAGGGCCTGGGGCGGTGATGCGGGCGCGGCATCTTCTGTTGCTTCAATGCTGTGCGCTTTCCAGAACAGAATGCTGCCCGCGCGGGCAAAGCCAAGAATGCTGATTAAGCTGGAGCTGAGTACAACGACCCAGATCCACACCATCAGCGGGCTTTGATAGGCCGCATCAAGCACCAGCAGTTTGCCCAGAAACCCAGACAACGGCGGCAGGCCCGCCATGGCAATGGCACCGACAAAGAACAGTGCCGCGGTCAACGAATTGCCCGCCATCTTGGACTGCGGTGTTAACGCAAGGTCTGCCCGCCCGGTGCGCACAAGGTCTGAAATCAGAAACAGCGCCGCGCCCGCAAGGGTGGAATGCACAATATAATAAAGCGCGGCCGCGATGCTTTCCGGTGTGAACAGTGAAATCGAAATCATCACCATGCCCATCGACCCGATGACCGAGAATGCCACAAGCCTGTCCAGCTTTTTCGCGGCAAGCACACCGATCATGCCAATCGCCAGCGAGATAAGGGCAGCAGGCAGGAGCCATACTTCAAAAAGCCCCGCTGTGGCCTGCAGGTCGGGCGGAAAGATCATCGTGTAGACACGGATGATCGCATAAGCGCCGACCTTGGTCATAATCGCGAACAGGGCTGCAACCGGTGCAGGTGCCTCGGCATAGCTTGATGGCAGCCAGAAATGCAGTGGAACCAGCGCCGCCTTGATTGCAAAAACCAAAAGCAGCAATACCGCCGCCACACGAATGCCGACGGTTTCCTCCGGGCCAATCTGGGTAACGCGTGCTGCAAGGTCAGCCATGTTCAATGTGCCAGTCTCGGCGTAGATCGAGCCGAGCGCGAAAAGGAACAGTGTGGAGCCAATCAGGTTGAACAGCACATATTGCACACCCGCACGCAGGCGCGCGTTGCCCCCTGCGTGGATCATCAGCCCGTAAGAGGCAATCAACAGCACCTCAAAGAACACGAACAGGTTGAAAAGGTCACCCGTGAGAAAGGCGCCCATGATGCCCATAAGCTGAAACTGAAACAGCGCATGGAAATGGCGCCCGCGATTGTCCCAGCCCGACCCGATTGCATAAAGCAAGACAAACAGCGCCAGAATGGCGGTCAAAAGGACCATCATCGTCGAAAGGCGATCGCCCACCAACACGATGCCAAAAGGCGCTGCCCAATCGCCCATCTGATAGAGCATGACAGTGCCATCGGATGTTTGCCAGGCCAGTGCGGCCGCTATCAGGATCAGTGCGCCAACACCCGCGAGGGAAAGAGCGCGTTGAATGCCGATGTGATAGCGCGCGGCCAATACGATGAACGGCGCGACCAGCGCGGGCAGGATAATCGGTGCGGCGAGCCAATGGGTCATGTTCTGCTCTCCCCATTGCCGGGTTGTTCTTCGGGCTGATCGTCAACGTGATCATCGTCAGAGCCCAGATAGGCCCCAAGCCCGATCATCACGACCACGGCGGTCATCCCGAAGGAAATGACGATGGCAGTCAGAACCAGCGCCTGTGGCAGCGGATCGGCGTAAACCTCAACCCCGTCGCGCAGGATGGGGGAGGCACCAACCGTCAGGCGACCAGAGGCAAACAGGAAGACATTCACCGCATAGGTCAGCAACGAAATGCCCAGAATAACCGGAAAGGTCCGCAATCGCAGCACGAGGTAAAGCCCCCCTGCCGTCAGGATGCCAACGGCGGATGCAACAAGCATTTCCATATCAGACAGCCCCCTTTGCAGATGTCATGGGGTCGGGTGCCAAATCCGGCGGCTGAACATCGCGTGACGGGTCGATATCCATTGGATGCTCGCTGTCCGGCGCGCCAGCCTGCCGCGCGAGGCGAGAGAAACTCTCCAGCGACAGCATCACGGCACCAACCACGGCGAGGAACACGCCAAGATCAAACAACGCGGCGGTTGCCAGTTCGAACTTTTCAAACGGCGGGATGCGTACATATGTGAAGGCAGAGGTCAGGAACGGTTTGCTGACAAACCATGACCCGATCCCCGTCAGGCCTGCAATCAGAACCCCGGCACCAATTACACCGTGATAAGGGTATTTCAGGCGAGCTGACGTCCAGCCAAAGCCACTGGCCATATATTGCATCACCACGCCGATGGACACGATCAAACCAGCGATGAACCCGCCGCCTGGTTCGTTGTGCCCCCGCAGGAAGATGTAAAAGCCAACCATCAGGACAACCGGCATCAACACGCGCGTCAGCACCACCATCATCATCGGGTGGGCGTCACCCGCACGCCGTTGATCAGGCAGGCGGTTCAGCAACTTGGCCCGCACAGGCCCGCTCAACAATGTTTCGGTCAGCGCATAGATCAACAGGGCAGCAATGCTCAGCACGATGATTTCGCCGTAGGTATCAAAACCACGGAAATCGACCAGAATCACATTGACCACATTGGTCCCGCCACCACCCTTGTAGGAGTTGGCGAGGTGAAACTCTGAAATCGGCGTGCTGACCGCATCCCGCAGCAGGTAATGGTAAGACAGCGCAAAGGTTGCGATGCCACCAATGATGGCAACGCCGCTGTCTCGGACGCGGCGCAAAACGGAGCTTTCAACCGGGGTGCGGTTGGGCAGGAAGTTGAGCGCGAGCAGCAGCAGAATGATGGTTACGACTTCGACGGTAAACTGGGTCATTGCCAGATCGGGCGCGCTGAAGAAGACAAACCCGATGGACACCATCAAGCCTACAATTCCGATCAGGATCAAAGACAGCAAGCGATTGCGGTGCATCAGCACCAGCCCAATGGTCGCCGCCACCAGCATCAGCCATCCGGCAATGGGCACAAACCCTGCGTGCTGCATCTCCCGCGTGGCGTCCGCGATCGTGCCTGTCGTCCACGCATGGTATCCAGCGGCAACGATCACGAATGACCCAATCGCGGCATACCGTGAAAACGCGCCATTGTGCAGCGGCAGGATCAGCGATTGTGCCAGCTTTGCAGCGGCTTCGACGATGTTCTCGAATATGACCTTGGCTTCGGGGCGGGGCGCGGCATCCCAAAGGCGCAGCGCCGGGTTGAAGATGGCGAGCATCAGCAAACCACCAACAACAGCCGCGATCGACATGAATAGTGCGGGCACCAGGCCATGCCAGATTTTGAAGTGCGCCTTGGGAAGCTCTGCTGCGTCACCCAAAACCGACGCCGTGACCAGTTTCACAAAAGGTTCGGCCAAGAACGGCGCAACACCGATCAGGACAACCAAAACCACAAGGATCGCAGGCGGCAACCACAGGCCCGAACCCGGGTCATGCGGTTTCGCCGGGTAATCATCACGAACCGGGCCAAGGAACACATGGCCGATCAAACGGAAACAATAGGCCGCTGAGAACAGTGACCCAAAGGTCGCCAGTGCCGGCACCAACCATGGCGAATTGAACAGGACGGTACGGTTGGCTTCCTCCAGCATCATTTCCTTGGACAGGAACCCATTGAGCAGCGGAATCCCCGCCATGGAAAGCGCGGCCAGCGTCGCAATCACAAAGGTCACGGGCATTAGCTTGCGCAGGCCACCAAGCCGGCGGATATCCCGCGTGTGGGCCTCGTGGTCGATGATCCCGGCAGACATGAACAGCGCGGCTTTGAATGTCGCATGGTTCAGAATGTGGAACACGGCTGCCATGGCACCGAATGCCGTGCCCGTGCCGAGCAACATGGTAATCAGGCCAAGGTGGCTAACCGTGGAAAACGCCAGCAGCGCCTTCAGGTCATGTTTGAACAGCGCAATGATGGCCCCCAGTACCATCGTAACCAAACCTGCCGTGGTGACGATCATCACCCATTCCGGCGTGCCCGACAAAACAGGCCACATGCGCGCCATCAGGAAAATGCCCGCCTTCACCATCGTGGCGGAGTGCAGATACGCCGAAACAGGCGTCGGTGCTGCCATGGCGTGCGGTAGCCAGAAATGGAAGGGAAACTGCGCTGATTTGGTGAAACAGCCGAGCAGGATCAAGATGAGCGCGGGCACATAAAGCGGGTCCGCCTGGATCAGGTCACGGTTCTGCAGAATAACACTCAGGTCATAACTGCCGACAATCTGGCCGAGCATCAACATGCCGCCGATCATGGCCAAACCGCCCATGCCCGTTACAGTCAGCGCCATGCGCGCACCCTGACGCCCCTCTGGCAGATGTTTCCAATACCCGATCAGCAGGAAGGAAGAGAGGGACGTAAGCTCCCAGAACACCAGCAAAAGCAGGATGTTGTCGCTCAACACGATGCCCACCATCGCCCCCTGAAAGAGCAGCAAATAGGTGAAAAACTGCCCCATGTTATCATCACGGCTGAGGTAATGACGGGCGTAGGTAATGATCAGAAGGCCAATGCCAAGGATCAGGAAAGCAAAGAAAAAGCCCAGCCCATCAAGCATCAACGAAAAGTTCAGCCCCAGAAGCGGCATCCAGTCAACGCGCACCATCACCACTTCGCCCGCCAGAACCGATGGCAGGTTCGTCAACAAGCCAATGAAAGCGGCCAATGATACGGTGAAGGTCACGCCAGCGGTCGATGCACGGCCAGCGGCGTTCATCAGGCCGGGCAGCAGGGCACCAAGAAACGGTAGAGCGACGATAAAATAGAGTGACACGCGAACTCCTGACCTGCTGCGAACGGGTTTCGTTCAATAAGTGGCGAAAGTGCTATATCTCAAGTGTCTGCGACGATTTAGTAGAGATTTTTCGACATTTTGCAAAGCTGCGGCTGAAAGGCGGCTGCGCGCTGCGTTTCCCGCGTGATTGCGGTGGTCTGTTTCAGGGTCTGACGATCACCTTGCCGGTTGCCTCCCGGCTGATCAAAAGGCGCAAGGCCTCATTGCCGTCTTCCAAGGCCAGTTCGTTGGAAATATGCGGCGTCAGGCGGCCTTCTACATACCATTGGAACAACTGGCGAAGGCTGTCGGCCAGCACTTCTGGTCGGAATTTCGCGTAAGCGCCCCAGTAAAACCCATGAACTGTCAGGTTTTTGACGAGCAGGATATTGGCCGGAATTTGTGGCACGTCCCCGGATGCAAACCCAAGGGGCAGCAAACGTGCCTCGGGGTTGCACGCCCGCATCGCTGCTTCAAACTGCGCGCCGCCGACTGGGTCGTAAAGAACGTCTGCACCACCAAGGGCGCGAATGGCCTCTTTCAGGTCGGTGCTGTCCGTGTCCAGCAGATGATCAGCGCCCGCCCGTTCCGCCATTGCCAGTTTTGCACGGCCGCGGGCGCAGGCGATAACCTCCGCGCCCATCAGCTTGCCAATCTCGACGGCTGTGAGGCCAACACCGCCCGCTGCGCCCAGCACCACCAGACGTTCCCCCGGCTGCATCGCGGCGCGGTGCTCCAACGCAACGTGGGAGGTGCCATAGGCCACCAGAAACGCCGCCGCATCTGCATCGGGCATACCGTCAGGAATGGGTGTGCAGGACGCCGCGGGGGCAAGCGCGTATTCCGCAAACCCGCCGTGGCCTGAAAGCGCGGCAACACGGGTGCCGATGGTCAGGTCAACGCCTTCACCAGTTGCCTCTACCACGCCCGCAATTTCCAGGCCGGGGGCAAAGGGAAAGGCATGCTTTTCCTGATATTTGTTTTTGACCATCAACGTGTCGGCAAAATTCACGCCGCAAGCCGCGACCTTGATCAGGGCCTGGCTGGGGCCGGGCACGGGGCGCTCGACCTCATCCAACTGAAGTGTGCCACCAATTTCATGTACCCGCATTGCCCGCATGAAAGATCCCTCCCGCTTTGGCGCTTAGATAGCGCGGCTTTGTGCAGATGGGTAGGGCGTGGCGCGCAAGAATCGGGAAAGCAATTACCGGCCCCTTTGTCGCGGGGAACGCCCGGCGTCGGGTTACGTTTCCCCGCCCCCCGCAAGGTGAGTGGCGACAGAAACCGCCTTGCCGCCAGCACCCGCAGCGACCGAGAGGGTCAGCCGCTTTCCCGTTTGCACTTTGTGATCAAAGGGCGCGATGAGCGACCCTTCATCGAGCAGGTGGCGCACCAGATGTTCGTGACCCATTACCACGCCCGCGCCAGCAACCGCTTCGCTAATTGCCAAGGCATAGAGGCTGAATACCGGACCATCAGGCATGGCGCTGCCCTTTGACCATAAGGCCCAGTCTTCGGCCCATGCCGCATCTGATAACAGCGTCGCTTTGCCCAGCCCTTCGGCGCGGACCGTTGGCGCGAGCGGGGGCGCGCAAACCGGGAAGATCAGGTCAGGGCCAAGGTCGGTGGTGGTTTCGGCCCCTTCGGCTTCCGCAAAAAAGATGGCGAGATCGAATTGCGCACGGTTCAGGTTCGGCGGTGTTTCTATCGCGCTGACCGAAATGATGGCCCCGGTTGTTGCACGGATATGCGGTAAGCGGGGCGATAACCAAAGTTGTGCCAGACCGGGCAGTGTTGCGATCCGCACCGTATCAGGCGCAGCACCTGCACGAAGGCTGTGCGTTGCGCTGCCGAGCGCATCGAATGCGGCACCATAGGCGCGCGCGGCTTCGACCCCAAGGGGTGTCAGCCGCACGCCTTGGGCATGGCGTATGAACAGGCGCGCGCCCGCCCACTCTTCAAGCAGGCGAACCTGCTGGGCAACGGCACCGGGCGTTACCAACAGTTCCTCCGCAGCGGCGGCAAATCCGCCAAGGCGCGCCGCAGCTTCAAAAGCGCGGAGAGCGTTCAGCGGTGGCCCTTTCGGGCGGGGCGGGGCAACGGACATGCTAAAACGGATACTTTTTCAGGCGGAGAATTTCTAGGCCTATGCCGATGTATTTCTGGTTTGCGCATCTCCCGCTTGCTGGGCCAGATGCGCTTATTGCCTTCGTATCCAAGGACAGGACCTCGTTATGACCACGCCAGCAAACCCCGCCAAACCCGCCCTGAGCCATCGCCCCTGGGTGCCAGAGGCGTGCGAAGCCTATGTTCAGGCCCGTGCCGGTGAGACGGCGGCGGCCACGTCGGATGCCGTTGCAGATCGCCTTGATCACCTGATTGCGGCCAACCGCGACATCCATGAGCGGGAGTGCTTTAACCTGAATCCTGCGACCAACGTGATGAACCCAAAGGCAGAGGCCATGTTGGGTGCGGGTCTGGGTGCACGCCCGTCGCTCGGGTATCCCGGTGATAAATATGAAATGGGTCTGGAAGCGATTGAGGAGATTGAAGTGATCGCGGCGGAGCTGTCGGCGGCGCAGTTCGGCGCAAGATATGCTGAAATCCGTGTGGCATCCGGCGCACTTTCCAATCTCTATGGTTTTATGGCGCTGGCCCAGCCGGGGGATGCGATCATCGCGCCGCCGGGGTCCATTGGCGGGCATGTTACACACCACAATGCGGGGTGTGCGGGGCTTTATGGTTTGGACATTCACGAAGCCCCGATCAGCGCCGACGGGTACACGGTTGATGTGGAGGCATTGGCCGCCTTGGCGCAAAAAGTCCGCCCGAAGATCATTACCATCGGTGGTTCACTCAACCTGTTTCCGCACCCGGTAAGCGCGGTGCGGGCGGTTGCTGATGAGGTGGGTGCAAAGGTGTTGTTCGATGCTGCTCATCAATGCGGGATCATCGCAGGCGGCGTGTGGGCCAACCCCCTGGACGAAGGCGCGCACATGATGACGATGAGCACCTATAAATCCCTCGGCGGCCCGGCGGGTGGCCTGATTGTCACCAGTGATGCTAACATTGCCGAACGGCTGGATGCGATTGCCTTTCCGGGCATGACGGCGAATTTCGATGCGGCAAAGTCAGCGGCGCTTGCATTGACGATGCTCGACTGGCGCGATTACGGCGCGGCCTATGCGGAGATGATGGTGGCGAACGCACAGGCCCTTGCCGCCGCGTTGGCGGCAGAGGGTGCCCCCGTTTTTGCCGATGAAAAAGGCGCGACCCAGTCACATCAGTTTGCGCTGGAGGCGGCGCGGTTCGGCGGCGGGCAGGCTGCGTCAAAGACCCTGCGCCAGACGGGCATGCTGGCGTGTGGTATCGGCCTGCCGATTGACCCGGTGGCCGGTGATATGAATGGCTTGCGTATTGGCACGCCCGAAATCACGCGTTGGGGGATGACGCCCGCGGATATGCCGCGTCTTGCGTCCCTGATCATGCGGGGGCTGGAAGGGAATGACCCGGCGGCAGTGGCGGCAGAGGCAGCAACCTGGCGGCGAACCTTTGATCGCGTACATTTCGTGCGTGCGTAATGACCGTAACCCCGCCAGCTTCCGACGCGAATTTGGTTGCCGCGCGGGGGTCTGGTCGACACAGTGCAGGAAAAGGACATTCACATGACCCACTCGGCTGAACTCTTTTTCTCTTACCGCAGCCCGTATTCGTATCTTGCGATTGGCCGGTATCGCGCGTTGGCCAAGCAATATGATCTGGAAATCACGCTTCGACCGGTGTGGCCGATTGCGGTGCGTGATCCGGGCTTTTTCGAGCGGGAAGACCCGCTATGGCTTCCGTATCTGGTCAAGGATGTGATGCGTCTGGCGCAATATCTGGACCTTCCCTTCACGATGCCTTCGCCTGACCCGATCAAGATGAACCTTGCTACGCGCGAGATTGCCGAAGATCAGCCGTTGATCAAACCCATCACTTATCTCGGGGTGGAGGCATCGCGCCGGGGCCGGGGCGTGGCCTTTGCGCATGAGGTGTCGTCAATGATCTGGGGTGGTGTCAAAGACTGGAACACGTGCGAAAACCTGACCGCCGCCGCCGGGCGCGCGGGGCTGGACCTCGCGGAGATGCGCGCGGCGGGGGAGGGGGCGGAGGCCTCCTACGAGGCAGAGATCGAAATGAACCAGGCCGCACTGGCCAAAGCGGGCCATTGGGGCGTGCCCACGCTGGTCTTCAACGGCGAGCCCTTCTTCGGGCAGGACCGGATTGACGTGGCGGTGTGGCGGATGAAGCAGAAGGGGCTGACGGCAAGGGGATGAATGGGCAAACGGGCCATGTCGCGGCCGAAAGTGCAGATCAGCGCGGCAGCCGCCCGAGAAGAAACGCCCAGATCGTGCCCCATCCGGTTAGCGCGGTCTGGCCTTTGCTCGCCAGCGCGTAATGATCTGGCTTTTCATCGCAGAAAATTTCCCGACCAAGCGCCCAATTTTGCTGATCATCGAAAAGCCCTTGCCCAAAAAAGAAGGCGGTATTGTGCGATGTCTTGAACCACATCGACGATCCGCAAGCTGAGCAGTGTCCGCGTGTCCCAAAGCGTGATGATTGCCAGGATGTTATGTCGTCAGAAAGTTCGAGCACCTCTTCACAAGCAACACCCATCCAAACGCCACCGCACCACCGTCGGCAGGTTTCGCAGTGACAGGCGCCGTATGTCTAGGATGCGCGCACGGTGAACTGCGCTTTGCCGCATGCGCAGCGTCCAGTCAGCGTGTCGGTTGGGGCGTTCATTTGCGGTTTGCTCTGCGGTCAGTGATGCCGGGGTTGCTCGCGATGTGATAGTCCCAGCGGCTCAAGTCTGTTCTGAGCTGCTGGGCACTTATTTAGTCGCAGTCTTCTTTAGTCGCAGTCTTCAGACTGGCCACGCGCTCCCGCCCGGTGCACCTGCGCCGACACTTGCGGCCAGTTCGCGAGCCATCTCACGGAAACGCTCTGCCTCGGGGCTTTCGGGTTTCATGGCGACGATGGGTGCGCCCTGATCTGAGGCGAGACGAATGTCGAGGTTAAGCGGCAAGCGGCCAAGGAAGGGCGCGCCGATTTTCTTGGCCTCGGCCTCTGCGCCGCCGTGGCCGAATATTTCAGCCTCATTCCCGCATTTGGGGCAGCAATAGGTCGACATGTTCTCGATCATGCCCAGAAGCGGGATGTTGATTTTCTGGAACATATCAATCGCCTTGCGGGCATCAATCAGCGCCACATCCTGCGGGGTCGAGACAACGACCGCCCCTGTCAGCGATGACTTCTGGCTGAGCGTCAGTTGCACATCGCCTGTGCCCGGTGGCAGGTCGATGATCAGGAAATCAAGCGGTGCCCAGTTTACCTGATAAACCATCTGCGTGATCGCGCTCATCAACATCGGCCCGCGCCAGATCACTGATTCGCTCTCGCCGGTCAGCAGGCCCATCGACATGCATTTCACGCCAAACCCGCGCAGCGGCTCGATGTTCGTGCCATCCGGTGCGGTTGGTTTGCCAGACAGGCCCAGCATGCGCGGCTGCGAAGGCCCATAAACATCGGCATCAAGCAGGCCAACTTTCCACCCGTCCATCGCCAATGCGACAGCAAGGTTCGATGAAACCGTGGATTTGCCCACGCCGCCCTTGCCAGAGCCAACGGCAATAATGCGCGCGACGCCGTCGACTTTGCCTTCGTTAGGGGCCGCGGGCGGTGCGCGCAGCGGCTTGTCACCAACCTTGGCGCGCGTACCCAGATCGGGCGCGGGGCCTTTGGGGGCGGCGGCGGGCTGCGATGGTGTGTTGGAATGCGCGGTCAGGGCCGCAAAAACACTGGTCACACCGGGCAGGCGTTTGACGGCCGCCTCTGCCGCCTGGCGAAGCGGTTCCAGTGCCGCGCCGCGTGCCGGGTCAACCTCAATCGCGAAGCTGACGGCGCCATCCGTTACCGAGATGCCGGTTACCATGCCTGCGCTTACAATATCTGCGCCTGCATTCGGGTCGATTATTGCTTTCAGCGCCTCGCGCACGTCGTCCTGACTTGGTCCCGCCATTTCCGTACCTTTTCTTAACTGCGCCTTCACGCGCTTGAGGCTAGATAGCGTTCCAAAGCGTCGGGCGCCATAGTGGCACGTGCCTGATATGGCCAAGATCAGCGTGAAAATGCCTCTCACGCGCCGGATCAGTCACATCAGGTGCCCGACAGGGGGGAGAACTGACGCTATCGGGCTTGCCCCGTCGCCGCTCCCCTGTAACAAATAGGAACGCTCTGTCCTGGGGGGAGTTTGAGTATGCCTAACGCGCCGTTGTTGACGGTCGATGGATTGTCTGTGGCTTTCGGAGCCGGGAAAGCCGCGATTCCGGTTGTAGAAGACGTGTCGTTTGCTGTCCGTCGTGGAGAAACGCTTGCCCTTGTGGGGGAAAGTGGCTCCGGTAAGACCCTGACGGGTAAAGCCCTGCTGGGTATTTTGCCCAAAGGTGCCCACATCTCCGGCGGCAGCGCCATGCTGGATGACGGCAATGGGGCCTGTGATCTTCTGGGGATGTCCGATTCGCAGTTGCGCAAGGTGCGCGGTGGCCGCGTTTCGATGATCTTTCAGGAGCCGATGAGTTCACTCTCGTCGCTGCATACTGTTGGTAATCAGGTGATGGAAGCATTGACGCTTCATGCCGATTGCCGAGGTAAGGTTGCGAAAGCGCGATGTCTTGAAACCTTTGCCTCGGTTGGGTTTCCTGACCCGGCGCGGGCATTTGATGCCTACCCATTTGAATTGTCCGGTGGCCTGCGTCAGCGCGCAATGATTGCGATGGCAATGGTGTGCCGCCCGTCCTTGATGATTGCTGATGAGCCGACAACGGCGCTCGATGTGACGACACAGGCAACGGTGCTGGACCTTATCAAGCAGTTGCAGGCCGAAACGGGCATGTCGGTTATCATGGTGACCCATGACCTTGGCGTTGTGGCCAATATGGCCGACAGCGTTGTTGTGCTGCGCAAGGGTAAGGTGGTTGAAAGCGGGCCTGCGCGGCCTGTTTTGACGACACCGGGTCATGGCTATACGCGCAAACTGATCGCCGCCGCGCCAGAGGTGCCCGATAACCTTGATGAGCGTTGTGACCTTGGCGAAGATTACATCATGCGCGCCACGAACCTCAGCAAAACCTATCCCGGTAAATCGCAGGGGTTTGGCCGTGTGTCACCGCCGGTGAAAGCTGTGCAGGATGGCCGCATCATGCTCAAGCGTGGTGAGACATTGGCCGTTGTGGGCGAATCTGGTTCCGGCAAATCGACCGTTGCCAAGCTGATGCTTCAGGCAGAGCGCCCCGACCCCGGTGCAAGCGTGCTGTTTCGCGGTGCCGATGGCGTTGAGGTCGATGTCGCCAAGCTGTCTGGCGCTGAGTTGATCAAATTCCGCCGCAAGGTGCAGATCGTATTTCAGGACCCGTTCTCGTCGCTCAGCCCACGTATGAACGTGCGTGATATTCTGACTGAACCATTGCGTGTGCATGGTGTTGGCAAGGGGCGGGAGCAACGCGAACGCGCGGCGATGTTGATGGAACGTGTGGGCCTGTCTGCTGACCATCTGAAACGGTTCCCGCATGCGTTTTCCGGCGGCCAGCGTCAGCGCATCTGTATCGCGCGCGCGCTCGCACTCGGCCCGGAGATGATCGTTTGTGATGAGCCGACGTCGGCCCTTGATGTTTCGGTTCAGGCGCAGGTGTTGGAATTGTTCAAGGAAATCAGGGATGACCTGAACCTTAGCTATCTGTTTATTTCCCACGATCTTGCCGTTGTGGCTGATCTGGCTGACCGGGTGGCGGTGATGCGCCGGGGGCGGATCATTGAGGAAGGGCCGGTAAAGTCGCTCTTTACCAATCCGGTTCACCCTTACACGCAGGCGCTCATGGCCGCGTCGCCGGAGCCGGATATGGAAAAACCGCTTGATCTGGCGGCGGTGGCCCGTGGCGCGGGCGATCCGCATACGTGGGAGCCACCTTTTGGTTATGATGGGGATGATGCACCGGGTTTGATCGAGGTTGATCCGGGCCATTTTGTGAGGAAAGCCGCATGATACGACTTGTTCCCGCATTTGCCGCGCTTTCGGTTGCGGTCGGCTTTATCACACACGCAGCGGCGGCCGATGGGCGCCCTGCGCTTCAGGAATCGCTGTATCTGCAGCATCGCGTCGAAGCCGAAGACGTGCCACCAGTGGCAGAGCGGGTTCCGATGGAACCCCTTATTGTTGATCTTGAGGCGCGGGGGCGCACGCTCGGCAAACAGGGCGGCGAAATTCGCACCTTCATTGGGCGTGCCAAAGATATTCGCTATATGGTTGTCTACGGCTACGCGCGGCTCGTCGGCTATGATGAGACGTTCCAGCTTAAGGCAGACATCCTGAAATCGGTTGAGGTTGAAGAAGGGCGCATATTCACCCTTCGCCTGCGCAAGGGCCACAAATGGTCAAATGGTGATGCATTCACCGCGGAGGATTTCCGCTATTGGTGGGAAGATATCGCCAATAATGCCGAACTTGCGCCCGGCGGCCCGCCTGAATTGATGATGGTCAAGGGGCAACCACCTGCGTTCGAAGTGATTGACGAGGTAACGGTGCGCTATTCGTGGGATGCGCCAAACCCGCGCTTCCTGCCTGCGCTGGCATCTGCCCGACCACCGTTCATTTATCGTCCATCGACGTTTCTCAAGAAATACCACGCCACTTATGCGGACCCGGCAAAATTGGCGGAGCGTGTGGAAAAGAAGAAGCGGAAAAGCTGGGCTGCCCTGCACAACAAAATCGACAATATGTACAAGTTCGATAATCCAAAACTGCCAACATTGCAGCCTTGGGTGAATACGGACAAGAAAAACAACACCCGCTATCGGTTGGAGCGTAATCCATTCTATCATCGTATCGACAAGGCGGGCGTTCAGCTTCCTTATATCGATACGGTGGAAATGACGATTGCGGCTGGTGGGTTGATCCCTGCCAAGGTTAACCGCGGCGAAGCCGACATGCAGGTTCGTGGTCTTGGTTTTTCCGATGCGGCGGTGCTGAAACGCGGCGAAGCCGAAGGCGGTTACAAAACCTATCTCTGGTCGTCGGGAACAGGCTCTGACATTGCGCTATACCCGAACCAGACGGTTGCCGACCCGGTTTGGCGGGAACTGATGCGAGATGTCCGGTTCCGCCGCGCGCTGAGCCTTGGGATCAGCCGCAAGGCACTTAACAAATCGCTCTACTATGGCATGGCATTGGAGGCCGGTGTCGCCGCGCTGCCTGCCAGCCCGTTCTACAGCGAGGAAAAACTGAGGTCTTTCGCCAAGTATGACCCCGAAGCGGCCAATGCCCTGTTGGATGAAATGGGCCTGACCGCACGTGATTCTGACGGCATGCGCCTGATGCCGGACGGTCGGCGCATGGTGGTGATCGTTGAAAGCGCCGGGGAACGCCAGGAAGAAACCGATGCCTTGGAGCTGATTGCGGAGATGTGGCGCGATATTGGCATTGATATGACCTTCCGTTCGCTCGACCGTGATATTCTGCGCAACAAGGCATCATCCGGCCAGTCTATGATGCCGGTGTGGATGGGGTGGAACAACGGCGTGCCCACGCCGGATGCGTCGCCCAAGGCTTTGGCACCTGTCGATCAGACGAACTTTTCCTGGCCCAAATGGGGACAGCACTTCCAGACGAGCGGCGGTGCCGGTGATGCACCTGAATCGCCAGAGGCCAAGCGCCTGCTGGAATTGTTCAAGGAATGGAGCCTCGCTTCGTCAGCAAGCCAGAAGGCAGCCATCTGGGAAGAGATGTTGGAAATTCACGCCGATCAGGTGTTCGCAATCGGGCTTGTTTCCGCTTCGCCGCAACCGGTTGTTTTCTCCGCCCGCATGAAGAACGTCACCGAAGAGGGCGTCTTTACGTGGGAACCTGCCGCGCACCTTGGCGCCTATCGGATTGATGAGCTGTACTATGCAGAGTGACCTTGGCGCGTGCGCGCTGTTGTTGAGTAATATGTTAGAGGCCGCCGCGTTGCGCGTGGCCACTGCGCCGGGGGGGCGCCTTTCATGCTGATGTATATCGCACGCCGGACGGTGACGATGGCGGGCACACTGCTCGCGATCTCGGCGATGATCTTTGTGATCATCAACTTGCCCGAAGGTAACTATCTGACCAACCTGATCCGTGATCTGGAAGCATCGGGCGAAGAAGCCTCGGTCGCCAAGGCGAAATTCCTTGCGGCACAGTATTCCTTCGACCGACCATTGGTGGAGCAATACTTCATCTGGCTCGGCGTGTGGCCCGGCCCAGAAGGGTTCTCAGGGTTACTGCAAGGTGATTTTGGGTATTCGTTTGAGTTGGAGCGCAACGTCTCCGAGATTGTAACCGAAAGCATGTGGTTCACGATCGGCCTGAACCTCGTGGTGGTTCTGTTCGTTTACATGACCGCCTTGCCGCTGGGTACGATTGCTGCCGTAAAAGCGAACACCTGGATCGACTACACAGCTGCCTTTATCGGGTATCTTGGCCTTGCAACGCCGAACTTCTTGTTGGCGCTGGTGTTGATGTATTACGGGAACAAGGCCATTGGCCTGCCCATTGGCGGTGGCATGGCCAAAGAGTTTATTGACGAACCGATGAGCCTCGCGAAATTTGGTTCAATCATGCTTCACATGGTTGCGCCCGTGATCGTGATTGGCACCGCTGGTATGGCCGCAATGACGCGCCGCCTGCGTGCCAACCTGCTTGATGAACTGGGCAAGCCCTATGTGACGACGGCAAAGGCAAAGGGTGTTTCATCCACCCGTACGATCATCAAATACCCGCTGCGCATGTCGCTGAACCCGTTCATCGCTGACATTGGTAACCTGCTGCCGCAAATGGTGTCGGGTTCGGTGCTGGTGTCGGTTGTGATGAGCTTGCCAACGATTGGGCCGATCCTTTTGAGTGCGCTTCGCAGTCAGGATGTGTTCCTCGCTGGCTTTATTCTGTTGTTTGTTTCGGCGCTGACGCTGGTTGGGATGTTGATTTCTGATCTGCTGCTCGCCGTGGTTGATCCGCGTATCCGGTTGACTGGTAAATCAGGGAAGAAACGATGAGCACAACTGATCCTGATCGCCATTACGTCGCCGACGATGGTTACGTAGAGGGGCAAGACCTTCAGCAACTCGATCGCGCTGATCTTGACGCGCCAACGTGGCTTTTGATTTGGCGGCGCTTCTTGCGTCACAAACTGGGCGTTTGGTCCGGCGCGTATCTGCTGATCATCTACCTTGCGCTGCCGTTCATCGATTTCCTTGCTCCGTATCACTACACGACGCGGAATATTGAGCATATCTATGCCCCGCCTCAGCCCGTGCGGTTCTTCTATGAAGGGGAATTTATCGGCCCGCATACCTATTCCACGGTGGAGGAGTTTGATCGGGAAACCTTCACGATGAATTCCACGGTGCAATGGGACAACCCGCTGCCCATCCGAGTGTTCGCGTCGTGCGGGCGCAGCTATCGTTTGCTTGGGGTGATTGAAACCAATACCCGCCTGTTCTGCCCGCCCGAAGACGGCACGTTATTCCTTTTGGGGTCTGACAGGCTGGGGCGTGATGTTCACAGCAGGATCATGCACGGCGCGCAACTGTCGCTGACCGTCGGGCTTATCGGCGTCACGGTGAGCTTCGTGATCGGTCTGTTCCTTGGGGGCATAGCGGGGTATTTTGGCGGGCTTGTCGATGGGGCCGTAATGCGGGCCATTGAGATCATTCGAAGTTTGCCCGAACTGCCCATATGGCTGGCCCTGTCAGCGGCGATCCCGGCGACTTGGGGGCCGGTGGCGGTGTTCTTTGTCATCTCCATCATTCTTGGCCTGCTGGATTGGCCGGGGCTGGCCAGGGCCGTGCGTTCGAAATTCCTCTCGCTCAGGGAAGAGGACTACGTCAAAGCGGCAGAACTGATGGGGGCAAAGCCCAGACGCATTATCACCGCCCACATGATGCCAAACTTTATGAGCCATCTGGTGGCGTCAGCCACGCTTTCAATCCCGGCGATGATTCTGGGCGAAACGGCGCTTTCGTTCCTTGGTCTTGGGTTGCGACCTCCGGCGGTAAGTTGGGGGTTGATGCTGAATGATGCACTCGATCTCACTGTGGTTGAGATCTATCCATGGCTGTTGATGCCGCTGGTGCCTGTGATCATGGTGGTACTGGCGTTCAGCTTCCTGGGTGACGGCCTGCGCGATGCGTTGGACCCGTATTCCTAAGGACCATCCTGATACTGAATATGAAACGGGCCGCAATCGCGGCCCGTTTTTGGTTTCCACTCTTGGTTATTCAGCCGGTCGCTCTGCGGTCAGTATGTAATTGACTGACAGATCATCTGCCGACAGCTGCCATTCCGCGCGCGCCGGGTTCAGGACCATACCTTGTGAATCGACCACCTGCAGCCCCACGTCCGCGGCTTCCCCTTCCAGCTCTGCGGGGGTGGGAAATTTTGCCCAGTCATGGGTGCCAACAGGAAGCCACCGCATGATCCGCTCGGCGCCAACGATCGCCATGGCGTATGATTTGGCGGATCGGTTAAGTGTCGAAAGCACAACCACGCCGCCGGGCTTTACGATATCCCGCAACGCTGTCAGGAACGCGCGACGGTCTGCGACGTGTTCGATTACTTCCAGTGCCACAACCGCATCGAAAACCTCTCCCCTTTGCGCGGCCGCTTCTGCCGGTTCGGCGCGATAGTCGATGCTCAGCCCCACCATCTCCGCATGGGCAGCGGCAGCGCGGATATTGCCCTCAGCCGCATCAAAGCCTGTCATGGTCGCGCCAAGCCGCGCGAGGGGTTCGGAGGCCAGGCCGCCACCACAACCAACATCGGCAATGCGCAGGCCCGCGAGTGGGGTACGCCCGTGCCGCGAAAGCCCGTATTGAGCGCTGATCTGGTCGACCACATAGGCCATTCGGCATGGCGTCATTTGATGCAGCGGGCGAAAGGCCCCGGTCGGGTCCCACCATTCGGCGGCCATGGCTTCAAACTTGGCGACTTCGGCGTCGTCTACTGTCACAGACATTTTGGGGCCTCTTGGTCTGGGCAAGGGGGCGTTTCGCACGTAGACATGGGGCAATCGCCCGCGAAGGGCAACACGTCCAGGGGTTTCCATGACGCCGCAGCGCCGTTCACTTTATCCGCAGATTGAACCGTTTAACCGTTTTCGCCTATCCGTTAGCGGCGGGCATGAGATTTATGTGGAGGAATGCGGGACAAAGGGTGCCAAACCTGTCGTGATCCTGCACGGTGGCCCGGGCGGCGGGTGCAGCCCGGCCATGCGCCGCTTTTTTGACCCCGAAGCCTATCACATCATCCTGTTTGACCAGCGGGGGTGTGGGCGGTCCCGGCCACATGCGAGCATCGAACGAAATACCACATGGGATCTGGTCGAAGATATCGAAGCCATCCGGCGACGTTTGGGTATTGATAAATGGATGGTGTTCGGCGGCTCATGGGGCGCGACGCTTTCGTTGATCTATGCTGAAACACACCCACGACGCGTTACAGAACTTATCCTGCGCGGCATATTCCTGATGACCCAGCGGGAACTGCAATGGTTCTACGGGGGTGGCGCCGCTGTGTTCTGGCCTGACCTGTGGGAGGAGTTTGAGCGGCCGATTCCAGAGGAAGAGCGCGGCGACATGATTGCCGCCTATCACCGGCGCCTTATGGGCGGGGACATGGCCCGCCAAACCGAATGCGCACGGATATGGACACGCTGGGAGGGGGCAACCGCGAGCCTGCGGACAGATGAATCTGCCCGCCCTGGTTTTGCCGCCGCTTCCTACGCGCGCGCGTTTGCCCGCATCGAATGCCACTATTTCAAGAACGCGGGCTTTCTGGCGGAGGACGGGCAAATTCTGCGCGACATCGGGCGTATACGCGACATACCCGGCGTCATTGTTCAGGGTCGGTATGATATGGTTTGCCCGCCAATTTCGGCGTTTGAACTGCACCGGGCCTGGCCGGGTTCAGAATTGCAAATGGTGGGTGATGCCGGCCATGCTTTGTCAGAGCCTGGCATAAGTGCCGCTTTGATAGCCGCTACGGATGCTGCGCGATCTCGGACGCGTGACTAAGATACGGGTGGAGTTTTGATGGGGTCGTTTTGATCGGGCCAATCAGAACCAGAGAACGCCTGCCATCAGCGTAAGCGTGAGGAACATTGACTGGATCATAAGCGCGCTCAAAAGCATCTCTGCTGCTTTGGCCAACCCTCTAATACAGACTTGCAGTTCTTCGGTCATCGCGTCCCCACGCACTTCGCGTAACACTCATAAACGTGATTAATATTACAGATACATTTTTAGCGGTATGCGATCGTTCTGTAGAGTGAAAAAGGCGTTAAATGGCTCTTTGTTCGTGCAACCATACACAATTTCACAGCAATATACCGGGTTTAGGGTGATACCTATTCTTCCAAGTCAACCTTTGGTTGTATTGATCTGACAAAGGTTAACAGGTCAACTTTTCGAATCGGATCGTTTAGGGCGATTTTGGAAAGACACAGATTCGCTTCTGATTGTAAAATCGGTTCTGCATCCAGCACTTTCAGGTGATTGGCGCGAAGCGTTTCACCGCTGGATGTGATGTCAATGATCGCCTCGGCGGTCAGATTCAGCGGCGTTGCCTCTGTCGCGCCCTGACTATCCACCAACTGATAATCGGCAACCCCGTTCTTTTCGAGGTAAGCGCGCGAAAGGCTGTGGTATTTTGTGGCAATGCGCAGGCGAAACCCATGCGCGGCACGGAATGCCGCAGCAGCCGCATCAAGATCGTGCAAGGTTTCAACGTCGATCCATGCGGATGGCACAGCCACGATCAAATCGGCTTTGCCAAAGCCCAGTTTCTCTCGCAACTCGATCTTGTCTGACCAGCCGGGAATGGTTTCACGTACCAGATCTTCGCCTGTCACGCCGATATCAATGCGCCCGGCAGCAAGCTCACGCGGGATTTCTGATGCTGACAGCAGGACCAGTTCCACACCTTCCACACCAGTGACGGCACCCGCATATTCGCGGCCCGATGCGGTTCGTTCAATGCCGACACCCCGTGCGGCGAACCAGTCGATACAGTCTTGCTGCATGCGCCCCTTGGATGGCAGGCCAAGTTTGATTGTCATGCTGTCCACCCCGCGGCAATCATGGCTTCGGGTCTGACCATGCCGCCAACGGCGGTGGAGCCTTCGCCTTGGCCCAGAATTGTCGTCAGCGTGTCATAACGCCCACCCCCGCCGAGGGGGGGCAGGGCATCGTCTGCTCCGCGGAATTCAAAGACAAAGCCATCATAATATTCAAGGCTGCGCCCGAAGGCTGCATCAAACGGAAGGGCAGCGGCATCAACGCCGTAGGCTTCCAACGAGGCAAGGCGCTTTTCCATCCGGTCAAGTGCGGGGCTCATTGCTGGCAGTCCAAGATCGCGCAACGCCGTCAGCGCCCGCCCCGATGGGCCAGTGGTTGCAATCACCGCGTCGATCACGGCCTTTTGCTCAACGCTGAGCGGGGGAAGCGCCGCATCCTCGGCCAAGGCGTTTGCACGGGCCAGAATTTCGGCTTCGCTGCGCATACCCACAAATCGACCTGCGCCGCTGATCATGCGCTTGCGCCGCGTCTCATCGGCAGCCAGCAACGCTGCCCTGTCGGCTGATGGTGTCGGAGGGCTGACAAAGCGGGAGAGCAGATCCTGAAAGCGTTTCGGGCGCCAGACGTGACGGCGTAGAACCGCGCGCCGGGCTTCGGTGGTTTCAAGCGCGTCAATCGCGGCAAACAAAATCGATAAATCACCTGTGATGACCTTTTGGGCCACAGGACCAAGCGCGTTCTGGATAAGGGTGAACACCTCGGCATCATCAGCGGCCGGGTCAGCACCGCCGATCAACTCAAACCCCGCTTGCAAATACTCGCTGGGGCGGTCTGAACCCGGTTCTTGACGCCGCCACACCAGCCCATGATAAGCATAGCGCGCGGGGTCACACCCATCTGACATATGCACGCGCGCCACGGGAACGGTAAAGTCAGGGCGCAAACACAATTCACCAACGACGGGATCCTGCAGCAGATAAGCGCGGGCCCGCACGTCCTCCCCATAAAGGTCGAGCATCACATCGGCTGGTTGCAAGGTTTCTGGCTCTACCGTTGCGGCACCCGCCTGTGCGAAGGCTTCGCCAAGACGGGCACGAAGCGTGCTCAGCCGATCAAGGTCGTCGCCAATACGCCCGGCGGACAGATGTGCGCGTGCGGCTGACATTCAGGCGCCGCGTGCAATCATGGCTTGGACTTCCGCGATCAGATCAGTGCGCGGAATTTCAACCTGTGCGGGCTGGGCTTTCCATTCTTCGTTGGTTTCAATCTCAGCGGCGAGGCGGGCGCCAAGCGCGAGGTCTTTCAGCTGCACAACACCTTTTTCATGCTCGTCACCACCTTCGATAACGGCAACAGGGCAGCTGCGCTTGTCAGCGTATTTCAGCTGTTTGGCCATATTGCCGCCGCCAAGGAACATTTCGGCACGAATGCCAGCCTGGCGAAGCTCGGCCACCATGGTCTGATAGTCAGACAGGCGCGTCTTATCCATAACGGTGACAAGAACGGGGCCATCAGCCTGTGGTGCCGCACCGCGTTTGGCGGCAAGCGCGGCCAGCAAGCGATCCACACCAATGGAAACCCCGGTGCCGGGTACGCGCTGGCCGGTGAACCGCATCACCAGATCATCATAACGCCCGCCACCAGCAACCGAACCGAACTGGCGCTTGCGCCCTTTTTCGTCGGTAATTTCGAATGTCAGCTCCGCTTCATAAACGGCACCTGTATAATAGCCGAGGCCACGCACAACAGAAGGGTCGATCTTGGCGCGGTCTGGCCCATACCCTTGTGCAGACAGAAGGGCGGAAATCACCTCGAGTTCAGCGACACCTTCCAACCCGGTTTCGGATGCGCCCACCAGTTCGCGCAAGCGGGCGCAGGTTGCCGCGCCGGTTTCGCGTTCCGCGCTGACAAAGCCCATCACGATGTCCGCCTGGTCGTCGGTCAGTTTTGCGCCATTTGTGAAAGCGCCGCTTTCGTCCTTACGGCCTTCGCCCAGCAAGGCGCGCACGCCCGTCTCGCCCAGGCGGTCGAGCTTGTCGATCGCACGCAGGACGATGCCGCGCTGTTCTTCGTGCATCGTGGCATCAGCGGGGTCGAGCAGGCCGACAACCTCCATCACGCCGTTCAGCACTTTGCGGTTGTTGATGCGGATGAGGTAGTCTTTACGCTCAATACCTGCGGCTTCCAGCGCATCGGCCAGCATGGCGCAGATCTCTGCGTCCGCAGCGGGGGAGGCACTACCGACGGTGTCGGCGTCGCATTGATAAAACTGCCGATAACGGCCAGGCCCCGGCTTTTCGTTGCGCCACACCGGGCCAACCGCAAAACGGCGATAAGGTGTCGGCAGAAATTGCTGGTTTTCGGCATAAACGCGGGCAAGCGGCGCGGTTAGGTCATACCGAAGCGCCATCCAGCTGTCGTCTTCGTCCTGCCAGCCAAACACCCCTGCGTTGGGGCGGTCTACATCGGGCAGGAATTTGCCGAGGGCTTCGACGGTTTCGACGGCGGATGTTTCCAGCGCCTCAAACCCATAACGGTGGTAAACCTCGGTGATCGCGTTCAGCATTGCCGCGCGCTCAGTCACCTCAGCGCCGAAATAGTCACGAAACCCGCGTGGCGTTTCGGCCTTTGGACGTCTGACTTTTGGGGTCTTGTTCTTTGCCATGGTTTGCGTCCACCGGATCGAGAAATATCAGGGTGGGGATAGCCGAAGGGCAGGCGCACGGCAAGCTGTCGACAGGGGTGCCGTCGTCGCACTATTGGGAGCTCCGCGTCCGCCCGCCTGACGCGAAACGAATAATGAAAGGCTAGCTCAGGCTGGCTTTGATTTCCGCGCCGACCTTACCGAAGTCCATGCGCCCATTATATTTACCTTTGAGAACGCCCATGACCTTACCCATGTCGCGGATCGAGGCGGCACCGGTTTCCTTGATCGCGGCCTGCACGGCGGCGGCGGCTTCTTCTTCGGTCAATGGTTTGGGAAGGAATTCGCGAATGATCTTGATCTCCGCACGTTCCTGTTTGGACAGGTCATCACGCCCGGCATCGTCATAGGCCTTGGCGCTTTCTTCACGCTGCTTCAC
The DNA here is from genome assembly GCA_049608645.1 of Pikeienuella sp. Lineage (GTDB taxonomy): Bacteria > Pseudomonadota > Alphaproteobacteria > Rhodobacterales > Rhodobacteraceae > Pikeienuella. The sequence goes on along the minus strand of JBMYXS010000012.1, from coordinate 40,054 downwards.
CATCTTCGAAAGAATCGCAACAATGCTCGCCTCATCAAGCTCGGCGGCATCGTCATCGCCGCGCGCTGCGATTTCCCGTTCCTTCAGGGCGGCCATAATCAGGCGCAACGTGCTTGTGCGCAGCGAATCTTTGTCGAGCATTGCCGCCTTTAGGGCGTTGGTTATGCGTACACGCATGGTTTTCTCACCTGATTTCGCCACCTCATATTAGTGGCAGACGTGAACCTACAGGACGAGCAAAATGGCTGCAAATGTTCTTCGGTTGGTTAAGTAATTGAAATCAAACAAAAATATATCTTTTTTACCCCGGTTGACGTCAGGCATCCCCATCTTTAGCTTCCGCACGATTCCAAGCAAATTTCGAGGCGCGCATGTCGAAAGCCCCTAAACCTACTGCCTGTCTGGCCTTGTCGGACGGGTCTTTGTTCTACGGGCGCGGGTTTGGCGCCGAAGGTGTGGTGGTTGGGGAGCTTTGCTTCAACACCGCCATGACTGGTTATCAGGAAGTGATGACAGACCCGTCTTACGCCGGTCAGATCGTTACATTTACCTTTCCGCACATTGGTAATGTCGGCACAAACCCCGAAGATGACGAGGCACCCGAACCTGTTGCACAGGGTATGGTGGTGCGGATGGACCCAACGGCACCATCGAACTGGCGCAAGGTTGAGACGCTGTCGGAGTGGCTCGAAAAGCGGGGTCGCGTTGCCATTGGTGGGATCGACACACGCCGCCTGACCCGTGCGATTCGCGAACAGGGTATGCCCCACGCCGCGATCGGCTACGCGGCGGATGGGGTGATTGATACTGACGCGTTGATCGCAGCAGCGCGCGGGTTTGCGGGCCTCGAAGGGCTTGATCTGGCCAAGGACGTTACCTGCGCGCAGTCCTATAAATGGGATGAAATGCGCTGGGCGTGGCCCGGCGGGTTCCCCAAGCAGACCGCCCCGCGCAAAAAGGTCGTTGCGGTGGATTATGGAGCCAAGCGCAACATCCTGCGTTGTTTGGCCGAAGCAGGGGCTGAGGTGATCGTATTGCCGGCAACCGCAACGGCGGAGGAAGTGTTGGCGCATGATCCTGATGGTGTGTTCCTGTCCAACGGCCCGGGCGACCCGGCAGCAACGGGTGAATATGCCGTTCCAATGATCAGGGACGTGCTGGCGGCGGAAAAGCCTGTTTTTGGTATTTGCCTTGGGCATCAGATGCTCGCGCTGGCGCTTGGGGCCAAGACGGTGAAGATGAACCACGGGCACCACGGGGCCAATCACCCCGTTAAGGAACTAGCCACGGGTAAGGTTGAGATCACCTCGATGAACCATGGCTTTGCGGTTGATGCGGCGACGCTGCCCGATGGTGTTGAGGAAAGTCATGTGTCTTTGTTCGATGGCACAAATTGCGGCCTGAAGGTCAGCGGCAAACCGGTTTTCTCTGTGCAGCAGCACCCGGAGGCTTCCCCCGGCCCGCAGGACAGCTATTACCTGTTTGAGCGGTTTATCGCTTCGATGGGGTGATTGCGGGTCTTTCGCCCCATTCCACTGAACCAGCATTAAGAACGGCCCGTTTCAAAAACGGGCCGTTTTGTCGTTTAGGGGTGGATTAGGGCAGGGGTGACTCAGGACCCGTGTTTGTGTTTTTTCTTTGCACCGTGTGCGCCATGCCCGGCTTTGTGTTCGGCACGGTCGACAATTGGCACGCTAACGGTCATTTCACCGGCCTTTTCGAAAATCAGCGTCACATCAAATGTTTCACCTTCGACCAAAGGCGCGTGTAGCCCCATCAGCATGACGTGATAACCGCCCGGTGCCATGACCATTTCACCATGCTTAGGCACCTCGATGCCCGCTTTGACCTGACGCATCTTCATAACGCCTTCGACGTGCCTGTGTTCATGGATTTCGACGCGTTTGGCGACATTGGATGCGGCGTCCAGCAGGCGGTCGGCGTCACCGTGGTTCAGCACTGAAATATAGGCACCACCAGCCTTGGCCGAAGCGGTGGTGGCAAAGGCATAGGGGTCTTTGGGCATCAAATCAGCGGCCCAGGCCGAAACAGCCGAAACAGCAGCAATAGCCACCGAAAGGAGGAGGGTTTTCATTTGGATAATCCTGTTTGTGAGATCAGTTCGTTTTTGCGGTTTGATCAGACAACAGGTGGCGGGCCGCGTGCACTGGCAGCGATGGCGACAAGATGAGCGCCGGAAACATGAGGTGGCCGCGCGGCGCCAGCGTCCGCGTCACGGCGTTGTGGTAGGGCGGCACCGCTTGGCGCGGGTGCGATGGGCGGCGTCAGACAATGGTCACAGGTTTCAAAGATGATGCGCTGTTCAACAGGCGCGCCCGTTTCGAAATCAAACAGGATAACCTGTCGCGTGCCATCCGCCGCGCAGAGCACGGTTGCCTCACCGTCTGCGGCCATCACACGCGGGGCAGCAAACAGCGTGAGCGCGATGATAAGAAAGGGGCGCAGCCAATTAATCATGTGACGAAACAACAGAAAACGGCGCGCCGGGTCAATCCGGTGCGCCGCTGCATCTGGTCACAGTCTGCTGACTGTGGGCAAGGATCAGGCGCTTGCCTGTGCCTTTGCGATGTCTTTTTTGACTTTGAGCGCTTTAACCGACAGCTCTTCGTCGCGTGCTTTCGCGAGATAGGCGTCGAGGCCGCCACGGTGGTCAACCGAACGCAGCGCAGATGCGCTGATGCGGAAACGGAAGGACTGGCCCAGCGTTTCACTTTCCAGCGTCACTGGGTTCAGGTTCGGCAAATAACGGCGGCGTGTTTTGATGTTGGAGTGGCTAACGCGGTTTCCGGTCAGCACGCCCTTGCCGGACAGTTCACAACGACGGGACATGGTTTCAATCCTCAAGGCTTCGTTCGATTTGCTCATAACGAGCGGACATACACGGGGGCGCCGCAAGTGTGCGCCGCCTGAAAACAGAGCCGCCTTTTAGGCGCGAGTCGCGCGGGCGTCAAGGCGCGGCGGCAGGGAAAGACCATTGGAAGGGTGTTCATTTCGCCCAGCCCCCAAGCCAGCGTGCAGCGTTTCGACCTGCGCGCCGCCCCATGGCTATACAAGCGGTCAACAAATAGCCACCCGTAGGGGCCTCCCAATCGACCATCTCGCCAGCAACAAATGTGCCGGAACGGGCACGAAGCATTAGTGATTCATCCACGCCAGACCACGCTACACCACCAGCGGTTGATATCGCCTCTGCGATGGGGCGGGGGGCCGCTACGGGCATAGGCAGCCGTTTGATGGCTGCTGCAATTCTTGCGGGGTCGCTAGATAGGTCGGGCGCAAGTTCCCGTAATAATGCGGCGCGCACGCCCGTCAGGCCGATGGTTTTGCGCAGAAAATTTGCACGGCTGAGTTTGCCGCGCGGCTTGGAGAGCTTTTTCGTCAACTGATCGAGCGGTACATCGGGCGTAAGGTCAAGGAACAAAGGCTCGCCGGACCCGGCCAATGCGTCACGCAAGGGTGCCGAAAGCGCGTATATGGCGCTGCCTTCAACGCCATAGCGGCTAATGGCAAATTCGCCCCGAATGGTTTGCGTGCCGAGCGTAAGGGCGACGGGCTTTACCGGTGCGCCTGCGAAACGGTCTATGAAATAGTCTGACCACGGCCGCTCAAACCCCATATTTGCGGGGCGGAAGGGCGTGAGGGAGATGCTATCCTGCGAGAGCGGTACCGTCCACGCGCCGTCCGACCCAAGCCGCGGCCACGATGCGCCACCCATCGCCAATATGGTCGCGCCTGCGCCAACCCGCTGAATGCCCGTGGGGGTATCAAAAATGAGCGTCTCCCCCTCCCACCCGGTCCATTGCCAGCGGGTGCGCAGCGTGGCGCCATTGTCTTCCAGACGCGCCAGCCATTTGCGCAAGAGCGGTGATCCTTTCATCGCTTGCGGGAATACGCGGCCCGAAGAACCTGAAAACAGCGGCTCCCCCAGGTCTGTTGCCCATTCGCAAATCGCCTCTGGCCCAAATTCTGTGAGGATGGGCGAAAGCTGCTCCGCTCCGGTCGCAGCGATGAAAGTATCAAGCGGTTCGTCTTTGGTGAGGTTAAGGCCCGATTTTCCCGCCATCAGAAACTTGCGCGCGGGGCTTGGCTTGGCCTCAAAAACCACTGGCTTGCGCCCGGCGATTGCCAGAACCTCTGCTGCGGCAAGCCCGGCAGGGCCGCCCCCAATGATGGCCACGTCGACGTTTTCAATAGTCATGCTGGCGCAGCCTGTCCGATTCGCGGCGGGCGCGACCGCCAGAGAATCGCGCCAAGAAGCGCCATGTTCAGCACGTTCCACGCGATGCCGTTCAGGAATGCGATTTGGTAGGAGCCTGTCAGGTCATAGATGAACCCGGTCATCCATCCGCCAAGGGCCATGCCCGTGATGGTCGACATCATTACAAAGCCGACGCGAGCACCTGCTTCCTTTGGGGGCATGAACTCTCGCACGATAACGGCATAGCCGGGTACAATGCCGCCCTGGCTGAGGCCAAAAATCGTCGAAACCACATAGAGCGACATCAGCCCATCGAAGGGAATATAGAAAAACAGCGCGATACCTTGCAGAACCGACCCGATCAGCACCGTGCGGATCCCACCCAGCCAATCCGCTACTATACCCGAGACAAACCGAGAAACGGCCCCGCCCGCCAACATAAGCGACAGCATCTCCGCGCCCACTGCCGGGCCATAGCCAAGGTCAACGCAATAGCTGACGATGTGAACCTGCGGCATTGCCATGGCAACGCAACAAGCAACCCCCGCCACAGACAGCAGAAGCTGAAGTTGCAGCGGCGTCATGCTGACTTGTCGACGTGCGGCATCTGCCGCGGTGGTTGCCGCGGCCATTGCACTGTCGGGAAGTTTTGCGCGCAGCATCATCGTAAGTGGCAGGACTGTTATGAGCGTGATCATGCCCATCATCACGTAAACCGTGCGCCACCCGTCGGCCTGTAACACGCCCGTAAGCGCAAGCGGCCAGATCGCGCCAGCGATATAGTTTCCACATGCGGCCAGCCCAACTGCCGTGCCGCGCCGCCGCATGAACCATAGCGAAACATCCGCGATCAGGGGGCCAAAACTGGCAGCGGCTCCAAGGCCGACCAGCACCTGTGCAACCACGAAAAGCTCATAAGAGGGGCTAAGCGCGGCCCCGGCCATACCAATGCCAATCAAAACGGCACAGCCTGCCTGCGTGACCGCAAAGCCGACCCGGTCAACCGCCCACCCGACGATGTAATTGCCAAAGGCGAACGACAGAAGTGTCAGCGCATAGGGGATGGAGGCCGCCGCGCGGTCGATGCCAAATTCTGCCTGAATGGCGGGCATGATCAGCACGATCAGCCAAATGCCCGCGTTCCCGATCGTCGCAATCAGCATCGAAACGGTAAGGCGTATCCATGCGTCACGTCCGTCAAGCGTGGCGTCAGTGGCGCGCGGCGAGGGGGGTAAAGAGGTCATGGCGCGAAGCTATCGCCTGTTGCGGGCCGTGTCGCGGCGAATCTCATCTGATCAATCGCAGGGCTGGCCTGTTGCTAGGGATCGCCGAGGTTGGCCATGAATGTCGTGAGCAAGGTTTCCGCCGCCCCCTCGGGTGCAAGTTCCCCCGCTGCGACCTTGCCTTCGAGTGTGGGTAAGCTGCTGGCGACTGTTGGGTCGGCGGCAAATGCTGTTTTCAGCCCCTCTTCCAGTTCAAACCGAAACCAGCGCACAGCTTGTTCTTGGCGTCGGCGGTCGCGCCACCCGTTTTCGCGCCGCCAGTTGTCGATGGTCTGAAGTTTTTCCCACGCGTCGGCCAGACCATCTTCGGTCACGGCGGACACGGTCAACGCATTTGGAAACCCCTCCGGGTCTTGCGGGCGCCCGCGCATCAGCCGAAGCGCCCCCGCGTAATCGGCGGCGGTGCGGACGGCTGTCGATTTCAGGTCCCCGTCAGCCTTGTTCACAACAATCAAATCGGCAATTTCCATGATCCCCCGTTTGACGCCCTGCAATTCATCCCCCCCCGCCGGGGCAAGGAGGAGCAGGAAAAGGTCCGTCATATCGGCGACCATGGTTTCCGATTGGCCAACACCAACCGTTTCGACCATGACCACATCATATCCCGCAGCTTCACACAGGATAATCGCCTCGCGCGTGCGCCGTGCGACGCCCCCTAACGCCGCGCGACTGGGGGACGGGCGGATAAAGGCATTGGGGTGGCGGCTCAGGCGTTCCATGCGGGTCTTGTCGCCAAGGATAGACCCGCCCGTGCGGGCAGAGGATGGGTCAACGGCCAGAACCGCAACCTTCAAGCCCTGCTCGGCCAGCATCATTCCGAAGGCTTCGATAAATGTTGATTTGCCGACACCCGGCGTGCCGGTCAGGCCCAGCCGGATGGCGCGACCCTGTTCCTGATATAGCTGGCTGATCAATGCGCCAGCGGCTTCGCGGTGGTCGGCGCGCGTTGATTCGATCAGCGTAATGGCCCGCGCGAGGGCCCGCCGCTCACCCGCTTTGACGCCTTTGCTCAGGGTTTCAACATCCATATCTTCGCCTCTTCCACTTTGGGTCGTTTTTGGCGCAAGTCTGGCTGGGCGGCAATGGCTTGATTTCAGGGATGGGCGGCCATGACCGCAAAGAAGACTGCCCGCGCCGCATTGTCTTGCGTCGGCGCTGTGCGATAGGCGTGGGGCATGAGGATCGAGCCTACAGGATTACCCGTTGAGGCGGCTTTGCCCGCATTGTGTGCCGTGTTGCAAACGCAGGGGCGCGCCGTTCTGACCGCGCCGCCGGGGGCAGGCAAGACCACTTTGGTGCCTTTGGCCCTTTTGGATGAGCCTTGGGCGACGGGTCGCATTTTGATGCTGGAACCGCGCCGATTGGCGGCCCGCGCAGCGGCGGACCGGATGGCCTCCTTACTGGGCGAGCGGAGCGGCGAGACCGTTGGGTTTCGGATTCGGGGCGAAGCAAAAGTATCCGCCGCAACCCGGATAGAGGTCGTCACCGAAGGTATCCTGACCCGTATGCTACAGGACGACCCGGAGCTGTCTGGCGTGTCGGCGGTTGTGTTTGATGAGTTTCACGAACGATCCCTTAATGCCGATCTTGGCCTTGCACTGACATGGGAAGCACGCGGGGCCTTGCGAGAGGATTTGCGCATCGTTGTGATGTCAGCGACGCTGGATGCTGGCCCGGTGGCGGCGATGATGGATGATGCCCCAATCGTATCGTCAGATGGGCGAGCCTTTCCGGTTGATACGATTTGGCTTGATGCACCATGGCGGTCGGGCTTTCGCCGCATGGAAGACGCTGTTGCGGCCCTGATCGGCAAGGCGATGGGCGAGCAGGACGGAGATGCACTGGTGTTCTTGCCGGGCGTCGGAGAGATTGAGCGTGTCCGCCGGGCGCTCAGCGGCAGATTAGGCGCGACCGCAGCGGAAGTGCACAGCTTGCATGGCACCATGCCTTTCAAGGATCAGCGTGCGGCCTTGGCACCCGCGAAGGGGCGCAAAATTGTATTGGCCACCGCGATCGCGGAAACATCGTTGACGGTGGAGGGCGTGCGCATCGTGGTCGATGCAGGCCTGTCGCGGCGGGCGCGGTTTGATGCGGGCGCGGGGATGTCGCGTCTGGTGACAGAGCGCGCCTCCAAGGCAGAAGCAGACCAGCGGCGCGGCAGGGCCGGGCGTGTGGCACCAGGCACATGCTATCGCCTGTGGACCAAAGGCGAAGAAGGCGCGATGGCCGGGTTCGCACCGCCCGAAATCGAAGTGGCTGACCTGGCCCCGCTGGCGTTGGAACTGGCAAACTGGGGCGCACAAGCCGGTGACCTTGCCTTTCTCACCCCGCCACCCGAAGGCGCGATGGCTGAGGCCGTTTCGTTGCTGGTGCAGCTCGGCGCGCTGGATAGTGCCCGAACGGGCGGCGGCATCACAGCGCATGGGCGTAAATTGGCGATGGCACCAACGCATCCACGTTTGGCGCATATGATCCTGACCAGCCCGAAGGGCGCGGGCCTGACCGCATGTCGCCTTGCGGCCCTGCTGGAAGATCGCGACCCATTGCGCGGTACGGGCGCTGATATTGCAAGCCGTCTGCGGGCGTTGTCGGGGGGCGGTGGGCCACCGCAGGCGCAAGGCGCGCTCAAACGGATCGGCGCCGAAGCTACGCGGCTTGCCCGTCGTCTTGAAGTAATTGGCGAGGGGGGGGATGCGGGCGCGTTGATCGCGCGTGCCTTTCCTGACCGTATTGGTCTGCGACGTTCGGGCGATGCCCCGCGGTTTCTTTTGTCAGGTGGCAAGGGCGCGCGATTAGCTGATGATGATGGTTTGGCGGGGCAACATCTGTTGGCGGTTGCCGATATTGATGGCGCTGATGGGCGGGAGGCCGTCATACGGCTGGCAGCGCCGCTGGCGATGTCTGACCTTGAAGATCTATTTGGTGAACGGATCGAGTGGCGCGATGTGTGCGAATGGTCCCGGCGCGAACGCAAGGTGATTGCCCGCCAGCGCCGAATGCTTGGCGCGCTTGTGCTCGACGATCGTATTTGGCGTGATGCTGAGCCGGAAGTTGTCGCCGCTGCCTTGATTGATGGTGTGCGTGATCTGGGGATTGGCGCATTGCCGTGGACGCCTGCCGCCCGTCGGGTGCAGGCCCGTGTGGAATGGGCCCGCGCGGAGTTGGCCCGTTCGGAATTGGCCCGTTCGGAAATGGCCCGCGCGGGTAGGGCGGATGTGCCTGATCTTTCGGATGCGGGGTTGTTGGACGATTTGCATCATTGGCTTGCGCCCCATCTGACTGGCCTGTCATCAGGCACTGATCTTGGCCAGTTGGATATGGCCGCTTTGCTGCGCGATGCGCTCGGGTGGGCAGGGGGGCAAGCGGTTGATCGGGCCGCGCCATCACATTTTACAGCCCCGACAGGCACCAAAGTACCCATTGATTATGGGGGCAGCACCCCTTCGGCCGCTGTTCGCTTGCAGGAATTATTCGGGCTGAACGCGCATCCCGTCGTTGCGGGGAAGCCATTGTTGCTGGAATTGCTGTCGCCAGCGGGGCGCCCTGTGCAAATGACCACTGATCTGCCGGGATTCTGGCAATCATCCTACAGCGATGTGCGCAAGGATATGCGCGGACGTTACCCCCGCCACCCCTGGCCCGAAGACCCGGCCAATGCAGAGCCGACAAGGCGGGTAAAGCCCCGCGGAACCTGAAAGCCTCCGTCAGCTCTGGCGCTGCTGCGAAGCTTTTCCTGGATATTTGAAGAACAAAGAGACAGGTGTTGCGCGCCTGATGGGGAGGTGGGCTTTCGGGGCTAGCTGTGTCGAAGGGTGGTGAGCTGATAGCTCGCCAGCCGATCTTTGAGAAAGGTATATTGCGAACGCGCGGCATGTTTTTCTGCGTGTTTCAGCGTAATCACGCGAAAATCTTCATCCGTAGCCGCGAACCGCGTTGGGTGGGTGATTTCGTCCTGCCACGGCGGGCAAAACAAGGAACCGCCGTAGCTGTCGCCAGCCCGGTTCAGAGACAAAAGGAATACCTGATTTTCCAATGCGCGCACGATGGCGAAGGGGTGCCAGGTGTGAAAGCTCTCATCCCGGTAATAGGCCCCGCAATGCAGGATCACGTCCACCTGATGTTCGATGGTGAGAACGCGGGAAAGCTCGGGGATGCGAATGTCGTAGCAAATGATCGGTGCCAGTTTGAAACCGTTGATTTCAAAAACGAACAGATGATCCCCGCGCGTAAAATATTCCTTTTCCATGGAGGCCCCGTACTGCGCGAGGTGGAGTTTGTCATAGTGACCCACCAATGTGCCATCAGGCCCGACGACCGCGGTGCAGATATATGGCCCCGCCTGATCATCCCTGCGGGCAAAGCCGTAAGTGATGTAGAGGTTTCGTTCCATCGCCACCTCACGCCAGGCTTGGAATGACGGCCCATCAAGCGGTTCGGCAATCTCTGAAAGCGCCGCAAAGGTATCGCGGGCATAATCAATGCTGGACAGTTCGGGGAGGACAACCAGATCAACCGTGTCATCGGCGGCATCCAGCTGTTTCAGAACCTTGCCAACAGAGGTTTTCAGGTGGGTATCACGCGCCTGAGTTGTCGTCATTGCGGGGACAATGATCTGACAAGCCAATAGTGTGAGTTGATTGCCCTTGGTCATGCTGCTGGCCTTTGGTGTCGTTTTGCGCGGTGCCGCGTCATGCGCTTGTAGCTAAGGGCATGCTGGTGGCCTGTGTAAAGGAATCTATGCTCTGCGTGAATTGTGGGATGGTCTTGGCCAAGGGGCCGAGCCAGTCTGTTTTGCGCCTTGAATGAGGGGTGTGGTTGCCGCATGACGCAGAGAAAGCGATTGACCCTTGGCGCGTAATGTCAAACTGTCTGTACGCGGTGCGCCGGAGTGCGCGCGCCCTATCAATATGGCTTTGCTGCGCCCGGAGAGGCGCGCACAACCGGGAGACTTTCCATGTCACACCTTCGCAATCGGCTGCTGATGTCTGGTGCCGCATTCTTATTCGCCGGCGCTGCGCATGCGGCTGGCCATGAGATCACGGTCGCCTTGCAGCTGGAGCCACCGCATCTGGACCCGACCAGCGCCGCCGCCGGGGCGATTGACAGTGTGCTGTATTCCAACGTCTTTGAAGGGCTGACGCGGTTCGCCTCTGACGGTTCGATTATTCCGGGTTTGGCGAAGTCATGGGATATTTCCGAAGACGGCCTGACCTATACGTTTCACCTCAATGAGGGGGTGAAATTCCACGACGGCACCACAATGGATGCTGAGGATGTAAAATTCTCGCTCGACCGGGCGCGTGCCGAGGACAGCGTGAATGCGCAAAAGGGCCTGTTCGCGGGCATCGAGGGTGTGGAGGTTGTTGACGCCGCCACAGTCAAAGTTACGCTGAGCGGGCCGAACGGTAACTTCCTGTTCAACATGGCATGGGGCGACGCCGTCATCGTTGCGCCTGAGAGCATTGAGAACATCAAGACCACGCCCATCGGCACGGGTGCGTTCACCTTCACCAACTGGGTGCAGGGCGACAAGATTGAGCTAACGCGCAACGCTGAATATTGGGGTGCAGCCCCGGCATTGGAAAAGGCGACATTCAAATTTATCTCCGACCCGACCGCCGCTTTTGCCGCTGTCATGGCGGAGGATGTGGATGTGTTTTCAGGGTTCCCGGCACCGGAAAACCTGCCACAATTTGCGGCGGACCCGCGTTTTCAGGTGCTTGTTGGTTCAACTGAGGGGGAAACGATCCTTTCGACCAACAACAAGATGCCGCCCTTTGATAATCCGAAGGTACGTGAAGCCCTGGCCCATGCGATTGATCGCCAAGCCATCATTGATGGGGCGATGTTCGGGTATGGTACGCCCATCGGCACTCATTTCGCGCCCCATAACCCGGCCTATGTCGACCTGACCGGACAGTCGAACTATGATCCGGAAAAGGCCAAGGCGTTGTTGGCCGAAGCAGGCTTTCCCGATGGCTTTACCACCACGTTGAAACTGCCGCCGCCGTCCTACGCGCGCCGGGGTGGTGAGATCATCGCGGCACAGCTTCGCGCCGTTGGCATTCAGACTGAGATCAGTAACCTGGAGTGGGCGCAGTGGCTCGAACAGGTTTTCCGGGGCAAGGATTTTGGCCTCACCATCGTGAGCCATACCGAGCCGATGGACATCGGCATCTATGGCAATCCGGAATACTATTTCCAGTATGACAACCCGTCGTTCCGCGCGGTGATGGACACGCTGAACGCGACGACCGACCCCGGTGGGCGCACGGCGCTGTTGCGTGCTGCGCAGCAGATCATCGCGAATGATCACGTTAACGGCTATCTGTTCCAGCTTGCCGCGCTGGGCGTTGCCAAGGCTGATGTGCAGGGCCTGTGGGTCAATGCGCCAACGCAGGCGACTGATCTGACCGGCGTCAGCTGGGCCAAGTGATTTTGGCTGGGCGCCGTTTCGGCGGTGCCCACCTGAAGGCCCCTCATGCTCCGCTATGCCCTGAAACGCGCGCTGTCACTGGTGATCAGCCTTGTGGTGGCGTCGGGTGTCATTTTCTTTGTGATTGAAATTGCGCCGGGGGACACCGCGCAATTCATGCTGGGCATCAACGCGCAACCCGATACCGTGGCGGCCTTGCGTGCGGAACTGGGGTTGGATGTCTCCAAGGCAGAGCGTTATTTCGCGTGGGTCGGGGGCATGCTGACCGGCGATTTCGGCACCTCCTACACTTATCGGACGCCTGTTGCGGAGATGATCGGTGATCGGCTGTGGGTTTCGCTCCCGCTGGCGATGTACGCCCTTGCTCTCTCTACCCTGATCGCGTTCCCGGCGGGCGTTTATGCGGCCAGCCGCCGGGGCGGGGCCGGGGATGTGATGGTGATGGGGGGGACGCAGCTTGGCGTCGCCATCCCGAATTTCTGGTTCGCGATGCTGCTGGTGCTGGTGTTTGCGATTAACCTGCGTTTGTTTTCGGCAGGCGGTTTTCCGGGCTGGGACGAAGGTTTTTGGGGCGGCATGAAGGCGCTTACGCTGCCGGCTATCGCGCTTGCCCTCCCGCAGTCAGCCATCCTTGCGCGTGTCATGCGTTCGTCACTTCTTGATATGTTGGGTGAGGATTTCATGCGCACCGCGCGGGCCAAGGGGTTGAGCCGCCGTCAGGCGCTTTGGCGGCATGCCTTGCGCAATGCGATGATACCGGTGCTGACCATCATTGGCCTGCAATTCTCGTTCCTGCTGGCAGGCGCGATCATCATCGAACAGGTGTTTTTTCTGCCCGGTCTTGGGCGGCTTGTGTTTCAGTCAATCTCCCAGCGTGATCTGATCGTGGTGGAGAGCGTGGTAATGATCCTCGTCTTTTCCGTTATCGTGGTGAACTTCGTGGTGGACCTTGCCTATGCACTGGTTGATCCACGGCTCAGGAGCCGGACATGATCGCCTCCCGCTCTCTGATACTCGGTGCAGTCCTGTCCACGATTGTTCTGGTGATGGCCTTTGTCTCGTTTATCTGGACACCGTTCGATGTGACCGTGCTGGAGATCGGCAACAAGCTGAAGACCCCAAACGGTACGAACTGGCTTGGGACGGATCATTTTGGCCGTGATCTGATGTCGATGGTCATGGTCGGTGCGCGCACCTCCATCGCCGTGGCATTGGTGGCGGTGGGCATCGGCATGGGGCTTGGTGTGCCGCTGGGATTGGCGGCTGCTGCCAATAAGGGCGGGTGGGTCGATGAAGTGATCATGCGGGGCAATGATCTGGTATTCGCTTTTCCCGCGCTGGTCATTGCCATTCTGATCACAGCGGTTTTTGGCGCTGGGGCGATCAATGCCATTGCGGCAATCGGCATTTTCAACATTCCGGTTTTTGCCCGCGTTACGCGTGGTGGTGCGCTGTCGTTGTGGGAGCGGGAATTTGTCATGGCCGCGCGCGTTGCGGGGAAATCATCAGCGCGGATATCGGCGGAACATATCCTGCCGAATGTTGCGAACCTGCTGATTGTTCAGGGCACCATTCAGTTTTCGCTCGGCATTCTGGCCGAAGCGGGGCTGTCTTATGTGGGTCTTGGCGCGCAGCCGCCGACGCCCAGCTGGGGGCGTATGTTGGCCGATGCGCAGACCATGGTCAGTTTTGCACCCCATCTTGCGTTGATACCCGGCTTTGCCATCATCATCACGGTATTGGGGTTGAACCTGCTTGGTGATGGGTTGCGTGACGCGCTTGATCCTCGCATTCGGGCAGATCGCACATGAGCCTTCTGGAGATCGAAAACCTGAACCTTTCCATCGGTTCGGCCCATATTCTGCGTGATGTGTCGCTGGAGGTTGGTGCCGGTGAAATCGTTGCCATTACCGGCGAGAGCGGCTCAGGCAAATCCATGACCGCCCTGTCAGTGATGGACCTTGTGCCGCGTGGGGCGGTGGTATCGGGGCGCATCTCGCTCGATGGATTTGATGTGGTGGATGCATCAGAGGCTGAAATGTGCGCCCGCCGTGGCCGTGATATCGGCATGGTGTTTCAGGAGCCGATGACCGCGCTCAACCCTGTGAAAACCATTGGTGATCAGGTTGCTGAAACCATTCTGGTGCACGGCGCGCAGAATCGCGCAGATGCCAGGGCCCGCGCGCGCGAAGTGCTTGACCGTGTTGGTCTTCCTGCGGCGCAATTTCCGCTGTCGCGTTATCCGCATGAGCTTTCGGGCGGGCAACGCCAGCGTGTCGTCATTGCCATGGCCATCGCGCTGCGCCCGAAACTGTTGATCGCGGATGAGCCGACGACCGCCCTTGATGTGACCACACAGGCGCAAATACTGGATCTTTTGAAAGGGTTGGTTGCTGATTTCGGTATGGGGCTGCTGATCATTACCCACGACCTTGCCGTCGTGGCTGATATCGCAGACCGAATTGCGATCATGCGCCACGGCGAAGTGGTGGAGCAGGGGGAAACCGCCGCCTTGTTTGCGGAGATGAAACACCCCTACACACGGATGCTGTTTGAAGCCTCCGCCCATCAAGTGAACCTTCCGCCGACCCAAGCGGTAGACATGCCGTTATTGTCGCTGAAGGGCGTTACCCGTGATTACCCGCGCCCGCGCACAAAACTGTTTGCCCCGCGCGAGAGCTTTCGCGCCGTGAATAACGTCAGCTTCACCATCAAGAAAGGCGAGCGGGTTGGGCTCGTGGGCGAAAGCGGATGCGGGAAATCGACCCTCACGCGGGCCATCCTTGGCCTTGAGCCGGTCCAGAGGGGGGAGATCGAGGTGAACGGCGCGCCGGTCTTCACAGGTAAGCGCCCCAACCTTGCTGTGCGCAGGCAGATGCAGGTGGTGTTTCAGGACCCTTACGGCAGCTTCAACCCGCGCCATCGTGTCGACCGTTCCGTCACTGAACCGTTCCATTTACTTGAAAGCCCACCCACTGGCACCGCTCGGCAGGATGCGATTGCCGAAGCCTTGACGGCGGTTGGCCTCAAACCCGATGATGGCGGGAAATACATTCACGAATTTTCCGGCGGTCAGCGACAGCGCATCGCCATTGCGCGCGCGCTGATTATCAAACCTGAACTGATTATCTTTGATGAGGCTGTGTCGGCGCTTGATGTATCTATCCGGGCGCAGATTCTTGATTTGATGGCTGATCTGGCTGCGGAATATCAGCTGAGTTACCTGTTTATCTCGCACGATCTTTCTGTTGTGCGCACAATCACTGAACGGGTGCTTGTGATGCGCGCTGGCGAGATTGTTGAAGAGGGGGCAACGGAAACCGTCTTCACCACGCCGCAACACCCCTATACCCGCGCATTGCTGGCGGCTGCCCCGGTCTTGCCGGAAATCGGCGCGGCCGTGGCCTGATTCGCTTTGTCAGGCCACAAGCCGGGGGCGATGACCGATCATACACGTTCGGGTCGAGCATATCGGGTTGATCCAGACAGGTGTGCAGGCTTTTAGCCTGCCTCTATGCTTTCCCAGAACCTCCGTAACCGCGCGGCAACCGCCTGCGGTTGGTCCACGGGGCTGAGATGACCTGCATCTGCAATATCTTCACGCACCGCATTGGGGATCAGCGTGGCCAATTCCCGTTGAACGCGCTTGGCGGCGTCGCGGGTTCTTGCCCCTTCGAGCAAGAGCGTTGGCATAGTCATGGAACCGAAACCATCACGCGTGATCTGACCTTTGGGCCACGTCCCGACCAGCTCAAAATCAGGATAAAGATAAGACAATGATCTAGCGATGGAATCGCGTGCACGCTCCGGCAGCCTTTCAAACTGGCCCGGTTGCCCCCAGCCTTCCATGAACAGCCGGGCACCGTCATGGAAACGCCCATCGAGGCAGGCTTTGACGACAGGGTTCATGACCTTGTTGTTCTCGGCTATCGCCTGTGGGTCACGAT
Organism: Pikeienuella sp.; assembly: GCA_049608645.1. Lineage (GTDB taxonomy): Bacteria > Pseudomonadota > Alphaproteobacteria > Rhodobacterales > Rhodobacteraceae > Pikeienuella. The sequence goes on along the minus strand of JBMYXS010000012.1, from coordinate 24,169 downwards.
CAGCGATCACGTGGAAAAAGATCGGCTCCAACATTGTCAGAGAGCGCGCGAGATGTGGTGAGCGGTCAGCAACACGCCCAACAACAGCGCCACCAAGGGACAGGCCGACCAAATGCGCAGGCCCGCCACCAAAGGTTTCGGCCACGCCTTCTACATAGGCAGCCGCCTGAAACTGCAGGGAAATGTCTTCGCTCCCCCGGTCGCTGCCGCCATGAGCGGGCATGTCGATGGCAACACAGTGCCAGCGATCTGACAGGGCCTCCATCACAGGTCGCCACAGCCCCGAATGGGCGAGCGAGCAATGCGCAAACAGGGCAAGCGGGCCGGAACCCTCTTCAATATAGCGAACGGTGTGGCCACCAATTTTAACTTCGCTCATATGTCAAAGTTTCCCTAGATAAACATCGAGATAAGAGAGGCGATCCTGGCCCCAGAACAGTTGGTCATCCACAACATAGGTCGGGGCCCCAAAAACGCCACGGGCAATCGCTTCATCCGTCAGCGGATCAATCTGCGCCAGTGCATCTTCGATGTGTGCTGCAAGATCGGCGGCCTCCATGCCACCAGCGTCGAGGCATTCACCAACGACGCCGGGGTCGGCGATGTCCTTGTTTTCGGCCCAGCAGGCCCTCATGGCGGCGCGCGCAACCGCGCCAGCATCAGCGCCGGCGGCCTCTGCGGCCAGCACTGCGGCGGTGGCGACGGTAAAATTTGTTGGCCAATGCGCGGGCTGCAGATTTATTTCCATCCGGTTCATTTCCGCGATGCGCTCCAGTTCCTGCAGCCGGTAGGCCTGTCTGGCCGGGTGACGCTTGGGCGGTGGTGTTCCGCCAGTTTCAGAAAAAACCCTCATAAGGTCCAATGGCTTATAGCTGATTGACGCGCGGTGGCGATCTGCGATTTGCTCCAAACGGTCACCAGCCAGATAGGCAAAAGGCGAAAGAACGCTGAAGTAATAGTCGATATGGGCCATCATGGCCTCCGTGTGATTATTGTCTTTGGCAAGATGCCGCGTCAGTCAGGCTTTGCAAGAGGCACGTGTCTTGCTATTGAACGTCAACAGCTCAGAGGGGACCTGTCTATGAAGACCGACAATCAAATTCACATGATTTCCGGCAACTCAAACCGGCCTTTTGCCGAGGCTATGGCGCGCCGGATTTCGGTCTATCGCGGCGAACCTGTCAGCCTTGCAGATGCACGGGTAGAGCGGTTCAACGACGGCGAGATCTTTGTCGAAGTGTTCGACAACGTGCGCAACGAAGAGGTCTTCATCATCCAGTCGACCTCCAAGCCGGCGAATGACAACCTTATGGAACTTTTGGTCATGTCCGATGCGCTGCGTCGTGCATCTGCCAAGAGAATCACAGCTGTTATTCCCTATTTTGGATATGCACGGCAGGATCGGAAAACAGCGGCGCGCACGCCGATTTCCGCCAAACTGACCGCCAATCTGATGACTGAGGCCGGTATCGACCGGGTTCTGACAATGGATCTTCACGCGGGTCAGATTCAGGGTTTCTTCGATATTCCGGTTGATAACCTTTATGCGGCACCTGTTTTCGCGCTCGACGTCAAGCATCAGTTCAAGAACATGGATGATGTGATCGTCGTCTCCCCCGATGTGGGCGGCGTGGCGCGTGCCCGCGAATTGGCGAAGCGGATTGGCGTTGGCCTGGCGATTGTTGATAAACGTCGCGGTCGCCCCGGCGAAGTCGAATCGATGATGTTGATTGGTGACGTAAAGGGCAAGCGCGCGATCATCGTTGACGATATCTGTGATACGGCTGGTACGCTTTGCAAAGCGGCTGAGTTGATCAAAGGCGAAGGTGCCACCGAAGTGCACGCCTATATCTCCCACGGCGTTCTTTCTGGCCCAGCGGTGGAGCGGATCACCAAATCAGTGATGAAGTCGCTGGTAATCACCGATTCGATTGAGGAAACGCCAGCGGTGAAAGCTGCGAAGAACATCCGTTCTGTTTCGGTTGCGCCCCTGTTTGCACAGGCCATGCTCAACGTGGCGGCAGGTAATTCCGTTTCGTCACTGTTTGATGAAAAGATGCTCGGCCCGATTTACGAAGCGTTTTACCGTTTCGATTGATCTGAGGGCGCGTGAATAGTGGCATGCGTCTGGTGGCGGGGGTTCTAAGCGACCCTCGCCTTATGCTGACAGCGTCGCGGGGTCCACGTTCGCGCCGCATACCAAAACACCGACATGCGCGCCTTGCGGGGGCATAAAGCGGCCTGACATAAGCGCCGCCATGGCCGCCGCGCCGCCCGGCTCGCTTGCGATCCCGCAACTTTGCCAGAGTGCTTCTTGTGCCGCGCGGATGGCGTCATCCTCCACCAAAAGTAACTGATCGACATGGCTGTCGATCAACTCATGGTTCAAGCCGCCAATGGATGACGCGCCAAGACTGTCGGCGGCGACTGATTTCACATCGACCTTGACGGGTTCACCGGCGGCCCGTGCTGCCTGCGCTGCGCGGGATCCTTCTGGTTCAACGCCGATTACGCTTGGGCCAGCATAGAAAGCAGCGCCCACGCCTGAAATAAGCCCGCCGCCACCGATGGCGATCAACACATGGGTCATATCGTGGCTTTGCGCGGCCCACTCCAACCCCAGCGTGCCCTGGCCTGTAACCGTTAGGGGGGCATCATAGGCATGGATGTCGCGTGCGCCGGATTCGGCCTGAAACGCCTGGCAGGCGGCCAAAGCCTCCGCATAATTTGCGCCGCCAATGCGAAGGTCACAGCCCGTTGCGCGGATTTTTGCGATTTTGGCGGGGGATGAGATTTCGGGCACGAAAATCGTGGCTTTCAACCCCAGTGTTTTGGCCGCATGCGCAACCGCTGCCCCGTGATTGCCGCCCGAGGCCGCAGCAATCGCGCGGGTCTCCCGCTCCGGCAGGAGGAGAGAGGCAAAGGCACCGCGTGGTTTGAAGCTGCCAGTGTGCTGCATGCATTCGAGCTTTAGCGTCATGCGCCCGCGCCAGTTCAGGCCAAAATCGGCGGGATCCACCTCCATCACCGGGGTCGTGCGGATATAGGGGCGTATCGCCCGTTCGGCTTCGATGATGTCCCTGATGGAGATGCTCATATCTGCTTCCCTGTGATTGTTGCCGATATGGCAACAGTTCATCTGTTTTCCAGTGGCTTATTAATCGGCGGCCGCCACGCTAATTCACAGTGCAGTTACCACAAACAGAGGACAAGACCCATGGATGCACTCAAACCTATCGCGGCCCCGGTTGGGCGCCTTTTGATCTCTCTCATCTTTATCGTTGCTGGCGCGCAGAAGATCTTCGGATACGCCGGAACCGCCGCCTATATGGAAAGCCAAGGCGTGCCGGGTGTTCTTTTGCCCTTGGTGATTTTTGTGGAGTTGTTCGGTGGCATCGCCATTCTGGTTGGGTGGAAAACAGCTATCTGGGCAGTTTTGCTCGGCGGCTTTTCGGTGATCTCAGGCCTTCTCTTTCACTTCATTCCCGGTCTGGGGATGGAAGGGCAGATGGCCCAGTTGCAGCAGATCATGTTTATGAAGAACCTCGCGATTGCCGGTGGCATGGCGATGTTGTTCCATGCGGGCCCGGGGGCCTATGCGCTCGACAATCGCTGATATGAATTGACAGGTGGGCACCGGTCCTCCCCTATCGCGGTGAACGCGAAAGGATCGGTGCCCATGACATTGAACGCCACCCCCCTGAACATAGAATACCTTGGCGGGCCGCAGGTCTCTGCACTGTCGCTGAGCAATGATGAAATCCTCACAGCGGTGGAGCGTGGCCTGATAGCCGCGGGCAAGGGCGAGACGGTGATAGAGCCGCGCATGCACCTCGCGCCGGGGCGCTCCAACGGTCATTTCAACGTGCTGCGGGGGGTCTTTGGTGATTATGCGGGCGTAAAAGTCGTTGGCGATTTTGTTGATAACTATAAATCCGGCCTGCCGTCGGAAATGGCGCTTCTCAATCTGTTTGACCCGGTTACGGGCGCGCCAAAGGCGGTCATTGATGCCGCTGGCATCACCGACATGCGCACGGGCGCGGTTACTGCATTGGGCGCGAAATATCTGGCACCGTCTTCGCCCAAAATCCTCGGTCATATCGGGGCGCGTGGTACAGCCTATTGGAATTTGCGGTTGCTCGACCATCTGTTCGATTTCGATGAGATTCGCGTGCATTCTCGCCGCCCCGAAAGCAGAAACCCCTTTGGCGAGCGTCTCGCGGCGGATCTTGGCAAAAAGATCACGGTGACTGATGATTGGGAAAGCTGTCTGAATGGCGCTGATATTCTGGTTGAGGCAAGCCGCCTTCCCGAGCCTGCGCCCCTGTTCAAACGTGAATGGCTGCGCAAAGGCGCGTTGGTCATCCCCTATGGCACGATGAGCACGCTGCCGATGAATTTCATGGATGGCATAGATGCCTTCGTGATGGATGATCTGGGGCAAATGAACGCTGGCGGGTTTGGCGCGCTGCGCCCCCACATAAACGCGGGCATTATCACGCGGGAAAGTTTTTATGCAGAGGTCGGAGAGATCGCCGCTGGCATGAAATCGGGCCGCACATCCGATGATCAAACCATCCTGTTCTGGCACCGTGGTCTTGCGACCAGCGATATCGCGCTTGGTGTCTATATGCTTGAAAAGGCGCGAAAGATGGGGATTGAAACCACGCTACCTTACGCCTGAACGCGCGTCAGTCGAACGCAAGAACAGCCGCAAGGTTCGATGCAATCGTTTCGATCTCAGTACCCAATGCCCGATCGCTCTCGCCCACCGGGGAAACGGCTGAAACCCGCTGAAAACCAGCGCGCAGCCGGGGCGATAGTGTTTTGCCATTGTCCCTGAGCGTTATGGCACGCACGCCAGCTATCGCTTCTATCGCTGTCAGCCTTTGCAGCAGCTCAACCTGCCGCAAGACCGATTTGCCCGCGATGGCGGTATGGCAGGCGACGTCCTCCAGCCCATCAGCGGAAAAGCCGGGGTAGACGGGTGGCGCTGCGCCCGCGTGTGCAATCTCTGCCATCAGTGCTTCGGCGGTTTTCATTGCAGGGGCTAACCCTGCGCCCATCCCGGCGCCGCTGGCCAATCCGTTGGGAAGGTCAGTGAAGCGGGCGGCGTTCATCTTGCCGATGCGCGCGCATTGCACCGCCGCGAGCAACGTCAGGCTTTGCGCGACCGCCCCCAAGGTGATCATCAAATGTGGCGTCAGATACCCGCCGTGGCTGGCAACCTCACCCCGCTTCACCATGACACCGGGGTTGTCCGACGCGCCGTTAAGCTCAGCCTCCGCTGCTTGTTTGGCGGTTTCAATCGCAGCCAGCACGGCCCCATGAATTTGCGGCGTGTTTCGGATTGAAAGCGGGTCTTGCAGGCGCCGCGCCGCATTTTCCTGGTGAAGCCCGGAGCCGGCCAATCGCAGGGAAAGTCCCGTCGCTGCCTCACTTTGCCCCGGCTGCGGGCGCACCGCCAACAAGTCAGGGTCCAGAATAGACAGATTCGCCCTGAACCCTTCCATTACCAACGCGGCGGTGGTCTGTGCATGCTCTATCGCCTCGCTTGCCCGGGCGATCGCCACTGCGGCCAATCCGGCGGACGGGGATGAATGGCTGACCAGCGCAAGCCCCTCTCGCGTTGCAGGGGTCCATGGTGCCAAACCGACGGCGGAAAGGGCCTCGTCCGCTGGCGCGACCTGCCCCTTGTGCCACATCCGCCCCTCGCCGATCAGCGCAAGGCCAAAATCCCCACCCCACATCAGATCAGCCGCACCGATTGAACCAACGGCCCGCATGGCAGGGGCCAGCCCCGCGTTCAGGCATCCGGCGAGCATCTCCGCCAAAGCGGGGCGCACGCCAGCGGCCCCAATCAACAATGTATTCAGGCGCGCGGCCAAAGCCGCACGGCAAACCACCTCTGGCAGGTCTTCACCCACGCTATGCGCACGGCCACGTATAGTTGCCAGTGCGAATGCCTCAAGCTCATCACGGGGGAGGGCCTCTACCACGCGTGGGCCAAGCCCGGTCGTGACGCCATAAACGGGTTGCCCGGCGTCGACAGCATGATCAATGACCGCTCGTGCCCGCGCCATGCGTGTTATGCCTTCGGGGGCAATAACGACGGGCGCTCCCGCCAGGATTGCCTGCAAGGTATCCACGGTCAGATCTCGGCCTGTTAACAGAATCGCATCGGTCATATTCATCTCCTGCCAGATTCTACCCAGATTCTGTGGCAAACCCTCTTGCCCCCTAAACTCACGGCCTTTATACGGCCCCATCTGTCATCAAGCGAGGCATCGGTCGGAATCGGTGCCCCTAAAGCTGGACCTGAAAAAATGAAAAAAGACATCCACCCGGATTACCACTTCATCGACGTGAAGATGCTCAGCGGCGATATCGTCAAAATGCGCTCCACCTATGGCGCAGAGGGCGACCAGCTCTCGCTCGATATCGATCCATCGGCACACCCTGCCTGGACCGGCGGCCAGAACAAGCTGCTCGACACTGGCGGTCGTGTATCGAAGTTCAAAAAGAAATTCGAAGGCTTCGGCTTCTGATCACCCACATTGCGGGTTTGATTGGGTTAAGGGCTGCGCCCCGTATTGGCGGCGCAGCCTATTTTTGTGTCTGAGGGGTAAGCGGAATGTCTGGGGCCAGAAAACGCGCGCATGTGGTCGTCCTTGGCAATGAAAAGGGCGGATCGGGCAAGTCCACCACCGCGATGCACTTGTTCACGGCGTTGGTGAAACAGGGCAAAACCGTTGGCGCGATGGATCTCGACCTGCGTCAGCAATCATTCTTTCGCTATACCGAAAACCGCGAGGCTTATGCCAAACGCGAAGGCGTGGATCTCGCGCTGCCAGAAAAACGCCTGCTGACGCCCTCCAAGGCGCAAGACCGTGATCAGGCCCGCGACGAAGACGAAGTTGCGTTTGGTGAGGCGCTGGAAGCTTTGCAGGCCACCAACGATTTCATCCTGATCGATTGTCCCGGCTCCCATTCCTATTTCAGCCAGTTGGCGCACGCCTCGGCGGATACGCTGGTCACGCCGATGAATGACAGCCTGATTGATTTTGACCTGTTGGCCCGCGTTGACCCGGATACGAGCAAGGTGCTCGGCCCTTCTGTCTATTCCGAAATGGTCTGGAAGGCGCGACAGTTACGTGCCCGCGCCGGACTGAACCCCATCGACTGGATCGTCACCCGCAACCGCATGTCGAACCTGCAAGCGCGCAACAAGCGCAAGGTTGGCGGCTTGCTGGAAGATTTGGCGAACCGCATCGGCTTTCGCCTCGCGCCGGGGTTCTCAGAACGCGTGATTTTCCGCGAGATGTTCCTGAACGGCCTGACATTGCTGGACCTGAAAGGCGGTGCTATGTCCCTCAGCCACGTCGCGGCACGGCAGGAAGTGCGGGAGTTGATCAAGGAATTGCAGTTGCCGGATGTGACGTCGGCTGTTTAGGGCGCACTTCCCTTCACCCGGAATCAAGGCGAAGCCGCCGGGTGAGCGATGGGCCGTCCCCGGGTCCATCGCCTTGGCTGCCGTTGAGCAATGCTGTGAGATTGGATGTGGGGAGTTCCCGTAAAGGAAGATACGGACAAGCCGGTGCGATGTGCCCCGGCCCTTCGCTCATCCGGCTACCGCCGGTTTAATGCTTCGAGCAAGCCCTCCGTTACCTAAAGCCGCTTGATCACTCCAGCATCAATTCGACTTTGCTCTCTGGCTCTGACCCGTTAGGGCTATGATCGCGTATGATCGCCACCAACCAATCAAACACTGTATGGCCGACCTCGCGCCGTGCCTGTTCAATCTGCGCCTCGATCACACACCTGTTCGCAGCGTTGCAGCGCGAAAGCCGTTTCGTGAGTTGCCTTACGGTTTCTTGGTAACCGAGTCGCTCCCTCGATAGATCGCTGTTTTTCCATAAGATACGAAACCCGTCAGATGGCGTTCCAAACCCACCTCTCAGGATATCATTGAGGGCATCAAGATTGCCTCCTCCGCCAGTCCCAGGAAAAATTGCGCCAAACTCGACGTAGAATTCCTCTAGGTCTCTGAACCGTGTTCCATCAAGAACATATGTTTTCATGTGGAGTATGGCTCCAAAAATTAGATTGAATAAAAAAACGGCGGCCCCTTTCGGAGCCGCCGCTAATTTTTCAACTCTCAAAGAGGGCAGTGATTACTCACCACGCTCCTTGAGTGCTGCGCCGAGGATGTCGCCGAGGGATGCGCCGGAATCGGATGAACCGAACTGCTCAACCGCTTCACGCTCTTCTGCAACTTCACGGGCTTTGATCGACAGGCCGAGGCGGCGTGCTGATTTGTCGATGTTGGTGACGCGGGCGTCGACCTTGTCGCCAACCGCAAAGCGGTCAGGGCGCTGGTCAGCGCGATCACGTGCAAGGTCAGAGCGGCGGATGAAGGCTTTCATGCCGTCATGCTCAACCTCAATGCCGCCCTCTTCGATGGACGTCACGGTCACGGTCACGATGGAACCACGTTTCACGCCAGCGGTCGCATCCTGGAACGGGTCGCCGTCCAGCTGTTTGACGCCGAGCGAAATGCGCTCTTTTTCAACATCTACATCAAGGACAACGGCATTAACCATGTCGCCTTTTTTGTAGTCCGCCATGGCTTCTTCGCCGGAGCGGTCCCAATCCAGATCGGAGAGGTGAACCATGCCGTCGATGTCGCCTTCGAGGCCGATGAACAGACCGAATTCGGTGATGTTCTTGACTTCGCCTTCGACTTTGGTGCCGGCAGGGTGGGTCGCCGCGAAGACTTCCCATGGGTTGCCCTGAGTCTGTTTCAGACCGAGAGACACGCGACGCTTGGAAGGATCGACGTCCAACACGATAACTTCCACTTCCTGAGAGGTGGAAACGATCTTGCCGGGGTGTACGTTCTTTTTGGTCCAAGACATCTCGGAAACGTGGACGAGGCCTTCAACACCGGCTTCCAGCTCAACAAATGCGCCGTAATCGGTGATGTTGGTGACCCGGCCGGTCCATTTGGACTCGAGCGGATATTTTGCCTCAACGCCATCCCATGGGTCAGACATGAGCTGTTTCATGCCGAGCGAGATGCGCTGTGTTTCGGAGTTCACCTTAACGACCTGTACTTTGACAGTTTCGCCGATGTTGATGATTTCCGATGGGTGGTTCACACGGCGCCATGCCATGTCGGTGACGTGCAACAGGCCGTCAACACCGCCGAGATCGACGAATGCGCCGTAATCGGTGACGTTTTTGACGACGCCTTCAATGATGTCGCCCTCTTTCAGCTTGCCGACGATTTCGGCGCGCTGTTCGGCACGGCTCTCTTCGAGAACGGCACGGCGGGATACAACGATGTTGCCACGACGGCGATCCATTTTCAGAATCTGGAATGGCTGTGGCTGGTTCATCAGCGGGCCAACGTCACGGACGGGGCGCACATCAACCTGGGAACCTGGCAAGAAGGCCACGGCACCGCCGAGATCAACCGTAAAGCCGCCTTTGACGCGGCCAAAGATAGCGCCCTCGACACGGGCTTCGGTTTCGGAGGCTTTCTCCAAACGGTCCCATGCTTCTTCGCGGCGTGCTTTGTCGCGCGAAAGAACAGCTTCGCCGCGGGCGTTCTCGACACGGTCGAGGAACACTTCAACGGTGTCACCGATAGAGATTTCAGCGTCCTGGCCGGGCATTGCGAACTCTTTGAGTTCTACGCGGCCTTCCATTTTATAGCCGATGTCGATGATCGCCTGACCCGCTTCAATCGCGAGTACGGTGCCTTTGACGACGGCGCCTTCTTCTGGGGTTTCAAGCTCAAAGCTTTCACTCAGAAGGGCTTCAAATTCTTCCATTGTGGCTTTCGCCATGTTGCAGTCTCCATAACATGTTTATCGGGCCTGCCGGTTGGTTCCGACGGTCTTTGGTTTCGGGTCAGAGGTGCGAATCGGAAACGAAGAAAGGCCCAGCGTTACCCGCGAGCCTTTTGGAGTTGTTCGTTAATCCAACGCGCCGCCTCAGCGACGGCTGCGTCTATAGCCATTTTTGTGGTGTCGAGCAAGTGCGCGTCCGCGGCTTGCATCATGGGTGCGGCTTCACGGCTGGCGTCGCGTTCATCCCGCGCGATCACATCGCTCAGCGTTTCCTCATATGTGCGCTCATTGCCCTTCCCGGCAAGTTCCGCATGGCGGCGACGGGCGCGTTCTTCGGCGGAGGCCGTGACAAATATCTTTACCTCTGCCCCGGGGCACACAGCGGTGCCTATATCGCGGCCATCAAGCACCGCACCGCCTTCACGAGTGGCAAATTGTTGTTGAAAATCAAGCAACGCCGCGCGAACCTCCGGGATGACCGCAACGCGGGAGGCCGCCTGCGCGGCGGCGGCTGTGCGCAGGTCATCGCGTGCGATGTCATCCTCTGTCAGGTTCTGTGCAACAGCGGCAGGGTCATTGCCCGTTTCTGCGACCACAGCACCAACCGCCCGGTACAATAGGCCAGTGTCGAGATGCGCAAAGCCAAACTGCTTGGCTACAGCCTTGGAAATTGTGCCCTTGCCCGCCGCTGCGGGACCATCAATCGCGACTGTAAACTTCATTTGCCCGCCTATCGAAAGTTTCCGTTCGCTGAATATCGGATCACGACACGCAATGACAGGGGTGAAACCGCTCGTCACGCGCAAGGGAGCGATTGCATATTTACCGTTTTTTGGGCCACGTGGGGCCGGGGAGGGCGTATCAGTCTTCTGCCCCGTTCGGAAATGAACTGTCCAACCCCGGAGCCGCCTGTGACCGATGCTCGCCAATTTGCACCGTCAGCGCACCGCAATCGCGATGCGATACGTGATGCCCTTATCCCGCATTGGCCAGCAGCGGGTAACGTGCTGGAGATCGCAAGCGGTTCGGGTGAGCATGTCGTGCATTTTGCAAGCGCGGCACCGCATCTGCGCTTTCACCCCACAGACCCGTCTGAAGCGGCGCGCGCAAGCACTGATGCATGGGTCGCGCGCAGCGGGCTTTCCAATGTTCTGCCTGCAATCGAGCTGGATGTGACCGCGCCCATCTGGCCCGTGGGTGAGGCTGCAATGATGATATGCATCAACATGATCCACATTGCCCCGTGGGAGGCCACAACTGGCCTGATGGCGGGGGCAGGGCGCACCTTGGCGAAGGGCGGCGCGCTTTGGCTCTATGGCCCGTTTATCCGTGACGGTGTCGAGACAGCCGAAGGGAACGTGAACTTTGATCTTTGGCTCAAAGACAAGGACGCCCGCTTTGGCGTGCGTCACTTGGGCGATGTTGCGGATGTTGGTGCCGCCAACGGATTAGCGCCACCAACCGTGATCGAAATGCCCGCCAATAATTGCCTGGTGGGGTTTGCGAAGGTTTAGCCGTTCAGGCCGTTTCTGAAACGGATGCGCCCAAGCTTGTCATCAGTTCCTCAAATATCGGAAAACTGGTGTCGATGGGGGAGCCATCGTCGACGCTGACCGGGTTTTGCGCGGCCATGCCAAGGCACAGGAAGCTCATCGCGATGCGGTGATCAAGGCGCGCGGCTGCCGTTGCGCCGCCGGGGACACCACCCGCGCCCATGCCGTGCACGATGAACGTGTCTTCGTCTTCTTCGATGGTCACACCACAGGCTTCGAGGCCGCGGGCCATCGCATCAATGCGGTCGCTTTCCTTCACCCGCAGTTCCTTGACGCCGCGCATGACGGTTTTGCCCGAAGACAAGGCCGCCACAACAGACAGGATCGGGTATTCGTCAATCATGCTCGGTGCCCGCTCTGGCGGGACTTCGATGCCTTGCATGTCGGGGGAATATCTGGCGCGGAGATCCGCAACCGGCTCGCCGCCTTCTTCACGTTCATTCTCAAACGTCAGATCAGCCCCCATTTCGCGCAGCGTCGTATAAAGACCGGCGCGGGTGGGGTTCAGGCCGATGTTGGGGATCAGCACGTCTGACCCCTCAACAATCAGTGCCGCGCAGGTCGGGAAGGCTGCGGAGGATGGGTCACGTGGAACGGTGATATCCTGTGGCTTCAACTCCGGCTGGCCTGTCAGGCGGATGACATAACCTTCGTCGGTTTTCTCCGTGCTGATTTCAGCGCCAAAGCCACGCAACATGCGTTCGGTATGGTCGCGGGTGGCTTCTTCTTCGATCACGGTGGTGATGCCCGGCGCGTTCAACCCGGCGAGCAACACAGCAGATTTAACCTGCGCGGAGGGCATGGGCGTGCGGTATTCGACCGGAACCGGGTCCGCAGCGCCCATGACCGTCAGCGGCAGCTTGCCCCCGCGCCGCCCGTGTGATGTGGCACCAAACAGCGAAATAGGGTCCGTTATCCGCCCCATCGGGCGGGACCGGAGCGAGGCATCCCCCGTAAAGGTCGCAGCAATGGGTGAGGTCGCAATCGCGCCCATGACGAGGCGCACGCCTGTACCGGCATTCCCGCAATCAATGACATCTTCCGGTTCGGTGAAACCGCCAACGCCAACACCATTTACGCGCCATGAACCTTCGCCGACGCGTTCCACCGTTGCGCCAAGGGCGCGCATCGCCTTAGCTGTGTCTAGCACATCTTGCCCCTCCAGCAGACCTTCGATGCGGGTTTCACCAACGGCCATGGCGCCAAAGATCAGGGCACGATGCGAAACTGATTTGTCACCTGGTACATTGGCGATGCCTTTCAGGGGCGCGCCCTTGCGTGCGGTCATGGGTTTGGCGGGGCCGTGCGATGACATATTTGCGTCCTTCTGCAGGTTCAGTGTGTCTGAAACTCTGTCGCGTCTATAGCGGTGTCGTGGCGGTTGGTCTATCACTCCTCCGCAAGGAAAGTGGTGGGCGATGGAAAGCATCTGGCATGATTTGAGTTGGGTACTGCCGTTTCGGTCCGAAGCGGCAACAGCGGTGATGCGCGTCTTCACCTGGGTTGGTTACAGCACATTTTACATGTTGTTCCTGCCGCTTGGGTTCTGGTTGTGGCGTAAACCTGCGTTTACGCGCTTGGCCGTCATCGTCGCGATATCGGGCTGCCTCAATTATTTCCTGAAGGATTTCTGGCAAGATCCGCGACCAGATATTGCAATGAGTCTGGATGGCCTTGTCGGCAAAAGCTATGGCCTGCCATCAGGGCACGCGCAAACTTCGACCGTGCTGTGGTTGTGGCTGGCTTACGAAGTGCGGCGCGGGTGGATGTGGGCGCTGGCGGTTTTTGTGATCGCCGGGATTGCGATGTCACGCCTTTATCTCGGGGTCCATGATGTTGAAGACGTTGTTGTCGGCCTTGCCATCGGGCTTGCTGTGGTCGGCGGCGGCATGGTGGTTTTGCGCGCGATCGCGCTTCCCTATCTGACGCTCGCGCTTGTTCTTCTGGCGGGGCAGGCGGTTGTATTCACGCTCTGGCCCGGAACGCCGGGTTCCGCCACGGGGTTTGGTGCCTTTGCCGTCACGTGGTTGATTGGCGCAAACTGGGAACGTCAGACGGTTGGATATAGGCCCCCGCCGGGTGCACGGCGGGTTCTTGTCATCGTGGTTGGCCTTGCCATTTTGATGGCCCTTTTTGTGGGTCTTAAAACATTGGCCGGGGCGATAGACCCGGAGGGCGATGTGGCGATGTACGGCGCGACGGTGGTGATTACCCTCTATATGACTGCGGGCGCGCCTTGGATGTTCCGCAGGCTGGGTCTTGCAGGGCCACAAATGGCGCTGCATGGTAACGACGTGAAGTGAAAGGGAGCTTGCCCGTGGTCGTTTTAGATCAGACCCGTAAGGAATTCGCGCAACCAGTGCGCCAAATCCTCGCGATGCTCCTCGCTTTGGCGGCGGTCGGTGCGGTTGGATATTTCCTTTATGCGCCGATACGCACGGTGTTTTTCGCGAATGTCGGGTTGAACGCGCTGATCTCAGGCGTGTTCCTGATAGGCCTTATCGCCTGTTTCTGGCAGGTGATTGCCCTTGTTTCGTCCGTCTCGTGGATCGAAGGTTTCGCGATTGATCGGCCCGGCCATGAATTTGTCGAACCGCCGCGTTTGCTACGCTCGCTTTCGGCCTTGTTGCGGGACCAACGAGCGCGTCAGGCGTTAACCGCGTCTTCCACACGGTCCATCCTTGATAGTGTGGCAATGCGTATTGATGAGAGTCGCGATATCACGCGTTACATCATTAACCTGCTGATCTTTCTGGGGTTGCTCGGCACGTTCTGGGGTCTTTCACTGACCGTGCCGGAAGTTGTGAACACCATTCGGTCATTGCAGCCTGATGAAAGTGGCGGTGTTAACTTTGACCAGTTGATGAAGGGGTTGGAGGCACAGTTGGATGGCATGGGCACGGCCTTTGCTTCATCCTTGCTTGGTCTTGCCGGGTCATTGGTTGTTGGGCTGTTGGAATTGTTCGCATCGCGCGCACAAAATCAGTTTTTCCGTGAAATGGAAGACTGGCTTACCTCCATCACACGTCTTTCCATCACTGGTGACAACACCGATGGCGACCCGGTGATGGCGGCGGCCAGCTTGATGGAACAGAATTCTGCCCAGATCATGGAGCTGACCAGCCTCGTTGCGCAAATGTATGCGCGCTCGGAGGAATTGGAACGTAAACGCGAAGTCGATCCAGATGAAAACTCCCGCCAGATTGCTGTCTTTGAACGTATCGCGGATCGGCTGGAGGAAGTTGCCGTGAGCGGCAACAGCGGCGGCGGTATGGGTGAAGAAGAACGTGATCGCCTGCGCTCCATCGACCGGCAGTTGCTGCGCATGTCCGAAGAGGTTGCTGCGGGCCGTCAGGACGCTGTCGGGGAATTGCGTGCCGAAATTGGCGGCCTGACCCGCGCGCTGCGCCAGATTATCGACCGGAACGAATAATGGCGCGCCTGTCCGATCGCGCACGTGCGTCTCAGGCCATCTGGCCGGGGTTCGTGGATGCGATGACAGCCTTGCTGCTGGTGCTGATGTTTGTGCTGTCGATCTTTATGATCGTGCAATTTGTCTTGCGTGAAACGATCACCGGGCAGGAAAATAAACTTGATGAACTGGGCCTGCAACTCGCGCAGCTTTCCAATGTTTTGGCGATGGAGCAAGACCGCGCCGATACAGCCGAAGCATCGCTTGCTGACACCACCGCCGAAGCCAACCGACTGGCCAGTGTGGTTGCGTCTCTTTCCAGCCAACGCGATGATCTGACGGCGCGTGTCGCTAGTTTTGAAGAACAGGTTGCCAGCCTGATGGCAGACCGTGAAACCCTGCAATCGGCCCTGACCGCGAGCGAAAGTCAGATTGCAGCGTTGCAAGATGAAAACCGCAGGGAAATTACGGCCAAGGAAGCCGCGCAAATTGCCTTGGCTCAGGCCCGCGAAGAGATTGATGCACAGACCGAAGCCGCCCGCCTTGCTGCTGCCCGCCGTGAGGCGATGGAAGCTCTTATCGCTGATCTGGAGGCTGACAAGGCCGCGGGTGAAACCGCAATTTCAACTCTGGAAACCAATCAGGCAGCGAACCTTGCCTTGATTGCGGCGCTTGAATCCGAGCGCGATGCGCTGGCGGTTGATCGCGAAACACTGGAAGCTGCGCTTGCTCGTCTTGATGCGGATGCGGCGGCACTGGCCGCGGCAAACAAGGCGCTTGAACAAGACAAGATCGAATTGACCGCCGAGCGGGTTGAGCGTTTGCGCAAACTTGCGACGCTGGAAGAGGCATTGTCAGCCGAAGAGCAACAAAAACTGGTGGAGGCCGCCGCCGCGAAGGCCTTGCGTGACAGGCTCGCCAATGCGGATGCTGAGCTTACGGCGATGACGCTGGCGCTCGAAAAACAGCGGGCCAAGGCTGAGGAAACGCTGATATTGCTTGCCGCCGCCGAAGCTGCACGTGATGAGCTTACCGCTGACCTGAGTGATGAGGCGCAGGCCCTGACCCGTGAACAGGCCTTGTTGGCGACCGCCCGTGCCGCCCTTGCCGAACGTCAGGCCAAGGTCAGCGAGCAAGCCAAGAACCTTGCGCTGTTGAATCAACAGGCCGCCGCCTTGCGCCAGCAGCTTGCGCTTCTGTCTGCGCAGCTGGAAGCCTCGGAGGAGGCAGAGGCCGCGCAAGAGGTGCAGCTTGCGAATTTGGGACAACGCCTGAACGCCGCACTGGCGCGCGAATTGGCGCTTTCCGCGAAAGAGGCCGCGCGGCTTGAGGCAGAGCGCAACGATCTGGAAACCTATCGTTCTGAATTTTTTGGAGAGATGCGTAAGGCACTGGGTGAACGACAGGATATTCGCATCGTCGGTGATCGGTTTGTTTTTCAGTCAGAGGTTCTGTTTGACGCCGGTTCAGGTCAGCTTGGCTTTGAAGGGCGGCGCGAATTGGGGAGCCTTGGTGACGCCATTCGCGATGTGGTCGCACGTATCCCCGCAGAGATTGACTGGATACTGGTGGTAGAGGGGCATACTGATGATGTGCCTTTGTCCGGCACCGGGCGTTTCCGTGATAACTGGGAGCTTAGCCAGGCGCGCGCCCTGTCTGTCGTGCGCTATCTTTCGGAGGTGCAGGGCCTGCCGCCTGAAAGGCTCGCGGCGTTGGGCTATGGTGAATATCAACCATTGGACCGCAGCTCGACGCCTGAGGCACGGGCCCGCAATCGACGGATCGAAGTCAAGTTTACGGAGCGGCCCCCGCGTGGTGCTGCCGAGGCGGAATGACCGCGCCCCCACTGCTTAGCGGTTATATCGCAACCTGCCTGGTTGCATTGTTTCTTGTTTATCGGCTGCGGATTTTCGACCTCCGCTCGCTGCGCAAGGGCGAGGGCGAAGACCGTAAGGCGATGGACCTGTTTGAGCGGCCAGACCTTGGCGCATTGGTGAATATTCTCGTGATCGGTGGTGCGGCGTTGGCCATTGTCGTTGGTTGGCGCATCCCGGCGGAGATTGAACGCATCTATGGCGGCGGCGCACGGTTCGGCATTCTGTTTCCCGATGTGGAAATGACAACCCTGGGCCGGGCCGCGCAGGTGGTGGGCATGGTCAGCTTTGGTATGATTGCCCTGCGTTTGCTGCGCATTCTGGTGATGTTCGCGGCCGCGGCGATGCTCGGTGTTGGGGGATTTGCTGCGTTTGATTATGTGTTTCAGCTTGGGTGGTTGTTATAGGCGTTGGGTCTATTTGACCGTCGCCTTTTCTGCGATCTTGTCGATGATCTTGCCTGCGCGAAGCAATACCGCCGTGCCGTGGTAGTCGCCGAGCGGCCACCCTTGCGTAGGTTTGCGCCCACCCAAAAAGTGAAAATACTCAGCCTTGTCACCGGGGATCGTTACATCCTTCTGTGCCAACACTTTCCCACCCGGCCGTTGCAGGCGCATACGGATGATATCGCCATCACGTAGGCCATAAAAGCGTGCCCAGAACGCCAGAATGGGCGCATCAGCCGTGGGTTTTTCATAGAAATCGCCAATGCGGATATCAGCCAGCTTTGGGGCTTGCGGGGCAAAACCCGCATCAACCGCGCCACCCGGAACATAGGTCAGCAACGCGCGGGCCGCGGGCGACCAGAGCGATGCGTCGTCGTTGAGTGTACAGCTTTCGTTATTGGCACGGGCATCGAAGGGGTCGATGGGCACATCATCTTTGCGAACAGAAAGATGCAGGTGCGGAAATTCGGTACGGCCCGAAAATCCCATGCGCCCAAGTCTGTCGCCCGTTTGCACGCGGTCGCCTGATCTGACCCGAAGGCTGCCGCGTTCGAGGTGGCAATATTGCGTTACCCAGCCGTCACCGTGATCAATGACAAGGCCATTGCCGCAATCACGGCCCTTGGTCATGCCATCGACCCCGGTGTCAGGTTCCCCATTGCGGGTGCCTTTCACAACGCCGGGGGCCGCCGCCAGAATATCAACGCCCTCTTTCAGCGCGCGAAAGGTTGGAACGCGGAAATCGACGCCCTTGTGCCCATCGTAAGACATTGGATTACAAGCATAATCTACTGCACCCGGCCCAGGGTCGCGATCCGCGTAGGATTGGATGTAACAGCCCTGGCCAATTTCACAATCGACGGGAATGTCCAATTCCACCGCATGGGCCACCCCAAACGCCACGGGTGCGATAAGGGCGGCGAGCCATTTCACCTGCGGTTACTCGGCCGTCAACAATGGCGTCTTGTCGCCAGAGATTTTCTTGCTTTCTGGCGGCGCGATTTCAAGCTCCAGCTTGCCGTCTTTGACCATGACCGTGACAAGGCCACCTTTGGCCAATTTGCCGAACAACAGCTCTTCGGCCAGTGGTTTCTTGATGTGCTCTTGAATGACGCGGCCCAAGGGGCGGGCGCCCATTTTGCTGTCATAACCTTTGTCTGCGATCCATTGCGCCGCGGCCGGCGTCAGGTCGATGGCAACACCGCGGTCGAGCAACTGTGCCTCCAGCTGAAGGACGAATTTTTCGACCACTTGCAGGATGACCTCTTCAGGCAGCGGTGCAAAGCTGATGACAGCATCCAGACGGTTGCGGAATTCAGGTGTGAACGCCTTTTCGATCGCGGCGAGGTCTTCGCCTTCGCGGCGGTCGCGCCCAAATCCGATGGCCGCCTTGGCCTGTTCCTGCGCGCCTGCATTGGACGTCATAATCAGTACGACATTGCGGAAATCGACCGCCTTGCCATTGTGATCTGTCAGTTTGCCGTGATCCATCACCTGCAACAGGATGTTGAACACATCCGGGTGCGCCTTTTCAATCTCATCGAGCAGCAACACCACATGCGGGTGCTGGTCGACGCCATCGGTCAGCAAACCGCCCTGATCAAACCCGACATAGCCAGGAGGGGCACCGATCAGACGGCTGACGGAGTGTTTTTCCATGTATTCCGACATATCAAAGCGCAATAACTCCACGCCGAGATTGTCGGCCAACTGTTTGGCAACCTCAGTTTTGCCGACGCCTGTTGGCCCCGCGAACAGGTAGGACCCGATTGGCTTTTCGGGCTCTCGCAGGCCTGCGCGGCTGAGCTTGATGGCAGAGGAAAGCGCATCAATCGCGTCGTTCTGGCCAAAGACCACGCGTTTCAGTTTATCTTCAAGGCCGCGCAACAGTTCGGCATCATCCTTGGAGACGTTTTTCGGGGGGATGCGCGCGATCTTGGCGACGACCGCCTCAATCTCTTTGGCACCGATGGTTTTCTTGCGTTTGCTTTCGGTCACGAGGTGCTGTGCGGCACCTGCCTCGTCAATCACATCAATCGCGGAATCGGGCAGTTTACGATCGTTGATGTAGCGCGCGGCCAGATCAACGGCGGTTTTGACAGCCTCAGCGGTATAACGGATGGCATGGTGCTCTTCGAAATAGGGTTTCAACCCCCGCAGGATTTTCACAGCATCATCGACAGATGGTTCCTTGACGTCGATTTTCTGGAACCGACGAGACAACGCCCGGTCCTTTTCAAAATGCTGGCGGAATTCCTTGTAGGTTGTCGACCCCATGCACCGCAGACCACCGCCCTGTAGTGCGGGTTTCAGCAGGTTGGACGCATCCATCGCGCCGCCCGACGTGGCACCTGCGCCAATAACGGTGTGGATTTCGTCGATGAACAGGACAGCATCGTCGTGTTCTTCCATCTCTTTGACGACCGCCTTCAGACGTTCTTCGAAATCACCACGATAACGGGTGCCCGCCAACAGCGCGCCCATATCGAGCGAAAAGATTGTGGCGTTGGCTAGAACTTCGGGGGTTTCACCCTCCACAATCTTTTTGGCGAGGCCCTCTGCGATGGCGGTTTTACCAACGCCGGGATCACCGACCAAAAGCGGGTTGTTCTTGCGGCGGCGACATAGAACCTGAATGCAGCGTTCCACCTCTTCCGAGCGCCCGATCAACGGGTCCACATCGCCCTTGCGGGACTTTGCGTTGAGATCGACGCAATATTTCGAAAGCGCGCTTTCGTCTTTTTCATCAACGCGCCCTTCGGCTTCGTTGTGGTCTTCGTCATCGGCACCGCGCACTGGTCGCGTCTCACCCATGGCGGCATTCTTGGCAACACCATGAGAGATATAGTTAACCGCATCATATCGCGTCATGTCCTGTTCCTGCAGGAAAAACGCGGCGTGGCTTTCGCGTTCGGCAAAAATGGCCACAAGCACATTTGCGCCGGTAACCTCTGTCCGGCCCGAAGACTGTACATGGATGGCCGCGCGTTGAATGACACGTTGGAACCCGGTGGTGGGCGCAGCTTCGGATCCGTCGATGTCGGAAATCAGGCTTTCCAGTTCCTCATCAATGAATTTGGTCAAGGCAATGCGAAGGATGTCGGTATCGACACCACAAGCCTTCATCACGGTTGATGCCTCTTCCTCATCGACGAGTGAAAGCAAGAGATGCTCCAGCGTCGCCAATTCGTGGCGGCGCTCATTCGCGAGGGCGATGGCGCGGTGGATGGCTTCTTCGAGCGATTTGGTGAAAGACGGCATACGAGATCCTATCGTCCGGCACCGCCGGGAATACGGCGATGCGTCTTATCTAAATATGTCGGGCATCTGCGTCTGTGTTCAAGGCGTGGCGAACAAGATTGCGTCATTTTATTGAGATTGTATCACCAGCGATGAGAAAATTGGCTCAAACGGGGGGATTCGCCAGAATGAAGGCGGTATGAAGGCGGACAAAATGCGGCTTCGCGTCTTACAGGCGCAACGCATGGCGGCAAGGTTGGCAAGCCTGCCGGTGCGTCCGCTTACGGCGAAGCGGCGCGTTATCCTGCACGTCGGCCCGCACCGGACGGGCACAACAACGGTGCAGGAAACTTTGCGAGCCAGTCAAAGCGTCATGCCCTGGCGGGTTGAGGCGCTGACCCGTGAGAATCGAGCGGTCGCGCGGTTGAGCGGCCTTATCCACAACACCCAAACCCGCAGGGAAGCCCGCCGCAAAAAGGCAGCGGTACGCCGCGCGGCGGAGAATGTCGCGGCGCTTTGCACGGCCCGAACCACCATTATCAGCGATGAAGATCTGATCGGTGCCTTGCCAACAAGACGCCGGTTGCGTGGGCTTTACCCGTTTCTCGAAATTCTTTTTCCCGTTGTGTTGGATGCCTTCGAAAAGTCAGGCGCGCAGGTGACAGTTGCGTGGACACCGCGGTTTTACCCTGATTGGCTCGAATCAGTGTTTTACAGGCGGCATAGCGCCTATCCATCGACCCCATTTGTGCCGCGCCGCTACCGATTTGGTAACGGGTTGCCGGGTGCCTGGGATCCTTTTGCCAAGAGGTTCACAGAGGTATGCGCAAACGTCGATTTGGCAACGCTGTCGTTTGAAGAAGACGTGAAGGCTGGCATAATGGGGCAGGGCCTTTTCCAGCTCGCAGGGTTGTCACCCAAAGAGATTGCCAGATTGAAACACGCCAAACCGCAGAATGTTTCGCGCCATCGACCCCGTGCAGAACCCAAGCGAAACTAGGCGGAGCGGTGCAGGCTTATTCTTTTTCCATTGTGCACTGCAGCGGGTGCTGATTCTTGCGCGCGTAATCCATCACTTGCGTGACTTTTGTTTCGGCAATCTCAAACGAGAATACGCCAACCACTGCAACGCCACGACGGTGCACAGTCAACATCAATTCAACAGCCTGCTGGCTGGTGATGCCAAAGAAGCGTTCCAGAACGTGAATGACAAATTCCATCGGCGTGTAATCGTCGTTCAGCAGCAGCACCTTGTACATTGAGGGGCGCTGTGTACGGCTTTTGGGTTTGGTGCGCAGGGCGGTATCTATGCCGCCGCCGTCACCATCCTTGTCATCATCACGACGATCATCATCGCTCGCCATTGTAGCGGTGAGCGGGGCAAGCGCGTCTTGCGCGCTGAGTGTTGTCCAGGATTCGGTCATCGCCTTCGCCTCTATCTTCACCCAGAGGATATATTATTGCCCCCAAACAAGAAAAGGGGGCTTTCGCCCCCTTTTCAACATCTCTTGGTGAACACCAGCTTAAGGGTGCTCGCCTACATGCCGATTAGGCAGTGTAGGATTTAACCATGTCCGTTGCGACGGTGGCACGTGCGTTGAGTGGTTCGAAAACCTCTTTGGCAGCAGCCATGTACATTTCGTTGAAGCGTGTTGCCTGCTTCATGAAGCCGTCGAAAGACGTTTTGGCAAAGTCAGCCTGCTTTTCAACCAGCTCAGGAAGGGTTTTGATGGATGCCAATTCTTTGGCAGCAGCAACGCCTTCTTCGAGGGATTTTTTGGAGAAGCTGACGATTTCAGCGTTCAGGCCTTCAGCAGCTTTTACAGCGATGCTGGAAGACTTGACGAGCGCGTCGACGTTGTCCTGACCGAAGACGGTGATGTCTTCGAAAGATTTCGTTACTTTTTCGATCTGCTCGTTGGCGACTTTCTGAGTGTCTTCGACGAGGGTTTCAACTTTTTTCGCAGCGGTTTTTGCAGCAGCCATCGGAATCTCCATTGGTTTGATCCGTGTGAGGCAACGAGAGTTCGCTGCCTGTGATGGGAGCTATCTAGGGACAATGTTGCGCTGCGTCAAGGAAAATATTGTGCAGTGCACAAAATATGAAAATCCGAAGGAACCCGCGCCTAAGCGACACCCTTACGCCGTCTTCATGGTGGGCGGGTACTGTCTGTGAACCAGCGCGATAAAGGAAACACTTTCCAAAACTTGGCAGGTGATGTTACGATCACGTCAGAGCAATAAGGGCAGAGCGTCGCCGAAAGAGTGACCCGTCCTTGAAAATGGCAACTACAGGCGCGAGGTCGATCATGGCTGTGCTTCGCAGCGCATTTATGCGCGTCACATTTTTGTGCGCGTTGATAACGGTGGGTATCGCCGGGGTCGGGGGGAAGGTTTTGGCCGCTCCTTACGCGGCTTTGGTGATGGATGCCCGCTCTGGTGAGGTATATCACTCCCGCAGCGCCGACAGGAAACTGCATCCGGCATCCCTGACAAAGATGATGACGTTGTATCTGGCGTTTGAAGCTGTTCGGGATAAACGCATCAGCCTTGATCAAAAGGTGCGAATCTCTCGCCATGCGGCGCGGCAGGTTCCCTCCAAGATCGGGTTGCGCGCGGGGCGCCGGTATACGATTCGCGACCTTATTCGTGCGACCGCCGTGAAATCAGCCAACGATGCGGCCGTTGCTCTGGCAGAGGCGATTGCCGGGTCTGAAAAGAAATTTGCGGCACAGATGACGGCACGTGCGCGCCAGTTGGGGATGTCGCGCACGACCTTCAAAAACGCGTCGGGCCTGACGGCGCGCGGTCAGCTTTCCACTGCGCGTGACATGGCAACGCTCGGTCGGTCTTTGTTTTATGACTTCCCGCAATATTACAACCTGTTCGGCCGAAAGGCGACGGTTGCAGCGGGCAAGAAGATCTACGCAACAAACCGCCGTCTGCTTAGTTCCTATCGGGGGGCTGACGGGATCAAGACCGGGTACACCAACGCCGCAGGGTATAATCTTGTCTCTTCTGCGCGGCGCGGGTCGGAGCGGGTGATTGCCGTTGTTCTCGGTGGAAAATCTTCACGCTGGCGGAACCGGCGGATTGCTGAACTGCTTGATCTTGGTTTCCGCAAGGCCCCCACGAATGTGGCCGTTCGGCGTTGGCCAACGGTTGTGGTCGCCAGCAGCCCTGCGCCAATCCGTCGGCCTGTAAGGGGTACGTCGGGCGGAGGTTCGGTCATTGCCAAGGCCGGTGACACGATAGCCAATGCGATTGTTTCAAAGGCAGCGGCATCAACGGGCCGGGCCGGGTCGCCCTTTGCACCCTTGCGCAGCCCGCAGCCGATGGTGCGCCCGGGGACGCAACGGGTTGCTGAGGCAAAATTGACTGACGCTGAGGCATGGTCGGTGCAGATTGGCGTTTTTGCCAACCGGGAAGTCGCGATTGCAGAGCTGGCTTCAGCAGCGTTGAGCGACATTTCCGGGTTGCAGACCGCAGGGCGTGAAGTGGAGCAAACCCAGCTGCGCTCGGGGCGCTATTATCGCGCGCGGCTTACCGGGTTGGAGGCTGAAAAGGCCAAGAGCGCCTGTGAAGCCCTGAAAAATCGGGGCCGGGATTGTTTGGCGGTTGCGCCACGCTAGACGTCAGAGCGTTCGGCCCTGAAATAAAAGCGCCGCCCAACCGGGGCGGCGTTTTCATTTGGTCATTGCCCACGCAGGTCATGGACGCCCTTACAGGTTAGGGGCGACCAACCGATGAATAGGAAAAGCCTGCGGCGCGGGCTTCTTCGGGACGA
>JBMYXS010000011.1:0-70927 GCA_049608645.1 Pikeienuella sp. | reverse complement strand
GCCATGCCACTTGCCAAACGAATGCAGCATTTTGCGGTAGAGGTCAGTGATACCGATGCCTCCATCGCGTTCTATCGCCGTGCGCTTGGCTTCAAGTTGACGGAACGCCATGCAGCGCATGAAGTGGTGGGTATTCCGGTGGAGTTGACGTTCATGCGGCTTGGTGCCGTGCACCATGAGTTGGTCCTTGTGCATAACCCGGCCAAGACATATCGCCCGCGGGCAACGACGTTCGAGGATGATCTCGATGGCCCGCCGTCATTTCACCATTTTGCACTTGAGTGCGACAACCGGGATGATTGGCTTGCGCTGCTTGCACATATTCGCGCTGAAGGCATTCCGATTGTCCGGGGGCCTGTCCTGCATTCATTCACCGACCCGCGTGGCGATGGCTCATGGGGTGAAAACGAGGCAGTTTATATCCTCGACCCGGACGGGCACCGCATAGAATTGTTTTGCAATCTTTCCACGATTGATACGGACGGCACGCACATCAACGCCGCTGGTGAACGGGTCGAAGGTACGCACACGGACGAACTTTAACCGCCACCGTTCACACAGGGTCGCATTTGCCAAAGAAACGGGGCGGCAACCCTTTGGTCATCGCCCCGCAATAAGCTTGCTGTAGCTGGTATCAGTCGCTGCCGAACAGGCCTTTGATCACACCTTTCACAGCGTCTTTCGGGGCGGCCTTGTCGTCGCTTCCGCCTTTGAGCAAACCGCCGAGGCCGCCGGAATTGCCGCCCGTGATTGCCTCCAGCGCGCCACCGGCACCGTCGCCGCCGCCCTTAACCCCTTTCAGCAAGTCCTTGGCGGCATTCACCGCGCCTTCGGGGTCTTTGAGCAAGCTGTCGATCCCTGCCTTGAGATCGGGCCGGATCGACGGGCCTGACCACGGGCCCTTGATGATCAATGGAAAGGCAATGCCCTTGTCATCAAAACTGCCGCCCTGACCTTTGAGTGATGTAACCGCCTTTGGCGTCAGGCGGAAATTCAGGCTTTGCCCACCCAGATCAATCGTGCCTTCGCCGGCGATGCGCAGCAGGGGGCCAAGGAAGGTGAAATCTGCGTTGGTCATTACGCCCTTGGCGATGTCGAAGGTTGCCGAGATTTCAGAGAAGTCGGTTTTGGCATCTTCGGCGGCTGATGCGCCGAAGGCCCCCTGAACATTCCGCACCATTGCCGCGAGGTTATACCCAACAAGTGCGCCATCGGTCAGTGTCATGCCGCCATTGCCGTTCAGGCTGTTCATAATGTCATGCAGGCTTTGCCCACCTCCTGTGACATTGACGTTAACGGCGCCGAGGCCCTCGATCATGTCCATGCTGGCAATCTCGGTCAGCATGGGCAGAAGGCGCACAGCATCGGCCGTAACCTTGGCACGAATGGCGTTATTGTTCCGCCCATCGAGCGCGATATCGCCTTTCAACCCACCGCCATATAGGCCCAGTTCACGGATCGACAGCGTCAACGCACCGTTGCTCATCTTGGCGGCAATATCGCTTTGGCCGAGGCTGATGTTGGGCGCTTTCACCGAGGCTGCACGAATTTTGAAATCACCGTTGAGCGCGCCGAGGCCTGAAAGGTCGATTGGTGTCTTGCTCCAGCCCGGTTCGGCCTGTGGCGTTTCGGTGGTGTTTCCGCCCTCGGTTATATAGGGGCGCAGGTCCAGATCACCTGTTGTTAATGTCGCGGTGATGGTTGGTGTGCCGGCAAGGTTGGCTGAGATTTCGCCATTTGCCCGTATCGCGTCAAATTCCAATGATGTGATATTTGCTGCGATTTGTGTGGGGCTAATCAGGTTGAGCGAACCTGTAACCGCCAGCGATTGCAGGGCACCGGGGCCCATTTCTGGCAGGGCGGCACCGGCGAATGCTGCAAGGCCCTGAAGATCAGGCGCTTTGACCGTGAATGTGCCCTGGCCGCTGGGCGCGGCCCCGTCGGGGGCGGCGACATTCCCGGCGAAGCTGGCATCTGCCAGCCCGTCCAGCGTTGTTTTTGCGTCGATGTCAAAGGCACGGGTGGTTGCCCAGTTGCCATCGCTTTTGGCGCTGAGGTTCACGGTGGCCCGTTTGCCTTCGCGGGTTATCCCCCCCTCTGCCTTTGCGGCAAGTGCGGTGGTGTCCATCAGGATTTCACCCGAAAGGTTGAGGTCGTTAAGGCCCAACAGGCCATCAGGTGCAGGCGTGCCTGTTGCCCATGCCACGGCCGCACCGGGTGCAGCAGCAGCAAATTCAAACGTCCCGGCAACTTCGGGCAGTCCGCCACCCTGCGGGGGGGCAACTGCACCGCTGAAGGCTGCGGAAACCGGCGCGGCGCTGAGCGATACAGAAACGGAGGTTTCGCCACCTGCCATGATCGTCTCTGGTGTGGAAACCTTGAGGTCAAGTTCGGTTTTTTCACCGTTCCACAAGGCGCTGCCGACTACGGTCATATCCTGATCGAATGCAGGCAAGGCAATAGCGGCGTTGATTTCCGCCAATGTGATGGCCTGACCGGACGTGCGATCGGTAAAGCTGACAAGCCCATTCTCGATGACGGTTTCACCAAGGCTGAGGTCTTTCACAAAGCCGCCGCCCTGTTCGTCATTGCCTGATGCAGGGGCCGTGGTTTCCGCTGTTTGGGCGTTCGCGCTGTCAAAAACCCAGTTGGCCTGCCCGTCTTCGTTTACTTCCAATGCAATCACCGGATCAATCAGGCGAATCTCGGTGATGCGGACTGATCCTGAAAGCAATGGCAGCAACTCAACCCCCACTTTGGCGGAGGTCGTGGAAACCATGTTGGGCGTTGTGGCCCATTCAGCGTTCGACAGGGTAACAGCCCCTGTCTCAATCCCCAGTACGGGGTAAAAACTTGGTGAGACGCCGCCCGCGAGCGTCAGGTCGCGGCCCGTGGCCGCCTTAACCTTGTCCACGGCGAGTTGGGCAATGCGGTCAGTTGGTAGGAAAACAATGAACGCGCCGATTGCGACGATCAGGATGACCACCAGAATGGCGAGAATTTTCAGGAAACGGCGCATAGGGTGCTCTCCGGCTGCGGATCGAATTGGTTAAAATGATCTTAGAGCGAAACACGGCAATTTTCAGGTGCAAAAGCAGATGCGGGCGTTTCCTGCGTGACAAAAGTGAAAAATTCTCCGCTCTGCCGGGCGAAGGCCGTGTGTCATGGCGCGCTTTCGACGCTCGTGCTGCGCTGCGCGGGCTGGACCGGAGGCCCGCGCGTTCAACTGCGGGTCAGATCGGCGTGCAGGCGGCCTTCAGCCACTCCAGATCAGCACCATTCAGCCCAGCACTGATTTTTGCAAAAACCTCTGCGTGATAGGCGTTGAGCCACGCAATTTCGTCACTGGTCATCAACGTGGTATCAATCAAGCGGGTGTCGATGGGGGCAAAGGTCAGCGTTTCAAAGCTGAGCATCGGCCGTTCCCCGCCTTCAGGTACTGCCGCCTCGTTCACAACGATCAGGTTCTCGATGCGTATGCCAAAGGCATCCTGCAAATAGTAACCCGGCTCATTTGACAGAATCATACCGGGGCGCAGGGGCACATTGCCCGCCCGCGCGATGCGCACAGGGCCTTCGTGTACGCAAAGGTAACTGCCAACACCGTGCCCGGTGCCGTGGTCATAATCCAGCCCCGCAGACCAAAGCGGCGTGCGGGCCAGAACATCAAGATCGCGACCTGTCGTGCCGACCGGAAACCGCGCGATGGACAGGGCAATCATACCTTTGAGCACAAGGGTATAGGCCCGCGCCGCGCCCTCCGGCACAGGGCCTGTCGCAATGGTGCGGGTGATATCCGTGGTGCCATCCTGATATTGCCCGCCGCTGTCGACCAGCATTAGTTCACCCGGCTGCAATGCCCGATCCGTTGCTTCGGTCACGCGGTAATGGACGATGGCCCCATGCGGGCCGGACCCGGCGATGGTATCGAAGGAAATATCAAGCAACTGGTTCGTAGCGCGGCGTTCCTCTTCCAGGCGTTGAACGATCTCGGTTTCGTGCAATCCCCCTTGCGGGGCGCGTTCATCAAACCAATGAAGAAAACGTGCCATTGCGGCACCGTCACGAATGTGGGCGGCACGGGCACCTTCGATCTCCGCCGCTGTTTTCTGCGCCTTGGGCATAATGCAGGGGTCTGTGCCCCATTCGACCTCTGCGCCATTCTTGGCAAGGTGATGGGCGATGGCCATGGGGCAACTTGTTTTGTCGAGCAGAACGCGCTTGCCCTTCAGGGTGGAAAGCGCCGCTAACAGCGCCTGTTTGTCTTGCCGTTGAACATCCGGGCCAAGGTGCGTGACAAGGGCATCATCAACCTGCGCGTGGTCCGCGAACAGCGTTACGCTGCCATTGTCATTCAGTAATGCGAATACCAACGGCACGGGGTTGCGGGCGATGTCTCCGCCACGAATGTTCAGCAGCCATGCAATGCTATCGGGCAGGGTCAATACCGTGGCCGCAGTGCCGTTTTGCACCAGCTCTTCACTGATTGTCTTGCGTTTGTCAGCGGCGCTGCGTCCTGCAAGGTCATCAGGTTGTACCCGGATGGGTTCAGCCGGGGGCGGTGGCTGGTCGTGCCAGATTTCATCAACCAGATTGCTGGCAACGGGGATCAATTCGCCGCCGCGCGCGGCGAGTGTTTTGGTCAGCCGGTCAACCTCTGTTCGGCCATGCAACCAGGGGTCATAGGCAATGCGCGCCCCTTCCGGCGCGGTTTCACCTAGCCACGCCGCAACCGGAGTTTCGTGAATTGCGACCACTTCGAACAGGGTTGTGTCTGTTTGGTCCGCTGCCTGAAGGGTGTAGCGCCCGTCGGCAAACAAGGCAGCACGCTCGGTCAACACCACCGCCGCCCCTGCTGATCCGGTAAATCCGGTGAGATAGGCAAGCCGCTCATCGCGGGGCGCAACGTATTCACCCTGATGCGCGTCAGCGCGAGGGATGATGAAACCGTCGAACCCATCCGCCGCAAATCTTTCGCGTAAACGACCAAGACGGTCAGCGATGGCAGTTGCGCCACTGCTGGGCGCTTCGAAAGTCTGAAACATGAACGTGGCCCCTCGGTCGTTAACCAATATCTAATGCTCGACGAAGCTCTACTTTGTTGCGTCGCGTCTCTCCACCCCGATCAGGAGTGAGATTTTCTTGTCGTTGTTGCTGGTCAGTTCCACCCGCTCGGCAAGCCGCCCCCGTCGAAAGCCAAACGGGGTGCGGGTGCCGGCATAGCGAACGCCGTCAATCATGCCCGAGATCTGCCTGTTATCCCCTGATGCCCGCAGCACACCAACCTCCGCATTTGCGTTGCGCAGCCGGGTTACGGCGGCACCATTTATGAGTTCGGCCTCCGCAATCAAGCGCGTGGCGCGGCCGTTGTCGTTCAATAGGGCTGAAACAGCCGGCGCAAAGGCAAAGCGTTCAATCGGTGCCAGAAGGGCATCATCCAGTGCGATCAATCGGCAGCCGCAGGTTGCAGCGGTGCCGCGCAGGGCCAGTTGTTCACCACAGGCGGCAAGTGCGGCAAGCGCCGCTGTACGAGCGTCCGGTGCATTCGGCGGCGCTGTCACGAGAGCAGGGCACGAAGCGGCAGGCTCTCCCTGCGCCAACGCGCGGTGCCCGGTCATTGCAAGAAAGGTCGCCCCGGCGGGCGTGCTGCGCAGCAACGGAACAGACGCAATTTCAACCCGTCGCGCACCGCGCTGATCGGAAAGGGCGGCATCGGTCAGGCGGGCCGCTGATCGTTGTGAAAGGCGCGGAACTTCACCCGGAGGTGTGATAATCGCGGGAGGACGGGGTGTTGCAAGAATACGCTGGAGATCCCCGGCGGTTGGCCCGGACAGCCGGGCGTCTGTCGGGCCACGGTTTGGGGCACAGGCGGCGACAACAAGAACCAGGGCCAGCCCCGAAAGAAGCGTGCCAAGCCGCCCGAATTCGTTTTTCACCAGTGAAACTCCAACTGCTTGAACTGCTTTATACACGTAAAGGTAACGTGCGCGCGTTGCTTTTCCCACTTTTTTGCCATGTTTCCTTGACCCTTCGCCGTATCTAGGCGCATTATCCACACTAGAAGTTGATGTGCGGAGTTTCGTGTGACGGAAGCGGCTATTAGTGAAACCCTCGTTGGTCGTATCAAATGGTATGACAACGTGAAAGGG
Organism: Pikeienuella sp.; assembly: GCA_049608645.1. Taxonomy (GTDB): domain Bacteria; phylum Pseudomonadota; class Alphaproteobacteria; order Rhodobacterales; family Rhodobacteraceae; genus Pikeienuella. The sequence continues at coordinate 64,778 of JBMYXS010000011.1, read as the reverse complement.
TATGGCTTTGTCGCCACCGAAGACGGGCAGGGCGATGTCCTTCTGCACGCAAATTGCCTGCGTCGCTCAGATGTGACCGATGCGCCCGATGGTGCCAAGGTCGTACTTGAGGTTGTGCAGGGCGAACGCGGCCGTCAGGCTGTCAAAGTCGTTGAACTGGTGATTGATGCGGTTTTGACACCGCCGGATCCGGCCAACACGATGCGCCCGACGCAGATTTTGGAAATCACTGACGAAGATGGGGAATGGCTGCCTGCGCGGGTTAAGTGGTTTGATCGCGCTAAAGGATTCGGCTTTCTCAACGTCTTTGGCGACGATGCTGACGTCTTTGTTCATATGGAAACTTTGCGCACCTCTGGCTTGCCCGACCTATTGGCGGGGGAGGCAGTGGCAACCCGTGTGATCAAGGGGCCGCGCGGAAAAATGGCGGCTGAGGTTCAGGCATGGGACCGGGTCCAGACCGGGTCGCTTTCTGCAATGTCGGCGGAATGACCGCCGCTTATGTCCTTACTTTTTGAGGGAATGAATCGCGCAAGGTTGGCGTTCGTTGGCCTGTGTCTTCTGGTGGTGTCAGCATCGGGGGGCGGAGCTGAGCCGGATGATTGTCGCCCGGACAGAATCGATTTTCAGACAGAATCAGGCGTTCACAGCTACAGAATCGAAGTTGTTGATACCTATGAAACCCGAGCGCAGGGTTTGATGCACCGCACTGACCTTGCCGCTGATCAGGGAATGTTGTTCGTCTATCAGCGTGCCGGGCAGGTTGCGTTCTGGATGAAAGACACCCCGCTGCCGCTTGATATCATCTTTATCAATAGTCGTGGCATCGTCTGCTCGATTGCAGCGCACACAACACCCTTTTCGTTGGAAAACATTCCTTCGCGGTGTGCGGCGCAAACCGTGCTGGAGGTGAACGCCGGGCAAGCAGCGGTGGATGGCATTCGCGTTGGGGCACCTGCACGTCACGAAGCCATTTCAAAACCTGTTTGGGGATGCCCGAAATGACTGACAAGGGCGATGCCATTGCGGCGCAGGTGCGCGCCATGGCACGCGGCCCCTCGCGGGGCCGTAACCTTGACCGTGATGAAGCGCGTGATGCCATGACCGCCATTTTGGCGGGTGACGCCGCGCCCGAGGCGGTCGGTGCCTTGTTCATGCTGATGCGTTATCGCGGAGAGGTCGCCGCAGAGATCGCCGGTTTTGTTGACGCGTTGCGGATGCGCCTGTCTTCGTGGCGCGATAGTGGTGCGGCGGTTGATTGGCCATCCTATGCCGCGGGGCGAACACGGGGCTTGCCGTTGTTTTTGCTGGCGGCAAAGCTGGTGGCACGTTCGGGCCGCGCCGTTCTGCTTCACGGATGGAACTCCCACATGACCCATCCCGTGACCACTGCAAAAGGTGCAGCGGCATTGGGGATCGCGAGTGTTGATACGCCAAAGGAAGCCCGCGCGGCATTGGCATCTGATGGCATAGCCTATGTCTCATTGACCGCGATGGATGATGAAATACTGCGATTGTTGCGATTGCGCGATGTGTTGGGGTTACGCTCGCCGCTCAATACCGCGCTGCGCGCGCTAAACCCCGGCGGTGCGGAAACGTCGGTGCAGGGTGTTTTCCACCCCTCTTATCGTGCGTTGCAGACCGATGCCGCGCGCCTGCTTGATCAGCCGGCAATGGGGGTCATCAAGGGCGGCGGCGGGGAGTTTGAGCGGCACCCGGGCAAGGGGGTTGAGCTTTACGGATACAATGTCGCCGGGCCGTTTGATGAGATCATGGCCCCACTCGCGGAAGAGAGACGGCGCATGCGGGCCGATGATGGCGAACTTACGCCTGCTATGCTGGCGGCATTATGGTCGGGTGCCCGCGAAGATGCATTTGCCCGTGACGTTGTGATCGCAACTGCGGGCGCGGCCCTTTTCATTGCGGGCGGTTGCGAGACTTTGGCGCGTGCGGAAGCACAGGCGGCCGCATTGTGGAGTGACCGCCATGACTGACGTTATTCTGGTTGCTCTTCGCGATGAATTTCCCCAAGCGCAGGCAGGCGGCCGGCGGGTGATTTATACAGGCGTTGGAAAAGTACACGCCGCACTTGGCGTTGCGCAGGCTTTGAATGATGGTGCGACGCATATCATCAATTTCGGTAGTGCAGGCGCGGTGCGTCAGGGCCTTTCTGGCCTTGTCACAGTCGGTGCCGCGGTAGAGCGAGACATGGATCTGCGCCCGCTCGGTCTGGTGCTGGGGCAATCTGTTGGTGACGATATGGCAACACCTTTGCCTGTCGTTCTGCGCTGGGCGGATGGCCCGACGATTGGAACCGGCGATAGTTTCGCTGCTGAAACGCCGGAGTTACCCTGTGATCTGGTCGATATGGAGGCCTTTGCCATCGCCAAGGCATGTAAGCGTGCGGACGTCAGGTTTACTTGCCTGAAATTTGTCTCTGATGCTGCGGATGCCGACGCACCCGACGCGTGGGAGCAAAACAAGGCAAAGGGCGCGACGTTGTTCGCTGAGTGGCTATCGGCGCAAGACTAGCCGCAGTATCGCGCATCCTTTGCGGAAGTGCGCGCGCGGCATAGGCGCGTGCCTTGGGCAATGCGAATGGTGCGCCCAAGGCAGTTCATGGGTGCCTTCTGCGATCGCGATGTCGTTGATCGTTTCAAAGGCAGCATGTGGGCCGTCGTGGTACTCCCACTCTTCAATGATAAAGGTAAAGTTACCGTCCTGAACATCGGTAATGCGATAGGAGTGCCGGTTGCCGCCGTTGTTGGTGCCGGTCAGCACGATGATGGCGTTATCTATGGGCGCAGAAAAGGTGACCGTGATGGGCTGATTCTCCGTCGGAGAATTTGCAATGATCTGCCCGGCCTCGCCGATTGCCATTTTTGAGGGTTCCAGCGCCTGTTAACCGCTGATTCCCTGACCAGCCCTTGAGAATTCGGCGGGTAGCGTGTTGAATCTGCGAACGAAATACGGCGGCGCGGCGAGATTTTTTGATTTTGATGCAGATTATCGCATTCTACGTCTTTCCTTGCCGAAAAGATTGGCATAGATAATCGCCACCGTAGTCGGAGCGTGGCGCAGCCTGGTAGCGCATCTGGTTTGGGACCAGAGGGTCGGAGGTTCGAATCCTCTCGCTCCGACCACGGTAAATCACCCTTACATTGTTAAGACAGTGTCAGAGGATGTGGGCGTATGCCCCGCCTTTTTGCACCCATCCTTTTCTGTACCCGTGCCTGATTGGCACCGTGCTGATGTGGTTGGCAGCGGCGCTGGCATCCTGCGCTATCGCGGCATAGGTGTTTTGCCGTGCTTATAGGGTAGCCAATCGGTAATTTCGGGGTAATGCAAACGGCGCCACGCTTTGACCCGTTTGTTCATCATGCGGAACCATGCCGGGGGAAACAGGGCTGCAAACACCATCACCGGATAGCCATAAGGCAACTGCGGCGCGACCTCCGGGTCATAGGTTTGCAACAGCGGATACCGCCGATCCGGCTTGTAATGATGGTCTGAGTGGCGTTGCAGATTGATCAGATAAAGGTTGGTCATATGTTGCGCGCCATTCCAGCTGTGATGCGGTTTGGTGTGCTCGTATTTGCCATCCCCAAGGTGCTTTCGGGTCAGGCCGTAATGCTCCACATAATTCACCGCTTCCAGTTGCTGAATGGCGGTGTAACACTGTTGGAGATAAAGCAGCAGCGTGTACCACCCTCCCATCGCCACCGCATAGGCGAGAAAAACACCCGAAGACAGCGCATAACGCCACCAGGGATTCCGAATACTCCAGGGGGAGATTCCGCGCGCACGCAGATGCGCGTGGTCGATGTGCCAGGCGGATGCAAAAGTGCCCACAACAGCGCGCGGAAAGAACCGCCAGAACCCTTCATTATAACGCGCCGTTACCGGGTCGCGCGGGGTGCCCACATAGCGGTGGTGATTATAAAGATGCTCTGACGTGAACGGCGAATAACAGACAGAGGCCAATAACACCTCTCCCAAGGCACGTTCCCACCAGCTTTTCTGGTGGATCAGTTCATGGGCATAGGTAATGCCGATGCCCCCCGTCGCGATGCCCAGCCCCATCATCAGAATCATCGCTTCCCACCAAACCAAATGATCAGGCAGGGAAACGGCATAGAGCGCACCCGCAATCGCGGCGATCTGTAAGGGGACATAGGCCCAGGTTACGACGCGATGCCAGATCAGGCGATCGTCGGGTGTGTTGGGATCTGCGTTGTTGTTGTTAGCACCCACGACGCGATCAGCCAGTGAGGTGACTAACCAGCCATAAAGCGGCGCTCCCACAAGCCACCACCCGCCATATGCCGCGCCCAAGCCGATCAGCACAGGCATGGCAAAGGAGATAGCAAAGGCAAAGGCGGGAATGGGCATAAGGCTCCTACAGGTTTTCACGATAATACAGAAGCAGCAGGCAAAAAGGCGAGGGCGCGACTGTACTCAGGTATCGTCGTCTGCTTTGAAGGTGGTTGAAGCTGCGCCAAAATCAATGCCGCAGCAGGACATGACAACCGCATTCTGCTGACAGCAATCCTCCAGCAAATAGCGGGCCAGTGCGCCCATCGCGTTAAAGTCGACCGCATAGGTGATCTGGCGTGAGTGCTTGGTGGCCGTTACCAGCCCAGCCTCCGCCATTGCGGTCAGGTGAAACGAGGCACGCGATGGGCTGGCCCCAACAGCCTTGGCAATTTCACCAGCGATCATGCCGTCAGGCGCCGCCGCCACGAGGCATTTGAGCATGCGCAGCCGCGTTGCGTTTGACAGCGCCAGAAAAGCGTCCAGTGCGCCTTGTTCATTCATATTTCAATTATCCTTGAAATTAATTCCCGCGTGCGCATATATTTTAAACATAGTTGAAATAAAAGGACACCTTGAACATGACCCTGAATTCCCTGCTCAAAACCCTCTCCGATATGCCCGCGTCTGCGAAGCTGATCTTCCGAACAGAACAGGGCGATGTTGGGGCAGGGTATCATGTGACAGAGTTCAAGCACGCCAAAATCACCAGCATTGATTGCGGCGCGCGCGTGTCTGAATGGCATGAAACCTCAATGCAGATTCTTGATGGCAAAGGTCGCGCCCATATGGAGGTGGGAAAGTTTGTGCGCATCCTGCGGCAAAGCCTTACCAGATTGGAAAAACTGGGTGACGCCCCCACAACGGTTGAATTTGCGCCGGGCAATCTGGGCCTGCGGACCTATGAGATGGAAAAACCGGAGCTTATCGGTGATCACGTGGTCATTCGGATGAGTGAAAAAAGCGCCATGTGTAAACCTTCGGGCGTTTTTTCCGGTTTGCGAAAATCCAATGGCCTGACCAAACCCCAGCCAAATCCGCGGGAGTGCTGTGCATAGGCCAAAACGTAAGTCGCCCTGAAGGATATTGTTGTGCTGGATGATGTTCGCAGTGTCTCACACGTTTGTCTGAGATCTCTCGGCTGGCGATCCGCTTGCATCGGGCCGCTCGGGCATGGCGCTGGCCGCGATGTCGAGCGCCTTGCGCATGACAGTGGGCGCGGCATCGCGGGCTATTTCCAACGGCACATACCGCCCGGGCAGGGCGGGGCCGCGCGCAACAAGCACCCGAAGGTCCAACGAAAAATGCGTGAATACATGGCTTGCCCGTGGCCCGGCATCGCGCCATTGCGCCTGTCCCGGCGCAGCGGTGGCGATTGCAGCGTCATCTGGCGGTGATTTGGTCCATGCCGGGCCGGGCAGGCCGATCATTCCCCCAAGCAACCCTTTGTCGGGGCGTGTTTCCATCAACACCTCGCCTGCTTCGTTGAAGTGCGCGTAAACGGTGGATGTTCGTTCCGGTTTCGGTTTTTTCGCTGCCTTTTTTGGTAATTCGGCTGCGATTCCCGCGGCGTTCGCGGCGCATGTGTCACGCCATGGGCACATCAGGCATCTGGGTGTTTTTGCGATGCAGACGGTGGCACCCAGGTCCATCACGGCTTGGGCAAAGTCGCCGGGGCGGTGTCGGGGGATCAAGCCTTCAATCGCGGTGCGAATCGCGGGCTTTGAATCAGGCAGAGGCGTTTTGATTGCATAAAATCGCGCCATTACCCGTTCCACATTGCCATCAATCGCGGCAACGGGTTGGCCAAAGGCAATCGCGGCAATGGCACCGGCGGTATAGGGGCCAACCCCCGGCAAGGTCAGCAGGCCCGCCTCGGTTTCAGGAAACTGCCCGCCATGTTCTCGGGTCACAACCTCTGCGCATTTGTGCAGGTTTCGTGCGCGAGCATAATAACCAAGGCCGGCCCACTCGGCCAAAACATCCTCACGCGGGGCCGCGGCGAGCGCCGCGACGGTGGGCCAAAGGTCAATGAACCGCAGGAAATACGGCTTCACGGTCGCGACAACGGTTTGTTGCAACATGATTTCTGACAGCCACACACGGTATGGGTCTGTCGGCCCTTCGCCGGGGGGGGCGCGCCACGGTAAAACCCGCGCGGTTTCATCATACCATGTCAGCAAAGCGTCAGCCGCTGACACGTTCATTTCACGGACCACTGACGAAGGCGTGAAGGGGCGGGCGTATTGTCGCCGCGATTCCCGCTCCAAATGTGAAGCGATATGTGCGAGATGTTCCTCATGGCTGATAAATCTGCGCGTCCCCGCAAAGATCGCAACCCCAAAAATACCCAACCTGCGTCGCCAAAGCGCCGGGCCAAAGGGTTTGCGCTGGCCGCTGATCTGGTCGCACCGACAATCAAACATGCAGGCGCAAAACGTGGGTTTGCTGAACTGCGTCTTTTGACCGAATGGCGCGTGATCGTGGGGGAGGCCCTCGCAGGTGTCTGCCGCCCCATCAAGGTCAGCTACAAGGGGCGAACATCGGGGCTTGGGGCAACACTGTATGTTGCCGCCGAAGGCGCGCGCGCCCCCGAGCTTGCGATGCAGGAACCCCAGATCATTGAGCGGGTGAACCAGTTTTATGGCTATCGCGCGATCAGCCGCCTATCTATTGACCAGTCGCGCGCTGGTATGCTTTCCGCTGGTTTTGCAGATACGTCAAAACCTTACGAACAGGATCACCCCACGCAAGCCGAACCATCTACAGGCCGCATACCCATCGAAGGTGTGACCGATGAACGCCTGCGACTGGCGCTGGCTCGTCTGGGCGCCAATATTACCGCTAAATCAAAACGTGCATTGCCGGACGCAGATGCGACGGCCGACAGGAGCAAAATATGACGACAATGAACGCCAACCGCCGCCAGATCATCGGGGGGGCAGCGGCGCTTGCCGCAGCATCCGCCATGCCAGCCACCGCGCAGGACGCGCTGGAAGACAAAGGCTATGCCCTTGGTGATATTGTTTTGGGAAGCGATGATGCGCCGGTAACGGTCATTGAATATGCATCTTTTACCTGCCCGCACTGCGCGAGCTTTCATATCCAAAGCTGGCCATCGGTAAAGCGCGACTATGTTGATACCGGCAAGGCCCGCTTCATCATGCGCGAAGTATACTTCGATCAGTTCGGTCTGTGGGCCTCTATGATTGCCCGCTGCGGTGGCCCGGAGCGGTATTACGACGTGGTCGATGCGGTGCTGAAAGGGCAGGAGCAATGGTATGGTGCCCATCGCGCGGCGTTTACACAGACCAAAAATGCCGGGCCGATCGTGAATGAACTTATGAAAATCGGCCGCCGGGTCGGGATGTCGAACGCCCGGATGGAAGAATGCGTGACAGATGTGGCGCTGCGTGACCGGTTGGTCGCTGATTTCCAGGAATATTCAGCGCGCGATAATATCCGCTCTACCCCATCGTTCCTGATCAATGGGGAACTGTCCTCCGGTGCGCAATCACCTGCTGGTATGGCAGCGTTAATCGACAAGCACCTCTGACATTGACGCGGTCGGGGCGCCGTCAAAGCGCCCCGACAAGCGCCGAAAGTCGACCTTTCGTTGACGACTCGCGCGCCTCGCCCTACCGCTTAACCGCTACAGAAGCTGAAACGCGGTGATATCGGGTGATTTTCACCAAACTTAGATTGCAGGGATTCAAGAGTTTCGTCGACCCGACGGAGCTTCTGATCGCCCCCGGCCTGACGGGCGTGGTGGGGCCCAATGGCTGTGGCAAATCCAATCTGCTGGAGGCGTTGCGCTGGGTCATGGGGGAAACTTCGGCCAAATCCATGCGTGGGTCTGGCATGGATGATGTGATTTTCGCTGGCGCTTCGACCCGACCTGCGCGCAATTTTGCTGAAGTTTCGCTGGTGATCGACAACACCAGCCGCCTTGCGCCCGCTGCGTTCAACAAGCACGACACATTGGACATAATTCGCCGCATCACGCGCGAAGCGGGCAGTGCATTCAAGGCAAATGGCGATGATGTGCGCGCGCGCGATGTGCGTATGTTGTTTGCGGATGCCGCGACAGGGGCACATTCGCCAGCTTTGGTCCGCCAGGGCCAGATATCTGAGCTGATCAATGCAAAACCCAAGGCCCGCCGCGCGATTCTGGAAGATGCGGCAGGTATTGGTGGTTTATATCAGCGGCGCCATGAAGCGGAGCTGAAGCTGAATGGCGCGGAAACCAATCTCGCCCGCGTCGAAGATGTGATTGAGCAACTGAGCAATCGTCTCGGTCATTTGGGCAGGCAGGCGCGGCAGGCCGCAAAATACCGGGAGATCGCGACCGATCTTCGCCGCGTGGAGGCTGTGTTTCTGTTCATCCGGTGGCGGGAAGCTGATAATGAGCGCCTCGCCTCGGAACGGGCGCTGACCGAAGGCGTATCCGCCGCCGCGATGGCCGAACGCGATGCATTGGGTGCCGCCAAAGCCCGCGCCGAAGCAGAGGCCGCTACCCCGCCTTTGCGCGAAGAAGAGATGACCGCCGCTGCCATTCTGCAACGCCTGACCGTGGAACGTGATGCGCTTGCCGAAAAAGAGGCCGCAGCGCGCGAGGCGCTTACCCAACTGGTGGGGCGTATCGAACAGTTGGAGCGTGATCTGGAGCGTGAGGTACAGCTTCAAAAAGATGCCGGTGGCATGATCGCGCGGTTGCTGGCCGAAGAAGAAGACCTGATCGCCGCCCGCGCTGGCCATGACGATGCACAGGCCGCTGCTGACAAAGAGGCACGCGAAACCGCCGATGCCGCACGTCTTGCGGAACAGCAAAGCGACCGTTTGACTGAAGAGGCTGCGCGCCTCGCTGCTGCTGCGCAGGCCGCAGAGCGACGGCTCGAAGAAACACGTAAGGCCTCTGCGCGTGCGCAGGCCGGTATGGAAGAAGCGCGTGGTGCCGCGCTGCGCCTTGATGGTGAGATTGAAACAGCCACCGCGCGCCTGGAGGTGACCACAGCTGAGGCGCAAGCCGCGCGAACAGCGGCTGAAGCCGCTGAAGCCGCACTTGCCGACGCTGAACGGACCCGGGCCGACGCTCAGGTTGCAGAGGCCGAAAAGCGCGCCGCCGCTTCGGAGGCAAATGGTGAACTGTCAGCAGTGCGGGCAGAAACCGAAGCGTTGGAGCGGCTGTTAGCCCGTGATGCGCAAGCCGAGAATACGCTGCTGGATCAGGTGACTGTAACCCCCGGTTACGAAGCTGCGCTGGGGGCCGCGCTTGATGACGAACTGCGCGCGCCCTTGGTGGAGGATGGCAGCGGTTGGACCAACCTGCCTGATTATGACCACCCGGCAGATACCCCGGCGGGTGCGGATCGCCTCGCCGATTATGTTGGTGCACCTGCTGCGCTTGCACGGCGCCTTGGGCGAACCGGGCTTGTGTCACGGGAAAAGGGCGCGGCATTGCAGGCACAGCTTGGGCCGGGATGGTCCTTGGTCAGCGTCGAGGGGGATTTGTGGCGCTGGGATGGATACCGGGCGATGGCCGAGGATGCGCCCTCCGCCGCAGCGGAGCGTCTGCGGCAACGCAATCGCCTGATAGAAATGCGCGCCGCCCTGACCGAAGCCGAAGGGATCGCTCACGAACGAAGCGAATCCCATGCGGCAGCCCGCGCAGGGTTGGAGGTTGCGACGCGCAATGATGAAACCTGCCGCGCCGCGCGGCGGGCGGCGGATGGCCGGGCCTCAGACACGGCGCGGGCCGCCGCCAAAGCCGAAGCTGACCTTGATATGGTGCGGGGGCGGCGCGAAGCCCTCGAAGGGGCACTGGCACGTAGGGGGGAAGAAGTGGAAAGCGCATTGGCCGCGTTCACTGATGCCCAAACCGCGCGCGCCGATGTGGCCGACCCCGAAGAAGCATGGCGCAGTGCCGAAGCGGCCAAGGAAACGGTGACCCGTGCCCGCTCGGAAATGTTGTCGGCACGCGCTGCTGCTGATGATTTGCGCCGCGCCGGCACTGCACGAGAGGCCCGTTTGGCCGAAGCCAGCCAGGAGCGTGCAAGCTGGCGCGCCCGGTCTGAAAATGCGGCTCATAGGGTTGCTGAACTTGAAACCCGTATCGAGGAAACGCACGGCGAAAAACGACGTGCGACCGCGGTGCCTGAGGAAATCGCGGCGCGGCGCGCGGTTTTGGCGCGCGACATCGACAAGGCCGAGGAACGCCGCCGCATAGCCGCAGATGCCCTTGAAGCAGGCATCTCACGCCAACGCGCCGCCGAAAGCGCGGAACGTGACGCAGAGCGCGGCGCAGCAGATGCCCGCGAAAAACGAGCGCGCCTGGAAACTCTCGCGGAGACAAATGCCAAACGCGTTGCGGAAGCGGCCGAGCGCATCCGGGAGGAAGCGGACGCAGAACCTGAAACCTTGTTGGCGCAGGCCGGGGCGGACCCGGAACAACTTGGCACAGCCGAAGCGGTGGAGCTTGAAATCGCACGCCTGAAACGCGCGCGCGATAGCCTCGGTGCGGTAAATCTTCGGGCTGAGGAAGACGCCCGCGAAGTGACCGAGGAACGTGATGCTCTCGCCGCTGAAAAGGCCGACCTGGACGAAGCAATCGGCAAGCTGCGTCATGGTATTGGCGAGTTGAATGCAGAAGGGCGAGAGCGCCTGCTGGCCGCCTTTGATGAGGTCAACACAAGCTTTACCGCGTTGTTCCGGCATTTGTTCGGCGGTGGTGAAGCCAATCTTGTGCTGGTGGAAAGCGACGACCCGTTGGAAGCTGGCCTTGAAATCATGTGCATGCCACCGGGGAAAAAGTTGTCTACCTTGTCCCTGTTGTCCGGGGGGGAGCAAACATTGACGGCACTTAGCCTGATTTTCGCTGTCTTCCTCGCCAACCCGGCGCCCATTTGCGTTCTGGATGAGGTTGATGCGCCGCTCGACGATTCCAATGTCGGGCGCTTTTGTGACCTGTTGGATGAAATGACCCGACGCACGCAAACTCGCTTTTTGATCATCACCCATCACGCAGTGACCATGAGCCGGATGGATCGCTTGTTTGGCGTGACGATGGCCGAAAAAGGGGTCAGTCAGCTCGTGTCTGTGGACCTTGCGATGGCTGAAGATCTGGTCGAGGGATGAGCGGGCGGCCGCCAACGAGCCTTTTGACATTCGGCTGACAACCGGCGAATTTGCACTCTGAATACTGGATTCTTACTTGATCAGCGTGTTTTTTGTAGAAAAAATGCGAAATTATTCTCATTTTCTTGCCTGAGAGCCTCGTGCAGCAACGTCATTCATTGACCGGACGCGCGGATTCGTGAGAGTTTCTTAAGAAGAGCTTTTGAAAGGCTCGTCATGGGGGTTAGTGGGGACGAGGCGCTGACGAATGATAAAATCACAACTTATACAGCTTTTGGCTGACGAAAACCCGCACCTGTTTCAACGGGATGTAGAGCGGATCGTGTCGTCTGTTTTTGACGAAATTACTGATGCCTTGGCGCGTGGTGACCGGGTGGAACTTCGCGGGTTTGGCGCGTTTTCCGTAAAGCAGCGTGAGGCACGCAAGGGCCGTAACCCACGCACCGGCGATGCTGTCGATGTGCCTGCCAAGCGCGTGCCGTTTTTCAAGACCGGCAAAGACCTCCGCGACAGGATGAACGGCTGACCTTTCTGCTCCGACTGCGCTATAGTCATTGGTGAGGGGTGATATGGCCGGAAAGGGCAATGAAACGTGAGAGCGATCAAATTTGGACTGGCGGCGATTGTCGCCTTAATCATCGTTATCCTTGCTGTTGCAAATGCTGAATGGACGGGCGTGCGCCTGTGGCCTGATTTGTCGGCTTATGGTGTGCCTGTGGCGCCTGCGATCGAATTGCCCTTGTTTATCATTGGGCTGATCTGTGGCTTGGTCGGTTTTCTGCTGGGCGCAGCGCGGGAGTTTCTGCGTGAGGGGAGCGTACGCTCCGAAGCGCGCCAGAACCGCAAGGAAGCGGCAAAGCTGAAATCCAAGATTGATGAGCTGACCGCCGATGCGGAGGACGATGACATCCCCGCATTGCCGGCACGTTGACACCTATGCGCGTTAAAATCTGTGGCCTGAGCGATCCTGCGATGGTCGATGAAGCGGTGGCGGCTGGCGCTGACTATGTCGGTATTGTCTTGTTCCCGAAATCACCACGTAACGTCTCGCTTAAGGTTGCGGGCGAATTGGCGGAGGCCGCAAAAGGCGTAGCAGCGGGCGGCGCGGAGCGTGTCGCGCTCGTGGTTAACCCTGATGACGCGCTGATTGAAGCCGTAGTGGCATTGCCCTTTGACATGATCCAGCTGCACGGCAGTGAATCGGCTGAGCGTGTTGAGGCCGTGCGCCGGATGTCAGGGATGCGCGTGATGAAAGCGGTTGGCGTCGCAGAGGCGGCTGACCTTGCCAAGATTGATCATTACGCCGATGTCGCTGATCAGGTTCTGATTGATGCTAAGCCCCCTAAGGGCGGCGACCTGCCTGGTGGCAATGGCCTGTCGTTTGACTGGCGGCTGCTTCAGGGGCGTAGCATGTCAGGGCCGTGGATGCTGGCAGGTGGTTTGACGCCTGACAATGCGGCGGAGGCCGTGCGCCTGACGGGCGCAACGCAGCTGGATGTATCGAGCGGCGTGGAAACGGCTCCGGGTATCAAGGATGCCGCTTTGATCCGCAGGTTTATTCAGGCCGCCAAGTGACCCGCATGCGCGGTGTCGCGTCGGCGGTCGATGCTGTCGTGAACGCGCATGAATTGCCTGCGGTGACTGTAATGGTGACCGACGCCGACCGCATCATCCATTGTTCCCACCATGCCGGGGCAGTGGCTGGTGATGTTTGGCGTTTGTATTCGATGACCAAACTCATCGGTGTGATTGCGGCGCTGAAACTATGTGAGGCGGGGCACCTTTCCCTGTCGCAGCCTGTTGGTGATTTCGCGCCGGAGTTTGATCAGTTACAGGTGCTTGAGGGGTTCCGCGATGGCGTGCCCCATCTTCGCGGGCAACAGACGCGCGCCACCATCAGCGACCTTGCCCATCATCGCGCGGGCGCGGTCTATGGGGTCTGGCACGATGGCATAAATCGTTTCATGCGCCACAAAGGGCTGCGCGGCCTGGATGACAGCTCCGTCGCGGGGTTATGCAGCCTGCCGCTGGCCTTCGATCCGGGTACGGCATGGGGTTACGGCACGGGGATAGATTGGCTCGGCCTGATCATCGAGCGCGCCACCGGTGCCCCCGTTGAGGATTTTGTAAAGCGGGAGGTGTTCGCACCTGCTGGTGCAGCCGATCTGTTCTTTGACCTTGCGCCAGAGCTACGCCCGCGCCTTCGCCCGGCGCATCAGGTTGGCAAGGATGGCTTTGCGCCGCTTGACATGACGCCGGGGCCAAAACGTGAGTTTTACCCGATGGGGTCCGCGTTATTTGGAACCCCGGAGGCTTATTTGGCGGTGCTTCGGGCGCTGTTGCGGCCGGGGGCGTTGTTGTCACCAGAGACGACGCGCGCATTGGCAGAGCCGAGCAGCGTGGTGAAAACACCACTGGCGAGCACCCACAAAGGCGCTTCGGCGGATGTTGATATCTTGCCCGGTGTCGATGTCGGGTATGCGTTAGGCGGCTTGATCGCCTTGGAAAATGTACCCGGGCGGCGGCGCAAGGGCGCTTTTGGCTGGGCCGGCATGCAAAACACCCATTTCTGGGTCGACCCCGCATCGGGTATCGCGGCGGTGATTATGATGCAGCACTTGCCGTTCGCGGATAGCACGGCGATGGCGGCGCTGTCTGCCTTTGAAAAAGCGGTCTACGCCGCGCTTTGATCGCGTTTCAAGACAGGGCCGCAAGACCCGCTGAAACTGCAACCAAAGCCAATGCCACCCCCCAAATACGCCAGAGCACCCTTACGGATGCATCAATATCCGCTGGGCCAAGGTCGTGGCGTCCGCCGGGGTTCACAAAGGGGTCATTGGTCAGTTCCCCGTCGTAAACGCGGGGACCAGATAATGCGACGCCGATACGTTCGGCCATTGCGGCCTCTGGCCAGCCTGCATTGGGGGACCGGTGAAAACCCGCATCGCGAAAGGCGGCGCGCAAGGGGGCTATCGAAAACGCTTCGACGGAAATGAGCAGGGCGGTCAGCCGCGCAGGGACGAGGTTCAACACGTCATCAAGCCGTGCTGCGGCCCAGCCAAACTCCAGATAGCGTGGCGTGCGATAACCTATCATGCTGTCCGCTGTGTTCACCGCCTTGTAGATGAGTATTCCGGGGAGCCCAGCCACGAGAAACCAGAACGCCGGGGCGATCACGCCGTCAGAGACGTTTTCGGCGGCGCTTTCGATGGCGGAGCGCGCCACGCCAGCCTGATCCAGCGCATTGACATCCCGCCCGACAATCATCGCAACGCTATTGCGCCCTTCAGCAAGCCCCAGTTCCAGGGCACGGGCAACCGCGCTGACGTGCTCTGTCAGACTGCGTTGCGCGAGCAGGGTGAACCCGATGAATATTTCGAAAACCCATCCATAGGGCAGCAAGCGCACAACCCAAGCCACCCCGCTTGTCACGATGATCAGAACAAGAACCGCCACCACCCCGCGTAGACGTTTGGCAGAGCCTTTGTTCAAGGTTCGGTCAAGCACGGCAACCAGCCGGCCCAGCAGAACCGCAGGATGTGGCGCGCGTTTCCAGAGCAGATCCGGCTCGCCCCATATTCCATCAATGACCATGGCGACAAAAACGATCATGGCGCGGGTCTTGAGAGGGTAGTCAGCATGTTTAATGCCTCTGGCATAATGGGGCGTGCTACAGATACGTGTTTCTGTCGGAGCGGCGTGCGCGTATGTCTCCCATATACATTGGTGGTGTGGCGCGGCAATCAGCTATGCACATGAAAGCTGTAAGAGCGAAAGATATTGCGGAAGATACCAGAGGGTTTCAGCGTGGCGAAAATTCGGTTTCTTGGTCCGCTGCCTGCGCGGATATCCAGCTTTCTGTCCCTGAACAGGATCGCAGTGCAAACCTATTGGGCGCGTGCACGGGGGCGGCACATTGCGGATGACTGGAGCGCGGAGATGGAGATTGGCATTCGCTTCTGGCGACACCAATTTACCAAAGCCATGAGTCAAAATGACATGAAAAAGGGGCGGGAGATTTTCGACAGCCTGCAAACCGAAACCAACGATGTTTATGCGGTGGAGGTTGAGCCATGCCCCGCGCAGCCGGGGACATGGTATCGCCCACATGCCGCTGACAGCCACGCAACGATCCTGTATCTGCATGGTGGTGGGTATGCATTCAACGGCTTGGTAAGCGCCCGGTTCGCCGCGATGTTTGCCCATCACACCCGCGCAAACCTCTATGCACCTGACTATCGCCTGACGCCCGAACACCCCCAGCCCGCGCAGGCCGAAGATGCGTTGCGGGCCTGGAACTACATGACAACGATCGTTCCGCCGGAAAATATTGTGGTCATCGGAGACAGCGCGGGCGGCCATATGGCGCTGATGTTGCTCCAAACATTGAAACAACACGGTTTGCCGCAACCTGCACTTTGCATTGGGGTTTGCCCGTGGACCGATATTGGTGACCGTGGGCGGAGCCTTCGATCCAACGATCGTTTCGATATGGTTCAGGGGTGGATGGCCCTGCAGTTTGGAAAATGGCTCGACCCGAACGGGCAAGCCGGGCGCGAAAAACTCTCGCCCATATCCTATGATTATGCGGGGCTGGCGCCGCTCTATCTTCAGGCGGGCGGGCGCGAGATTTTGCGTGACATGATTTGTGATTTCGCGGAACTGCAGGCCAACAATGGGGCCGATGTGATGCTCGACCTCTGGGAAGACATGCCCCATGTTTTCCTTGCCTATGACGGCTTGAAAGTGTCGTCCAAACAGGCGCTGGCGCGGATCACGGCTTGTATCAATGCGCGCGTTGCCGGGGGCGGCGATTTTGGGGAATTGCCGGGCATCACACGTATAGCAACCCGCAGTGCGGCGTAGGGCGCGCGGCCATTAACATGGGTGAGTTCGGCTAAACGATAATGCGGCTGGCAGATATTGGTGCGGTGGCATGGCCGTGCCCACTTCGCGCATTGGATATTGTGAAAACAGCGCGGGCATGGGAAAGGGGGCGATGAACCAGCCAGACACCAGCGGCAAAATTGACGGCAAGGCGTTGCGGATCATCACGATGATCGCATTTATCGGCGCGCTTGGCCCCTTTGCCATCGACACCTATTTGCCCGCATTGCCAAACATGGCGGCCTCTTTGCCTGCGACGGCGTCTCAGATGCAATGGACGGTTTCGGCATTTCTGTTGGGAATGGCGATCTTTCCGATGTTTCTGTCGCCCCTGTCTGATGCGGTCGGGCGTCTTCCGGTGCTGACATGGTCATTGGTTGTGTTTGGCGTGGTCAGCGCCGCTTGTGCGCTGGCACCAAACATCGAAAGTTTCATGGTGTTGCGCCTGTTGCAGGCCGCAGCAGGGGGCGCGGCAATGACCGCAACCCGTGCCATCATGTCGGATATGTACCGCGGGAACGCGCTCAGCCGGGCAACCTCTGTTCTGATGTTGATTTTCACCATCGCCCCGGTTGTGGCCCCGATCTGGGGCGGCTGGATGCTGGTAATCGGGGATTGGACGTGGATTTTCTGGTCTTTGGCTGTCGTCGCGGTTATCTCCGTGGGCTTGACGCGGGTGCTGCCTGAAACCCTTTCGCCGGAAAACCGCCGCGCCTATCGCCCCCGCGCGGTTATCGCCGGGTATGTCGAAATCAGCCAGTCGCGCGCGGCACTGCGATATCTTGCGGCCTCTTTCGCGTCGAGTTTTATGTTCTTTGCGATGTTGGTCAGCAGCCCGTTCATCTTTATCGACCATTTCGGCGTCAGCGCGACGGGGTTTTCATGGCTTTTCGCGGGTATCTCAGCGGTGGCATTTGCGGCAAATTACCTGAATGCGCGGCTGGTGATGCGGCGGAGCTATCAGGTCATGCTTCGTGATGCGTTTACGGCGGTGGCGGTGCTGGCGGTGTTAATGGGCATCGTCGCTGCCAGCGGGTTTGGCGGCATGTGGAGCGTGTTTTTTGTGATGGTCTGGTTGATGGGGCTTTACCATATCATCTCCGCCAATTCGACCGCAGGCATGATGACGGCAATGGCACATCGTGGAGGTTCCGCGGCGGCGGTACTGGCGCTTTGGCGGTTTCTGGGGGGCGCGGTTGGGTCCACATTGGTGGGGGCGTTCGGCTCTACCCACCCGTGGACGTTCGCGGTTGTGCTTGGGATCGCCGTTGTGTTGATGCAGATAAGCCTGCGGATCGGGGCACCGGAATAGGGCGCGCATGGTGCTGCACGCCCTTTATGTGATCGGTGCTATACGGCGAGTGCCGCAGGGGGCCGTACCCCGAACACCTCATGTGCAAATTTAGGGTAAGGGTCCGACAAGGCCTGTGCCACCGGTCCTCTGATCAGGGCCAGATCATCTTCTTGCGGTAAGGCTGTCACCGGCGTGTCGTCACTGATATCGAAATCAAAGCCAGTATTGTCCTGCACTTCTTCAACTGTCACGCCGGGGTGGGTGGATGTCAGGCTGAACCTGGCCCGGCGCTTATCGAACGTCATCACACAAAGATTGGTCACCAGGGCATGTGGCCCGCCGGGGCGATAGGTGCCTGGCTCGCTAACCCCTGGTGAGGAAATGAAATCGACCTTCTCGGGGAAGATTGCCCGACTGTGCTCAAATCGAAACAGGATCACGCGCGGCACAAGGAAATAGAGATAGGCAGATCCAAACGCCCCCGACCATCGCGCTTTCATCTGCGGATAATCGCCAACGCCCGTCAGGTTGATATTGGCCTGCCCGTCTATTTGCCCGCCCGACAGGAAGAAGGCATCGACACGGCCTTGTCCGGCTTGGTCGAACAACTCCACACCGCCATCACAACGATAACGCGGCAGGTCTGAGCCTATGATCGAAACCTTGGCCCCCCGCCGTTCGGCATTCACCATCGCGGCAGCACCGGGAATGGGTGACAGAACGCCAACCGCGATATGCCCGCAGCCATCGAGCAGCCCGGCAATGGAATGGATCAGCATTTCTTCGGGTTTCACATCACCCATTTGAATGTCAGTCACCGGCGCGTTCATTCTGCGGCCACGCGGGTTGGGGTGACATGTTCGCTGAGCCACCTCGCGAAGCCTTCGTCTGAACGTGAAGCACTGGCATATGCCGCGAGGGCGTCAGCATCGGCCTCATATCTGCCCGGTGCTGCGGTTGGCCATGCGCCGCCCTTTGCTTCGGCCACGGCGGTGACATACAGGCCGCCAATCAGATTGGCAGATCGCGCCGGGTCCAAGCGCAGGTCATCGTCTATGATCTCCTCAACCGTAACCAGTGTTTGTTTGGCAGCGTGGGCCAGTGACTTGGCTTCGTGGCGACCATTGACCCAGATGTTGCCAAACCTGTCGGCCATATCCGCGTGGATCAGCGCAAAATCGGGCCGGATCGCCGGCAGCAACGCAACCATGTCGCCCGCTTCGAACGGGTTTTCGATGACACGATAATCAGGGCGAACACGCATGATGTCTGAGCCGATCAGGCCACGCAGCGGCGCAAATGGTTGCCCTTTTTCACCCGCCTGCACCGCCGCATAGACAGCCGGGCAGGTGCTGTCGCGAATTTCGATCAGGCCGCCCTTTACCGCTTTGACGAACCGCCCCGCCGCGCCGTTTTCGCCCAATGAGATACCGGATGTTTCCACCAGCTTCACGCATCCGGCCCCGATCAACAAATCGCAGACATACGCCCCGGTCGGCAGTGTAATCAGGTGGATATCCCTTATGCCCTTGCGGATGAGGGCCGCCGTCAACGCGCTGGGCGCAAGCGGGTCTTTGGAAATGCAGACCGACGCGCCATCGGGGACGAGGGCAGCAATATCATCAGCGGTGGCAAGATAGCGTGTCATTCTTCGGTTTCGTCCTCTGTGGCATTGCTCGTCGTGGCTTCGTCTCGCAGTACGTCGATCAACAAGGTAATACGCTGCGCGTCCTCGCGAATGGCATTACAGGCGCGCGGGGCACCTGACAGCGTGGCACTCGTGATCTTTCCATCGCGCAATGTCGCGGTCAAATCGCAGGTTAGCAGGAACTCATGGGTGGTATGGTCGTCAAACAAAAAGCGCCCTTTCTTGAAGATGCGGCGCGGGGTTTGGTAGTATTCGCGGATCTCACGACGCCAGATGACAGGCCCGGTTTCCCTGTCCCAGTTTCCATCGACGAGCGGCGCGCCCATGACAACTGAAATGGCCTTTGGCGACAGGGTATTGAAACCCTCAAACGACACGGGCGGCGGTGGGGTGCACGCCAACAGCGACCCAAGGGCCAAGAATGTCATTACCTTTCGCATGGACCGACACTATCACAGCATGGGCGGATGTTCACCGCTTGAACGGCGCGCAGAGCAGTGAAAAAATCATGTATGGAGCGGCAGGTGGGGTGATATTGAGCATGGGCAAATGCGCATCACACGGATATACCGCGCCCGATATAGAAAACGCGTCATAATACTGACCCAAACTTAAGCGATCTGACGCTTGCGGGTTCCCGCCGTTTGCGGGGCGGGGTGAGCGATGATCAATGACGGCTCAAGGGGGCGCGGCGGCGTAACCGGGTCGAGAGGAAGACATGAACGCCCAATCCAAACGTATTTTGATCACTGGTGGTGCAGGCTTTATCGGATCGCGCCTTGCGGCCCATCTGGCGCGTGAAAACGACGTTACCGTTTTTGACAATTTTCACCCGCAGGCCCACGACGGCAATGAAGGTAATCATGCCCGTCTGAGCGATGTTACCGTGGTGCGTGGCGATGTGGCCGATGCAGATGCGCTTTGCGAGGCGGTCAGGGTCTGTGATCCACATTTGGTTTACCATCTGGCGGCGGAAACCGGCACGGGGCAATCGTTTGATTTGCCTGCGCGGTATACGAATGTGAACGTGATGGGCACGACCCATTTGATCGAGGCTGCGCGTGCGCACGCGCCCAACTTGCGGCGAATTGTGCTTGCGGGGTCGCGGTCCGTTTATGGTGAGGGTGCTTGCGTTGATGCAGAGGGCCGCCCGACCCCGGCAATGGCGCGCACCGCGCTTGACATGGGGCAGGGAGATTTTGCACCAAAATCAGCCGAAGGTATCGCACTTACGCCCGTCAAAACCAACGCGCGCTGCGTTGTTGCGCCGGCGTCCATCTATGCCTCTACCAAGTTGATGCAGGAATATCTGTTGCAGCAGGCGTTTTGGGGCACGGATGTGGAAATTGGTCTGTTGCGTCTGCAAAATGTCTATGGGCCGGGGCAATCGCTCAACAACCCCTATACAGGCGTAATATCCATTTTTGCGCGTCAGATCGCAGAGGGGCGAACGCTCAACATCTATGAAGACGGCAACATCACGCGCGATTTTGTCTTGGTTGACGATGTGGTGGATGCCTTCGTGCGCATGGGGGCGGTTGCCACCTGCCCTGAGGATGTAATTGATATCGGCTCGGGCGAGGGGGCCACTATCATGGAGGTTGCGCGTCATCTGATGGTCCTGCTTGGCAAGGACCCTGACAACATGCGCATTACCGGTGATTTTCGGGCTGGCGATATACGGTTTGCTGTTGCCGACATATCGCGCGCGCGGGAGGCGTTGGGCTGGGAGCCCCGCTTTGACATAAAGGAAGGGTTGGGCCGCTTTGTGGAATGGTCTGTGCAGGCGACCAAACACCTGCCAAACCTGAGCGCGGCCGTGCCGGAGATGACAAACTGATGACGAAGACACCACGTATCCTCTGCTTCGGGCATAGCCATATGGCTGCGGTACAGCGGGCTTACCGGGATAATTTCAATTCTGGTGAATGGAATTTCGATATGAATTTCCTGCGCTTGCAAGCGGATGAGTATCAGCCCAATTTTGTTGATGTTGCGGGCGGTGAGCGTAAGTTGAATGACCTGATCGGTCGCCATATTCGCCATAAGTCGGTGGCGCGCCCTGCTGATGCGGTTGTGGGCTTTGTTTATGGCAACGAAGTCAACTCTATGGCCATGTTGCGGTTTCAGCCTGATTTCGATTTCCATTTTCCGGGTGATGAAACGCCCGTCATGCCCGATGCGGAGGTCGTGCCCTTTGGTGCCATTCGCGATATGATCCGTTTTCGCATAGAGGATCGCATTTCACCCTATGTTGCGGCGGCGCGTTCCGGGTATGAGGGTAAGGTTTGTATCGTGCCCCCACCGCCGCCCATCGCTGATGAAGCGCATATCCGGGCGCATCCGGGCGGGTTCAAGGCGGGGATGGAAGCGCGCGGAATCTCACCGGCACCCCTGCGTTTGAAATTGTGGCGCCTTTATCGTGATATTCTGCGAGAACAGGTTGAGGCTGCCGGCGGTCAGCTGTTGGATGTGCCCCCGACCGCGAGCGATGCAGATGGTTTCCTGAAGAACGACTATTGGCATTGGCACCCAACGCAGGGCAACTTTGTTTATGGTGAATTGATGATCCGCCACATTTTGAGCGCGCTTTTTGCTGTGTCACCGGAAAGGAATGCGGCATGAGCGCGAAGACCCCCTACAGCGCCCTGCCAGATCATTGCCATTGGGCCAAAACGCATCAGGTGATCGCGACAGAGGTTGATCCGGTCGTCGCGGGCGCGTTCAAGATAACGCCCGAAACCAAGGTTGCGACCACCGGTGGTTGCGTCGCTGCGCATATCGGCCCGCGCCTTTCGTCTGCCGGGTACACGTTTTTTGCGCCTGAACAGCCGCACCCGATTCTGAGTGCGGGCATCGCGGCGCGTTATGGGTACGGGGCTGCTTCAGGGCGGCTTGGTGCAATCGACACGACACGCCAGTTGTTGCAACTGGCGCAGCGCGCTCTGGGGCAGTTTGCGCCAGAGGATGATGTTTGGATGAACGGGGCAGGGGGCTTTGTTGACCCGTATCGCCCTGCTGTGCAACCCGATGGGTTTGCAACTCGTGCAGAGTTTGACGTGGCGCGCACGCAGATGCTCAGCGCGTTTCGGCGTGTGTTGCGTGAAGCGGATGTGTTTGTTTTTGCCATTGGCGCGACCGAAGCATGGGTTTCAAACGCTGACGGCGCGGTCTTTCCCGAGTGTCCGGGCGTATCGGCGGGTGTGTTTGATAGTGGCAAATATACTCTGAAGTCCTTCGGGGCCGATGATATTGCAGCAGATTTTTCGGCGTTCATGTCGATCCTCAAGTCTGAAAACCCTCATGCCAAAGTATTGCTAAGTGTGTCTGCCACGCCCTTGGATGTATCGGTGCATACCGGGCAAAGCGTCATAACCACCAATGGACTTTCTAAAGCAGTTTTGCGGGTAGCGGCGGACCAGATCTGCCAGCAGCACAAGGATGTGCACTATTTTCCGAGTTATGAGGCGCTCACAGGCCCGGCGGCGCGCGGTGCGTATTTCGCGACAGACCTGCGGACGCTTTTGCCCGAAGGCGTTGATTATGTGATGTCGCTGTTCCTGCGCCACTACACCGATGCCGGCGCAATTCGAAAACCCGCGGCGACCGCAGCGGAAAGGGCACCGGCAAATGGCCCGGTTGATATGGGTGCCGCCTTTGATGATGAGGATGACAGCGCGCCAGAGTTGGCGACGCCTCCGCATGTCTTGCGTGATCCGACCAGCGAAGTTGTCGGCCTCTATTCCTTCCCCAAAAGCGGCAACACGTGGTTGCGTGCCATCATTGCCGAAATTTGTGGCATCCCATCGGCGGGCGGCGCGCTGCAGAAATATGTGACCGACACGCATTTCGGCAAAGCCTTGGAAAACCCTTGGCCGTTTCAGGGCAAGAACTGGTATTTTTACAAATCACACCACAAGGCCCCACTGACCCATGATCAGGATGAGCCGATGCGGACAGACAAGATCATCTCGATCTATCGTCACCCGTTGGATGTGTTCCTCTCGTACCTGAACTTCGTATCGCGGAATGTATCACCCCGCGCGGGGGCTGCGTTGCCGGTTCAATTTGATCGTGTTGAAGACCTTACGCCCAATGAAATGGAAATGCTCTTCAAGATCTGGCTGAAATCGGCAACCCTGTTTCCCGGTAATCGCAAGTTTGGCAATGTGTTCGAAGCCGTCGCTGGTTTCCGGCGCATGCAGAACAAGGGAAAGCCTGTTCACATCATCCGCTATGAAGATCTGAAGGACGACTTTGCGGGAACTGTCGGGCCGATGATCGATTTTCTTGGAATCAAGGACATTGATATTGATCAGGTCTTTAAAGGCGCTGACAACCGCACCCAGCAAAACGGCAAGTTTTTCTGGAAACGGGCCAAGAAGAATTACGAAAAATTCCTGACAGAAGATCAGATTGCCCGTTTTGAGACCAAATACGCCAAAGACCTCAAGACCCTCGGGTACTGAGGTGATGCAAGCACCTGAAGCAGCCCACGCCTCTGATGTTGCCGGACGTTTGGCCACGGGCCCCGTGCCAGGCGGTGTGGCCGTGATCTATTCGTTGGGCGCAGGTCTTGAAGACAAGGCCTTTGTCCGGCTTGCGTTGACGCGCTTGCGGGCTGAGGCAGACCACCTGATTGTGGTGCGCCGTGCAGACCGTGATGCCAAGGTGCGAGCCGCATTGGGTGATATCGGTGTGGATGACTGGATCGACTTTGCCGACGGTGTGGTTTCGATGATGGCCGCCTACAAGGCGGGGGTTTCTGCTCTGCCAGGTGGGGCCGCTGCGTGGCCCCGTGTCTTGCTGACGGGCGGTCATGCCTATGGGCCTTTCATAACAATCGCACAGGCGCGCGAGGCGATGGCTGATGCGGCATTGTTTGCGGCCTTTCATCATAATGCGACTCTGGACAAACGCCTTGCGGTCGATGGGGTGATCCCGCGTCTGGATTATGCCTTGTTCCGAGGCGATGTACTGGCGACGCCTGCGATGACGGCATTCTGGGCGAATATGAAGCCCGCGGCAGATTATTGGGCCGACTTCAAGAATGGTGCTGTTCGATTGGCAGCCGTTCTCGCAGGGGAAGGGGGCAAGACGGTTTATTCGGTTTCTCCTGCGCTTTTGGAAACGGCAGAGCCATCTGTGATTGAGGTTCACACACTTGCGGCCCATGGTGCCGCGGTATTGTCGAAGGCGGCATTTTTCCTCGACCCTCTAGCAGCGGATGTGAGTGCGGTTGAGCTGCGCGCTACGATGGATTTTCTGCGTGAAAATCACCCCGAGGACTATGCCGCGATTATCGCCCATATGCTGCCTGCCCAGGAATTGCGCGCGCTTGCGACCAATATGGATGACTATCGCATTGTTCCCTATCGCGCGGACAACCCTGAAAAAACCGAGTGGAACTTTGGACGCGTCGCCGTTTTTATCCATGCGTTTTATGTAGAGATGATGCCGGAGTTCTGGGCGCTGATCACGCGGCTACCAGGGCAATATGACCTGTTCCTGACGACCTCGGCGGCGGACCATAAGGTCGCGATCGAAGCCTTTCTGGCGGAAAAGGGGTTTCCTGCTGACAGAACGGATGTGCGGGTGGTGGAGCAGAACCGGGGGCGCGATATGTCTTCGCTCTTCATCAGCTTTCGCGATGTCATTTTGGAGGGGCGCTACGAATTGGCGTTGCGGTTGCATTCAAAGCGCACGCCGCAGGTTTCACGCCGCGTGGGGGAAAGTTTCAAGGCGCATCTGTTTGAAAATCTCGTCCATTCCGAAGGATACATCCGCAATCTGTATGATGAGCTTGAGGCGAACCGGGATGTTGGCCTGGTGATCCCGCCGGCCATCCATGTCGGCTTTGGCACGATGGGCCATGGCTGGTTTGCAAACCGTGAGCCGTTTGCGGCATTGGCCAAGGAAATGGGGCTGAAAGTCCCCATGGATGAACATACGCCCGTAGCACCTTACGGTACGATGTACTGGTTCCGCACGGATGCGCTCCGGCTTATGTTTGAATGGCCGTGGAAATGGGAAAGTTACAACGCGGAACCCAACCACGTGGATGGCGGGTTAGCTCATGTGCAGGAACGCCTGATTGCCTATTGCGCGCAGCAGGCCGGATACCGCACCTTGTCGGTTATGACGCCTGACAATGCCGCGCGAAATTATGCCAAGCTGGAATACAAGATGCAGCTCTTGGCTTCCCAACTCCCCCACGGGGGGGCGGTTTTTGACCGGGCGATGATTGCCGGCAAAAGCCAGGGCGTGGGCGCGCGTGCCTATGACAGTCTTGCGCCGATGTATTTCCGGGCCGTGAAGCGTGCACCCTGGGTGCGCACGCTGTTGCGCCCCTTCATCCACTTTATTGAACGTCACATGCTCGGGCGGGCACCATGAAAGTGGCGGGAAAACCAGCTGGCGGGAGGTTTCGCCCCACGCGCACGAATGTAACGAGCGGGCGGCGGCTTCGCGTGTTGAGCGCGCTTGTGCTGAGGGAGATGGCCACACGGTATGGCAAATCGAATCTTGGGTATTTCTGGGCGGTGGTTGAGCCTGTCGCCTATGTGGCGATCTTTTCGGTTCTGTTCAGCTATCTGTCCCGTCATCCGCCGCTCGGGCAAAGCTTTCCGGTGTTTTTCGCAACCGGTGTGATGGTCTTTTTCTTCTACCGTGGGCTGGCCGATACCTGCGCATCCGCTTTTAGTGGAAACCGGGCGTTGTTTTCCTATCCGCAGGTAACCTTGCTCGATTCAATTCTCGCGCGTGCGTTTCTGGAGTTTGTAACCCGCTCCTTTGTTGCGATGATCGTGCTTGTGGGTGTCATCCATTTTGCCGGGTTTGAATCGATTTACGCGATCGGGCCGATTTTGCTGGCACCCTTGATATGTGGTGCCACAGGGTTTGGCGCGGGGTTGATTAACTGTGTGCTATTCAATCTATCCAACACTTATCAGCGGCTCTACATGGTTGTGACCAGACCGATGATGATCATTTCCGGTGTTATTTTCATCCCCGAGCGCCTGCCGGCACAGGGGCGGGAGGTTATTCTCTGGAATCCGCTTGTGCATATGGTCGCGTATTTTCGGACAGGCTTTTACCCAACCTATCGGGCGGATTATATTAACTTCACCATGATGATTGGTTTGCCGCTGGTCCTTATCGTTGTGGGCCTTTTCCTGATCCGTCGGTTTGAAGGCCGATTGCAGTAACCATGATCCTACGTGCGCCATGATCTTACTTGAAAATGTCTCCAAGAGCTTTCGAACCAAGCAAGGTCGCCGGGTGATCATGGATAACGTCACGCTGGAGTTTCCAACGCGGGGGCGGGTTGGTCTGCTGGGCAAAAACGGGGCGGGCAAGACCACGTTGATGAGCATGATTTCCGGCGTTATGGCCCCCGACAGCGGGCGCATCACGCGAGAGGGGGAATTATCATGGCCACTGGGGTTTTCCGGGGGCATGCACCCTGCGCTGTCGGGCACGCAGAATGTTCGGTTTGTGGCGCGGATTTACGGCAAGGACACCAAAGACCTGCTGCAATACGTCAATGAATTTGCGGAGCTAGGCTCCTACATGGATATGCCTGTACGTAGCTATTCGTCAGGGATGCGCGCGCGGTTGGCGTTTGGCCTCTCGCTGGGGGTGTCGTTTGACTATTACCTGATTGATGAGGTCACCGCCGTTGGCGACAAGGGGTTCGTTGACAAGGCACGTGAAGCGTTGAGCCGTCGTTTGGAAAGTGCGGGGGTTATCATGGTGTCCCATTCGGTGCCGAACCTGCGGCAGTTCTGTACGTCAGGTGTGGTGCTTCACGAAGGCACGTTGGAATATTACGAAGACATCGAAGACGCGATAGAGGTTCATACCTCCCGCTATAGCTCGGGCAACTGAGTGGTCTTGTTCTGCCGTGATGCGCGACGTTCGCGTGCGATGATGAACAGCCCCGACCCGATCACGATGGCGATGCCCACCCATTTCAGCGGCGCGGGAAAATCGCCGAATATCCAATACCCGAACAGGGTTGCCGATACGATTTCGAGGTACTGAAGCGGCGCAATGACCGATGCGGGCGCATATCGGAAAGCATAGACCAGAAACAAATGCGCGATGGTCGCCGCAACTCCGACCCCGAACATCAGCCAAAAGGCACGTGTGCTTGGCCAGATCGGGTCAAAGGCGCTGAGGCCGGACCCTTCGGCCCACCATAGCACAACGCCGATAAAGGCTGCTCCGGCCACACCTGAATAGGCTTGCATGGCAAATGGATCAACGCGCGGTGCCAACATCCTTGTCAGGATCAGGTAAAAGGCAAAACAAAATGCCGTGCCCAGCGGCAAGGCGGAGGTCCAGCCAAGTTCAACAAAACTTGGTTGAATAACAAGCATGGCACCACCAAACCCCACGGCCGCCGCTGCGTATCTTCGCCAGCCGACAGGTTCACCCAACAACAGCCCACTCAGAACCGTGACGATCATTGGCTCAACAAAGAAAATTGCGATGGCATCGGCGATTGGCATGTATTTCAACGCTGCAAAGAAAAACACCGTGGCCATTGCCATCAGAACCCCGCGCAGCCCGTGCAGGCCCGCATCCCTAAGGGACACACGCGCCAACGCACCGCGCCAGATGACAATGGGCGTCAACAAAAGCGTTTGGGTCAGAAAACGCCCAAGGGTGATCTCAGCGGCGGGAACCTCGGCTGCCGCGAGTTTGGCAAAAACGTCAATTATCGGGGCAAATGCCGCGAATATCAGCATCAAGACCACGCCAAGCGTCACATCACGCGATGTGGAAATCGGCAAAGCGGCTGATAGGGGCGAGGCGGTCATCGGGTATTCCTGTATTTCGACCGGGCCTTGTTGCGTCGTATCTTTTGTTTCTCCAACGGGTAGGATAGCGCGCCCACCGGGTGAATATGCCTCTGTCTGCGACATTTCCGGGCCGTTTGGGCTATGCCACCTCGCAGTTGAGCGCGCCGCAGGGTACGGTGATGGCAACGCATAGAAAAAGGTTCCCCATGAACGCGCCAAACGTCACGATCGTTACCATTATGAAGGATGAGGGCCCGTTCATTCTGGAGTGGATCGCCTGGAACCAGATGATCGGTGTTACCGATTTTATCGTAATGACCAATGATTGCAGCGATGGCACCGACCTGATGCTCGACCGCCTGCATGAGCTCGGGCATCTCACGCATTTGCCAAACCCTATCGTCGTGACCAAAGACGGCAGCCCCCACGGCGTTGCGTTGAAATATGCCCAGCACCTCGCGCCTTATCGCGCGGCTGACTGGATATTGCACACCGATGTGGATGAGTTTTTGTGCCTGGCACCTGATGTGCCTGATATCCCCGCGCTTATCGATGCCTGTGGCGAAGTCGATGCCATCTCAATTTCCGAAACCCTGTTCGGCTGCTCCGGCGTTGATACTTTTGTCGATGCCCCCATCGTGACGCAGTTCACCCATGCCATGCGACAGGATCCAAAGGAAGGGGAGGCACGCCGCGGCGTGAAAACCCTTTTCCGCAACGAGGATATCTGGCGCGGGCGCCATAATCACCGCCCCGTCGTGCGTAAAAATCGTTTGAATACAATCCGCTGGGCGGATGGTTCCGGTGCACCTGCACCGGAAGATTTTGTAAAAGGAAAAGAACCGGGCATGGATTGCGATGGGCGTTACAACCTTGCTGCCCTTCATCATTATTCGGTCCGCTCACTCGATAGCTTTCTGGCAAAACTGCATCGCGGTGATGCGGTGAAATCCAAGCGCACCCGCGCGGGGGCGTATTGGCGGAAACGAAACCAGAATACTGTTCGCAACGAGGCCGCCCTGACCCGTGTCCCTGAATTGCAAAAACGCATTGATGCGCTGAAAGCAGATGCTGCGTTAAACCATCTGCATGAACAGGCCGTTGCCACCCACCAGGACCGTATCGCACAAATGCGCAAAGACCCTGAGATGGCTGAGATCATTGCCTATATGAGCCAATATCTGTGGGGCCACCCTGATTTCGCAAAATAGCGCAGGTCAGCGTCATGCCGGCGATCTTTGTGCTGTGCTTCGATAGGGTCTGAAAGCGGTTAATCTCTCAGCAGCGTTTAACTGCCGACATCCGGCCACGGCCAATCAAGCAACGCCGTTTATCCCCCCGTAACCGACATATGGCGCACCACCTCGCCATCCACTTTCTGGCGGGAGTAATCGAAGTCGTGACCCTTTGGTTTGCGGGCAATGGCGCGGATGATCTGCTCGGTCAGGGCGGCGTCGTCTTTGTGCTCGCGCAGCGGCGTGCGTAGATCTGCGTCGTCGTCCTGCCCAAGGCACATATACAGCTGACCTGTGCAGGTCAGGCGCACGCGGTTGCAGCCTTCGCAGAAATTGTGGGTAAGCGGCGTGATGAACCCGATGCGGCCGCCTGTTTCACCGACACGCATATACCGCGCAGGGCCACCGGTGTTCAGGGGCAGTTGGCTCAACGTCCATTTCTTGCCGAGATCTTCGCGCAGCGCGCGGAGCGAATAAT
This sequence comes from Pikeienuella sp., assembly GCA_049608645.1. Taxonomy (GTDB): domain Bacteria; phylum Pseudomonadota; class Alphaproteobacteria; order Rhodobacterales; family Rhodobacteraceae; genus Pikeienuella. Next base: position 34,978 of record JBMYXS010000011.1, on the reverse strand, counting down.
ATTGATCAAGGCGGTTTTCGTTACCGATATCGCCCATTGGCATGACCTCGATAAAGGTCAGGTCCATGCCCCGGTCACCACACCACTGTACCATCTCGTGGATTTCATCGTCGTTAACGCCTTTCAAGGCAACGGCGTTCAGTTTTACGGCCAAGCCGGCTTCTTGCGCGGCGTCAATACCGTCCATCACCTGCGCAAATTGGTTGCGGCGGGTGATCGTGGCGAATTTCTTTTCGTTCAGGGTGTCGAGCGAGACATTGACACGTTTGACGCCACAGTCGGCAAGCGGTTGGGCAAAGCGGCGCAACTGACTGCCGTTGGTGGTCAGTGTCAGTTCCTTCAAGCCACCACCTTCATGGTCGCCGATGCGTTTTCCCATCGCTTCGAAGTATTTCATGATATCGCGACGCACGAGCGGCTCGCCGCCTGTGATGCGCAGCTTGCTGACGCCAAGATCGATGAAAGCGTTTGAAACGCGCTGCAATTCCTCAAGGCTCAGCAATTCCTTTTTCGGCAGGAACGTCATGTCTTCGGACATGCAGTAAACGCACCGAAAGTCACACCGATCAGTGACCGAAACCCGCAGATAGGTAATAGGTCGGTTGAACGGGTCGATCAGCGGCGCGCGTTTTTGGAGGCTGGTGGCCTGTGGTGGCGGTGATGGCGTCAGGTCGGTCATCTTTTGGCTCCTCCCGCGAGGGTAAAAGTCGCGCGGCTTTGGGGGAAACTATGATCAGAAGGGGCGGCTTTCAATGCGTTTCGGCTTTTTGAATTGAACCTGACCGCACACGACCTTATGACGGTGGCAACGGAGATGGCTTGTGGGGCTGTTCGCGTTGAGCTGAGCGAGGGATAATCTGATGAAATTTATGTTCCGGACAGGGTCGCGAGCAGTTTTTGCAGCCGCCACGGTAACAAGCGCGCTTGTCTTGAGCGGCTGCGCAGACTTGGCGGAGATCAACTCTGGCTCCGGAACCTCAGCATCCACGAACGCAAACGCGCCGGCGCAGGTGCCCTCTTCTGCTATCCGCGCGCCGCAGGATCTTTATAAAGTTGAACGGGTTACGCCGGTTGTGATGAACGACGCACAGCTCGGCTGGTTCTCCGGCTCGGAAGGGTCGCCACGCGAAGTGGGCGCTTTTGTAGGCAAGTCAGTCATCGAAGGGCTGGATGGACAGTTCGAAGGCGCTGAACCTGTTTCCATGGAAGTGCGCATTCGCCAGTTCCAGCCCAGTGTCGATTCCATCGAACGTCAGGCCGGTGGGCGTCATGCGCTGCGTCTCGATTTTGTGTTACGTGACAGTGCCAATGGCTCCATCGTTTCGGCTTCCGAAGGTCTGGTGCTTGATCTGGTTGCTTTGAATGGCACATCCGCACAGATCGCCGCGCGGTCAGGCCGCACGGAACAGGTGCGGTTGGCTGAACGTATTCGCTTGGCTGCGCAATATTGGGCCAAAGACATGAACTGCGACAACGCGGTTTGCCCGGCACCGGTTGTTGCAACGCAGATCCAGCCCGCCGCGGTTACGCCGGTTGCTGTCGCAGCCCCGGCACCAGCTGCAGTGACCCCAACCCCTGAACCCGCGGCAGCGCCAAAGCCGGTAGAGGTCACGCCAGAACCAGCGCAACAAACCGTTGCGGCTGCGCCCGCACCTGCCCCAGCACCTGCCGCCGCTCCGGCCCCTGCTGAACCTGCTGCCTCATCAGAAAAATCAGGTGGTGTGGTTGCGGGGATAACAGGTTTCTTTGGCAGTCTGTTCGCCGCTGATGAAGATGCCGCAGAGACAGCCGCCGCCACCCCGGCCCCTGCCGCAGTAGAAGCACCAGCGGCTGCTGCCGCACCGGCATCGGCACCGGCACCCGCAGCAGTAGCAGCGCCTGCACCTGCGCCGGCTCCGGTTCCTGTGCAGCAGGTATCAGTTGCCCCGGCAGCCGCGCCAGACGCTGATGGTCAGTTCTTCAAAAGCCCCTCTGCGCAACCGCTGGAGTCGCCACAAAAGGCGCTTTTGGGCCGCAAGCCTCAAAAAGCTGACCCACAGCGCCGCCGCATCGGTGATGTTGTGCTAGAGGTCGCAAACCTGCCTGCATATTGGGATGGAGATGCCACGACCGGCGGTGTGTGGATAGCGTTGCCTTATATTCCTTCCTACCGCAAAGCGGTCGTTACCAACCCTGTGACCGGGCAAAGCGTGCAGGCGAACCTGTTCTGGCGTGATCCACAGTCAAGCGGCTCTTCGACGTTGCTGTCATCTGCGGCGGCAGCGGCTCTCGGCGTTGCACCGGGTGAGGTTGCAAACCTCGGCGTGAAGATCGTCGCGGCGGAATAATTCGTTGCGACACTGCGGGAATGGCCCTGTTTTTGATGAGCTAGCGCCCGCCAAAGACTGGGCCAGCTTGCGCAGCGGCTTTAAGTGGCGCCCGGCGGCGCGGTTTAATATCGCTGAGATGATCTGTGAGCGGTGGGCGAACTTCGCCCCCGATCGGGTTGCGCTGATTGACCTTGATGCATCAGGCACGGCGCAGGAGTGGACGTTTCGGGACTTGTCTCGGCGGTCGTCTCAACTTGCCAATGTTCTGACGGCGCATGGTATCAAGCGTGGCGACCGGGTTGCGGTTCTTTTGCCGCAGTCCGCCGAAACACTGTTAACCCATCTTGCGACCTATAAGATCGGGGCAATTTTGGTGCCTTTGTTCACGCTTTTTGGTGAAGATGGGCTGAAATATCGGTTGGCTGATAGTGGTGCCAAAGCATTGGTGACCGACCGCGAAAATTTTCCCAAAATCGCAGCGATCAGTGATGAAGCGCCAGACCTTGCAACGACGTTGGTTGTGGGGGGCGGCTTTCACCGGGCCCTGGCCGGGGCAAGGGATACCTTTGAATGTGCGGTGACCGGACCGGAAGACCCGGCGCTGATTTCCTATACCTCCGGCACAACGGGCGCGCCCAAGGGTGTTCTGCATGGGCACAAGGTATTGGCGGCCCATGCCATCGGTGCGCGTGTGGCCTATGATTTTCTGCCCCACGCGGGGGATCTGATGTGGACGCCTGCTGATTGGGCCTGGCTGGGTGGATCAATGAACGCGATGGGGCCGTCGCTTTATCACGGTGTACCGCTTCTGGCTTACCGCATGGCACGTTTTGACCCGGAAGAGGCCTTTGCAATCATGGCGCGCAGGAATGTGCGCCTTTCGTTCCTGCCGCCGACGGCGATGAAGCTGATGAAGGCGGTGCAACAGCCGGGCCGCCACGGCCACAACCTGCGCGCTGTTGGATCAGCGGGAGAGGCGATGGGAGCGGATTTGCTGGAATGGGGCAAGGGTGCGTTGGGCCTCACGATCAATGAGTTTTATGGCCAAACCGAATGTAACATGGTGATCGGCAATAATGCCGCGATTGCCCAGCCTGAACCAGGCTCCATGGGGCGTGCAATGCCCGGACATCACGCAACGATCCTGCAAGCGGATGGGGCAGAGGCACCATGTGGCGAAGCCGGGGAGCTTGCAATCCGCAGCGATGATCCCGGCATGTTCCTGCGTTATTGGAACAAGCCGACGCAAACGGCCGAAAAATTTGTGAATGGCTGGATGTTGACCGGTGATGTTGCGGAGCGTGACGAGATGGGCCGGTTTCGGTTCTCTTCCCGTACCGATGATGTGATCACGTCGTCCGGATACCGCATTGGGCCGACGGAGATTGAGGACTGCCTTGCCAGCCATCCGGCAGTTGCCGTAGCCGCCGTGGTCGGTGCACCAGACCCTGTGCGCACCGAAGTGATATGTGCCTTTGTCAAGGCAACGCCTGGTGCCACGCAGAGCGATGAAACCGCCGCCGCGTTGATTGCGCATGTGCGCACGCGCCTTTCACCCCATATGTCGCCGGCCCGCGTCGAGTTTGTGGATGATATTCCGATGACAGCGACCGGGAAGATCATGCGCCGCGAATTACGGGCATTGTTATGAACACGAGTGAATTGCCCGACCCGCGACGCTCCGTCGTTGAGGTGCGCCGCCCGGCGGCCGCGCGGTGGATCATCTTGATTGCGATACTGGTCCTGGTCGGGTTCTTTTTGTCGCTCGCCATGCGCGATGGCGATGTGATGATCGGTTTTCTTGCCATACCCGCTGCTTTGGTCGGCATGGTGGTCTTGCGCGCGCGCTCCAACGTGCTGCGTTTTGATGGTGAGACTGTGTCTGATGATACAGGCGTGGTCCTGTGTCGGATCGAAGATATCGAAAAACTTGAACGGGGGTTCGCGCCGCTGAAACCCTCCAGCGGTTTCGTGATCCGCACGTTTCATGCGCAACCTGCTGCATGGTCGCCCGGTCTGTGGTGGCGATTTGGGCGGCGTATCGGCGTTGGCGGTGCCACATCCGCCCGCGCGGGGCGGAACATGGCCAATGCCATTGAACTGGTCCGTGCCGGTGTGCTTGGTGATGATGCGCCTGACCAAGATGGCGGCACAACCAAACCCGGCGGCTAAGGCAAGGCGGTCTGCGGCGTGCCATCGGTGTTCTCGAAGCGCCGAACAAATACGATAGCGATGCGTTGCGGCGCGCCCGCACTTTGCGTGATTGCGTATCTCAGGGCTGCGATGTCTGACAGGTATTCCCGGTAATCAGGTGCCCATTCCGCAACTGCGCCTGACGATGTCAATGGCCCGGTGTTCGACCTTTCCCGCGTGGGGAACATCCAGACAGTTTGCTGTGCGCCCGCCGCCAGATTTAGCGCGTCACATGCGGTAAAAGGCGTGACCCCGTTCACGAAAGCTGCATCATCAATAACCACCAGCGAGGCCGCTTCTTCCCGCTCAGGGTTGCTGCCATCTTTCGGGCGCTGCTCTCCGATCGAAAGGCGGGTGCCCGAGGTTTTGTCGAACCACACCGGTTGGGTGGGATAGGCGCTAAGCTCTGACCTTTTGGTCACATCCCGCAAAAGATGCGCAAGGCGATGTAACTGCACGTAACGACCTGTTCGATGTTCATGTCGGGGGGCGGCACCATCGTTTATGGTTGAATGGCATGACAGCGCGGCCTCACTCGCCAGAGCAAGACCAAGTGGCGTGCGGCCTGAGCCAAGGGCACCAATAACGAACACATGATCAAGCGATGCACTGGTTTTGTCGCCGTGGGCAAACCGACGAAGGCGATCAATCGGGTGCGGGTCATAGTCGTTAATCTCCGGCGCGGGCCCCTCTGCCGGGGTTTCGGCATCTGGCTCAATCACGATCATTTTGAGCGCAGAGCGGAAAACCGCCAGTCGGCTTGCGCGGTTTGCGCCCATGCGGTCAAGCGCCACTTGCCGGAAAGACCACCGCTTTCCTTCGACCATGAAGATGAAAATGAAAATCATGCAGCCGACAAGTTCTGCGCCGGTTTCCCACGAATTATCGGTCAAGACCGGCATATCGCTGATGACGCCTGCACCGATCCATGCGCCCGCGATGTAGAACAACCCATCGGTCCGCGCATCCATCCGCGCATCGGTCAGATAATCCAACTCGACCTGATCATAGTCACGCTCTGATCCGGGCAAAGGGGTAGGGCGATTGTCATAGGCTCGGCCAATTTCTTCATGGACACCGGGGATGTCCGAGCCAAATTCCTTGACCCACCACAATGTGACAGATGCAAAGGCAGCGGTTAACGCGGTGCGCCATTCGGGATCCAGCCCAAAATGCAGAACACCAAGGAAAACCACCACGAAAACCAGGCCGGCAACCTCCCGCCACAGGGTCGCGCCGCTGTGCCTCAGGTGTTTGTATTCCGCATCGCGGTATCGCAGCAGCCAGGTCGCCGCCATCAGACCCAGAAGCAGCGCGGCAATGACAAGAAACTCCCACCGCGCGGGGCTGTTGCCTATCTGATAGTTCAGAATGCCAGTGCCGAGCACAAACACAATCGCCAGCCCGAACAAGGACAGAAACAAAACCTCTGCATCTTTGCAGAGCACGACGATGGCAGCCGTTATAACCAGTGTCGCGATGAGCGTGCTCATCAACGTCGTCCACGCACCGATGGAAACCCCTGTTGGCTTGAAGCCAAGCGCGTAGATCACCACACCAATCAACAGCAGCGCCACACCGGCATGAAAGGCGATGGCGACACCTTTGGGAATGCGGGGGTATAGGTTCGCGCGGCTCTGGGATGCCGGCTGATGGCATCGCCCTGACCATGCCCACCACAGCAGAAACACCGCCAGCCCGCCGATCACCACGGTGAAGGTTGCGCTCAACATCAGATTGCTGGGCAAGCACAACCACCCCCATTGACAAGCGAGTGGCGCCGCCTCTGCATCGCCCAGCCATGCGGTGAATTTGATGATGGCGGACAGGCTGCTTTCGCTGATCCAAACGAACAACAACGCAACGGCAAGGCCGAGTGTCATGTGCCCAAGCTGATTTGCCATCCACGCGTAAACACGGCTGTAGTTGGCCTGAACGTCAGATGTACCAAACTCCAACGCAAAAATTTGTTTTACCCAGAAAAAGTCATCCCACTTTTTTTTGAGCTTGGCGCCGATGCCGCCCGTTGCCACTGGCTTGTCCAATTTTCCAACCCCCTCTAATGAATGGAGAGAGGTTAGCACATTTGCGGCATCTAAAAAGCTGCGCTGAAAGGAATGACCATGCGTCTGGCCACGACAGTTTTTCCGGGTGAAGGCGGCGGCACACCGCTGGTCGTCGTGCATGGTTTGTTTGGCGCCGGGCGCAACTGGCGTGCGCTGGCAAAGCGGCTGGGTGCAGGGCGCAATGCGATTGCGGTGGACATGCGTAACCATGGCACCAGTCCGCGTGACCCGGCACACGATTATCACGCGATGGCCCAAGATCTGGCAGAGGTGATCGAAGGCAACGGCGGGCGGGCGATTGTGCTGGGCCACTCCATGGGGGGCAAAGCGGCAATGGTTTTGGCGCAAACCCGCCCCGAGCTGGTGGAACGCCTGATCGTCGCTGACATTGCGCCTGTTTCCTATGATCACAACCTCAGCCACCATATCGCCGCTATGCGCGGTGTTGACCTGAACGCTGTCACCCGCCGATCAGAGGTCGAAGCCGCGATTGCTGTACATGTTCCCGAACCCGGCGTGGCCCCGTTTCTGGCGCAAAGTGCCGATCTTTCTGGCGATGCGCCGCGTTGGCTGCTCAACCTGGATGTTCTGGATGATCAGATGGGGCTTATCGTTGGGTATCCCGATGAGACGGGCGTTTATCGTGGGCCAACCCTGTTTCTGTACGGCGGGGCATCAGATTATGTGACCCCCGATATGCACCCACAGATTCAGAGCCTTTTCCCAAACGCCCGGTTTGAGGCGTTGGCGGGGGCGGGCCATTGGCTGCACGCGGAAAAACCACGCGAATTTATTGCCGCTGTTTCAGCTTTCATCGCGGAGTGACATGTGCGCGCCCTCGCCCCTCATGCAAAAGGCGGGGGTCGTTTTCGCGTGATCGACGATGGAGCACGGCACAACCATTCGCCGTTTCTTTGTTCTCCAAATATCCAAATACCGTTGCCGGCCCGCAGGCAAGGCGTTGATTATTTTTGCTGATCACTGGCGTTGAATGATCAAAGCATTGCGACGCGCGCCCGACTCGTGATTATCGTTTCGCCGAATGTTTCGGTTCCTGCCTGAAGCGGCGGGCAATCTTGGGCGTGGGGGCGGGCGTGCAGACATTTGACTTTATCGTGGTCGGCGGCGGATCGGCAGGCTGTGTGCTTGCCAATCGACTTACGGCTGATCGAATGCAAAGCGTACTTCTGCTGGAGGCGGGCGGCGCAGATTCCAGCCCCTGGGTTCAGATCCCTATTGGCTATGGCAAGGTCTATTACGACGAGCGGGTGAACTGGAAGTACACGACCGAACCAGACCCGAACCGCGATGGTCTGCGAATGTATTGGCCACGCGGCAAGGTGCTGGGCGGGTCTAGTTCCATCAACGCCATGGTCTATGTACGTGGCCATCAACGCGACTATGCTGAATGGGAAGCCGTCGCGCCGGGCTGGGGGTGGGACGATGTCGCCCCCATTTTCAAACGAATGGAAGATTGGGACGGCCCCGCGAGTGACGGGCGCGGTACAGGTGGGCGGTTGCCCGTCCATGACGTTACCCATGATGTGCACCCGATGACGCGCACCTATCTGGAGGCCGCTGCGCAAGCAGGCATCCCGACCAACCCTGACTATAACAGTGGGGAGATGGATGGTGCTGCGCTTTACCAGATTACAACCAAAGGTGGGCTGCGTGCTTCCACCGCGCGCAGCTATCTGCGCCCTGCGAGCAAGCGGAAAAACCTGACAGTCAAGATGCGGGCGCTTGTTACGCGGGTATTGTTTGAAGGCAAGCGCGCTGTCGGCGTGGAATATCGCCAGAATGGCGAGATCAAAACCGCCCGGGCGCGTGGCGAAGTGATTCTGTCCGGCGGTGCCATCAATTCCCCCCAACTGTTGCAACTTTCGGGGGTTGGTCCGGGCGCATTATTGCAGAAACATGGCATAAAGGTCGTGCATGATGCCCCGCAGGTGGGCCGCAATCTGCAGGATCACCTGGGCAGTGATAACCTGTACCGCGCGAACCGGCCCACATTGAACCAAGACCTGCGCCCCCTGTTCGGAAAGGTTAAGGCCGCCTTGCAATATGCGTTCACGCGCAAGGGGCCCCTATCGTTAAGCCTTAATCAGGGGGGCGGGTTTGTGCGGGTGATGGAGGGTGCCGAAGGCCCCGATCTTCAGCTATATTTTTCCCCTGTCAGTTATACGCGTGCGCCAGTCGGGGTGCGCCCGTTGATGAACCCTGACCCGTTTCCGGGTTTTTTGCTGGGGTTCAATCCTTGTAAGCCGACCAGTGCAGGATATTTGCAAATCGCCTCGCCCGACCCGACGCAGGCACCCGAAATGCATGGCAATTACCTCGACACTGAATACGATCGCGCAGTGATGGCCGCAGGCACGCGCCTGATGCGCCAGATCGCGGAAACCCCCGCTATGAAAGCGGTAATCGAAGAAGAAATTTCGCCTGGTCCCGGCGTGCAGACCGATGAAGAAATCGCCACCTACATCCGCGAAAAGTCATGGACGGTGTTCCACCAATGCTCCACCTGTCGCATGGGCACAGACCCCGCGTCGTCAGTGGTCGATGCGCGTTTGCGCGTGCATGGTGTCGAAGGGTTGCGTGTGGCTGACGCATCAATATTCCCGTCAATTCCTACCGGAAACACCAATGCGCCCGCCATCATGGTCGGAGAAAAGGCATCTGACCTGATTTTGGATGATATTGCGGGGAAAGGGGCGCGGCGATGAAACTCACCCGACTAGAGACATTTTCGACACCAGAAGTGGGGTTCGTCAGGGCCACGGCGGAGGATGGCACACAGGGGTGGGGCCAGGTTTCCACCTATCATTCCGATATTACCTGTTTGGTACTGCACCGACAGGTTGCGCCATGGAGCTTGGGGCAGGATACCACCGACCTTGATGACCTGTTGGATATTATCACCGAGCGGGAGCATAAATTCCCCGGCTCCTACCTGCGCCGCGCCATGGCGGGGCTTGATACCGCTATCTGGGACATGCGCGGCAAGCAGCAGGGCAAATCGGTAACTGAATTGCTGGGCGGCACACCCGGCACGATCCGCGCCTATGCGTCCTCGATGAAACGAGACATTACCCCAACTGATGAGGCTGCGCGCCTCAAGCGGCTGCGTGATGATCTGGGGTTCGATGCGTTCAAGGTGCGGGCCGGGTCGGAATGCGGACGCAACCGCGATGAGTGGCCGGGCCGGACAGAGGACATCATCCCCACCATGCGCCGTGAACTCGGTGATGATATTGCCCTGCTGATTGACGCCAACAGCTGCTATTCCCCTGATCGCGCGATCGAGGTGGGGCATCTTCTGCAAGACAATGGCTTTTCCCACTTTGAGGAACCGTGCCCTTATTGGGAGTTGGAGCAAACGAAACAGGTAACTGATGCCTTGCACATCGACGTGACCGGTGGCGAGCAGGACTGCGATTTACCAACATGGCAGCGCATGATCGACATGCGCGCGGTTGATATCGTTCAGCCCGATATACTTTACCTCGGCGGTATCAGTCGCACTTTGCGGGTGGTTGAAATGGCGCGCAAAGCGGGCCTGCCCGTAACACCCCATTGTGCGAACCTGTCGATGGTGACGTTGTTTACGATGCATCTGTTGCGGGCGATCCCGAACGCCGGAAAATATCTCGAATTTTCGATCGAAGGCGCAGATTATTACCCGTGGCAACAGGATCTTTTTACCACGTCGCCCTATGGAATTGAGGATGGCTGCGCCTGCGTTACCGATCAGCCGGGCTGGGGTGTTGAGATTAACCCTGAATGGCTGGCAACCTCACATTACCAGAAAAGCGAGCTTTGAGGTTGTAAATGGTGCCGGGCAAAACTGCGCGTTTCATGCCTTTGCCCGGCAACCGCTATTCCTTCATGCCGCTTATGCGTCGTAGGCGGCGTCTACGATAAATTCCACTTTCAGTTCCGGGCGCGCCAATTTGGCTTCGCCGCAGGCGCGTGCCGGGGCATGGCCAGCGGGAACCCAGGCGTTCCAAACTTCGTTCAAGCCTGCAAAATCGCTCATGTCTGCAAGCCAGATCGTTACCCGCAGCATGTTTTCACGGGATGAGCCGGCCTTGATCAGCAAGGCGTCAATTTTTTCAAGACACAGGCGCACCTGTTCCTGAATGGTGTCGCCCTCGGCGACCTGCCCGGTGAGATAGGCCACCCCATTGTGTTTCACAATCTTGGAAGAGCGTTCACCGGTTTCAATGCGTTCAATCATTGGGGATATCCTTGTATTTGGCCTGCCGCGGCACGCGGCGCCTGCCGTTGGTGGTGTCAGGTAATCGTGAACAAGTCCGGGGGCGGGGAAACAGCTTGCCGCCACGCGCCGTCTGCGGGGCAGCGCCACGACAGTTCCGTCGCATGCAACATCAGGCGCGGCGCGGCGGTCAGTGCGGCACCTGTTGCGTAAATCGGGTCGCCCAAAATCGGATGGCCGATTTCCGCAAGATGCACCCGCAGTTGATGGCTGCGCCCGGTTTCAGGCGTAAGGCGCAGCAACGCCCGATCTGACGCGCGCGCTGCAACCTCCCACCGCGTCAGGGCCGGTTTTCCCAATTCATAACAAACCATTTGCCGGGGGCGGTTGGGCCAATCGGCGCGAAGCGGAAATTCGATGACCCCCGCATCAGCCTGCGGTACGCCTGCTACAACCGCGTAATAGGCTTTTTGCGTGATCCGTTTCGCAAATTGCCCCGATATTATGCGCTGCGCCCGCGCGTTGCGTGCGAGCAGCAACAGCCCTGATGTATCCATATCCAGGCGATGTACGATCAATGCACCGGGCAAGGCGGCTTGTGCCCGCGCCTCGGCGCAATCGGTCAGGTGTTCGCCCTTGCCGGGCACCGACAGCAACCCGGACGGTTTGTCGATCACGGCGATTTCATCATCCAGATAGGCAATGGAAAGATACGGCGCATGTGGTGGGCGATATATCAGCGGCGCAGGTTTCAACCGTGGATCACCCGGCGGCGGGCGATCCGTCGTCGTGGTTGCGGTCAGTTGCGTTGGGTCAGGAACCGTCACCAAGGTGCACCTCACCTCGTTCACGTGCGAGCGCAATCTGCCGTTGCCGTTGCTCAAACCGGGCGCGGTCAGCGTCGGAATATTCGTCGATGCACTGGTGACAGCTAACACCCTTGCGATAGGCCGTGTGGGTCTTGTCCTCTTCGGTAATCGGGCGGCGGCAGGCATGGCATTGGTCGTATGATCCCTCAACCAGCCCATGTCCGACGGACACGCGACCGTCAAAAACAAAGCATTCGCCGTTCCAGCGGCTGTCCTGTTTCGGGGTGTCCTCAAGGTATTTGAGAATCCCGCCTTTCAGGTGAAATACCTCGTTCACGCCTTCGCTCAGCAGAAATGACGAGGCCTTTTCACAACGAATGCCGCCGGTACAGAACATCGCGACCTGTTTTCCGGCAAAGTCGTCACGATTGGCACGCCACCATTCAGGAAACTCACGAAAGCTGGATGTTTTCGGGTCTACTGCACCTTCGAACGTGCCAATACCCACCTCGTAATCATTGCGGGTATCGATGACGACGACATCGTCGCGTGTGATCAGATCGTTCCAGTCTTCGGGCGCGACATAGGTGCCAACCTGTGCGGTCGGGTCCACGCCGGGTTGGCCCAGTGTTACGATCTCGCGCTTCAAGCGAACTTTCATGCGCAGGAAGGGCGGCTCGCTGGCGGTGCTTTCCTTGACCTCAATATCGGCGCAACCAGGCAGGGCGCGGATATGCGCAAGTACGGCATCAATGCCTTCGCGCGGGCCAGCGATGGTACCGTTGATACCTTCATGGGCGAGCAAAAGCGTGCCCTTAACGTGACCAGCCGCGCACAGATCGGCCAGCGGCCCCTGCACGGCGGGAAGGTCGTCAAAACGGGTGAAGTGATAGAGAGCGGCAACTATATACATGGCCGCTCTCTACCGCAGCAGGGGGGCGAACTTCAACAGCACGGCTGTGCTGCGCTTCGCCGCAAGTGTGATGCGATGAATGCCTTAGGCTTCGAACACGGCGCGGGCTTCCCCTTCGAGCCATGCTGCCATCCGCTTCCACGGGATTGGTCCGTAACTGATGCGCGCAACACCAAGTTCAGCCAGGCGTGCATTCGGCGGGGCATGGGGAAAGGCCAGAATGTTCAGCGGCAAGCCGCCGTTTTCGACCAGTCGCGCGATCAACGCCTCATCCACCAATCCTGGCGCAAAGAACCCGGAGGCCCCGGCGTCTCGATAAGCCTTTGCCCGTTCAATCGCCTCGGCGAGCATGGCGGCATCATGGGTTTCGGGCGCAGCCTTGAGGAATATGTCCGTGCGCGCATTCAAAAATGCCTCTGGCGCGCCTGCACGGGCTGCTTTGATACGCTCTTGCTGTGTTTCGATATCGTGAAGGCCGCTGCCGCCGACAATCTGATCCTCGAAATTGAAGCCAACGGCGCCGGCCTCAATCGCCAGGCGCGCGGTTTCTTCGACGATCTCTGTGCCGACGTCGTAACCGCCTTCGAGGTCAGCGGTCACTGGCAGATCAGTCGCTGCCGCGATGCGTTTGATATTATCGAGCGCGAGCGGGCGGGGCATCTGTTCGCCGTCCTGAAACCCATGGGCAAGTGCCACGGGCATTGACCCGGTCGCCAGGGCCTTCGCACCAGCTGCGGCAACGGCGGCCGCACTGCCTGGATCCCAGATGTTGAACAGAATGACAGGATCACCCGGAACATGGAGCGCGTGAAACATAGCCGTTTTGGTAGTCATGATTCGTGACCTTTCTGAAACTGATATCGAATATCCTCGCGGTGACGAGGCCACGCCGCAAGCGCATTCCCAAGAGCGCGGACGAGTGTTATGCCGCCCTCATGGATAACTTGTTCCCTGTTGAGACGCTCTTTGTCGTCGCATTCTTTGCATTCCTGCTGGGCGGAACCGTAAAGGGTGCGATTGGCATTGGTTTGCCGACGACCGTTGTCAGCGTGCTTTCGCAGGTCACTGACCCGCGTACCGCCATCGCGCTGGGGTTGATGAGCATGATCATCTCCAACATTTGGCAAATGGTTCGGCAGGGTGAGGTGGCAGCGACGGTCAGGCGATTTTGGCCAATCGCGTTGACGACAGCGGTGGTGATGTACCTGACCAGCATTCAGGCGGCGGATATTCCTTTTGACCTGATCCTGATGCTGACCGGGGTTGCCATCGCCATTTTTGCGGCTGCCAGCTTGATTGGTGAGCCGCCTGAACTGGCGGAGAAATGGGAAAAACCGGGCCAGGTTGTTGCAGGGGTGATCTGCGGCGCGATGGGGGGACTGACGGGTATCTGGTCGCCACCCATGCTGGTGTTTCTGCTGGCCCGCCGTCTTCAAAAAGACGAATTCGTGCGGGCGATGGGGTTTCTGCTGTTTACCGGATCTGCGCCCCTTTTGCTCGGCTATACCCAGACCGGTTTGATGACCGACCGCTTGTTCATCGCCTCATGCCTGTTTTTGATCCCAACCTTTGCGGGCTATTGGCTGGGCGAAAAACTGCGTGGCAGAATGGATGGTGCCCGGTTTCAAAAAGCGGTTTTATGGGCCTTTCTGATCATGGGGCTGAACCTTGTGCGGCGCGGCCTGACGGGATGATGACCCTTGGTCAGCGTGGGGCACAAAAAAACCGCGCGCCCCAGGAAAAGGCGCGCGGGGTTTGCTTTATTGGCGTGGCGCAGGGGCCTCAGCGAACCTGCGCTTCTACCTGATCCAGCGCCTTGCCGATCTTGTCGAACATTTCATCAGTCAGTGCCTCATCAAAGATATAGGGCGGGCACAGAACGACGGACTGGCCAAGCGGGCGGCAGATCAACCCATTGTCGAGGCAAGCATTGGCGAGCGCCTCTGACACGCTGAGCGAGCCGTCAAAGGGCGTTTTGGTTTCCTTGTCTGCGACAACTTCCAACGCGCCCATGAGGCCAACGCCGCGCGCTTCGCCAACCATCGAATGGCTTTCAAAGCTCTTGAGCTTTTTCATGAAATAAGGGGATATCGCCTGCACGTTGTCCAACAGCCCTTCGTTCATAATGATGTCGATGGCCTTGAGCCCTACGGCGCAGGCAACAGGGTGCCCTGAAGCGGTGAAACCATGGGGGAATTCTTCGAGCTTTTCCGAAGCGGCCTGCATCCGCTCAGCCATCCCGTCGCCCAAAATGACCGCGCCGAGGGGCATGTAACCGCCGGTCAGGCATTTTGATGAGATAATTGCATCGGGCTGGATGTCATAAGTTTCGGAGCCCCAAAGTTTGCCGGTGCGGCCAAACCCACAGATCACCTCATCGGCAATCAGCGGGATGTCATATTTGCGCAGGATCGGGCGGATCGCCTGAAAATACCCTTCGGACGGGGGAATAACACCGCCCGCGCCCATAACAGGTTCCGCAAAAAAACCGGCGATGGTTTCGGGGCCTTCGGTGACGATCATTTCCTCGAGGTTCGCCGCACAGCGTTTGGTGAACTCCGCTTCGCTTTCGCCTTCCAACCCATAGCGCCAGTAGTGCGGGCAATCCGTGTGCAGAAAGCCCGGCAGGGGCAAGCCAAAATGTTCATTATAGGGCTTGCCCGTCATGGAGGCGGCAACTGTCGTCACGCCGTGATAGGCGTTGACGCGCGTAATGATCTTGCGTCGTCCGGGGTTGCCTTCCACGCCGTTCATCATCCACAGCATCTTGACCATGGTGTCGTTGGCTTCGGAGCCGGAATTGGTGAAGAACACGCGCCCGGTCTCGAAGGGCGATACCTCAACCAGTTTTTCGCTTAGTTCCACTGCGGTATCGGCCATACGGCCAAAAAAAGCGTGATAGCCGGGGAAGCGACGGGTTTGTTCGACCATCGCCTCCTGCAGGCCTTTGTGGTCGAAACCAGCGACCATGTTCCAAAGGCCCGAATTGGCATCGAGCCAGGAATTGCCATGAACATCAAAAACACGCGCGCCTTCACCGTGTGTGAGGATGATCGGGCCACGTTCCTTGAAGGTCGGAAGGTCGGTAAAGCCAGCCATGACCGACGTGAGGGCGCGGCCCTCCCAGGAATTTGGTGAATAGTCATTCATTGTATCGTCCTTTCATGGCCCCGGCAGGTTTCTTCCCGACGATCCTGTCACATGATCGCCTGTGCTTGTTCGTTTCTATGGATACCTATGCCCTTTCATCTGGCGTGTCATCTGTTTGCGCGGAAACCGGATGTGGCGCTCGCCTCAAATAGATGCTGCACCAGACAAATCGTTACTATCGAATGAATGTCGGGTGGGGTTTTCGTGAGTGGCGCAGTCATTTCGTGAGCATTTTAGAAAAATGAGCCTGAAGTCTGGCGCAAGCAGGTTTTTCTTTCGCCCGCCCACCTCACGAACGCAGAGCATTGCCTGAATGCGATCGCGCTGCTCATCAAAGGTGGCGGTGTTTCCTGATTGCTTACTTCCCACCCAAATGATGTGCGGTGTGACTGTTTTGCCAGCGACCGCAGGGGCCCGGCATAGCGGTGCCCGTTGGTTATCAAGGCAGAGTGTCACTTCAAATAGCTGCGGATTTTTTGCCGCTGACCTAAAAGCTGGCCCGCCGCATTCCATGCAAAACGAGTGTGGTCTGATGCAACCTGACGTGCACGAATCTACAGCGTGTTAAGCGCAGAGCGCCGTCATGTTTGATCTGCGTGGTTTGGCGTAACAAAAAGGGGTGGTACCCACTGGAGTTGAGCATGTCCCCACGTTTTTCAGCAAATCTCGGTTTTCTTTGGAATGAATTGGCGCTGCCTGAATCTATCAAACGCGCTCATGCGGCAGGTTTTGATGCCGTGGAATGCCATTGGCCATTTGACGAAGATGCCGAAGCGGTTCGTGACGCGCTTTCGGAAACGGGGCTGCCCATGTTGGGGCTGAATACGTTGCGTGGCGACCTTTCAGCTGGTGATTTTGGCATTGCTGCGGTGGAAGGGCGCGAAGCCGAAGCCCGCGCAGGCATTGATCAAGCACTGGATTATGCGGATGCGATTGGTGCGCGCGCTGTTCATGTCATGGCCGGGCGCGCAGGCGATGAAAACGTCTATATCGAAAATATCGCCTATGCTGCGGATGAGGCACGCGACCTTGGCTTGTCCGTGCTGTTGGAGCCGCTGAACCATCGCGATGTGGATGATTATTTTCTGTGTGAGGTGGAGCAAGCCGCAGAGATAATCCGCGTCGTTGGTGCCCCCAATGTGAAGATCATGTTTGATTGCTACCATGTGCAAATCATGGAAGGCGACCTGTTGCGCCGGATCGAAGCGCATTTGCCCTTCATTGGTCACATCCAGATTGCCGCTGTGCCGAGCCGCGCCGAACCGGATGAGGGCGAGGTGGCGTATGAACGTCTGATCCCGGCGATTTATGAAGCCGGTTACGAAGGCTATATTGGCGCGGAATACAAACCGCGCGGCACGACCGACGAAGGGCTGGGGTGGCTGGCTGCAATGCGCCCGTAAACGGCATCACCTGCGCCGCCCGCCCTGTCGGGCGAAAATTATGCTGATGGGGAGAAGGGTGAGAGGCTGCGGCGACCCGAACAAAAACTCGTTGCGGCTGCTTCCTTCCGGACCTGACCGGGTTGGCGAGACGTCCGCCCGCGCAGCCCCTCAAGACGCGATATAAGGCGATTCATGCGTCCGCGCAATGGGCATCAGGTCAACACAAAGCTGATTGGCACCGGAAAGCCGAACAGCGCGCCGGCAAGCCGTGCGCGCAAATTCAGGATGCTAGAGGGCAGAACCCGCGCCGGGCGTTAGTGATGCTCAACAAAGGCGCCCGAATCGGGATCAAGCGCGTGAAGCTTTCCCTCGCCAATATTGATCCATGCACCGTGCAGGCTCAGCATTCCGGTTTCCATTGCGGCCTGAACGAAGGGGAAGCTCTGCAAATTGCGAATCGATGTGCGAACCGCTTCATGTTCCAATTCACGCAACGGATCTGCTTCCGCAGGGTTCTTGTTTTTGGAAACGCGCTCGAAGCCGGGGCGCAGAATGGACATCCAGTGATCGATGTAGGTTGATTCGGCTCCCGCTTCGCCCCCCTTGCACATCAGATCATGGCACGCCTTTACGCCGCCGCAGTTTGAATGCCCAACAACGACGATATGCGCAACGCGCAAGCCCTTTACGGCAAATTCTACCGCAGCAGAGGTGCCATGGTGGTTCTCATCCGGCGAATGGGGTGGAACCAGATTGGCGACGTTACGCACAACAAACAGGTCGCCCGGTTCCGCGCCAAACATGGATACGGTGTCCAGGCGGCTATCGCAGCAGGAGATCAACATGGCACGCGGGCGCTGGCCATCTTCCATGAGTCGGGCGTACCAGGCCTTGCTGTCTTCAAAGCGGACGCGTTTCCACCCGTCGAACCGATCGATCAGGTAACCGGGGAAAGGTTTGATCTGAAGACCATGTTTCATGCCGCACTCCGTTTGTAACTCTGTGCTGCTTAGACTTTGTTTTCTTGGCTGCGTAAATACCATTTGCGTTAGTTTGCTCGCTCTTTGCGGTAGTGGATTGCACGCGAGAGAGGATCAAGGCAGTGTTTGGCGATGAACTGGCGCGTGATCGGACTTGTATTTTTGGGGATGTGCGCCTGGTCGGCAGGCGCGCCGGCAAGCCCGGTCCATGATTTGTGCCAGATGACCTGGGGCAGCGACCCGAATGCAAAGCGGGCGTGCATCCGGGATCAGATCGAAGGCGCACAGGTGGTTGCGCGTTACCTCGATTGGGCAAAGCGAAGTGCGGGCGCAGATGGTCAGCACGTCGTGGCCACATATGAGCTGTGTCAGGATATGTGGTTGCCCGATTATGCCATGATGGCGACATGCCTGAAGCGCCGCGCCGCGATTGCACCGCCAGAGTGGGCACCGGTCGAATAAGCTGCACCAGCCATCTTGCCCTTCTTCGTCACGATTGGCATGAACCGGGAATGGCCAAGCTTTATTTTAACTACTCCACCATGAACGCGGGCAAGTCGACTGTCCTGCTGCAAGCCTCCCACAACTATATGGAGCGGGGGATGGAGACGTTGTTGCTGACGGCACAGCTTGATGACCGTGTTGGCACGGGCAAGATCGGCTCCCGTATCGGGTTGGAAGCCCCGGCGATGACCTTCAGTCCGGGGCAGGACCTGTTTGAAGTGATCGACGCGCAGCATGCAAAGACGAACATCGCTTGTATCTTTGTTGATGAGGCGCAGTTTTTGGATGCAGAACAGGTCTGGCAACTTGCGAAAGTGGCTGATGATCTTGGCATTCCGGTGATGTGCTTTGGGCTTCGCACGGATTTTCAGGGTGAACTGTTCCCCGGCTCTGCGGCGCTGTTGGCGATTGCCGATAATCTGCGTGAGGTGCGCACAATTTGCTGGTGCGGCAGCAAGGCCACAATGGTGGTGCGCCTTGGCGCCGGTGGCGCGGTGCAGGAAGAGGGCGACCAGATCGCCATTGGCGATGATATCTATGTTTCGCTTTGCCGACGTCATTGGCGTGAACGGCGGCTGGGCGAAGCGGGCTGATCAGGACCAGGGCGACACGTAGAGTGATGTCTTGATCTGATCCATCACAACGGTCGTTTTGAAGCCTTTGATATTGGGATTGTCATAGAAAAACGTGCGGGTGAATGCCTCGTACTCCACCATATCGCGCGCGCTGATCACCAGCATGAAATCTATGTCGCCTGTAACGTAATAGGCGTTCATCACCATCGGCTCATCTCGTACCGCGCGTTTGAACTGGTCAATGACGTTGGAGCGGTCGCGTTCCAGTTCTACCGATACAATCAGGGTGAGCGTTCGGCCCACATCAGTGCCGGAAATCACCGAGATATCCTGGCTAATCACACCGTTTTTACGCAAACGATTGAGCCGCCGCTGCGCGGAAGTGGCGGAAAGGCCGATACGCTCTGCCAATTCGGCAGAGGTGAGTTGATTGTTGAGTTGCACCTCATGCAGGATTTTTCGGTCCAATTCGTCCAGTCCGCTCATATCCACCCTAAGTGCTGTAATTTTTGCATAACTTATGCGCTGTGCTTGGTATTTTGCAGAAAATCAGCGCGCAGCCAAGTTATCCTGCGTGCAAACAAAACCAGGGGCAAAATATGCTGAACAATGATCAACTCGCGGAATGGGATCGCGAGACTTTTTTCCACCCCTCAACCCATTTGGCGCAACATGCGCGCGGCGAAACGCCGACGCGGGTGATCAGTGGGGGAGAGGGCGTTTACATCACCGACCGCGATGGGCGGCGCATGCTCGATGCTTTTGCCGGGTTATACTGCGTCAACGTCGGTTATGGCCGTACCGAAATTGCGGAGGCGATTTCCAGGCAAGCGCATGAGCTGGCTTATTATCATTCCTATGTCGGTCATGGGACGGAGGCGTCAATCACGCTTGCAAAAATGATCCTCGACCGGGCCCCGGCGAATATGTCGAAGGTCTATTTTGGGCAAAGTGGGTCTGACGCAAACGAGACGAACATCAAATTGGTCTGGTATTACAACAATATCCTTGGCCGCCCGCAGAAGAAAAAGATCATTTCACGTTGGCGTGGCTATCATGGGTCGGGCCTTATGACGGGGTCTTTGACCGGGCTTGAATTGTTCCACAACAAATTTGACCTGCCCTTGTCGCAAGTCGTTCACACCGAAGCGCCCTATTACCTGCGCCGTAATGACCCGAACATGACAGAGGCGGAATTTGTTGCCGACTGCGCCACCAAGCTGGAGGCCCTTATTCTGGCTGAAGGGCCAGACACCGTTGCGGCCTTTATCGGTGAGCCCGCGCTCGGAACAGGCGGGATCGTGCCGCCCCCTGCGGGGTATTGGGCCGCAATTCAGGCGGTCTTGCAGAAATATGACATTCTGCTGATCGCTGATGAGGTCGTGTCGGGCTTTGGTCGTCTCGGTTCGATGTTTGGGGCTGATCACTATGAAATTGAGGCTGACCTCATCACCATCGCCAAGGGCCTGACATCGGCCTATGCGCCATTGTCGGGTTCCATCGTGTCGGAAAAGATGTGGTCGGTGCTGGCGCGGGGAACCGATGAAAACGGGCCGATTGGCCATGGTTGGACCTATTCGGCCCATCCGATTGGGGCGGCTGCGGGCGTGGCGAACCTGAAGCTGGTCGATGAAATGGGTCTGGTGGCCAATGCTGGTAATGCTGGCGCGTATTTGCGCGCGCGTCTTGAGAGCGCCTTTGCCGATCATCCCCATGTCGCAGAGGTGCGCGGTGAAGGTTTGCTGTGCGCTGTTGAATTTGCCGAAACGCGCGCGCCGCTGGCGTTTTTTGACCCGGCGCGAAAAATCGGCCCGGCGATCTCCGCTGCGATGGCCAAGCGCGATGTGATTGCGCGCGCCATGCCCCAAGGGGACATCATCGGCTTCGCGCCGCCGCTCTGCATTTCACAGGCTGAGATTGATCAGGTTGTTGAGGTCGCCGCAGAGGCTGTTCGGGAGGTTCTGGGCTGACGTGGGAGTGAGCCCGCTCCGCTCACACGGGGCGGGCCAGTTTCTCGATAGCGGCGATAACTTCGCCCTCTGCAATGTGCTGCATCATGTGGCCAACACCGGGCAACATGGTCAGGTTGGAATCGCGGACCTTGTCGTGCAGGGGCTGTGAATGAACGCTTGCCCAAACGGTTTGATCATTTTCACCATGAAGAATTTCCATCGGTAGGCGGATCGCGGGGTAACGCGGGGCCATCCGTTCCAGATGCCCGTTCAACTCTGCCAGATCCTGTGAATTCCAAAGGAAGGTGTTGGGGCGCAGGGCCAATTCTATGCCGATATAGTCGATGTATCCCGGTATGGGTTCGTTGGGGAAAAACACATCCGCCAAAAACTGTTCCTGTCGACCTGGGGTAATATACGCCCGTGCGGCGCTGCGTACGATGCTGCCAATGCTAGGGGATGCAGCCAGCTTATAGACGAAAACACCATCGCCGCCCCAGGGGTGAGTCGCGCCCGCGAGCATGGCGATGCCTTTGATCTGTTCCGCGTGGTTCAGGGCCCAGGCGGCCGCAACGGCGCCGCCCCAACTGTGCCCGACAATAACAGCGTCGGTCACGCCAAGCTGTTCCGCCGCGGATGACAGAATGCGCGCCTGAACCTCCGGGTTGGACCCATCTTCGGCGGCACGGTCAGAATAACCAAGGCCAGGGCGGTCAAACGCGATGACGTGGTGGGTTTCGGCAAGTTTCGCAAACATTGAAAACGTCCAATCGCGAAGATTGCCGTTTGCTCCGTGAATGAGAATAACGGTCGGCCCCTCGCCACCTTCGATGTAATGAATGCGGCCATCTTCGACTTCGAGAAACTGGCCCAAAGGCGGGTATTTGTCTTCGGCGCGCGCGCCATAGGATGCGCCATTTGAACAGCCCGTCAGCGCCAGCGCGGTTGTCGAAAAAAGGAATGCCCGCCGGTTCATGGCGCCCCCGGATTTTTGAAATTTTGCTTCTTCGTTCACATATATGATGCAGCAAGTAGCCTCGGGCAAATGTCGTTTGTCATATGTTGGGCATCGGTCTGTGCTTTCTGCTTGCTGAAATAGGTCATCTATGCTTACCTTAATTCACACCTGAAGTGGACCCAACGCGAAGAGCAACCAAGGAATGTCGTTATGAAACACGCAGATGTCAGTCTCGGGGATCGTTATGACCTTTCGAAGAAAGATGTGCTTTTGAATGGCACACAGGCGCTGGTGCGCCTGATGTTGACGCAGCGGTGGCGTGACCAGCAAGCAGGTTACAATACGGCCGGATATGTCACAGGCTATCGTGGGTCGCCGCTCGGTGGGGTCGATGGCACTTTCCTGCAAGCTGGCAAGCCGCTGATGGAAAACCACATCACCTTTGAGCCTGCCTTGAACGAGGATCTCGGCGCAACCGCACTTTGGGGGGCGCAACAAGCGGGGCTGCGTGGTGATGGGAAATACGATGGTGTTTTTGGCTTGTGGTACGGCAAGGGGCCGGGCGTAGATCGATCAGGCGATGCTTTTCGCCATGCAAACCTTGCGGGCACGCAACCGCTCGGCGGTGTTCTGGCCGCGATGGGGGATGATCACACAGGCGAAAGTTCGACCACTGTTCACCAATCAGATTTCGCGTTTGTGGACGCGCAAATGCCGATCCTTGCGCCCGCCGGTGTGCAGGAGATTATCGACCTTGGCGTGCATGGAATTGCGATGTCGCGATTTGCCTCGCTGTGGGTTGGCATCAAATGTCTGAAGGATACGATCGAAAGCACGGCAGTCATAGATGGCCGCCCTGATCGCATCGAAACGATAATACCCGATGATTTTGAAATGCCCGCCGATGGGCTTTCGATCCGCATTGTGGATGATCGCATTCCGCAAGAGGCGCGGATGCAGCACTACAAACGCTGGGCCGCGCACGCCTATGCGCGACGCAATGGCATAGACAAGCGGATGCGCGGCGCTGCAGGGGCGAAGGTGGGGATCGTTTCCGCGGGCAAAAACTGGCTCGACGTTGCGCATGCGCTTGACCTTTTGGGCATTGACGAAGCGGCAGCAAGGCGAATGGGTCTGACGGTTTATAAGCCAGCCATGATATATCCGCTGGAACCGACAGGGTTTCGTGAATGGGCCAATGGCCTGGATATGATTGTGGTGGTGGAGGAGAAACGATCTCTACTCGAAAGTCAGATCAAGGAAATCCTGTACGGCACACCCGGTGCCCCGCGCATTGTGGGCAAGCGCGATGAAGATGGTGAGGTACTTTTCCCGGTGGAGATGGGGCTGTCCCCTGTTGATGTGGCGCTGAAACTCGGTGGAATACTGTTTGCTGAGGGGCTCGCAGGGGAGGTGAATACCCGCCGAATAGAGGCGCTGGAAACTGCTGCAAATTCCGCCAACATCGCCACGACACCTGACAGAACGCCCTGGTTCTGTTCAGGCTGTCCGCATAACTCGTCCACGAAACTGCCTGATGGCTCGCGCGGGTTTGCGGGTATTGGGTGCCATTACATGGTGCAATGGATGGAGCGGGATGTCGTCGGCTACACCCATATGGGCGGGGAGGGGGTGAATTGGATCGGGGAGAGCAAATTCTCCACCACAGATCACGTTTTCCAGCAACTGGGCGATGGCACTTATAACCATTCCGGTGCCATGGCGATCCGCGCGGCTGTCGCATCTGATGCCAATATCACCTTTAAGGTGCTCTATAATGATGCGGTCGCCATGACCGGGGGGCAAACCCATGATGGCGGCATGGATGTTTACCGGATGATCGAAGAAATCCGCGCGATGGGCGTTAGAAAGCTCGTCGCTGTCTATGATGAAAAGGAAGGGTTCGACCCCGCGCGCCTGCATTCAGATGTCAAAGCCTTTGAGCGGGCAGAACTGGACAGGGTGCAACAAGACCTGCGTGACACAAAGGGCGTCACGGCATTGGTTTATGTGCAAACCTGTGCCGCTGAAAAGCGTCGCCGCAGAAAGCGTGGCAAGTTCCCTGATATCGACAAACGCGTCTATATCAACCCGGAGGTTTGCGAAGGCTGCGGCGATTGCGGGATCGCATCCAACTGCGTATCGGTTGCGCCGCTGGATACGGCATTGGGGCGTAAACGGCAGATTGACCAATCATCCTGCAACAAGGACTTCTCCTGCGTTAACGGGTTTTGCCCGTCGTTCGTGACGTTGCATGGCGCGACGCCGAAAAAGGAAAAAGCAGCGGCGCTTGATTTGCCCGACATGCCCGAACCGGTCCTGCCGACGATCAACAAGGTCTATAATACCGTGACCACGGGCGTCGGGGGAACGGGGGTCGTGACGGTCGGCGCCTTGCTCGGCATGGCCGCCCATCTTGAGGGCAAGGGCGCGGGCGTGATGGAAATGGCCGGCCTCGCGCAAAAGGGCGGGGCGGTACACATCCACTGTCGCATTGCCGAAACCCCCGATGATATTACCGCCATTCGCGTCGCCACAGGCGAAGCTGATGTGGTGATTGGTGGCGATCTGCTGGTGACGGCCGGGGCCAAGACGCAAACACTTATGGCACCGGGGCGCACACGGGTCATTTGCAACACGCATGAGATCAACACCGGCGAATTTACCCGCGATGGTGGTTTTACCATCCCCGCAGATGATCTGCGCCTTAGCCTCGAAGCCCGCGTTGGGGCCGATCAGGTCAGCTATCTGAACGCAACGCGACTGGCAGAGCGGCTTTTGGGGGATGCGATCTATTCCAATGTGCTGGTGCTGGGGGCTGCATGGCAGGCCGGGCGTATTCCGCTGGGGTATGAGTCCCTCATGCGCGCGATCGAGCTGAATGGCGCAGGGGTCGAGGGCAACAAAAAGGCCTTTGAAATCGGGCGGTGGTCTATTTTTGATCCGGCCGCCGCGGCGGCGAGTGTCGCGCCCAAGACGCAACAGGCGGCGTCATATCAGGACAAGATCGACCTGCGTTACACCCGTTTGGTGAAATTTCAGAACACCGCATGGGCAGATCGCTGGCTGGCGCATGTAAAGGCCGCTGAGGCGGTAGACCAAAAACTCGGCCGCGAAGGATATGCAGAGGCTGTCGCGCTCGGCCTGTTCAAATTGATGTCCTATAAGGATGAATATGAGGTGGCGCGCCTGCACGTCGAAACACTGCAAGATCAGATCGCCGGGCGTTTTGACAATGTGGGCAAGATTGAATTCCACCTCGCGCCCCCGATCCTTGGACGCAAAGACAGCAATGGCCGCCCGAAAAAGACAACCTTTGGCCCGTGGATGTTAACGGTATTCAGGCAGTTGGCGAAGCTGAAAGGCTTGCGTGGTGGTCGGTTTGATATCTTTGGCTACACCGCAGAGCGCAAATCGGAACGGGCGGCGATTGTCGCGCAAGAGGATCTGTTGCGTGAGCTGACGGCGAAGGTGACGCACGATACGTATGACACCGCTTGCGAGCTTGCTGACCTGCCGCTTCAGGTCAAAGGTTTCGGCCATGTAAAGGATGCCAATGCAGCCAAAGCAGCCGAACGCCGACAGGCACTCTTGATCCGCTTCAAGGGTGGGGATGCACCGGTATTGCATGCTGCGGAATGATCGGGTTGGCTGGGCGCTGCCCTATTCGATGAAATAGGTTGTGGTGCCCCAGATGGAGATCCAGTCAACGCCCCTCGCGGTTTGCGCCGCATCAGGCTCAACGATCTGCACGGCGTTCAGGAGGAATTCACCACCTTCGCCGCGCGGAATTGTAACCCGGCCTGTGGCATCGGTGCGATATTTGCTTTCGGTGACTTCACCGGTTTCAGGGGCAATGTTCCACACCTGAACTTCAAAATCGGCCATGGGCTTACGGTCGCGATACAAGCGAAAGCGCGGGTCAGCATCGGTGGTGTAGGGGTTCAGTTCCGCCACCAATTCTATCGGAAAGCCGACCAGCGTATCACGGCCCGCGCCTGAGCCGACTTTCACCAGTGATTTGGCATAGCGGAAATAATCTTCCCGCACCTTTTCGGTGGGCAGGCCGCGTTCCTTGTGCGCATCCAACACCCAGGCCATGTCTTTGCCTGTCACAAAGCTCTCGAATTTTTCGAACTTGGAATAGGCAAGGTCATTGGCGGTGGAGGCATAGGCAAATACGTGCAACCCGCCTGTTTCGGCCTTCATGGTCAATGCGGGGTAATCGCCCCGACGACCAGGGACAGGTTTGGCACCCTTGCGCGTGATGACATCGAATGTTGTGAAATACTCGTCAATGAACGGGTACTTGCCACCTTTGAATGCCTCTCCGTTTTTCAGGTCCGCGATAATTTCTTCACCTACGGCAACCGAATAATCGGTTGGCTCGAGCCAGAATTCATGCGCATGCGCCGGAACAACCGCCAATGCCCCGGCAGCTAATGTCATAACTGCGGTGAGGTGCTTGGCGAAGCGGTGCGAATAGGTCATATCGTGCCTTGCGGGAAAAATGAGAGAGGACACAACGATGAATTTAGCGTTCCGGCTTCTGGGTCAAGCCCTGACAGTAATTGCCTTTGCGCTTCTGGCGTCGGCTGCGAATGCGCATCAGTTACGCCCTGCCTTGGCTGAGCTAAGCTTTGCGGACGATGGCGCGAGCTTTGAAATTGCGATCCAAACCAGCGCCGAGGCGATTATCGCAGAGATCGGCGCCGAACATGACGACACGGATGATAGCCCTAACGCAGCCCGCTATAATGAATTGCGCGGCCTGTCACCGGAGGCATTGCGCGCGGCGCTGGACGCTTATGCCCCCAAATTGTTGGACAGCATCAGTGTAATGGCTGGTGATGAGCGCCTGACGACGACGTTCACGAACGCAACCATTCCTCCCGTTGGTGACGAAACACTTGCCCGCGACAGCATTATCACCATTTCCGGCACGCTGCCGGAGGGAACAAGTGCGGTCACCTTTGGGTGGGATGAAAGCCGGGGCCCGATTGTCGTCCGCACCCCTGTGAACGAGGCGGGGGAGGGGTTTTCGGCCTTTCTCAGCAATGGTGACGTTTCGGCCCCCATCGCGGTGGTCGGCGCCAAGACAGATGCGCTCTCGGCTTTTATTTCCTACATCGGTGTTGGGTTTGAGCATATCGTGCCACTGGGCCTTGACCATATTCTGTTTGTGATCGGTCTTTTCCTGCTGTCCACGCAGATGCGCCCGCTTTTGATTCAGGTTACGGCGTTCACCGCGGCGCACACCGTCACGCTGGCGCTTGGCATCTTGGGCATCGTTACAATTCCGGGCAGCATCGTGGAGCCGCTGATTGCGCTTTCCATTGTCTATGTCGCAGTGGAGAACCTTGCCTCTCCGACGTTGAGCCGTTGGCGCCCGTATATCGTGTTTGCCTTTGGGCTTTTGCATGGTCTTGGCTTTGCAGGTGTGTTGAGCGAGTTTGGCCTTGCGCCCGGGCAGTTTGCCGTCAGCCTTATTGCCTTCAACATTGGTGTGGAACTGGGCCAGCTTTTTGTTGTGGCAGCTTGTTTTGCCATCGTTGGCTATTGGTTCGGCGCGCGTGACTGGTACCGCCTCCGTATTGTTTGGCCAGCGTCCATCGCCATTGGTGGTTACGCCTTGGCCTGGTTCATTGAACGGTCACTGGAAATCGCGTTGCCGCTCTACATTGTTGTTGCGCTTACCATCGCCATCGGTTTTGGCATTATGGCGGGCAAGGCGATGTTGGCCGATCGTCGCGGTGCCGCATATGTTCTGGTGGTTGGCGCAGCCCTGACTTTGGTGCTGCGTGTGCTGGAGGGGATGATCCCCTGATCTGAGTTAAGCGGTTGAGGGGGCAGAGGTGCCTTTGCCCCCTCACCAATCAGCCTTGCCGGCTCTCTTGCCCGTAGGGGCGGGGGCGTGCAGGGCGCTGGCAGATCACAACAAGATCGGCTATCGTCGCGTGATGAAACGCGAACATGACTTTCAAAAATTCTACTTTGAAAAGGTCGCAACGGGCGAGGGTTGCGGTTGTGCCGAGCGCGTGATCGACGTGCACGAATTTGATCGGCTCGCAGGCCGTTCAAAACGGCGCGCACCGCCTTTGCGACAATCCCTGCCGCGTATGCTCAAGAAACTGGGTCTGTATCGACGGCCCGGAGAATAGTCAGTTTTCCGGCAAGGCGATGCTGCAATGCTCAACTGCGTTGCGCCGAAATAGATAGGTTTCCGAAGCGAGTTGTTCTGCCCCGGAATGCCCGCGTTCGGCCGCGATGGCGGCAACGTCAACCTGTCGGCCCAGATATTCTGCGATGAGGTCGTGCAACCCCTCTCGCACCGTGTTGTTGCCCAGGGTTTGCAGGCACATACACCCTGTCTTATCCGCGAGTTGACGCTCAACGCAGGCGGTTTCGATGGGCTTTTTATCGCCTTGCCCGGCAAATGCCGGACCGGCGAGGCAGGCGATGATCGCCGCTGGAATGGATTTGATCATGGGGTAAGTTTACCCGCACCCGCAATGCCGGGCACCTCACGTTTTCGCGGGATGCCCGGATCGGGTGGGAACAGGCTTAGGCCTAAATCACGTTACCCGCGTTTTGGGACAACCTCATAGCCTGCTTCTTCTGGTTCATCATCGACCATTTCTGCGGGAAAGCCGGGGGCGGTAACGCTTAACCCGGTTGCGTCTTCCAGCCGTCGAATGATGTTGGGGCTCAGCTCCCGCTCGCCATATTTGGCGATACCATCATCGAAAATCTCGATCATCTTGGGATTGAGGTCGAGCGGCACGCCGGAGCGATCCGCGACAGCCTGAAACAAGCCAATGTCCTTTTTGACAAGGTCCATCGTGAACGAAATATCCCGCGATCCATTCAGGATCACTTGGCTTTCGGTTTCATGTACGAACGAATTGCCCGATGAAATGCGGATGGCTTCATAGGCGGTTGCCAGATCCATGCCCGCAGCGTGGGAGACTGTCAAAGCTTCTGCGCAGGCAATCAAGCTGGCGGTTGCCAGATAGTTGGTCACAACCTTGAGTACCGATGCCGTGCCAAGTGGCCCTGTATGCAAAACGCGGCGGCCCAAGGTCGTCAGCAAAGGCAGGATGCGTTCAAACACATCACGCTCACAACCTGCGAAAATCGAAATGTTACCAGTGTCAGCCCGGTGGCACCCACCAGAGACAGGGCAATCGACAGGTGCCGCACCTGTTGCAGCCACAAGCGCACCGAGGCGCCGAATCTCTGCCTCATCCGTGGTGGACATTTCCATCCAGATCTTGCCCGGCGATAGCCCTTTCAACAGGCCATCATCCGCCTCCAGCACCGCCGCAGAGGCCGCTGGCGAAGGCAGGCAGGTTATCACAACATCGCAAAGGCGCGCCATTTCAGCAGGGCTATCTGCCCAGGCTGCCCCCTTGTCGAGAAAGGGTTGCGCCGCTGCGCGGTCAAGGTCGCGAACAACAACATCCTTGCCGTTTCGAACAAGACTGCCCGCAAGTTTGCCGCCGACATTGCCGAGGCCGATAAATCCGATTTTCATAAAGTCTCTCCCTGTCACTGTCTGAAACGCAGTGGATAGGGCAATCTGGCTGCCGCTTTGCGGGGCGGCTGTTCTTAATGCGACGATAAAGTGGGAAAAACGGGTGATCTTTGGGCACTTTCGGGGGTGAGTGGCGGGCGTGCGGCGCTGTTTTTCAAATTGATGTCAAAGATTTGGCGCGATACCTTTACGGTTGGAATAGTTGGGGGCAACCTTGACGGGATCTCCCTTTGGAAAGTTGAAAGATGACACCCATTCTTTATGACTATTGGCGCTCATCTGCGGCGTACCGGCTTCGCATTGCGCTGAATTTGAAAGGCATCGCTTACGAAGCGGTTCAGGTTAACCTGGTGACTGGTGAGCATCGCGAAGCGGCAAATATGGTGCGAAACCCGCAAGGTCTGGTGCCCGCGCTTGAAATTGACGGGCTGATGCTGACGCAATCCTTGCCGATCATTGAGTATCTGGATGAAACGCGCCCCGATGTGCGCCTGTTACCTGCGGACCCCATCGCACGGCACCATGCGCGGGCTGTTGCCAGTGCCATCGCGATGGAAATTCACCCGGTTTGCAATCTTTCAGTCGCGCGCCACGCGGCGGGGCTTTCGGGGGCAGAGGATGCGATGGGCGAATGGATGCGCCATTTCATTCCCAAGGGGTTGGCGGGCGTTGAGGAAATGGTCGCGCGCGGCCCGTCTGGGGCGTTCTGTGCTGGCGACACGATAACGGTCGCTGATATTTGCCTTGTTCCCCAGTTCTATAACGCAAAGCGGTGGGAGGTTGATCTGACCCCTTATCCCAAACTAGTTGAAATAGAAGCACGCTGTACGGCATTGGACGCATTCGCTTCAGCCCATCCCGATCAAATAGGAGCTCCATAATGTCATACGGCGCACATTCATATGATGCCGACCCGCGTAATGAGACCATTCTTGTCAGTGTGAATGGCGACCATGTTCCGCGTGACAAGGCCGTGGTTTCTGTTCTGGATAGTAACTTCATGCTCGGTGATGGGGTGTGGGAGGGGTTGCGCCTCAAGAACGGGCGCATACCGTTCCTGACGCAGCATCTGGAGCGGCTCTATGGCGGGGCGCGGGTGCTGGATTTTGACAATATGCCACCGCCCGATGCGATGCGGGCCGCCATCTTTGATGTGCTGGAGGCAAACGGCATGACCGATGGCGTGCATATCCGTTTGATGGTTTCGCGTGGCATACGTTCAACCCCTTACCAGGATCCACGCGTTACGATCACGCCACCAACCGTTGTCATCATTCCCGAATACAAGGCAGCGGGAACCAATGACGCGGGCCTGTCGCTGATGACGTCAACTATCCGGCGCACCGCACCAGATGCGCAGGATCAAAAGCTTAATTCCCATTCCAAGCTGAATTGCATCCAGGCCTGCATTCAGGCTGCAAAGGCGGGGGCGGATGAAGCATTGATGCTTGACCCGTCAGGTGCCGTTGCGACCTGTAATTCCACCCATTTCTTTGTTGTCCGGGGCGGAGAAGTCTGGACATCGACAGGCATGTATTGCCTCGGCGGCATCACCCGAATGAACGTGATCGCCTGTTGTCGCGAAGCGGGCATTCCCGTTTTTGAAAAGCCGTTCTCGCTCCACGATGTGTACACCGCCGAAGAGGCATTTGTGACCGGTACATTCGCCGGGCTAACACCTGTGCGGGAGGTAGATGGCCGCGTCCTCGGCCCGGTATTGGCAACAACACCTGCGGCCGTTCCGGGGCCAATGGTGTCACGCCTGCGTTCTCTCTATGCTGAAATGCAGGGCAGGGAGGCTGAAGGGCGATGACAATTCGCATTGCAATGTGGTCAGGCCCGCGGAACCTATCCACGGCCATGATGCGTTCATTCGAAGCGCGGGGTGATTGTGCCGTTTCCGATGAGCCGTTCTATGCTCATTACCTTTCCGCTTCCGGGGTCACACATCCGATGCAGGATGAAATCCTTGAGCACCACGAATCTGACGCGCGTGCGGTGATCGATCATCTTACCGGGGCCGCGCCGGGTAATGCGCCGGTTTGGTATCAAAAACACATGCCCCACCACATGATCGACAGCGTGCCGCGTGATTGGTTCGGTGTCATGCGCCATGCCATTCTGATCCGCGCGCCAGAGCGTGTCGTGGCGAGTTTCGATGCCAAACGTCCGGCACCGTGTCTGGAAGATATCGGCGTGCCGCAGATGGATGGTGTGGTCGATGACATCATCGCCGCAACAGGGGCGCACCCGCCCATTATCGAAGCCGAAGATGTGCGAGCCAATCCCAAGGGCATGATGCGTGCGCTTTGTGTGGCACTTGATATTCCGTGGACGGATGGGATGTTGCAATGGTCAGCCGGGGCCCGTGACAGCGATGGCGTTTGGGGGCGGCATTGGTACGGCGCGGTGGAAAAATCCACCGGTTTTGCGCCGCCGCCTGGCCCGGTTAGCCCATTGCCAGCGCATTTGCAGGCCGTTGTTGATGAGGCGCGACCGTCTTTTGAGCGGCTGCAGGCGCGCAAACTGTTGCCCTTGTAACCGCTTTTGGACGAGTGGCGCGTGCAACGAAAAGCCGAAATGTGCCTTGTTGTGCGAAAAATGGCGCGGATGTGAGATAGGTGCGTGACGGCGCATCTTCATGCGGGTTAGCGTGCAAACAAACAGGCATGGGGTTGGTCTAATGGCGCGTGACGGGGCAGGTGACAAAGTGGGCAAGGTTGCCAGTGGAAAGTCTTTCCTGCGGCTGAAAGCACGCAAACGTCTGCGCCGTATGAACGGCAAGATGGTTCAGCGCCGCAAAAACCGCCTGAATTGGCGCCCCTTCCTTTATGGCCTTATGGCAACGGCGGTCGTGCTTGGCCTGCAGGTCTGGGATTTCGGCGGGCTAAGAGCCATCAACGAGGCGGCGTTTGACGAATTCCAGCGCCAGAAACCCCGGCAGGTCGACCCCTCTGTGCCCGTGCGGGTGGTGGATATCGACGTGCGCTCGCTGGAGCAGTTGGGCCAATGGCCCTGGCCGCGCACGGAACTGGCGGAATTGCTGGCGCGGTTGGCTGAGCTCGGCGTGCTCTCCGTCGCATTCGATATCGTGTTCGCGGAGCCTGACCGCACCTCGCCCGCGCTCATCGAAAAGAGTTGGCGCAAGTTCGACCCGAATGCCTCCATTCAGATGACGGATGACAGCCTCCGCGATCACGATGCAATTTTTGCAAATATGATTGCGCAAACGCCAACTGTGATGGGTGTGGTGCTTAATAATCAGCCCGACGGGGGCCGCCCGCCGAGCAAGGCGGGTATCTCCTATCAGGGTACAGACCCGCGCGGCGCATTGCCTGACTTCGCATCCGCCAATGTCAATTTGCCAATCCTGAGTGAAGCCGCGCAGGGCGTTGGCAACTTTTCACTGAGCGAATTGCGCAGCCAGGTTATTCGCCGTGTTCCGCTGCTGTCGCGAATTGAAGACCAGATTGTGCCCACACTGTCACTTGAAGCTATCCGTGTTGGGTTTCAGGCAGGTTCAATTCTGGTTCAGTCGGGGGATGCATCAGGCCGGATCGGGTCAGGTGACAACGGTCTGGCCTCCATGCGTGTTGGCCCGATGGAAATTCCGGTAGAGCCGGATGGCGGTCTTTATGTCTATTATTCAGGCACATCCGACCAGCGCGCGGAACGTGTGATTTCGATCGCTGACATCATGGCGGGCGACAGCGTTGATCCGGCATTGGCGGAGGTGCTGGGCGGAACGATCGTTTTTGTTGGGACGTCCGCGCCTGGCCTGCTCGACCTTGTGGCAACGCCTTTTGAACCTGCTGCGGCGGGGGTGAATGTTCATGCTGAATTGGCAGAGCAAATTATTTCGAAGTATTTTCAGCAGGATCGGCTTGCTTATCGCGATGAGCTGTTGGCCGCCTTGCCCGATGCGACCGAGGAAGAGGCTGCGCAATATAACGAGGTTATTGCCGACCTGACCGCAAGCATCGACACATTCTCAGAGCCGATTTTCATATCTGCCCCCTATTGGGCACCGTTGTTGGAGCGGCCCTTTGTGTTCTTCATCGGCCTTCTCATCTGTTTCTTCCTCGCCAAGAACCGCCCGGCAATCGGGGGCGCGGTGGCGGCGGGCAGCATTTTACTGGTGGCCGGGGCAAGCTGGTTTGCCTTTGACTTTCACGGCTTCCTGCTCGGTCCGGTCTACCCGGCGCTGGGTGTTCTGCTGCCGTGGGGTACGCTTACGATCTATAACTATGTTCAGACCGATCGTGACAAGAAGGCGGTGAAGAACCAGTTCGCCCACTTCATGTCTCCCGAAGTGATTGAGGAAATCGCCGATGACCCTGATCGGTTCCTGACGCCGGGTGGTGATCTGCGCGATCTTTCGATCATGTTCTGCGACGTGCGTAAATTCTCTACCATCACCGAGGGGATGACGCCGCAGGAGACGATCCTGTTCATCAACGAGTTCCTCACGCCGCTGACGGAGGTGGTGCTGCGCAATTCGGGCACCATCGATAAATATATGGGCGACTGCATCATGGCGTTCTGGAATGCGCCGCGTAAGCATGAGCTTCACGCCGAGCAGGCGACGCTGGCCCTGTTTCAGTTCAAACAGGCACTGGAGGAGATTAACACCAGCTTTGTGGATCTTGGATTCCCGGCAATCGACATTGGTGTTGGTGTGAACACCGGGCCATGCGCCGTGGGTGCGATGGGGTCGAAATCACGGCTTGATTATTCCTGTATTGGCGATGCGGTGAACCTTTCGTCTCGGTTGGAGGGGATCACCAAGCAATATGGCCTTTGGAACTGCATCGGGTCGTCAACAGCGGCGCTGGTGGAGCATAATTTTGCGCTTTTGCAGATCGACAGCGTGGCGGTGAAGGGTCGGACGCAACCGGAAACAATCTGGACAGTTGTCGGTGAGCGCGACGTGATAAGCGATCCACGATATCAGGAACTGCGAAAGCTGGTTGATGCAGGCATCAAGGCCTATACCTCTCAGCAATGGGATGAAGCAGAGGCCGCGTATCGGGCCGCCGCAGAAATCAAGATGGACGCCCTCGACCCGGCTGGCCTGCGTGATGTGTTTCTAGAACGAATCGCAGAATACCGCGCCGACCCTCCCCCCAAAGACTGGGATGGGGTGTATATTGCGACGAGTAAGTAGAATGTTGCGAATGGAGATGGATATGAGAGGTGTGCGGGTGGTGAACTAAAGGCCAGGGTTGTTGGTGAACGGATGCCCCAAATGGGGGAGTGACTCCCCCAACCCCGCCGAGTGGGAACTATAATGTAATATATCCGCGTGGCCCTGGTGCTTCAGATGGTCCTCTTCCTGATGGGTATACCTATGTTTCGCGATGGGTCTCTCCTCAGGAAGCGCGACTTTGGCTACAAAACCAAGGCACCGCAGTTCCCAACGATATTG
>JBMYXS010000010.1:0-78498 GCA_049608645.1 Pikeienuella sp. | reverse complement strand
GTTGGCTGATGCGGTGACAGCCTATCGCGCGGCGTTGGAGGTTTACACGCGGTCCGATCATCCGGTGGATTGGGCAATGACGCAGGAAAATCTGGCGATTGCGTTGCGGGACATGGCGGACCAGATGCCGGGCGAGGCGGCGGCGCATTTATCTGCTGCGCGGGCGCTGGTGTGCGGGGCGTTGGAGGTTTATGATCCTGCGCACATGCCGTTCCATCACAACGGGGCGAAAAAACTCCTCACCGATATCGACGCGCGCATCGCAGCCTTGGGCGAATGACCACCATTCAATCTGCGCCGCCGCGGTTTTGGGCCGCGGTGTTGTTTGGCTTTCGCCCTGTGCTTTGTACCTGCGAGATTCCGGCTCAAGGCCAGGAATGCGTGCATCGTTGGGTTGCGAAGGTCAGCCAAAAATTATTGCAGCCCCGCCAATTCTCCGACATAGGGGAAGTAAGGTAAGGGAGCTGAACCGATGTCTCATCTGATTGATGGTCTGCAATACGCGAACTATTCCGAAAAAGTGTTCCGCCAGATGCGCGAAGGCGGTGTTGATGCCGTTCATGTGACCATCAGCTACCACGAAAATTTTCGGGAAATGGTCCTGAATGTTGAGCAATGGAACCTGTGGTTTCAGCGCCATTCCGACCTGATCGTGCACGCCCGCACGGGTGATGATATTCGCGCCGCCAAAAAGGCCGGGCGCACCGCGATCATCTTTGGCTATCAAAACCCCGCGCCCATCGAAGATGACATTGGGCTGGTGGAAATCTGCCATACCCTCGGCGCGCGGTTCATGCAGCTTTCGTACAATAATCAATCCTTACTCGCGACCGGCTGTTATGAGGCCGAAGACCCCGGCATCACCCGCATGGGCAAGCAGGTCATCGCAGAGATGAACCGCGTTGGCCTTGTGATAGACATGAGCCATTCGGCGGAACGGTCTACGCTGGAAGCCATTGAGATATCATCGCGCCCCATCGCCATCACCCATGCCAACCCCCACGTCTGGCACGCCGCGCTGCGCAACAAATCGCACGAAGTGATCAAGGCGTTGACCGAAACGGGTGGGATGCTCGGTTTCTCGCTCTATCCCCATCACCTTGCGGGGGGCACCGCATGTACGTTGGACAGTTTCTGCCGCGCGATAGCGGATGCCGCAGAGCAATATGGTGTTGGTGCCATTGGGATCGGGTCTGATCTTTGTCAGGACCAGCCCGACAGCATCGTGACATGGATGCGCAATGGCCGGTGGACGCGTGACATGGACTTTGGCGAAGGCTCCGCCGATGCCCCCGGTTTCCCGCCACAGCCCGACTGGTTCAAGGACAATCGCGATTTTGGCAACATCGCCGCTGGCCTGCGCGCTGTTGGCTTTGATGAAGCGGAGGTTGACGCGATCATGGGCGAAAACTGGCTTCAGTTTTATGATGAAAACTTTGGGCCAGTCGCATGAGTGTTGCACCGGAAACCCTGCCAGAGGTCGCCTTGCGCGCGCCAAGTGATGTGATGCGCCTTGCGCGGATGGGGTCATTTTTCCCCACGCGGCTGAGCTTTATGCGTAGCATGATCCGCCGTTTGAATGCAGAGCAAGCAACAGTCACCCGCCCCGTGTGGGAGATTGATGCGCATGGCTATGGCCGCGCGGTGTATTCAGTTGACCTTGGTGGATACACCTATTCGCTGATCGCCTTTGCAACGCCGTTGGCGGACGAAGACCGCTCTGACCGCGTGATCGCAGAGGCGTGGGACAGTACCTATGTCCTGTTTGATGGGGTGCCGACCACCGCTGATCTTGATCGTCTGCAAGGCGAAGCGCCCCGACAAGAGGCTGGGCGCTATACCGCCAGGGAACTGGTGCTGAGCCGCGCGAACAAAAGCCAGCGTCTGTTCAACCATGTTGTTGAGCGTTTGCGCGATGGCGCGCAGCCTGACCGCGCGATGGTGGACAGCATCGGGTATCTGATGCGCACCACGGCCGTCTATGGAAACGGCAAGTTTGGCATCGCTGACCGTGACCGCATCGCAGACCGTGCCGGGCTGGGCGGGCCGTTTCAGGCTGAAATGCTGACCGTGTGGCTGATCCGTGGGTTTACCTGCGATTTGGTGGAGCATGTGGGCGGTTCAACCATTGACCCGGATATTCGCCGCCATTTCGGTATTGGAAATTCCACGGGCCTTGGCATGGCACCCTTCCTCGTGACCCATCCGATCCTGTTGAATGCCTGGATGCTGGCCCGCGAAACGGCCTTTGCACGTGTTCTGGCCGCGCCTGTATCCCCCGATGCTGCCGCTGTTTTCACTGCGCTGCTGCCGCGCGCGATTGCGCATATTGACGCCTGGAATGTGGAAGATACGCGGCAAATGCCCCGCATTGAAACGCTGCGCAGCGAATTGGCTGAATTGAGCGCGGAGGCGGCGATGTTGCTCACGAAGGGGTGGCCCGCGCTTGTTGAATGGAGCGGCGCGAAATCGCTGGAAATGCAGGAGCTTCTGGTGGCCCTGATGCTGGAACCTCATGGTGATCTGGTCGACGGGCTGACCGATTGCATGGCGACAGACCGTGAGCCCCGCCTGGACCCAACCATGCGCTGCGACAGCTTCAAGTCATTGGTTGAGGATGTTTTCGGCTGGGCACTGGCGGTTGATTTTGCTGCGAAAGAGGAAACGCGCCGCTTCTGGTATGTATCAGAAGAAAAGTTGGAACCCCGCCTTGGCGACCGCTACACAGAAGAGGGCGCAGACCGCGAACAGCCCCTGGACATCGCTCGGCAGGCGCAAGCCTTGCACGCCGCGTTGGTTGCCGCAGATGGGAATGAAACAACAGCGACGCTTTTGATGCGTCGGCCTGACTTGCGGATGATTGCCAAGCGCGTGCAAAGCGCTCCATTTTATCCCTACGCTGAAATTCAGGACAATCTGATCGGGGCAGACTGCCTGCCCATCGACATGCTCCGCTGTAAGCTCAGCTTTTTTGGCGCGACCAAGTTTGACCCGAAATCAGACCTTTGGACCCGTGTAACCCTGTTTCAGGGCGCGCCGGGTTTTGAGGATATCTGTGCAAAAGATGCTGATGATTGGTCGTTTCCTGTTTTGGCTGGTGTTCGATGATTGTTTCGCGCAACGAAGTTCACGGCGTTTTGCGTAAGGCGGGACTAGGGGCGAAAGTGGCCGCGGGCACCGCAGATGACCTTGCCAATGCGGCAAGCTGGATGGAGGCGCGTGGCGTCGGTGCCATGGCATCCGCGCTGGACTATCTGGCCAGTGGTCAAGCCGCCCAGCTGAACTTTGCCACAGTGTTTGACAGGATTGCTACGGGTGAAAGCGCAGTTGTGGTTGAGGCGGCTGATACGCTGCTGATCGGCTTTGCCGCCGGGGCGGCAGGGGCCTACGGCATGACCTTTTCGATCGAATG
This sequence comes from Pikeienuella sp., assembly GCA_049608645.1. Classification (GTDB taxonomy): domain Bacteria; phylum Pseudomonadota; class Alphaproteobacteria; order Rhodobacterales; family Rhodobacteraceae; genus Pikeienuella. Next base: position 75,086 of record JBMYXS010000010.1, on the reverse strand, counting down.
GGATGGCGCGCAGGCGATTGTCGGGGCAGATGGATATGCGCTTGATGCCGCCGTGGCTGTCGGAACTGCAAAGGTTGCCCGTGGCGGCCATGTGGCTGCAACGCCTTTGCTCGAAACGATTGAGATTGACGATGCCTTGTGGGCGCGAGCGAACAAGATGGCCGCAGAATATTACGTGCCCGCGACGGAGGCATCCCGCCTTGGCGGGGCAGGGGCGGGCGTCAACGATAACGATTAAAAGCGCCTAGGCTTCAAGCATACGGCGCAAAAGCTCTACATCCTCGGCCAGTTGGCTGTCGGTTTCGATCAGGCTTTCGATCCGTTTGATGGCGTGCATCACAGTTGTGTGGTCACGTCCACCAAAGCGGCGGCCAATATCCGGCAATGATTTCGATGTGAGCGTTTTTGCCAGATACATCGCAATTTGCCGGGGCCGGGCCACGGCACGGGCACGGCGCGCTGAAGTCATGTCAGAAAGGCGGAGGTGATAATGCTCCGCGACCTTTCGCATGATTTCTTCGATGGTGACCTTGCGGTCTGACGCACGCAGCAGGTCCGCGAGGCATTCCTGCGCCATATCGAGCGTGATTTCACGGCCAACCAGAGTTGCAAAGGCGATCAGGCGGGTGAGCGCACCTTCGAGAACACGCACGTTGGAAGAGATGCGGTGGGCGAGGAATTCCAGAACCTTCGGGTCCAACACCACGCCGGGTTCAGCAGCCAGTGCCGCCTCTGCTTTCGATTGCAGGATGCCGAGGCGGAGTTCGTAGTCCGTCGGATGGATATCGACCACCAAACCCCATTGCAGGCGGGATTTGATACGCTCTTCCAGCCCGTCAATTTCACCTGGGGCGCGATCGGCAGAAATGACGATCTGTTTGCCTTCGTCGATCAGCGCGTTGAAGGTGTGGAAAAACTCTTCCTGTGTTGATTCCTTGCCCGCGATGAACTGCACGTCATCGACCATAAGTACATCCACCGACCGAAACTGTTGTTTGAAATCAATGGTTGATCGCTGGCGTAATGCCTGAATGAATTTATACATGAACTGTTCGGCGCTTAGATACAGCACCTTGCAGCTTGGTTTCAGCTCCCGCAGACGCCAGTTGATAGCGTGCATGAGGTGGGTCTTACCAAGGCCAACTCCGCCATGCAGGAATACAGGGTTAAAATGAATGCCGTCCCCTTCCGCCACGCGTCGGGCAGCAGCGTGAGCCAATTCGTTCGGGCGGCCGACAACGAATTGATCAAAGGTAAACCGACTGTCGAGCGGGGCCGAAGGGGGCAGAGCACCATCAGCTTCTGCCCTGAAATTCGGCTCGGCCGAAGGGGGGGGCGACGAGCGGCCCGGAGCAGGGGCCGCTGTCTGTGTCGTTGTGGCGGACGTTGTGGCCCCAATTTCGACAATCACACGACCGCTTGGGCCGCCAACATCGCGGAATGCGGCGGAGATATCATCAACATAATGGCGGGATACCCAATCCGCGACAAAGGCAGAGGGTGCAGACAAGCGCGCCGAATCCCGGCTTAACGCCTTTACAGCGAGCGGGTCGATCCAACGGCCCCAAGCCGCTGCACCAAGTTCCGATTTGAGAATATCGCTGACCTCGCCCCAAAGGCGTTCGTCGGCTTCTTGATTCGTCATTACAATCCCTCAACTGGCGTCCCTGAACGCCAGACGTTCACATTGAAAGCGTCAGCTTTGGCGCCACGGCAAACCGTGAGCTTTCCAGCCGTTTGTTTCGCCACGTTTCCCGGCGCTGCTCAGATCGCCTTCGAACCCTTCGGCTATGTTGATACATGCCACATCGTGACCCGCGCGTGAGCAGGCCGCGATCATCGCTACGGCTGCGTGGTGTGACCGCACACCCGACCGGCACAGGAAATAGATCGCTTTTGCGCCTGACTGTTCCACCAGAGACAGTGCAGCACTTGTGAAAGCGCCGTTCTGTTCCATGGTTGGAAAGCTTTGCCATTCAATGAATGCCGCTTGTTGATCTAGCGCGCTAAGATCCGGCACGCCCACGAAGCTCCATTCAGCCCGTGTGCGCACATCAATCAGGATTGAAGGGGTGGCTTGGGCTTGCAACGCGTTCCAGGCTTCTTTTGGGGTAACGTGCCCGACCTGATTGTCATTGCCATTCATGCCTGTTCCCGCCCTCATGTCCTGCGTCGAATCTTTGACTTCAGGGTGCAACAGTATCTGCCGCGAACCAGTCTGTTCAACTAAAACCCGACTTTTTGGCGTGCTTTTATTTTTCGCGACAAAGTGGCGCTGTCGTGTCGCTCAATAGATGTTGAGGTAAATGAAGAATAGATATGGTGGGGCGCAACATTTTGTGTATTTCAGAATTGATAGCACAAGTTGCGGGGGTGGCTTTGGTTTTTGATTGCTTTGGGTGTGGGGTGTTTGACTTGGCATTCGCGCAACACAAAAGGCGCGGACCGAAACACGGTGCCGCGCCTTTTTTGAAGCGTAACTTTAACCCGGCAGATTAAGCTGCGAGGGCTTTCACGCGTGCTGCAAGGCGGGAAACCTTACGGCTGGCAGTGTTCTTGTGTGCGATGCCTTTCTGGGCGCCGCGCATGATTTCTGGCTGTGCTGCCTGAAGGGCTGCTTTTGCAACAGCCGCATCGCCTGATGCGATGGCTTCTTCAACCTTGCGGATGAAGGTTTTGATCCGGCTGCGACGTGCCGTGTTAACGGCGGTGCGGCGTGCGATCTGACGTACGCGCTTTTTAGCTGCGGGCGAGTTGGCCATGATTATGATTCCGTTGTCTCAGTGTTCGAGAAGATGGGCGCGTATACGACCCGGTGCGTGGCCTGTCAACTTTGGTGGTTGCTTAAAGAACGGCGATCGCAATTTTGCGCGTCGCGGTGTCCAAGCTCGTTGGGAAGGCGTTGGCGTTCCTTAATTGAGCCATCGGATGTTGGACACAGCGAAATAGAGCATCGTGGCATCTTTCTGTTGTGCGAAGACCACCTCATAATCCCTGAATAGCACAGCCGTGCTTGCGATTTTCGCTGCGAACGGGATGTCCGCTCCAATTCACGCTGTAGCGACTGCCGTGAATTAACGCTGACAGGTGGTGCAATAGAAGCTGGAGCGGCCCGATTGCACCACGCGGGAGATCTTTTGCTGACAGTTTGCTGTTACGCATGCTTCACCTTCGCGACCATAAACTTTGAAAGCGTGCTGAAAATATCCCAGCTCCCCGTCCGCCTGTCGATAATCGCGCAGGGACGAGCCGCCCGCGGCGATGGCTTCGCGCAGGGTGTCGCGAATCTCTCCGACCAAACGGTCGATTCGCTTGGCTGACAGGGTGCCGGCCATGCGTTTTGGCGAAATGCCGGAGCGGAACAGCGCCTCACACACATAGATGTTCCCGAGCCCGGCAACGATCCTCTGGTCCAGCAGTGCAGATTTGATCGGCGTTTTTCGCCCCTCAAGACGTGTGGCCAACATTGTGGCGCTGAACTCATTGCCCAATGGTTCTGGCCCTAAGCTCGCCAGCCATTTGTGATCAGCGACATTGACGGTTGAGGTCAGATCCATCGCCCCGAAGCGGCGGGCGTCATTGAACACAATGCGGGCGGCGTCGGTGTCGAAGATTACATGGTCGTGCTTGCCGTGCTCTCCGTGATGGTGCGCGAACTCTCCGACCATTGCGCCTTCGATCAACATGCGGCCTGACATGCCGAGGTGGATGAGCAATGTCTCACCCCCTTCGATTTCGGCCAGAATGTATTTTGAACGACGGCCGAGGCGTTCTACGCGCCGCCCTTCCAGCCGCTCCACCATGCGATCGGGCAAAGGCCAGCGCAGGTCCGGGCGGCGTTGTATCACGCGCGTCAGGGTATGCCCCTCCATCACGGGGATCAGGCCCTGACGGACGGTTTCAACCTCTGGCAATTCGGGCATGTGACACCTCTGCGACGCTGCGCCCCTGCTGCTATTATGGCGGGGCGGATGGTTAGGGGCTATGTAGGCCTTATGACCGATCAGAGCGATACCGGGGCTGGCCCCGAAAACACAACCCATTTCGGCTTTCGCGACGTAGCGGAGGGCGAAAAGGCTGGCATGGTGCACGGCGTATTTTCGTCCGTTGCGTCAAAATATGACGTGATGAACGACTTTATGAGTTTGCGCATCCATCGCATCTGGAAAGAAGCGATGATTGACTGGATGGCACCACGCCCCGGCATCAGGATGCTGGATGTGGCCGGGGGCACCGGCGACATCTCTTTCCGGATGCTTGACCGCATCAAGGGCGCTGGCCATTCGACCATCTGCGACATGACCGCACCGATGCTGGTTGAGGGGCGCAAACGGGCGCAGGCAGCACATTTGGCCGATTCGCTTGATTGGGTGTGCGGCGATGCGATGAAGCTGCCGTTTCCCGACAAAACCTTCGATGTCTATACGATCGCCTTTGGCATTCGGAATGTCACACGGATCGAGGAGGCCTTGTCCGAGGCGTACCGCGTGTTGAAACCCGGTGGGCGGTTCATGTGCCTTGAATTCAGCCGCGTGAACCCGCCACTGTTGGAAAAAGCGTATGACGCATATTCCTTCAACGTCATTCCCGTGCTTGGTCAGGTCGTGGCAGGGGATCGCGACAGCTATCAGTATCTGGTCGAATCCATTCGCCAATTCCCCGAGCAGGATAAATTCGCCTCCATGATCAGCGAGGCGGGTTTTGATAACGTCAGTTATCGGAATATGTCGCTGGGTATCGCGGCGGTTCATTCGGGATGGCGCATCTGATGCTGCGGGTTATTCCCAACCTGTGGCGGTTGGCCCGCGTTGGCGCGACCTTTGCGCGAACGGGCGCCTTGTCACGGATACTGGATGAGATCGACGCGCCTGCGCGGTTGGCCATTCCCCTGAAGATATTGGCTTACCCTGCCGCGCCCTTTGGTCTGAAGGGCGATGAAAGCCTGCCGCCCGTGCCGCGCGCCATCAGCGCGCTGGGACCAGCATACATCAAATTTGGTCAGATCCTTTCGACGCGCCCTGATATTGCTGGCGATAACCTTGCGAAAGACCTGCGCATTCTGCAGGACCGCCTGCCGCCCTTTTCTGACGCTGAGGCCCGTAAGGCCGTGCGTGAGGCGCTGGATGTTGAGATTGAGGAACTGTTCGACAAGTTCGAGCCGCCCATTGCCGCTGCCTCCATTGCGCAGGTTCATCCTGCCTATGACAAGGTGACGGGCCAAAAGGTCGCTGTGAAAATCTTGCGGCCCGGCATTGAACGGCAGTTTAACGCCGATATCGCGGCCTTTTACATGATCGCGGGTTTGGTTGATCGCCTGTCGCCGAGTGCGCGCCGTTTGCGCCCCCGTGCCATTGTCGACCATTTCAATGGCGTCGTGCAGATGGAAATGGACCTGCGCCTGGAGGCGTCTGCCGCATCTGAGTTTGCGGTGAATACCGCGGACGATGACGGGTTTGAGGTGCCGCAGATCATATGGCCACTGTCAGCGCGCCGGGTGATGACGGCCACATGGGTCGAAGGTTCCCCTATGGGCGACCCTGAAAGGCTGGCGGCTGAGGGGCATGACCTGCCACGCCTGGCCGAAAGGGTTATTCAGGTCTATCTGCTTCAGGCCCTGCGAGATGGGTATTGGCACGCCGATATGCATCAGGGGAACCTGAAGGTTGCGGCCAATGGCGATATTCTGGCGGTGGATTTTGGCATCATGGGCCGGATCGACAAGCTGACGCGCCGTTACTATGCCGAAATTCTTTATGGCTTTCTGCGCCGCGATTATCGCCGCGTGGCGGAGGTTCACTTTGAAGCGGGGTACGTGCCAGCCGATCGCGATGTTGATGCCTTTGCGCAGGCGCTTCGTTCGATTGGAGAGCCGATTTTTGGGCAGGATGCCAGCCGGATTTCGATGGCGCGGCTGCTTTCCCACCTGTTTGAGGTGACAGAGCGTTTTGGCATGGCAACGCAAACACAGTTGATCCTGTTGCAGCGTTCAATGGTTGTCGTTGAGGGGGTGGCACGTTCCCTCGATCCCAATGCGAATATGTGGGAAGCGGCCAAACCCGTTGTGGAAGACTGGATCAAAGACAACCTCGGCCCCCGCGGCCTTGCCCGCGATACCGGGGCGGCGTTGGTGGCGTTGGCCCGAATCGGGCCGCGTCTGCCGGAACTTGCTGAAAAACTGACGATGATGGCCGCAGCTACGCCGGATGACACCCCGGACGAAGCCCCTCGGCGTTCCCCCATCATGTGGCTGATTGCCGGGGCGATTGCTGGCGGGGCCATCATTGGTTTGATTGGGTAACTGTCGCACGGCGCTTTTGCCCCGTTTTCTTTCGCAGGTGTTCCCTTGATGTGAGGCTGATGCGCGCCCTTTACGGGGCGCGTTTTTGGATATTTGTGGAACAAAGAGGGCGTGGCCGGTTTTTTCACCGTCTGGTTGCGAATCCCGGCCAATTCGAATTGACCCGCGCGCGGATGTGACTAGTCTCTCTCGTCCGAGTTTAAGGGGACAGACAAATGAAAATCAGCATCGAGCGGGCGGCGCTTTTGAAGGCGATGAGCCGGGCGCAGGGCGTGGTAGAGCGGCGGACGACGATTCCCATACTCTCCAACGTGCTGATCGAAGCTGCGGATGCGGATGTAACTTTCCGCGCCACTGATCTTGATATCGAAGTGCAGGAAGCGATCCCCGCGATGGTGGAACGCGCTGGCGCGACGACTGTTCCGGCACACACGCTGCATGAAATTGCGCGCAAACTGCCAGATGGCGCGACGATCACGCTTGAGGAAGACCTCAACGAAGGGCGTCTTACCGTTTCTGCGGGGCGGGCGCGTTTTACGTTGCCGACCTTGCCGCGCGAAGATTTCCCCGTGATGGCATCCGCTGAATATGATGTTGATTATCAGATCACCGCACCAATCATTCGCCGCCTGTTTGAAAAGGCGAGCTTTGCCATTTCGACGGAAGAGACGCGGTATTATCTGAATGGTGTGTATCTTCATATTGCTGACGATGGCGGGGCGAAGTTGCGGGCGGTTGCGACCGACGGTCACCGCCTCGCGCGCATCGACACTGATGTCCCCCCCGGTGCTGAGGGTGCGCCCGGTGTGATCGTGCCGCGCAAGACGGTGGGTGAGCTGCGCAAGCTGCTCGAAGATGATGAAGCAGTGATTTCGGTGTCTGTTTCTGAGACAAAGATCCGCTTTTCTGCCAATGGGCTGACACTGACCTCCAAGGTTATCGACGGGTCTTTCCCCGATTACACGCGTGTGATCCCGGTGGGGAACACAAAGCGGCTTGAGGTGGATGCGGATGAATTTGCGCGCACGGTTGATCGTGTTTCCACCGTATCTGCTGAACGGTCCCGAGCGGTGAAACTGGTGCTCGAACAGGATCGTTTGACGTTGAGCGTCAACGCGCCTGACAGTGGCTCTGCAACTGATGAAATTGCTGTGGCTTACAATGATGAGCCGATGGAGATTGGTTTCAACGCCAAGTATCTGTTGGAAATCGCAGGCCAAGTAGACCGCGAAAATGCTGTTCTGATGTTCAATGGTCCGGGTGATCCGACGTTGGTGCGCGAAGGTGATGATGCCTCTGCCATTTATGTTGTGATGCCGATGCGGGTCTGACCCCACCCATCATCAGGAGAGGCGCATGACGGCTATCACCTCGCTGCGCCTGTCGCATTTCCGGTCGCACAAAGCCCTGACGCTTGAGGCGGATACGCGCCCGGTGGCCTTGTATGGGCCCAACGGGGCGGGCAAGACCAATATTCTTGAGGCGGTGTCGCTATTGTCGCCGGGGCGGGGGTTGCGCCGGGCAGCGGCCGAAGAATTGATACGCAGGCCCGAAGACATCGGCTGGAAAATCACGGCGCTTGCGCAGGCTGGTGCGCGCCACGAAATCGTCACCGCGGTTACCGCGCCGGGACAGCGCCGCAGTGTTGAGATTGACGGCAAGGCCACACCCCAATCTGCGCTTGGTGAAATCACGCCGATGGTGTGGTTGACGCCGCCCATGGATCGGCTGTGGACCGAAGGCGCGGCAGAGCGGCGACGGTTTCTGGATCGTGCGACGCTGAGTTTTGAACCGGGTCACGGTGATCGAACGCTCGCCTATGAAAAAGCCATGCGAGAGCGGAACCGATTGCTAAAAGAAGGCGGCGCAGACCCTGGGTGGTTGTCGGCGCTGGAGGCGCAGATGGCTGTTGCGGGCGCTGGGTTGGCGCGTGCGCGGGCCGAAACTGTCGCGCGCTTGACCGCTGCACAGGCAGAGGCGGAAACCGCCTTTCCGCGCGCTGACATCGGGATTGAGGGCGCGGCGGAAGAAGGTTTCGCGCCCCTGATCGCTGCGGGACGGGACGCGCGGGAGGGGGAGGAAGCGGCAGAACAGGCGCTTGTCCGCGCTTTTGCTGACGGGCGACGAACGGATGAATATGCCGGGCGCACCCTGAATGGCCCGCACCGGAGCGACCTGACAGCGGTCTATGCGGAGAAGGGCGTGGTTGCGAAGTCCTGTTCCACGGGGGAGCAAAAGGCGTTGTTGATCTCGCTTATCCTTGCAAATGCTCGGGCACTGCGCGCAGAAACGGGCGCGCCGCCGATCCTTTTGCTTGATGAAATCGCCGCGCATCTTGATGCTGACAGGCGGGCAGCACTTTATGAGGAAATCATCGCCTTGGGCGCACAAGCGTGGATGACGGGTGCAGGTGCTGAATTGTTCGAAGGGCTGGGCGAGCGCGGGCGCATCATTGAGGTGGTACCGGAATAGTCGCGGTTTTGCGTTGAATGGTCAGCGGCGGTCGCGCGCTGCGGCCCGGTTCTGCGCCGGATCAACCGCAAATCGGTACCAAAGATCAGCCGCTTTCAGAAAATGCGGGGTGCCGCCAGGGTGCAGAATATGGCGGCCAAGCGTGGTTTCAGCATAGGCTGTTTCGCCCCGGTCATCACCAAGCGCGCGCCAAGCTGCCTTTGCCCCAAGGTAAGGTGCCATAACTGTGCCGGAGCCTGAGAACCCCATCGCATAATGCAGTCCATCTTGCTCTCCCACGTGGGGCATATGGGTAAAGCTGAACCCGGTGTTGCCTGACCAGGAATGGGTAAGGGCAACGCCGTGCGTTTCGGGCCATATCTCCTCCATGGTGGCGCGCAAACGCTGTGTTGCGACCTCTGGCGAGATTGGCTTCATGGAGGCGCGGCCCCCCCAGAGGATGCGCGTTTTGTCGGGCGAGAGGCGGAAATACGAATGGCGCGCGCGTGTTTCCACCATCATGCGACCGCCAGGCGCGAGTTTGGTGAGCAGATTGGCTGATAAAGGTTCTGTCGCGATCAGGAAACTGGGCAGTGGGAAGATGCGCCGCTGATGCCATGGAAACGCCCCATCGGTGTATCCGTTGGTTGCCAAAATCACCTTGTCAGCCGTGATCTGACCCATCGGGGTGTCAGCCTTGAACGAGGTTGTGCGTTGCAGGCGCGTTACCGGACGATTGGCAAAGATCGGAACGCCGCGCCGGGCAACGGCGGCGCGCAGGCCATCGAAATATTTTGCGGGATGGATGGCGCAATGCTGCGGGATGACAAGCCCGCCGAAATACCTGTCTGTGCCAATCTCGTTCCCCAGATCAGCCCGTTCAACGATGGTGGCTTCAACACCTGTCTTTTCGCTCAGAAATGCAGCGAGGCGTTTGTGGCCTTCGAAATCGGCCTTGGTCCAGGATAGTTGAATGCGCCCGGTGTTTTGGAGGTCACAGGCGATTCCCTCGCGTGCGATCAGGTCTTGCGCAAAGGTCAGCGCCAGCGGCGCTTCGCGAAACAGACGCATCGCGGCATCACTACCAAATTTTCGCACCAGTTCCTTGTATGAAAGACGGGGATGGGCACCAAACATCCCCCCATTGCGGGACGACGCCCCCGCCCCCGGTTCACCTGCATCGACGACCACAACCGATGCGCCCCCATCCGACGCGGCAATCGCCGCAGACAGGCCCGTATAGCCCGCGCCAATGACAAGGATATCAGTGTGCAGTGGCCCGTCACCAATGGTGCTGGCAGTTGGTTCGCGGCGGTCTTCCCACCAATAGGGCGTGTGTTTCATGCCGCAACGCTATCGCCGGGGTTCGTTGTGGGAAAGGGGCTAAGTGGCATCTTTGTGCTGATCATAGCCGGCACTGAGCTCGGCGCGCAGAAAGTCGCCAAAACATATGGGAGGCCAGGCGGTGGGGCGGTCAGGCGTGACACAAGCGGAGAGCGGCGCAATTTCTGCCGCCACATTCGGGTCAAAAAAGAACGGGCAGGAAAAGCGCGCGCGCCCCGACAGGTTGATCACACGATGAGGGGTAGAGCGCAGACGCCCGTTGGACCAGCGATGCAGCATATCGCCAACATTTACGACAAACGCGTCAGCCCTGGGAGGCACGTCAATCCAATCACCGAACGGGGTTTGTACCTGTAGGCCACCTGCGTTGTCTTGCGCGAGGATGGTCAGGCACCCGAAATCGGTGTGCGGGGCGGAGCCATAAAGGTCATCGGGTCGCCGTGCCGGTGCAGGCGGATAATATAGCAGGCGGAGCCATGTTGTCGGCGGGGCAAACGCCGGGGCAAACACATCGGCACGTGCCCCGACAGAAAGCGCAGCCACCCGCATAAGCCGGTGACCAAGCGCGCAGAGGGCATCGTGGTAATCTGTTACGGCTTCGCGGAACCCTTCAAGGGCAGGCCATTGGTTTGGCCCTGACAGGTAGCCCCCATCTGGGGTGGCGTCCTCGCGCATCATCATAAAGCTTTCGGACTGGTTTGGTTTTGTGACTGTTGCCAGCTTTGAATTCACATCCGTCGAGGTGTCGATCGGGATGAATCCACGATGGTTCTGGTCAAGCGCAATCGACATTTTTTCGTCATGGGGCATGGCGTGAAACCGGGCAGAGGCCGCGAAAACCTGCGCCCGTAATTCGTTCGCAACGCCGTGATTTTCGATATAGGCGAACCCGACCTCACCGAACGCGCGGGAAAATGCCTGCGCGAGTTTTGCATCACTCAGTGATCCGTCCAAAACGGGAATGGCCATTGATGAACTCCCCTTCCATGCACTTACGCCGCACCGTGAATGAAGATGGACTGTGTTGTCAAAAACATGTCTCTTGATCTTCCGAACGGGAGGTTGAATTGAATTTCAAAGACAAACTAAACGACCCGACGCGCATATTGACGACTGATGTTGTTGTCATACCCTCAGCGGTTGTCACGCAAGCGGTTGCCGCTGCTGGTCTGGATGCGGTGATCATTGATCAGGAACATGGTGCGGTTGGGCGCGATTCCATGCATGCCATGATCGCGGCGACGGCGGGAACTGAATGCGCGCCACTGGTTCGTATTGTTGAAATGGGTGACGCCCATGTCAAAGCGGCGCTTGATCTTGGGGCAGAGGGGATTGTTTTCCCGTTGGTGCGCACCGCTGAAGACGCGGCCGCCTGCGTGCGTTCAATGCGTTATGCGCCAACCGGGTTGCGTGGTTGGGGGCCATTTATTGGTCATTCCCGCTGGGGCGGCAATATCATGGAGCATATGGCTGAATATGGTGAAAAAACCGTGTGTTGCCTGCTGATCGAAACGGCTGAGGCGTTGGAAAACATCGACGAAATTCTGTCCACGCCCGGTGTCGATTGCGCGGTATTGGCACAGTTCGATATGTCAGCGGCACTGGGCATCTTTGGCCAGTTCGGGCACCCGGATTTTGTCGACGCGTGCGAGCGGGTCGAAGCAGCAGCACAGCGGCATGGCATTCCCTTGGGCGGCGGGCCAGCGCGCACCGAAGAAGAGGTAAACGCCCTGGTGGCGCGCGGATATCGCATGGTCGCGGGGTTTGATGTGCTGCGCCTGAAGGGGGCCGTTGCGCAATCTGTTGCCTGGGCGGCTAACGCCAAGCGTGGTTAACCAGACACAGGGCAAAGCAAAACGGGCACCCCATTCACCGGGGTGCCCGTTCACGTTTCCTGGTGCGAAACTTACTTCAGTTTCTTGTCACGCATCGCCAACAGGCGCAGGCGCAGGGCGTTGATCTTGATGAAGCCGGCGGCGTCTTTCTGGTCATAGGCACCCTGATCGTCTTCAAACGTCACATGCGCTTCGGAATAGAGGGACCGATCAGACCAGCGGCCAACGCAGCTCACTGAACCCTTGTACAGTTTCAGGCGCACGGTGCCGCACACATGTTCCTGACTCTTGTCGATCATGGCCTGAAGCATCTCGCGCTCTGGGCTGAACCAGTAGCCGAAATAGATCAACTCCGCATATTTTGGCATCAGCTCATCCTTGAGGTGCGCCGCGCCGCGGTCGAGTGTGATGCTCTCAATGCCGCGGTGCCCTTCGAGCATGATCGTGCCGCCCGGTGTTTCGTAAATGCCGCGTGATTTCATGCCGACGTAGCGACCCTCAACCAGATCAAGGCGGCCCACGCCGTGCTTGCCGCCGAGTTCATTCAATGCGGTGAGCATTTCGGCAGGGGAAAGGGCTTTGCCGTTGAGCGAGACTGGGTCACCCTTTTCATAGCCGATTTCGATGAACTCAGGCTCGTTTGGTGCATCTTCGGGGCTGACTGTCCGCTGATAAACGTATTCAGGGGCAGCATCTGCCGGGTCTTCCAGAACCTTGCCTTCGGATGAGGTGTGCAACAGGTTCGCATCGACCGAGAAAGGCGCCTCGCCACGTTTGTCCTTGGGAACGGGCACCTGATGCTGTTCGGCCCATTCGATCAGACGGGTGCGGGAGGTCAGATCCCAATCACGCCAAGGCGCGATTACCTTGATGTCCGGGTTCAGGGCATAAGCGGCCAGCTCGAACCGTACCTGATCATTACCTTTGCCTGTCGCGCCATGCGCAATCGCGTCGGCGCCGGTTTCTTCGGCAATTTCAACAAGGCGTTTGGAGATCAGCGGGCGGGCGATGGATGTGCCGAGCAGATAAAGACCCTCATAAACCGCATTGGCGCGGAACATGGGGAATACAAAATCGCGCACGAATTCCTCGCGGACATCTTCGACGTAGATTGCCGAAGCGCCCATCAGCTCAGCCTTGGCGCGCGCTGGTTCCAGCTCTTCACCCTGCCCAAGATCGGCGGTGAAGGTGACAACTTCGCAACCATATTCGGTCTGAAGCCATTTCAGGATGATCGACGTATCAAGGCCACCGGAGTAGGCGAGTACGACTTTTTTGGGTGTGGAGACGGACATGGGCGCTGGTCCTTTGCTAAAACGATTGTGGGCGGTGTATCGCGCGGTGAAAGGCGTTTCAATGCGACCGGGCGCGCGGATGGTTGAGGTTGTCTCGGGCGGGCAAAATCAGGGCGTGACCTTCATGGCTTTTGCCAGCCTGTCGAACCACGGCCAGCTTGTGACCGCATCATCGCGAACAATCATCCACACAGGGCGGCTGAACACAGGCGCGTCAGACACAAGTGACAGGACGCCGTCTGCCAATGCCTTTTCTGCCACACGTTCGGGCAGATATGCGGTGCCGCCCCGTTTGGTGATATGCGCCAGCGCCCAGTCCGCCGCGCCAAAGCTCAGCTGCGCGGTGTCAGCGTCTGCATAGGTGACGTGATGCGCGCGGCCAAAGGCTTCGCCCGCATCCACAAAAACATAACCGGGGTCATGGCGCAGCGGCGCGTTCGGGTCAGTCGATACAAGTATCAGGCGATCATCAGGCAAGCGATATGATGTGGCACCAACGCTGGTTGTTGCCCGGTGGGTAAATGCCAGGTCAATCAAGCCCGCTGTCAGCCATTCATCAACCTGCCCCGCTTCACAGGGCCAGGCGGTGATGGCCGTGGTTGTGGGGGCCTCCTGAATGGTGGTCAGCGCGCGGGCGCCAAGGTTGGGCCAGAGATCCTGATGGCAGCCAATGTTACAAACCGCGCCGACGCCTTCGGGTAGTCCTGCATCCTGTTTGGCTTGCCCCCAAAGGGCGATCATGGCGTCTGCATAGCGCCGAAACTTTGCGCCCGCCGCCGTCAGTCGCGCCCCGGATTTCTGGCGGAGGAACAGCGGCTGGCCAATATCTTCCTCCAATGCTTTCAGTCGCGCCGTAACGGTCGATTGCGTCACGTTCAGCCGCTCAGACGCGCGGATAAGCGAGCCTGTTTCGACGATGGCCTGAAAGGTGTGCAGGGCGGCGAGGTTCATATTTCATCAATTCGGCATTTTCGAATTTATACTGCAAAATGTTTCGTTATTCAAATGATGCGGCAAGGCATAGATTGCCTGTCAGGGAATAGGGGGAGGGCCATTCAATGGCTGATCAAAACGCGGCAACACCCGAAGACGCCGCCCGCGCCACTTTCGTCAGCGCAATGCGCGGCGTTGCCAATAGCGTCACGATCGTGACAACCGATGGCAGTGCCGGGCGGCGCGGGGCGACGGTCAGTGCCTTTGCTTCTGTCTCTGCCGATCCGCCGATGATTCTCGTCTGTTTGCACGGGCAGAGCACCATCGCGGCAAAGGTTCGAGAAAACGGCGTTTTTTGCGTGAATGTTCTGCCCGAAGGCGCAGGTGATCTTGCGGTGCAGTTTTCAGGTGCCACCGAAACCCCGTGGGAGGGGGTGCCATATGACGGGCCAGGTGCGCCCCGTCTGGCAGGGGCGACCGCTTTTTCCGCGCAGGTTGCCTCGGTCACAGAGCAGGGCAGCCATGTAATAATCTTTGGTAAGGTGACGGACACGACCGCAAGTGGTGCGCGGCCATTGATCTATCTTGATGGTGAGTTTTTGGGGAAGCAGGCGATATGAAACACTATAAAATGTTAATCGACGGGAACTGGGTTGATGCCGCCGACGGTGCCACGATCGAAAGTCTGAACCCGGCTACGGGTGCAGTGTGGGCAGCCGCGCCAGAGGCAACCGCGCAAGATGTCGACCATGCTGTGCGGGCGGCATATGCCGCGATGACGACGGGACCATGGGCAACGATGACGCCAAGCGCGCGCGGAAAATGCCTGCGCACCCTCGGTGATCTGTTGGCCGAGCGGTCTGAGGAACTGGGCAAGACCGAAACCATCGACACAGGCAAGCTGTTTGCTGAAACCCGTTGGCAGGCCAAATACATCGCGGAGTTTTTCCAGTTTTTTGGTGGTGCCGCTGACAAGATCACGGGCGACGTTCTGCCGATTGATAAACCTGACCTGTTTGTCTTTACCGACCGGGAGCCGGTGGGCGTTGTTGCGGCGGTGGTGCCCTGGAATAGTCAATTATTCCTCTCGGCGGTGAAAATCGGGCCTGCACTGGCCGCTGGTAACGCCATTGTTCTGAAAGTGTCGGAACACGCGCCGGCGGCGATTCTGGAATTTGGGGAATTGATTGCGCAGGCGGGTATTCCCGATGGTGTCGTCAACATCGTAACGGGCGGCGCGGTGTGTGGTGCTGCGCTGACGTCTCACCCCCTCGTTGCCAAGATTGCCTTTACCGGCGGGCCGACGGCGGCGCGGCATATCATTGCCAATTCGGCTGAGAACTTTGCCCATGTGTCGTTGGAACTGGGGGGTAAGTCACCCTTCATCGTGTTTGATGATGCCAATTTGGAAAGTGCGGTTAACGGTTCCATCGCAGGTATTTTCGGCGCTTCGGGCCAAAGCTGTGTCGCGGGTTCGCGCCTGTATCTGCAAGAAGGTATCGCGGATGAGTTCCTGGCGCGGATGAAGGCCCAGGCCGAAACCATTCGGATCGGTGATCCGCTTGACGAGGCTACACAAATGGGCCCACTTTGCACTGACGCTCAACTTGAGAACTGTGAGCGGGAGGTTGCCCACGCGCAAACAGAGGGTGGCATCGTTCTTACCGGCGGTGCGCGCCCTGATCTGCCGGGGCGGTATTTCCAACCAACGATTGTCGAATGCCCGCGCCAGGATTTGCGCATTGTGGATACCGAACTGTTCGGCCCGGTCCTGTCGGTGTTGCGCTTCAAGACAGAGGCGGAGGCACTGGAGATGGCCAATGATACCAAACATGGCCTCGCCGCTGGTATCTTCACCCGTGATCATGCCCGCGCGCACCGTATGGCAAAGGCCGTGCGCGCTGGCATAGTTTGGGTGAACACCTACCGCGTCATTTCCCCCGTTGCGCCGTTCGGGGGGGAGAAAACTTCCGGCTATGGGCGGGAGGCCGGGATGCAGGCGCTCTTTGATTATACGCGGCCCAAAACGGTGTGGATGAACACATCGGACGAGCCACTTGCCAACCCTTTCCAGCCGAGGTGACACCCATGAAATTCCATCTTGCAATCAATCTGGAGCGGATGAGCGCCGCCGAAGACATGACCGCCATTGCCGCGCATACGCTGGAAATGGTGCAAATGGCTGACAAGGCCGGGTTTGAGATTGTCTGGGCCGCGGAACATCACGCGCTGGAAATGACCATCGCGCCGAACCCTTTCCAGCTTCTGACATGGTGGGCGCAGCATACCGATAACATTCGCCTTGGCTGCGGTGTGGTGAACGCGGCCTATTGGCACCCGATCAATCTGGCGGGGGAGGCGGCGATGCTCGACCTTATCTCCGGCGGGCGGCTGGAATTTGGAATCGGGTCCGGCGCGTATCAACGTGAATTTGACCGTATGAAACCGGGTTTGGCGCAGCAAGACAGCTGGCGGTACATGCAGGAAGCCCTACCGGTGGTGCAGGCTTTATGGAAGGGTGATTACGCCCATGAAGGGGAAAACTGGTCTTTCCCCACCGCCACATCCTGCCCCAAACCCCTGCAGCCGGAGGTTCCGGTGTGGGTCGCGGCCCGCTCGCCCATCACGTTCGATTATGCGGTGAAAACCGACAGCCACATCATGTCATGGCCCCTGACCTTGCCCTTTGCGGAGGCGGAGAAATACCGCTGCCAGCTGGATGAGGCAAAGGCCGCCCACAACCCCAGCTTCAACAAGACCTTTGCCATGATGCGCCACACAGCGGTTTACGACAACGCCGCAGATGGGCAGGCATCCATGGATGCCATCCGAGGTGTGCTCGGCCAATTCGGCAACCTTATGATGAAAAAGGGTGAGGTTGTGAACGGCTTCCCTGATCCGGTGCCCTTGGCTGAACTGGAAGGGAACGTGCGTGTTGACCCAGCTGCGCTGGAACAAAACCTGATGTTCGGGTCGCCCGATACTGTGGTTGGCAAGCTACGCCAGTATGAAGGGATCGGGGTCGACGCATTTATCTACTACGCCTCAATGGGCCTTGATATGGAGCGGCAAAAACGCTCGCTGAAGCTGTTCATTGACAGCGTAATGCCGGAGTTCGCCTGATGGAGATACGTCGGACGATTACCCATGTTGAGACGATCTACCGGGACGGCGGGCGCGCCGCGCCCGTTCCCACCAAACTGATCGCCGCAGCCGCAATTCTGACTAACCCCTGGTATGGTCGTGGCTTTGTCGAAGACATGAAGCCAGAGGTGCGGGAAATATCACCAAAGGTCGGCGCGTTGCTCGCAGGCATCGTGACAGACCTCGCCGGGGGCGGTGACGCTGTAGAGGGCTATGGCAAATGCAGCATCGTCGGCATGGGCGGAGAGTTGGAGCACGCTTCGGCCCTCATCCATTACGTGCCGTTCGGCAATCAGTTTCGCGAAGCGGTGGGCGCGAAAACCTATCTGGGGTTCAACAACACCCGTGGCGGACCGGATGCGCCGATCCAGATTCCCCTGATGGACAAACATGATGGGGGGCGGCGGTCTCACTACATGAATATCCATTTCTCGATCCCCGATGCCCCGGCGCATGATGAGTTGATCGTGGCGCTTGGGGCTTCGGTGGGCGGGCGGCCACACAGTCGTCTGGGCGACCGTTACGATGATCTGCGGGCAATGGGCCGCGATCCTGAAAACCCGGCGGGCCTTTGATGCGCGCCGCAGATGGAACCGCATTTGATATCAACGGGCCAGCTGATGCGCCGCCCGTTGTCCTGATCCATGGTCTTGGCCTGCACCGGGGTATGTGGGCCGACTATGTGACGGCTTTGGCCGCGGATTATCATGTGCTGAGCTATGATCTTTATGGTCATGGTGAAAGTGCGCTGCCGCCGGCGAAGCCGTCACTGACCATCTATTCAGAGCAGCTTGCCCGCCTGATGGATGCGGTCGGTATGGCCCGCGCCGCTATCGTTGGCTTTTCGTTGGGGGGCATGATCAACCGCCGGTTCGCGATGGATCATGGCGCGCGGGCGTCTGGCCTTGCGATCATTGCCTCCCCCCATGAACGGGGCGAAGCCGGGCAGGCGGAACTGGAACAGCGCGCCCGCGATAGTGTGGATGGCCCTGCTGCGACCCTGGATGCCGCGATAGAGCGGTGGTTTACGCCCGATTTTCGCGCGGCTAACGGGGATTATATTGCGCAGGTCCGTGCTGATATCTTGCGGAATGATCCCAAGGTCTTTGGTGAATGTCGCTGGGTTCTGGCCCATGGCGTGCGGGAGCTGGTCCGGCCCAGGCCGCCGATTACCCATAAGACGCTTGTAATGACAGCTGAGCATGACAGCGGCTCCAGCCCCGCAATGACCCATGCGATTGCATCTGAAATCGAAGGCGCGCGGGCCGTTGTTATTCCTGAATTGCAGCATATGGGGGTGGTTGAACGCCCTGATTTGTTCCTGCCCCCCCTCCAATCCTTTTTGAAAGAACTGACATGACCAAGAAACTGTCAGGTGGCCAAGCCGCCGTTGAAGCCTTGCAGGTTGAAAACGTAAAGCATGTTTTTGGGCTGATCGGTTCAGCCACGATGGAAATGTTTGATGCGCTTTATGATGCCAGGGACATCAATTTCATCGGCGTACATGATGAACGCACCGGCACACATATGGCTGATGGCTATGCGCGTGCATCCGGTCAGGCGGGCGTTATTCTGGCAGGGCAGAACGGGCCGGGGGCAACGAACCTTGTGACGGGTCTGGGGCAGGCCAAAGCGGCCTTTTCCCCGGTGGTGTCAATCGCGGGCGCGTTGTCGACGGAGCATGTCTACCGCGATGCGTTTCAGGAAGTGGATCAGCAAGCGCTGTTTGGCCCAGTGACCAAAAAGGTCTGGACGGCACCGTCCGCCGCGCGCGTGCCTGAGATCTTTCGCGAAGCGTTCCGCACCGCCATGTCGCCCCGACGTGGCCCTGTGCAGGTAAACCTGCCCCGTGATGTGCTGGCAGCGCAGGCGGATTTCCCGGCATTCCAGACGCCCGAAACATATCGCATTCATGGCAACCCGGCGGCGAATGCGGATGCAGTTGGCCGTGCGGCCGCCCTGTTGCGGGGGGCTGGCACCCCCGTAATCGTGGCCGGCGGCGGCATCAAGAACACAGGCGGCCATGAGGCGGCATTGGCATTGGCCGAGGCAATCGGATGCCCCATTGTTACGGCGCCGGGTCATGGTGATGCGCTGCCTTTCGGTCACCCACTGAACGCCGGGCAAATGGGGCCGCGGGGGAACCCTGTTGCCTCTCGCCTTGTGAAAGAGGCGGATGTGATCCTGGCGCTCGGCACGCGCCTTGGTTTCAATTCCACCTTTTATTCCTATGACAATATCAACCGTGACGCGGCGATCATTCAGGTGGAGTTGGAGCCAACAGCGATTGGTCGATTTTTCCCCATTACCCTTGGTATTTGGGCAGATGCCCCCACTGCTGCGTTACAAATCGCGGAGGTATTGGGCACAGCGGAGCGCCGGGCAGAGGTTGATCGCTGGACGGAGGCATTCAAAGCAGAGCGCGCGACCTATCTTGCAAAGCGTGATGCAGACGCTGATGAAAACCACCCCATTCAGCCATCGGGTCTGTTCAAGGCATTGCGTGCCGTACTGCCCAAAGATGCCGCAATAACGATGGATGCAGGTACGCTGTGTTTGCAGGCGACTGATGCGTTGAACTACTGGACACCCAAAAGCCTGTTTACCCCGCTCGACTTCGGCCTTGTCGGGTTCAGTCATGCTTGTGGTCTTGGCGTAAAGCTGGCGCAGCCAGAGCGCCCTGTGGTCAGTCTGATGGGGGATGGCGGGTTCGGAATGACCATGTCGGAAATGTCGACCGCTGTAGACCATGGTATCAACACCGTTACAGTCGTGATGAACAACCAGTGTTGGGGTGCGGAAAAAGCCTATCAGCGTGACTTCTTTGATGGTCGTTACATCGGTGCTGATATCTCCAGCCCTGATTTTGCAAAGGCAGCAGAGATGTATGGCGGTGTTGGGTTCACGGCGGAAAATCTGGCGGAGGTTGGCCCCGCCGTGGAAGCAGCCTTGGCAGCGGGTAAGCCCGCTGTTGTGAATGTCATGGTTGACCCAAAGGCGCTTTATTCATTCCGGCGCGACAGCTTCAAGCACCGTGGTGGCTGAGGGTTGTTGCAAATCAGGCTCTGGCGGCCATGTAGGTCGCCAAAGCCTGCGCTTCGCCCGCTGACAGCCGCAAGCCGATTTTTGTGCGTCGCCAGAGCACGTCGTCGGGGGTGCGTGCAAACTCGGTTTTCATAAGCCAATCAACCTCCCGCGCGTAAAGGTTCCAGCCAAAGTGCTGGCCAAGCGCGTCCGTATCCTTCGCGCCTGACAGCATCACGGCTGCATCGGTTCCATAGGCGCGGATCAGGCGCAGGGCCCAGCGATCGTCAAGAAACGCATAAGATGCGCGGAGCTTTGCGACCTCTACCGTAACGCCATCCACCGCA
The DNA here is from genome assembly GCA_049608645.1 of Pikeienuella sp. GTDB lineage: Bacteria > Pseudomonadota > Alphaproteobacteria > Rhodobacterales > Rhodobacteraceae > Pikeienuella. The sequence goes on along the minus strand of JBMYXS010000010.1, from coordinate 54,415 downwards.
AAATCGCCGCCGGGCAGCGGCACGCCCGCGGTCCATTGGGCCTGCGGGGCCGCGAGGCGGGGCGCAAGCTTTCCGACCGCTTCCTCGGCCAAGCGCCGATAGGTCGTGATCTTGCCGCCAAACACGTTCAGGAGAGGCGGGTGCGCCTCATCCATGCTCAGCACATATTCGCGGGTTGCGGCGGTGGCGGATGTGGCATCGTCATCATAGAGCGGGCGAACGCCCGAATACGTCCACACCACATCATCTTGGGATAACGGCACCTGAAAATAGTGCGCTGCGGCTGATAGCAGATAATCACGCTCCTGTTTGGTGCAGACCGCATCTGTCGGATCGCCTTGATGATCGTGATCGGTTGTGCCGATCAGGGTAAAGTCCGTTTCATAAGGAATCGCAAAGATGATCCGCCCATCCGGTTGTTGCAGGAAATAGGGTTGATCGTGGTCGAATAGCTTGTGGGTGACAATATGGCTGCCGCGTACAAGGCGCACACGCTCGGTCGAGTTTTGGCGCAGGGTGCCATTCAGAATGTCACTCACCCACGGGCCGCCAGCGTTAACGATGGTGCGGGCGCTGACCTGCTGCGTGCCATGCTCGCCCTGAATATCCACGTGCCATAAATCACCCGCCCGCGCGGCCCCGGTGCAGGTGGTGCGGGTCAGGATGGTGGCCCCACGCGCCGCCGCGTCCCGCGCATTCAGGGACACAAGCCGCGCATCTTCGATCCAGCAGTCGGAATATTCAAAGGCACGCGCATAGGTCGGTTTCAACGGCGCACCTGTATGGTGTTGCGAAAGGTCGATTGCCCTTGTTGCTGGCAATATCTTACGGCCCCCAAGGTTGTCGTAGATGAACAGGCCAAGCCGTGTCATCCACGCAGGCCGCCGACCGCGTAACCATGGCATCGTGATGCGAAGGACCTTGCCGAGGCTGGTTGGGTCATTTTCGTACCGCAGTGTCTCGTCGATCGGCAGAACAAAGCGCATCGGCCAGGAAATATGCGGCATGGCGCGCAAAAGTGTTTCTCGTTCACGCAATGCCTCTCGCACCAAACGAAATTCAAAATATTCAAGATAGCGCAAGCCGCCGTGAAACAATTTGGTAGAGGCCGAAGATGTTGCCTGCGCCAGGTCATCTTTTTCGACAAGCAGCACACGAAGTCCGCGGCCCGCTGCATCACGGGCGATACCGCACCCATTTACGCCGCCGCCAATGATCAGGATGTCGTATGGTTCAGCCATGTGGTTTCCCAGCGTCTGCGACATGAATGTGAACGCCGGCCGCCATGGCGTGTTCCAAGAATGCAGCAGGGGGCGCAGCATCAGTTACGAAATGGTCAATTTCCCCGATATTGCAGATGCGCACCGGCGCGGTGGCTGAGAACTTTGTGTGGTCAGACACAAGGATCTTGGTACGCGCATTGCGAAGTATTGCACGGGCGACGGAAACCTCCCGCCCGTCGAAATCCAACACGGCCCCATCTTCATCAAGGGCGGAGGCCCCGATGATCGCATAATCCGCCTTGTAACGCTCAATAAAGGCCACGGCATCATCGCCAACCACCGCACCATCCGAAGGCCGCACAACGCCCCCGGCCAAAACAAGTTCACGAACCGGGGAGGCCATCAGCAAATTGATGACATTGATGTTGTTGGAGATGACAACCAGATCCTGATGAGCGGCCAGCGCGCGTGCGACATGCTCTGTCGTCGTGCCAATATTCACCATGACGGAACATGCATTGGGAATGAGGGCGGCGGCGGCGGCACCTATGGCGGCCTTTTGGGCGCTGAATGTCTGGCGGCGGATTTCATAACCAACATTCGAAATGGAACTGACAGCCCGTGCCCCGCCATGAACCCGAATCGCGCGCCCGGTATCGCACAACACATTTAGATCACGGCGTATCGTCTGCGTCGTAACGCCGAGGGATGCGGCCAGATCATCAACCGACACCTCGCCCAGATCAGCAAGACGAGCCAACACCTGAGACTGGCGTTCTGTAATGACGGACATGGAGCGTTCCTGCGGTTGTCTTGTTGATTCTGCCGTTGTGTATTTTCAAATGAAAACAAAAACAACAAATATGAATGAACTTTAATTTTTGGCGGCACGCTGGTTGGGCAGCCGTTCACAGCGGCGCAATTCTTTGCCAGTTCGGATGTGCGCCCGAAATTGGTGAACCGGTGGCAGGTTTCGCGTTGTCTATGACGTTCAGGGACAAACATGAACCACCTGTCGTTGCCCTACATCAAAGACTTCAACGCGTTAGGTGATGGGTCATGTTTCCGGTTGAACACGACACGCTTTAGGGGCGCGCCCTGAAACGTGCCGTCACGGGGTGATGATCTGTATTCTGGAACCCAAGGTTTGTGGCGGAAACACTTTCCACCGCGACATTTGGTGAAACAAGGAAACCATCAACAATAAGGGCGTAATTTTCGCCGGCCACATAGGGCTTATGGGCCGTGCGTACCGTGGGCACCTTTGGGTCAACTGCCCAGGTCCATCCGTTCGGTTTCAGGGCTGCATCAAAATCGCGAATCCAGAATTTGAACTTTTCTTCCGTTGTGTTCGGAAATTCAGTGGGCGAGAGGCGCAAGTTCCAATCTCCGCCAATGATCACCCGGGCACCTGATTTATATTCTTTCTCGGCAAATTGCATAAGCGCCTGAGCCTGCGCCCGGCGCACATCATCCTGCGGGGTATCAAAGGTAGATAGGTGGACGTTCACCATTACCCATCGCTCCGGCCCAGAAAGGCGGAGAATGTGCATCTTATACGCCTTGCGAAACGCTCCATATTCAAAGGTGGGTTCCAGCGGCAGGGCACGTCGCTCTGCGCTGGTAACAGCGGTGCGCGCAAAAATCGCGTTGCCGACCGAAGATTTCAACGGCGGCGGAATGAGGCGCGTGGCAACCTCCGGGGCATACATGTGACCATAGGCTGGAAGGGCGCGTTGCAGCCCCGCAAACACATCTCGTCCATAGGTGGAAAACGAAGGTCGCGCGGCCTCCTGAAAAAACAGAATGTCTGTTTCAAATGCGGCTGCGGTCGCTGTGATGGCCTGCAGGTTGCGATCAACCAGTGTGGCATCGGTCGGGCGCTTTTGTTTGCCGAGGTCCATGACGAAATCAGCCTCTGCGCCCATCCCGGCATAACCGATGTTCCAGGTGGTGACGGAAATTTCCGGCCCTGCCAATGTGGTCGATTGCGTGCCGCCAAAATCAGCCGTTGCATATGGGGGCGGTGTGGCGAAGCGATTGGCAACAAAGACTGCGGCGACATAGGCACCGACAAGCCCCATAAGGATGAGCGTGATTGCCATGCCACTGCTCATTTCAAACGGTCGTCCACGAGTGCTTCTGTTTCGCTGATCGCGCGCATGGGGTCATCACTGCCCAATAGAACGCTCTGCCATGCCTCGAGGTCAGCTGTGTGAATGGTGCGTATGTCGTTATCGCGCGCCCATTCATAGCCCATACGCTCCCCAAGGCGGTAAAGCCGCTGGCACATTTCGGGGCGGTCGGTTTCCTGCGTTTGGGAGAGTACATCATTCATCACTTCGTACCAGCTTGGGCCGCTCCAACACGTGAGCCATATCTTGCCCCTGCATGCCCCGCCCCAGAACCGCGCCTCATACCAAAGCCGATGTTCCTCGTTATCGTAGGTGCGGTTTGCCGTCGGGTCTGCGCGTTCGGCGCAATCGGCGGTGCAGTCACACAACCCCTGCGCTGCGGCACCGAAGGGCAGCATCATGGCAAGGACCATCAGTCTGAACATCATCATCCCAATACCCCGCGCATTCCGTTCGCTGGTTGAGTGCCGCGGATTTTTACACTTTCCGCTGGCGCTATTCCGGTTATGATTTAGCGGAATTAGGGGGGGTGGTCCATGTCTGGGGCTAAGGTGTTCATCTCTTACTCCAGCCATGATGGCGAATTGGCCGAAGCCTTTTGCACAGAGTTGGAGGCCGCAGGCGTTCCGTGCTGGATTGCGCCGCGCGATGTGGAGGCCGGGGCATACGGCTCTTCGATCGTACGGGGTATTCGCGGGGCCAAGGCGCTTTTGTTTATTGCGTCCGCGCACTCCGCTGCATCCGGCCATGTTCGGCGAGAGCTTGAGCGGGCGGTCGATGCGGGTGTTCCGATCGTTCCGATACGCATAGATGGCACAGCCTTCTCCGATGAGCTGGAATACTATCTTGCCGGAATGCACTGGATCGAACTGGCCGGGGAAACGCCCGCAAGTGCCACGCCAAAACTCGCCGAGCGTCTGTTGGGCATCGGACAGGAGGACAAGGCCACGGCATCAGCCTCTGCACGGGCCCCCGCGCCAATTTCACAGCGGCGGGGCATTGCGGAAAGGGTGCTTGATGCGCTGTTGTTGCCGCCGCCACCACTGGTGGGGCTGGTACTTGCAACGATTGGCGCGGCCTTTGTTCTTTTCTCGGCTCTCTTTGGATTTGGTGAGTTTGAATATCGTTTGACCCACAATGGTGCAGTCATTGAAAAGGAAGTGGGGTTTGTGTGGGCGATAAACTGGTCGCTTTCACTGATCATCGTGTACCCGGCGATTGCGGGGATTGGCCTTCAGGCGCTTCGCGAAATGGCGGCACTGCCTGAGCGGTTGATCAAGCGCCGCATGATCGTGGATGGAGATTTCCGAACTGCGCGGATCGGATACGCCAAGACTGAATTTCGCAAGGCGCTGCGCGTGGGAACGGGCGCGGCTATAATTCTCTTGCCGATCTTTGTGATCTATTCGGTCTGGGAGTTTCAAACCATTGTTGGCACGCATTTCGACAGTGGTGTGCCCTTTCCCGAACTGATCCCGCTGGACCACCCCATGCAGGAACGGGACTGGTCGGTTGCTGCATTGCTGCCGACGGCGGCGTCTTCTCCGCCGTTGCGCTCTGCCAACTATGGGTTCGCGCTTGTGGCTTATGTTTGGTTGGTTGGGTTTGGTAGTGCGCTCGTGCTGTCCATCTTCATTTCTTTCCTTGCCGGCGCGGGTGCCGTTTATCGCCTGTCTGCGCGCAATGAGGGTTTGCGAATCGTGCCTGACCTCAGAAACCCACAGGGGCGTCGTGCCTTTGACAACCGTTGCGGGTTTGAGGTGTTCGAGCGGCTGTTCCGTCATTCCATGGTGGTTGTGTTGCTGTGCTTTGTGGCCTTGTTTCTGGTGAACCTGCAAAACACCTATATTCGCCAGCCAGATGCGCACATCCTGGACTATCTGCTGCCCGACTTTTCTTTTCCCAACGGATTTTTGGAGGAATTTGTCGGTGGGCAGGGGGGGCGCTCCACGCTGACCAACCTTAATGGCGCGCTTTCAACGGCGGTTGGGGGAATGTTGTTTGCGATTATCGTATTTGGCCTTGCGATTACCTTGCGGATTGGTGCCCGTCAGGCCCATGCGCTGATGCTGGAGCGGATAGAAGATACTGAGGAACCGTTGCCCGTGTTTCTTGAGGAAACGAGCCGCGATGACGCGCTGGAGCGCCTTGACGACATGCGTTTCTGGCCTGTGCGCTGGCTCGGCCTGAACCGTATTCTGGGGGCAATAACGCTGGCGGCGATCAGCCTGATTTTCCACAAGGTTGGTTTGTTCGTTGTCGTGATTGCGCTGATCTACATCTTTTCGGTCAGTTTTGCCGATAGCGGGTCGCGCCGATAGGGGCATACCCGGCATCGATCGAAACGAGGCATCGCATGATGGGGCAGCGCAATAACAATCTGCTTGCCTTGTAACGCTGTACTGGCGGGGGGGGAGTGGTGCCCGGAGACAGATTTGAACTGCCGACACGCGGATTTTCAATCCGCTGCTCTACCAACTGAGCTATCCGGGCGCTTCGCGGACCCGGACTATGTCCGGCGGAAGTGAGGGCGTTTTAGGCGATGGTTTGGGGGCTGTCCAGAGCGTTTTTGAACGCTTTTGCGGAAAGTCGCCAGATGATGGCAAACAGATGTGATCCGGCGTCTAGTTGTCAGCGTCTTTTCGACTTTCAGCTTCCGCGCGCAGCAGGTCTTCCTCTGTCACTTCATCCTCTGATGGCAGCGCATAGCTGCCCGTCAGCCATTTGCCGAGATCAACGTCAGCGCATCGCTTTGAACAAAACGGGCGATAGGCCGCTTCGACCGGCTTTTTGCATATCGCGCATTTAGCCACCGAGAAGCTCCTTCAATGGACGACGTTCCCGCTTTCGCAGCATTTCAAAGTGGCCAAGGGGCGTCCACCCCGCGAAGGTCGTCTGCACGCCATCGTTGGCAAATGCCTTTTTCAATGCGCTTTCGACAGCTTTGCGGTCATTCTTGCGCATCGGAGCGAAATCAATCGTGATCTGGCCGCCAAGCCCACGCAAGCGAAGTTGCCGGGGCAGATCGGCACAAGTGCGGAGATTCGCATTCGCGGCCGCTTGCGGTGTCAGGTCGCCCCCGGTGTTCACATCAATCGCAATCAGCGCGGTGGTCGGTTCAATCGCCATCCACCCGCCGCCATGAAGGGCGACATTGGGGGTGCGCAGGGCATCAATCTGATCCCAAAGGCCAAGGCGATCAAAGGCATCTGATTCTTCGATCACTTCGTCAGGTTCGGGCCAATCACGCCATGCCCGCATCATGGCATCAGGCGCAGCAGCGAGCAGCGAGATTTCAAGTGCCGCTGCGGCCTCAACCACGGCGCGCTCAACCTCCATCAGGGCGGTGATGTCGCTGGCCAACATATCCGCGTCGGCGTCAATCGCGGCGCTGCGTATGATCACGCCTGCACCATCTTCGCCAATCAAAGGGGTCGCGATATCAGTAAGTCGTGCGCGCTCGTCCTTGTCTTTGATAGAGCGCGCGACATTCACGCCCGGTGCATCGGGTGTCAGAATTGCATACCGCCCCCGGTGCAGGCGGCGTGCGGTCAGCGGGGTGCCCTTGTCGGGGGAGGCAAGGCCAGAAACTTGCGCTATGACCAACTGCCCCTCTTTCACCGCGCCCGCTTCACGCAGAAAGCCCTTTGCCCCATTTGCCATTTTCACATGCGCGGCCCCCTGTTTGGGGATGATACGCTTGATGCGGACAAGGTGGATGTCTTCCATCTCGTGTTTGTCGTCTGGGGCGTCCACATAAAAGTCTTGCAAGACGCCATCTTCGACGAGCGCGGCCATGGTGCCTGCTTCGTCTTCGCGTGGTTGAATAACGATAAGGCGGGTCATGGATGAATCCGTTTCATGCAGCATCGCCCTCATATGTGACGGGATACCCCGCGCCAGCCAACAATCCTGCGACCTCCGGCAGGGGAAGGCCGACGACGTTGGTGTAACTGCCGTTGATGGCGGGAATGAAGGCCGCACCGATGCCCTGAATGGCATAGCCGCCCGCCTTGCCCCGCCATTCACCCGAGCGGATATAGGCAGAGATGTCAGCATCCGACAGCCGCTTGAAACGCACTTGTGTTTCCACAAGACGTTCCCAAAGCTGTTCACCGCGCCGCAGGGCAACAGCGGTCATCACACGGTGGCGACGGCCTTGAAGCAGGTAGAGATATTGGGCTGCCTGCGCCTCATCCTCTGGCTTGCCGAGTATGCGTCGCCCCAAAGCAACCACAGTATCAGCCGACAGAATCAGATCGTCGCTATCCGCCCCGGCGGCAATCGCCGCTGCCTTTTCCCGCGCGAGGCGGGCAGCATAGGCACGAGGCGGCTCGGCCTTTTGCGGCGTTTCGTCAATGTCAGCCGGGCGCACGCCGTCCGGTGTGACACCAATCTGCGCCAACAGGTCCCGCCGTCTGGGCGAGGCGGAGCCGAGGATCAAGCGCATGTGCGGCTTACTTGAAGCGGTAGGTAATGCGACCTTTGGTGAGGTCATAGGGGGTCATTTCGACCTGCACCTTATCCCCCGCCAGAACGCGGATGCGGTTCTTGCGCATCTTGCCCGCCGTGTGGGCAATAATTTCATGGCCGTTCTCAAGCTCTACCCGAAAAGTCGCGTTGGGCAGCAGCTCGACAACGACGCCGGGGAACTCAAGAGTTTCTTCCTTAGCCATGCTGTCTCCGCATTGGATACCACGTCTTGTTTGACGCGCGCGGAAAATGACCTTGATTGCCAAGAAAAGCAAGGTGTGCTTGCACATAACTCAAACGCGGGCGAAATGTCGTCCGAGACGCCACATTTCAGCGGGTCGGATGCGCCCTTTCCGATGCATCCAGGGCCTTGGCAAGTTCATAGGCTCGGGTCATTTCGAGGTGCAGTTCGTCATTGATATGAGCAGGGGCGACCAGAACAAGGTCGCGCAAGCTTCCCATGCCGCCAAAGAAGCTGAGAAACAGGCGAACCGAAAAACCGTCAGATGCCTCAGCGATTTTCCTGACCCGCGTGATACGTACCGCCCAGTCATTGCCACCATGCGCGAGCAAAATCGCCTCCAGCCGCGCAACGCTTTCGATGAAGGCGGTCAATTCGCTGTTTAGCGACGCGTGAAGATCGTTTGGTTCGCGTGCGTCAGCCCCAGGGTTTGTCATCCAACGCCTTTACCAACCCCATAATGCTCATCACGCCAAAGTAGATTGCGGTCGCAACCAAAATCACCCACCCGACGAGAATGATCATCAGAATGCTTCCCGCGACCACACCAATGAGGGCGTACCAAAATACCTGTATTTGTTTGGAAAAATGGCTCGCCATCGGGTGCGCACCATCGTCGCCCCGCCAGATATAGGCCAGAACCACCCCAACGATAGCCGTGAAAGGGATGATGAAGTTTACGAGATACAAGATCCAGACGATTTTTACGTGGCCCGGTGCTTTGTCCATTGGGTTCCCCTATCAGAGTGTTCAGACACAACCATGCCGATGCGCAACTAACCTTGCAAGACGCTAGACCCGCCTTGCGCTTCGCGCTACACGCCCCCACAACATCAGGAGGAGACATCCCATGCGCCCATCAGGCCGCCAGCGTAATGAAATGCGCGAGATCATCATCGAGCCAAACTTTACCCGCCATGCAGAAGGCTCCGTGCTCATCAAATGCGGTGACACGCACGTGCTTTGCACCGCGACGGTGGAAGATCGCGTGCCGCCCTTCATGCGTAACACGGGCCTTGGCTGGGTCACGGCGGAATACGGGATGCTGCCGCGCGCAACGAATACGCGGATGCGGCGGGAGGCCAAGAACGGCCAGTCTGGTCGCACGCAGGAAATTCAACGCCTGATCGGGCGTTCATTGCGCGCTGGTGTTGACCGGGTGATCATGGGGGAACGTCAGATCACCGTCGATTGTGATGTGTTGCAGGCTGATGGCGGCACCCGTTGCGCGTCGATCACAGGCGGCTGGGTTGCGCTGCGGCTGGCGGCGGAAACCCTCGTCAAAAAGGGCGACATTGCCGAAAACCCGATCAATGAGCATATCGCAGCGGTGTCTTGCGGCATCTATCAGGGGCAGGCTGTGCTTGATCTTGACTACCCCGAAGACAGCGACGCCGGCACCGATGCCAATTTTGTGCTGACGGGCTCTGGTGGCCTTGTTGAATTGCAGAGCAGCGCCGAAGGGTCCCCGTTCTCCGAAGCGCAGTTCATGGAAATGCTCAGCCTTGCGCGCAAAGGTGTGGATGAGCTGATCGCCGCGCAAAAGGCTGTCATCTGATGACCAACCTCGTGCGCCGCAAGCTGGAGCCGGGCCGCCTCGTGATGGCGACTCACAATGCAGGTAAAGTGCGCGAGATCGGAGCGCTGCTTGCGCCCTTTGGTATGGAAACGGTCTCAGCGGGTGATCTGGGTTTGCCCGAACCTGTGGAGACCGAAGACAACTTCGCAGGGAATGCGCGCATCAAGGCCCACGCGGCGGCCTCTGCCTCCGGCTTGCCTGCATTGTCCGATGACAGCGGGATAGAGGTGGACGCACTGGGGGGCGCACCCGGTGTGTATACGGCTGACTGGGCCGAAACCCCCAATGGCCGCGATTTTCCCATGGCGATGGAAAAGGTCTGGCGCCTGCTCGAAGACAAGCACGCCCCGGAGCCACGCACAGCACGGTTTGTCTGCACCCTTTGCCTCGCGTGGCCTGATGGGCATGATGAGGTTTTTCGGGGTGAGGTGAATGGCCGCGTGACCTGGCCCATGCGGGGCAATCAGGGGTTCGGGTTTGATCCGATTTTCGTGCCCGATGGTTTCAGCATCACCTTTGGCGAGATGGACCCAGCGAAAAAGCACGAGATGAGCCACCGCGCCGATGCGTTCGCCAAACTGGTGGCCGGGTGTTTGGGAGCGGCTGACACCGCCCCTTGAGCAAGGGTATCACCCCTCCGCCGCCGCCACGCCGCGCTCCCGATAGGGCGTGCGGCCGAAATGGTTGCGGTAGCATTTGGAGAAATGCGAGGGCGATGTGAACCCGCAGGCCAGCGCCACGTTGATCACCGTCATATCGGTTTGCAGCAACAGGTTCCGCGCCCGCTGCAAGCGCAGGCCCATGTAATAGCGTTTGGGGGAACGGTTGAGATAACGGCGGAACAGGCGCTCTAGCTGCCGCGTTGACATGCCGACATCTTTTGCAAGGTCCGATGGGCTGATCGGCTCTTCGATGTTCTCTTCCATCATGTGAATGACGTTGGTCAGTTTGGGGTGGCGCACGCCCACCCGTGCCGGGACCGACAGGCGCTGCTCGTCATCATCAGAGCGTATCGGCGTGAGCACCAGTTGATCCACAACGAGCGAGGTCAGATCGCGGCCGTGCATCTCATTGATCGCATGCAGCATCATATCGGCGGATGCGGTGCCGCCGGAACAGGTCCAGCGCGCGCCATCGCGCTCGAAAATATGGTTCGTGAGTTCGATCTCGGGAAAATCCTCGCGGAAGCTTTCGCGGTTTTCCCAGTGGATCGTACAGCGGTGGTTGTCCAGCAAACCTGCCTTGGCCAGCACAAATGTCCCTGTGCACAAGGCACCAAGCGCCACCCCGCGCCGCGATTGCTTGCGCAGCCACGACATGACAGGGCCGGTCGCGGTTTTGCCAACGTCGAGACCACTGCACAGCATGATCATGGAATCCTTGTCCACCTCATCCATGCCACCGTCAGCCATGATCCGCGTGCCGTTCGAACAGGTCACCGGGCCACCGTCCGGGGTAACGATGCGCCAAGAAAACAGGCGCGACTGGGCCATGCGGTTGGCAACGCGCAGCGGTTCAATGGCTGAAGCAAAGGCAATCATTGAAAAACGTTCAACGAGGAGGAAAATATATTCCTTCACTTCCGGTTCATCGTTCAGATTCATTCCGCCTCGCTTGCTTGGCCTATCCGCTGGCCCACTCAAATTGAAAGGCATCGAAACCTTAACCGTGGGATTCATCTCAAAGGCCAAAATTTGGGCCGGTCAAGAGGGAAACGCCCGCCCATCATCAATCGTTTTGGCGCGTCGGGGCGAAAGTTCCGCGGTGCGGGTGGAAATGATGGAAATGTTCCCGTACTAATTTCGGTCTAACGCAACCGGGTTTGGAGACCTGATTATGACCGCCGCATGGAGCCGAGCTAGCTGGCGCAACCACGAAGCACTTCAGATGCCTGAATATACCGATCAGGCCGCGCTGAAGTCCGTTGAGGAACGGCTCGCGTCCTATCCACCTTTGGTATTTGCGGGTGAGTGTCGTGCCCTGAAACGCCGCCTTGGTGAAGTGGCCCGCGGTGAGGCGTTTTTGCTTCAGGGTGGCGATTGCGCCGAAAGTTTCGCTGAGTTTTCGGGCGACAATATCCGCGATACGTTCCGAGTGCTGTTGCAGATGGCTGTTGTGCTGACGTTCGCCGCCAAGAAACCTGTGGTAAAGGTTGGCCGCATGGCAGGGCAATTCGCCAAGCCGCGTTCCGCACCGACAGAAACCGTTGGTGGGGTGGAACTACCATCCTATCGCGGTGACATCATCAATGACATTGATTTCACATCCGAATCCCGCATTCCGGACCCGCAGCGGATGCTGGCTGCATACACGCAGTCTGCGGCATCCCTGAATCTTTTGCGCGCCTATGCGCAGGGTGGTTTTGCGGATCTCAAACGGGTGGCAAGCTGGAACCTTGGCTTTGCGCAGGACAGCCCCCATTCGGAGCGTTACATGCGTTTGGCTGAACAGATTTCGTCTAGCCTTGAGTTTGTCGATGCCTGCGGCGTGAACCCTGCCAACACTGCCAACATGCGCGGCGTGGATTTCTACACCAGCCACGAGGCGTTGTTGTTGCCTTATGAAGAGGCGTTGACCCGCGTTGATGGCACCTCAGGCGATGTTGTGGCAGGGTCTGGCCACATGATCTGGATTGGTGACCGTACCCGCCAGCCCGATGGGGCACACGTTGAATACTGCCGGGGCGTTTCCAACCCAATCGGGTTGAAGTGTGGCCCGTCCATTTCCGAGGAAGACTTGCTGACGTTGATCGACAAGTTGAACCCGGACAATGAAGCAGGGCGCTTGACGTTGATCGCGCGCTTCGGCGCGGGACAGGTGGCTGACCATTTGCCCCGCCTGATCCGGGCGGTGGAGCGTGAGGGCAAACAGGTTGTCTGGTCGTGCGACCCAATGCACGGCAACACGATCAAGGCGGAAAGCGGCTATAAAACCCGCCCGTTTGATAAGGTGTTGCGCGAAGTGCAGGAGTTTTTCGACATCCACGAAGCTGAAGGCACCTACGGCGGCGGCGTTCATTTCGAGATGACCGGCAAGGACGTGACTGAGTGCCTTGGCGGCATGCAGAATGTGCAATCTGCGGATTTGTCGGACCGTTATCACACAGCCTGTGACCCCCGCCTCAACGCATCGCAGGCGCTGGAACTGGCGTTCCTGCTGGCTGAAGAGCTGGAAGGCGTTGCCCCCAAGCGGGCGCAAGCGCAGGCGAGTTGATCGCCCACATCAAAGACTGACCAAAGGGGCGCTGCTGAGCGCCCCTTCTCATTTCCAGCTATCCTGCCTGACCGGAGACTGCCCGTGAGCGACGCCCACAATATCCTTGTTCTTTCCGCGGCTGACAGCCTGCCTGATGCCCTGTCGCAAACCGTTGCCGAAGCGGCGGAGGCCGCGGGCGCTGTGGCGTCTGCGCCAAACCGCTTGGCGAAGGAATGCGTGGAAATGGCGTTTCGGGGAGATGCTGTTTCCGTCTGTGCAGCGGCGCGTGCAGCGGTGGGCGGGGCTGAAATTGATGCCAATGTCGTGTCGGCCGAAAATCGGCGCAAACGGCTTTTGATTTGCGACATGGACAGCACAATCATTCCCGTTGAATGCATTGATGAAATAGCCGATTTCGCGGGGGTGAAGGACCGTGTCTCGGAAATCACCGAACGCGCGATGCGCGGAGAATTGGATTTTGACGCGGCATTGCGGGAACGCGTTGGCCTGCTGACGGGCCTGCCCGTGGAGGCTTTGGAGCGTACTTACAAGGAACGTATCACGCTCAACCCCGGCGCCGCAGAGATGGTCGCGGCGATGAAAGCAGCCTCGGCGCTGACCGCACTGGTATCCGGTGGGTTTACCTATTTTACCGAAAAAGTGGCCGCCGATGCCGGGTTTGAGCGTCATCAGGCCAATACCCTTTTGGTGGCTGACGGCAAGCTGACGGGCGCGCCGGGTGATCCCATCCTTGGACGGGCTGCGAAATTGTCTGCCCTCAAAGCCATGACCGCAGAGATTGGGGCAACACCTGCTGATGCAGTGGCCGTCGGTGATGGTGCAAATGATCTCGACATGATCCGTGCCGCGGGCCTTGGCGTTGCATATCGCGCCAAACCCGCGGTTGCCGCTGAGGCCGATGCCAAGCTTGATTATTCAGACCTGCGGGCGGTCTTGTGGCTGCAAGGCCTGACTACCTGACCGCCTTGCACCGCTAACTGCGCAGCATCCTGTAGATCAGGAAGCCGCGCAGGCCCGTGATCAACACCGCGCGTGACAACAGCGCCAGACCAACACCGACAAGGCCAAGCGGGCCAATGGTCAGTGCCAGAACAATACCGAACACGGTCATCGAAGCGACGGCTGTCCACAGGGCGGAAACGGGCCTATTGGCCGTGAGAAGTGTCGGCTCAAACGAAAAGCCGATGGCAATAAAGCCGGCTGATGCCCCACTGAGGAGCAGCAGGGTATACGCCTCGGCCTCTTCAATTTCATAAAGCACGTAGAGCAGGTGTTCACCCAAAAGAAACAGAACACTCAACACGACGGTCAGGAAAATCAGCGAGGCAAAGAAAACCCGGCGCAGCAATTTCACCAGCGAGCTGCGCTGCCCGCGTGCTTCGAGGGCGGCAATTTCCGGAAAGATGATTGGCCCGAGGATAGAGCCTACCTTGTTCAACGAGTCAGTTACCTGACGCACCAGTCCAAACAGGGCCGCCGCCGCCTGTCCCAATACGCCACCGACAACAAGAATGGTGGCATGAACCAACAGGTTTTCGAGGATGGAGCTGAGATTGGTGACGACCACAAACCGCCAGATGCCTTTGTAGGTGCGACCTGCCGCTGAAACCTTGTCAGCGAAACTGGGGGCAAGCTTGCGTTTGATCGCGATGCGGATGGCTTTCTGAATGGTCCATGCGCAGGAAAAGAACAGCGCCGCGCCCCAAGCAATCACCAGCTCCTGCACCCCGCCGCCAAAGACGTACACTGCTGCTGATCCGACAAGGCGAATGCAGGCGTTGATCCCATGCTGGGCGCGCAAAACCTTGACACGGTCGAAGATGCGTACCAATCCAACCGAAGTGGTTGGTGCCTCCACGATCAGCAAAAGCGTATAATAGGGCGCAAGGTCACGCACCTCTTTTGACCACCCCAGAAGGTCTCCGATCAGCGGCAAGAAGACAATCGCAACCCCGAGCGCGAACATGATGGCGAGCGCCTCAAGCCGGAGCATGAGGCCAATCAGGCGTTGAAACCCCTGGTCATCCTTTTTTTCAAGCAGAGGCTGGCCATAGGTCAGCACAGCTTTCCAGGCTTGGAATGACAGAACGCCGCCGAGCAGGCGTACATAGGCCTGCAAGGTCATAACAATGCCCATCTCATCGAGCGAGACAGCGCGTGTCGCCAGCGCGTAAGCAGCCAGATTGACCAGGCCAAAGAAAATCCGCCCACTCAGAATCGTGACGAAATTTCGGATGATGCTGTCGATGGCCAACCGATAGGGCGACTTGGGCTTTATTTCGGTCATGCCGAAAGGCCCCCCACCAGCCCGCCGTTGATGGCGTACACCACCTTGCCCACGACCAACGCTGCGCGTTTGGTCGGCACATCAGAAAGCGTGCAAATGCAAATCGGGTTGGACAACTATGAAACTCCGGGGAGGCGTAGACCGCGCGGGACATTACCCATCGACGCCAAGCGGGTAAACCCACGAAGGCGTTAGCGCATCTGCGTGATTTTGACGGGTTCCGCAACGGCCTGATGCGTCCTGCGCGACCATTTCACCCGCTGCGGCGGGTGATACAGCCGCATTCCGCGCTGTAATCGGGCAAAACCGTATGTTACGGGAACGATAAAGTTGACAGAAACGGAACAAGATATGTCGTTGAATGGGAAATCTGTACTGATCACGGGCGGAACCGGGTCATTTGGCAAAGCGTTCACAAAGACGCTGCTGGACCGTTACCCCGATGTGCGTCGCCTGGTTATCTTTTCCCGCGATGAGCTGAAACAGTTCGAGATGTCGCAAACCTTCTCGCAGGAAGACTATCCGCAGATTCGCTATTTTCTTGGTGATGTGCGCGATCAGCCGCGCCTGACCCGTGCGCTTGAAGATATCGACATTGTTATTCATGCCGCCGCCCTGAAACAGGTGCCAGCGGCGGAATATAACCCGTTTGAAGCCATCAAGACCAACGTGCTCGGCGCGCAAAACCTCATCGAGGCGTCGTTCGATACAGGCGTTAGCCAGGTTGTGGCGCTTTCAACGGATAAGGCGGCAGCACCTATCAACCTTTATGGTGCGACCAAGCTTTGTTCCGACAAATTGTTCTGCGCTGCAAATGGCATTGCAGGTAAGCGTGATATTCGTTTGTCTGTCGTGCGCTATGGCAACGTGATGGGCAGCCGCGGTTCGGTTATTCCGTTTTTCCTTGATCGCCGCGCCAGTGGCGTTTTGCCGATTACAGACCCAACCATGACCCGCTTTAACATCTCACTCGAAGATGGGGTGGAGATGGTCATGTGGTCGCTGGAAAATGCCTGGGGCGGCGAGATCTTCGTGCCGAAAATTCCATCCTATCTGATCACCGATCTGGCCGAGGCAATCGGCCCAGAATGCGAAAAGCCGATCATCGGCATTCGCCCCGGTGAAAAGATCCATGAAGAGATGATCACCATTTCTGACAGCTTCAACACCGTTGACCTGGGCAAGTATTTTGCAATTCTGCCGAGCACGGGCCTGATCTCTATCGAAGATTACGCTGCCAAAACCGGTGGCACGCCGATGGAGCATGGTGCCGCCTACAGTAGTGGCGAAAATGATGATTTCCTGTCGGTTGAGCAAATTCGCGCACTGATCAAGGATCACATGGGCATTGCCCTGCCGTGAGCGGTTCTGCCCTCTCCCCAAAGCGGGTAATTCCCTATGGTCGTCAGGATATTACTGACGATGACGTTGCGGCGGTCGAAGCGGTCTTGCGGTCTGACTTTCTGACCACCGGGCCGATGGTGCCCGCGTTTGAGGCAGAGATACGTGCCGCCACGGGCGCGGATCATGCCGTTGCGGTGAATTCTGCGACTTCTGCCTTGCATATCGCGTGTCTTGCGTTGGGGCTGGGACCGGGAGATTGGCTTTGGACTTCACCAAACAGTTTCGTGGCGTCCGCAAATTGTGGTCTTTATTGCGGTGCCAAGGTCGATTTTGTCGATGTCGGGCCGGCGACGTGGAATATGTGCGCGGTCAAGCTGGCTGAAAAACTGGAGGCGACTCCAGCGGAAAAACACCCCAAGGTGGTCGTCCCCGTTGCCTTTGGGGGCCGTTGCGCTGACCTCGCGGCGATCCGTATTCTTGCTGATCGCTACGGGTTTTTCGTGCTTGAAGATGCCTCCCACGCCATTGGTGGGGAATATATGGGGCGTGCTGTCGGCGCGGGCACCTATGCGGATATCTCGGTTTTTTCATTCCACCCGGTGAAAATCGTCACAACGGCGGAGGGCGGGGCTTGTGTCACCAATTCCGCCAAGCTTGCCGAAAAAATGCAGCTTTACCGCTCCCACGGCGTAACCCGTGACGAGCGTTTGATGCGGGGCGAGAGCGATGGGCCGTGGTATTACCAACAGGTTGATCTGGGTCTGAACTATCGCATGACGGACCTTCAGGCGGCGTTGGGCATCAGCCAGATGAAGCGCATCAGCGCCTTTATCAAACGGCGGCGCGCGCTTGTCGCGCGCTATGACGCGGCGTTGCTGGACCTGCCTGTGCAATGCCCTGTTGGCGATGATGATAGCTCACAAAGCGCGTGGCACCTTTACCCCATAATGGTTGAGGCTTCTGTGCGGCGGCGGGTGTTTGAAGGGATGCGCGCGGCCGGGGTGCTGGTGAATGTTCACTATATCCCGATCCACACGCAGCCCTATTATCGCGAAATGGGGTTCCAGCCCGGCGATTTTCCAGAGGCAGAGCGGTATTACGCAGGCGCGATCAGCCTGCCGATGTTCCCTGCACTCACGGATACCGATCAGGACTATGTGATCGAAACATTGGCCGGGTTGTTGGCATGATAATGCCGCAGTTTGGTCAAGTGATGGGCAGCAATGGCTGACCGTCGCGTATTGTTCCGTTGTGATGCGGGCGCGACCATGGGGGGCGGGCACGTCATGCGGTGCCTTACGCTGGCGGATGCGCTTGCGCTGGTGGGGTGGCATTGTGATTTTGCCGTGTCACCTGAAACGCTTGATATTGTCGCGGGCGACCGTTTTGGCGACCACGGACTGAAAATTCTTGCTGATCCGTTTGACGCGGAAATGACGCCCGAGGGGTATGATCTCGCGATTGTCGATCACTATGGGCTGAGCGCCGCCTATGAAACCGGGTTGCGCCATGCCGCCGATATGATCGCGGTTATCGATGATTTTCCGACCCGGCCCCATGATTGCGATGTGATTCTGGATCAGAACCATGGTCGTGGCGCGCGTGATTATCGCGGTGTTATCCCGGCGGGCGCGAAGGCGTTTTGCGGAACTGATTATGCCTTGCTGCGCCCCGATTTCCCCGCCGCACGGGCCGAGGCGCTGGCGCGGCGCAAGAGCGGGCGCGCCCAGCGTGTTCTGGTGTCATTGGGGCTGACTGACCTGAATGGCGTGACTGGTGATGTGATGGAACGGTTGCTGGCGTTGGAGGCGGGCGTCAGCTTTGACGTTGTCATTGGCCCCGCCGCACCGAGTCGTGCACGACTGGCGCAAATGGCGCAGCGTGATGATGTTTCGCTCCACATCGCAACCGGTGACATGGCGGCGCTGATGGCCAGGGCCGATATCTGCATCGGTGCCGGCGGCACGACAAGTTGGGAGCGATGCTGCCTTGGCTTGCCAACCGTCTTGCTTGTGCTTGCAGACAATCAAAAGGATATCGCCGCGTCACTTGATGAGGCAGGGGCCGCTCATGCGCTGTCTTCGTGGAATGATGGCGAGATCGAAACCGCTTTGGCGGGGCTTTTGGCTGATGATGACACCCGCCAGGCAATGGCAGATGCCGCCGCCGCGCTATGCGACGGTGGCGGTGCAACGCGCGTCGCCGAAGAGCTTACGACACTTGTCGATGCGCCTGCCGCTGAGCCGGGGGCGCTTGTGGTGCGCGATGCGGACGAGGGCGATTGCGCCGATCTCTGGCTGTGGCGCAACCACCCCAAAGCACGTGCGGTGTCCCTCTCATCTGATGAAATCCCCTGGGATGGGCACCGGGAATGGTTCGCGGCCAGTCTTTTGCGCGCGGATCGCAAGATCCTGATCGCTGAACAATCGGGCGTATCGGTCGGGTATGTCAGGTTTGACGATGTTGACGGCGCTTGGCTCGTGTCCATCGCACTTGCGCCGCGTGTTTATGGCTGGGGCATGGCGGCGGAGGCATTGGCGGCGGGTGTTGCCGCAATGCAGGCGAGAGGGCATGCGCGCTTCAGCGCCGAAATCCACCGTGACAATGTTGCGGCACAACGTATCTTTGCCACATGCGGGTTTGCGCGATGTGCGCCGAGCGGCGGCGCTTTCGAAGCATATGAATTGAACGAGGGCTGATGATGACCGGAACTGTGACCATCGACGGGCGTGAAATCGGACCGGGGTTGGAGCCATATGTGATTTGTGAGCTGTCAGCGAACCATAACGGCTCGTTGGAGCGCGCGCTGGAAATGATTGATGCGGCTGCGGCGACCGGAGCTGATGCCATCAAGGTGCAGACTTATACCCCCGATACGCTGACCATCGACCACGACGGGCCCGGTTTTCGCATCGAAGGCGGGCTATGGCACGGGCGTACGCTCTATGATCTGTATTCGGAGGCGTACACGCCCTTTGAATGGCATGAGGCGATGTTCGCGCGCGCGCGCCAGCTTGGCGTTACGATGTTCTCTACTCCGTTTGATGAAAGCGCGGCGGATCTTCTCGAAAGCCTCGATGCCCCTGCCTATAAGATCGCGTCGTTTGAAATGACGGACCTGCCGCTGGTGGCTTATGTGGCCGCGAAGATGAAACCGATGATCATTTCAACCGGCATGGCCACGCCTGAGGAAATTGCCGCGGCCGTTGATACCGCGCGGGCACATGGCACCGGCGAGATCGTGCTGTTGCATTGCATCAGCTCATACCCCGCGCCGATCGAACAGGCGAATGTAGCAACGGTTCCGCATCTTGCGGCCAAGTTCGGTTGTGTGGGGGGGCTGTCTGACCACACGCTGACCGATACGGCCGCGATGGCGTCAATGGCGTTGGGGGGGGCTGTTGTTGAAAAGCATTTCACCCTGGACCGCAGCGAAGGCGGCCCGGATTCGACCTTTAGTCTGGAACCGGCTGAATTTGCCCGGCTTGTCAAAAATTGCAAAGACACATGGCGCGCGGTTGGTCAGGTGACTGAGGGCGCAACACAGGCTGAAGAGGCAAACAAGGCCTTTCGCCGCTCGCTTTACGCCGTTGCCGATATTGCAGCGGGTGAGGCATTTACCAAGGCCAACATGCGTTCAATTCGTCCGGGTTTTGGCCTGCCGCCCGGGCGCTATGATGATGTGCTGGGCGCGGTCGCCACATCGGCAATCAAGCGTGGCCAGCCCATCACAGCCGATATGGTTGACGGGTTATCGTAACGGGTCATTTCTTGCGTACCCGGATGCCTTGTTGATGTGAGAAAACGCGCACCGAAACATTACCTGTCGGCGTCGTGATTGGACGCACAGCGGGTGCATCCCTATTTTGCTAAAAAGTGAGTAGGAGGATCGCGTTATGAACTATATTCGTAAACCTGACTGGCATATCCCAGAACGGGACGCGACGCCCGAGAGTGTGTATATGAACCGCCGCGCGCTGTTGGCGGCGATGGGTATTGGTGCCGCTACGATTGGCGCTGGCATTCGCCCGGCGCAGGCCGCCGCACCGTACAGTAACGCGCCCCTGAATCCGGCTTATGCCGACGCGGGCCGCCCGGTAACGCCGGAAGACCTGAACGCGACCTACAACAATTTTTATGAGTTTGGGTCGAACAAGCAGATTTCCAAGGCGGCGCAGGCGCTTCAAACAGATGGCTGGACCATCAAGATCGACGGATTGGTCGACAAGGAAATGACGCTGACCCCGGATGACCTGATCCGCAAGATCGGGCTGGAGGAACGTGTCTATCGCCATCGCTGCGTTGAAGCGTGGAGCATGGTGGCCCCATGGATTGGTATGCCGCTTTCAAAGGTCGTGAAACTGGCCGCGCCGCTTTCATCCGCGAAATACGTGCAATTTGAGACCTTTCAAAATGACAAGGTTGCGCGCGGACAGCGGCAGTATTGGTACCCTTGGCCCTACACTGAGGGCGTAACCATCGAAGAAGCGGTGAATGACCTGCCGATGCTTGTGTTCGGTGCGTATGGCAAAGTGCTGCACAAACAATTTGGCGCGCCCGTACGCCTGCACCTGCCATGGAAATACGGGTTCAAGTCGATCAAATCCATCACCCGCATCACCTTTACCGACAAGCGCCCCGTTGGGTTCTGGGAAGAATTGCAGGATAGCGAATACGGGTTCTGGGCTAATGTGAACCCAGAGGTGCCGCACCCGCGCTGGTCGCAGGCCACCGAACGGCTGCTTGTCTCGGGGGAGCGGATACCGACGCAGTTGCACAATGGATACGCTGAACAGGTCGCGCACCTCTATAAAGGCATGGAAGCATCGGAGGGGGAGCGCCTCTGGCGTTAACGCCGCCCTTTCGTGCCATTCGTGAGGTAAAGATTGCATTCAAACGGGCGCGCCACGGCTGCGCCCGTTTTTTGTCTGCTGGCAAGAGAACAGGGCTCGAAGAACGCTGCGGGCAGTTCTTCGGAAACTGTGCGGCACGCCGTCTTTTGCGCAATTTGCTCTCAAAACGGTGGCAGGTTGCCAAGTTGATGCGACAGTTTTCTCAAAAAAAGGGTGTTCATTGCCACCGTGGGCATAGATTAATGCGTTTAGGTAATGCGCAGGAAAGGCACCACCATGGATACATCCGCCAAGACCATTGAACTTATCGGTATGCCTGTCGATGACGGCGGTTCGCGCCGGGGGTGCCTTATGGGGCCGGATATGTTGCGCACCGCTGGTCTGGCAGATGCGCTGCGCGTGCTTGGCCACGAAGTTAAAGATCTGGGCGACCTGAAACCGGATGTTAAACCGCTGCCTGTGCACCCAAATACCGCCATTCATCATTTGGAGGAATGCGCCGCCTGGATCGATGTCATCGAACCTGCGGCCTATGGCTCCGCTGCGTTGCCGATCTTTATGGGGGGCGATCACCTGATGTCAGCGGGTACCGTGCCCGGTGTCGCACGGCGCAGCGAAGAACTGGGGCAGCCGCAATTTGTGCTTTGGCTCGACGCGCATTCCGATTTCCATGATCTGGCAAGCACCGACAGTGGTAATTTGCATGGTGCTCCGGCTGCCTATTATGCGGGCCGCCCGGGGTTTGAGGGGTATTTTCCACCGCTCAAGACTGGCGTTGATACCGCTAACATCCTGATGCTGGGCCTGCGTTCTGTTGATCGTTCAGAACGCGAACGGCTAGCGGCCCTGGATATTGAGGTCGCTGACATGCGTGTGATTGATGAAGGGGGCATTGCTGCGCCGGTTCGGGGGTTCCTCAAGCGGGTTGCCGCTGCAAACGGGCGTTTGCATGTTAGTCTCGATGTTGATTTCCTCGAACCATCCATCGCACCGGCTGTTGGAACGACTGTTCCGGGGGGCGCAACCTTCAGAGAGGCGCATTTGGTCATGGAGCTGCTGCACGACAGCGATCTGGTGACCTCTCTCGATATTGCGGAACTGAACCCTTACCTCGACCATCAGGGCAAAACGGCCGATTTGATGGTCGACCTTGTGGCGTCGTTGTTTGGCAAGTCTGTCGTTGATCGCCCGACACGCACAATCTCTGTCTGACCGCTGAGCGAATTGCAGGCAAGGGGGGGAAAGCGTGTCGGAACAACGTACGGTTGCCGGGTGGCGCTGGTAATCTTTTGCCAATGGGCTGTGAAAGCGAAACAAGGTCGATGAACGCCTTGAATTTGGCGCGGTTCTCGGACAATTTAACGACGCTTCAGATAATAAGGGAATCGTACGTATGCCGGATGGTTCAGAGACTGCCGAACCCGCTCAATATTCCCGCATTCTGCTAAAGATATCTGGTGAGGCGTTGATGGGTGATCAGGGTTTCGGCCTGCATCCCCCGACCGTTCAGCGCATCGCCAACGAGGTCAAAAAGGTCCACGATCTTGGCGTGGAAATCTGCCTTGTGATCGGCGGCGGCAACATCTTTCGCGGCCTTTCAGGGTCTGCGCAGGGGATGGAGCGCGCATCTGCCGATTACATGGGTATGCTGGCGACAATCATGAACGCCCTCGGCATGCAAAGTGCGCTGGAAGAATTGAATATCCACACCCGCGTGATTTCCGCCATTCCGATGGATCAGATTTGCGAGCCCTATATTCGCCGCCGCGCTGTGCGGCATCTTGAGAAAAAGCGGATTTGCATTTTCGCGGCCGGCACGGGCAACCCGTATTTTACCACCGACACCGCAGCCACCTTGCGCGCGATGGAGATGGATTGCGGCGCGATTTACAAAGGCACGCAGGTTGACGGTGTCTATGACAGCGATCCTAAAACCAACCCCGATGCCGTACGCTATGACCGTATCAGTTATGATGATGTGCTGGCCAAGAACCTGAAGGTGATGGACGCGTCAGGCATTGCCTTGGCCCGTGACAATAACCTGCCAATCGTTGTTTTCTCGCTGAACCATGAAGGCGGCCTTGCGGCTGTCATGCGCGGCGAGGGTAATTTTACAGTGGTCGGCGGATAACGCCGCTCGCCACCAATGCTGCGCTGGGCGTGATGCGCTCAGCACCGAAGGGGAATGATGCCCATGTCTGATGATCTCGAAATTGATCTGGATGGCCTTGAAAAACGGATGAACGGCGCATTGAACGCCATGCGTAACGAGTTTCAGTCGTTGCGTACCGGGCGTGCTGCTGCGTCCATGCTTGACCCGGTGCAGGTCGATGCCTATGGCGCGATGACGCCGATCAACCAGGTCGCGACCGTTAACGTGCCCGAGCCTCGTATGTTGACGATCAATGTGTGGGATAAGGGTCTTGTCGCAAAGGTAGAAAAGGCGATTCGTGTTTCCGGCCTCGGTATCAACCCTGTGGTCGATGGTACGATACTTCGCCTGCCAATCCCCGAACTGAACGAGGAACGTCGCCGCGAACTTGCCAAACTTGCAGGCCAATACGCCGAAAGCGGACGGATCGCCGTGCGCAATGTTCGTCGTGATGGGATGGATCAGATCAAAAAGGCCAAGTCCGCAGGTATGAGCGAGGATGACCAGAAGCTCTGGTCCGATGAAATCCAGTCTCTTACAGATGCCGGGATCGCAAAGATTGACGCCGCGCTTGCCAGCAAGCAGGAAGAGATCATGCAGATCTAGGCTTGGCCTGGGTTGTTGATGTAACCGTCTGCGACGAAAAGAGAGGAAAGGACGCCTGACATGGCGCGAGACGATCTTTTCAACGGTCGCACGGGGGAGCCTGATCCGCAGGGTTTTGGCAGTGATGCCAAGGCCCCCCGGCACGTCGCAATTATCATGGATGGTAATGGACGGTGGGCGACCCGGCGCGGGATGCCGCGTTTAGCCGGGCACCGCCGCGGCGTTGATGCCCTGCGCGCCATTGTTGAAGCCTGCCCCGGCCTTGGGGTGAAGGTTCTGACGTTGTTCGCTTTTTCCACCGAAAACTGGTCACGCCCCCATGAAGAGGTCTCGGGGTTGATGAGCCTTGTGCGACGTTACCTGCACCGCGAAGCTGCCGAACTCGCTGACCGGGGCGTGCGCGTGCGTTTCATCGGGGACAGAACAGCCCTGGACGCGGATATTCAGGCGCTGATGACCGGCCTTGAGGAGCGAACCGCCAAAAATGATAGCCTCACCCTTGCTATTGCATTGAACTACGGGGGACGCGGCGAAATCACGAGCGCCGCACGGCGGTTGGCGCGCAAAGCGATCGCTGGCGAAATCACAGTCGATGAGATTGATGAAGCCGCGCTCAATGGTGCCCTCGACACCCATGATTTGCCCGACCCGGACCTTGTGATCCGAACGTCGGGGGAGCAGCGCATTTCCAATTTCTTGTTGTGGCAGTGCGCCTATGCGGAATTTTTGTTTGTGGATGAGCTTTGGCCAGACTTCACGCCAGAGGTGTTCGCTCGTTGTCTGAACACATTTGGCACGCGGGAGCGGCGCTTCGGCGCTGTTGGTTAAACCTTATGAGCAAAAACGATGCCGCCCCGGCGTATAATGATCTGACCGTTCGCTTCTTGTCCGCGCTTGCCATGGCTGCGCTGGCGCTTGGTGCTGTGTTTGCAGGGGGCTGGTGGTTTGCGGCCCTTGCAGGGGCTGCGGGCGCCGTGATGATGTGGGAATGGCGGCGGATATCGGCGCCGGGTGTTACGCTTTCCGCGATCGGGTATTGCGTTGCGGTGCTGGCGGCTGGGGCATTTACCTGCACCCAGCAACCTTTTGCGGCTTTGGCGACCTTGACGGTGATCACCGGCTTCTCCGCATCCTGGGATGCCGTGCGCAATCGCCAAGCTCTCTGGGGGGCGACCGGGGCGCTTTATATCGGGCTGGCGGTTGTCTATTTCACGGCGTTTCGCCTGAACCCTCAACATGGCATCGAAGTTGTGTTGTTCATCGCCCTTGTTGTTGTCGCAACAGATGCCGGGGCGTATTTTGCCGGGCGCCGTTTCGGGCGGCGAAAATTGGCACCAAAGATAAGCCCTAACAAAACCTGGGCTGGTCTGTTGGGTGGCGTTGTCGCGGCTGAGATCATTGGTGGCCTGTTTGCGGTTTTGGTGCTCGGCAAACATGGCATTGAATTATTGGGGGTCGCCGCGATCCTGTCCTTGGCCAGTCAAATGGGTGACCTGGCCGAAAGCGCCTATAAACGCCGCTTTGGTGTCAAGGATGCGGGCGCGATCATTCCCGGCCATGGCGGATTGCTCGACCGGTTCGATGGTCTGCTCGCGGCGATTCTCGCGGCGGTGGCGATCACGATTTACAACGGCGGCGCATCGATCCTTTCATGGTAAGGCGGGTTTCCATTCTTGGCTCTACCGGGTCCATCGGGCGCAACACGCTGGATGTGTTGGCCCATACGGGCGGGCGGTTCGGTTATCAGGTGGTCGCCCTGACAGGGGCAGGTCAGGTTGATCTGTTGGCCCGCCAAGCCATTGCCGTAAATGCTGAAATCGCTGTCACTGCCGATGAAACGCGGCTTGCTGACTTGCGGGGCGCGCTTGCAGGTACAGGCATTGAGGCGGCGGCAGGCGCATCCGCCTTGGAGGACGCCGCAGCCCGGCCAACCGACTGTGTCATGGCCGCAATCGTTGGTGCAGCAGGCCTTGCTCCGACGTTGGCAGCGGTGCGTACCGGAACAACCATCGCGCTTGCCAACAAAGAATGTCTGGTAAGCGCAGGTGGCCTGTTTCTGACCGCCGCCGCCGACCATGGCGCACGCGTCATCCCCGTTGACAGCGAGCACTCGGCCATTTTCCAATGTATTGATGAACAGGCCGGGCGGACGCCGGATCGGTTCATTCTCACCGCGTCGGGTGGCCCGTTCCGCGAGTGGTCGCGCGATCAGATGGCCCATGTCACGGCCAAACAAGCAGCGGCCCATCCGAATTGGGACATGGGTCTGAAAATTTCCATCGACAGCGCCTCAATGTTCAACAAGGCACTGGAGATGATAGAGGCGCGCTGGCTGTTCGGTGCCACGGCTGATAACCTCGAAGTGCTCGTGCACCCGCAATCGGTGGTGCATTCAGCGGTTGGCTATGCCGATGGGTCAATCATTGCCCATCTTGGAACGCCCGATATGCGCACGGCAATTGGTTACGCCCTTTCTTGGCCAGAGCGTGTATCGCTTCCGGTGGAACCTTTGTCGCTTATTGATATGGCACGGCTCGATTTTTCCGCGCCGGATGAGGTACGCTTTCCTGCACTTCGCCTCGCACGGCTTGCTATGGGCGAAAACGAACTGGCGGGGGCGGCGCTGAATGGGGCCAAGGAAGCCGCGCTGGAGGCCTTTATTGCCGGGCGTATCGGTTTTTTACAGATGGCCGATGTGGTGGAAACGACATTGGAACGGTTGACACCCTATCCCCCGGCGCGCGATTTGAAGGATGTGTTCGATATGGACGCCACGGCGCGTCGTATCGCTGCTGATGTAATGCGTATCAACGCCGCCTGAGCGCGGTTCGGGAGCTTTCCGATGTCCACCATCGCCTCTGTACCCTATATCGGCTGGATTCTTCCTTTCCTTCTGGTGCTCGGCATCGTCGTCTTCATTCACGAGTACGGCCATTACATCGTCGGGCGGTGGTGCGGTATTCGCGCTGAGGTGTTTTCCATCGGGTTTGGTAAGGAACTCTATCATTGGATCGACAAGCGCGGCATGCGCTGGCGGATCGGCATGTTACCCTTGGGCGGCTACGTCAAATTTGCTGGTGATATGGATGCCGCATCTGCCGGGGCGGACCGCGATGCAATGAACCAGATGAGCGCGGAGGAACTGAAGGGCACCTTTCATACCGCCGCTGTCTGGCGCAGGGCACTAACAGTGCTGGCGGGGCCAGTTGCGAATTTTATCCTGTCGATTGCCGTTTTTTCCGCCATCGCGATGTGGGACGGGCGCGGGGTGAACGAACCGATCATTGGTGCAGTCCGGGCTGATGCCAACGCCGATATCGGCCTGCAAGCGGGTGACAAGGTTATCTCCGTCAACGGAACATTTGTTGATAGCTATTCGTCACTCTTGGCTGAGTTGGCTGCGGTTGATGGTCAGCGCGTAAAGGCGGTTGTGAACCGGGGGCGCGGCGAAGAGGAAATTGATATCCATTACCTTCGCCCGGCCCGGATAGATGCGGTTCTCCCCGGTGGGGCTGCGGCGGATGCTGGTGTTGAAAAAGGCGACGTTATTACGGCACTGAACGGCATCGAAGCGCCCAACTTCAACGTGTTGCGGGACTTGATCGTCGCGGCGGGCGCGGAGCCGGTTGAACTGACCATTCAGCGCGGGGATGATATACTTAACCTGACGCTGACGCCCCGTATGGTTGATGATTATGACGCTGAGGGGAATCGGATCAAACGCCCGCTGATCGGTGTTCAGAACAGCTCTTTCGGGGGTATCGAACCCATGCGGGAGGCGGCCAGCCCCCTGGATGCCCTTGACTATGGTGTGGCGCGTACGTGGTCTATTATTGCGGCAACCTTTGCCTTTATTGGCGATGCCTTTGCTGGCGAAGCCGATATCAAACAGCTTGGCGGGCCTATTCAGATCGCGACGGTGTCGGGGCAGGCGGCAGAGCAAGGCGGCGGTTCGCTGCTGGTGATGATCGCATTGATCTCGACGTCCATCGGGTTGCTTAATCTTTTCCCGATACCGGTTTTGGACGGTGGGCATCTGGTGCTTTATGCCTACGAAGCCATCCGTGGTCGCCCCGCAAAGGAACGTGTGACGGAATATCTGAATTTATTCGGCCTTTCCCTAATAGTGCTGCTAATGGTATTCGCGACATATAACGACATTCAACGGTGGTGGCTGTTGGGCTAAACGAGTGAGTGCGGACGAGGTAAATGCCTGCTATGGAAAGATACCAGAGCGGCGAAACAAGCTGACGGCGTGGTCAGTAAGAAATGAGCCTTTTGGGGTGCGGATGCCCCGAAGGCGCGTGACAGGTGAGTGACATGAACTTGAAGTTGGATCACATCCTTGCGGGCCGTGTGGCACGCATGGCGGGCGCGGCGCTTATCGGTGCAACGGCTATTTTTGCCCTGCCGGGAGAGGCACCAGCGCAGCTGCAAGGGCAGCAAATCGCACAAGGTCAGCCCTTGTCCGAGGTGATCGTGATTGGCAACCGCCGTATCGAAGCTGAAACCATTCGTTCTTACCTTGCGGTGCGCCCCGGCGACCCGATCACCGAAGCGGCATTGAACCGCTCGGTTCGTCAGTTATTTGACACCGGGTTGTTCAAGGACGCCGCGATCGCACCCGACGGTAACCGCCTGTTGGTGCAGGTGGTTGAAAACCCGTCCATCAACCGTATCAATATCGAGGGTAACCGCTCTCTCGATGATGAGGTGCTGACACCGCTCCTGGCCTCACGCCCACGCCGCCCGTTCACCCGTTCCGCCGCAGAAGCTGACGCGCAGTTGCTGACCGAAAGCTATCGCCGCATCGGGCGTTATGCGGCCAAGGTTGAGCCTGTCATCATCGAATTGCCCGACAATCGCGTTGACCTTGTGTTTGAGGTGACCGAAGGCGAAATCACCGAAGTGCAGGCGATTACTTTCGTTGGCAACGAAGAGTTTTCTGATAGTCGTTTGCGCGACGTTATCGAAACATCCGAAACCGGTTTTCTGAGTGCGTTTGTTTCCACCGATATTTACGACCCTGACCGCCTTGAGTTCGATAAGCAGTTGCTGCGTCAGTACTATTTGACACAAGGCTACGCTGATTTCGCTGTCCTTTCCGCGGTGACTGAATTGTCGCCGGACCAGAACGGGTTCTACATCACGTTCACGGTTGATGAAGGCGAAGTATATACCTTTGGGGAATTCGACGCGATTGTTTCGGCCAAAGGTCTCGACGAGGAAAAGTACCTCGCGCTTTTGCCGGATCTGGCGGGGGAGACATATGATTCCCGTGAGGTAGAGGCGATCATCGACGCTATCACCTCCACCGCAGGGCAGGATGGCTTTGCCTTTGTTGAGGTCCGCCCACAGGTTCGGCGGAACGACGAGGACCGTGTCCTCGATATCACGTTCGAGTTGATCGAAGGGCGGCGTATCTATGTCGAGCGGATCGACATTGAAGGTAATGACCGTACCCTGGACCGTGTGATCCGCCGTCAGTTTGATATCGTTGAGGGCGATGCGTTCAACGCCCGCTCCATCGACAAGGCGCGGGCGCGCATTCGCGGGCTGGGTTTCTTTGGTAATGTCGCGGTTCGCACCGAGCGTGGCCAGACAGATGACCGGGCCTATGTGAAGGTTGAGGTTGAGGAACAGCCAACCGGCTCGCTGTCTTTGGGTGCCGGTTTCTCATCTGCATCCGGCCCGCTTGCGGAAATTTCGATTTCGGAGGCCAACTTCCTTGGCCGTGGCCAGTTCGTGCGTGCGCGTGTTGTGGCATCCGGTGATAGCCAGGTTTACGATCTGACCTTCCGCGAGCCTGCTTTCCTTGACCGTGATCTCGCGCTTGGCCTTAACATCGCCTACAGCGACGAAGACCTCGACAGCGAAAGTTCGTTTGAGCTGACGCAGCTGACTTTCAGCCCGTCACTGGCGTTTCCGATAAGTGAGCGTGGAAGGCTGAAAACATTCTATGAGTTGTCTCAGGTGAACATTCGCCCGGACAATGGCGCATCGGCATTTATCCTTGCTGATGATGGCCGCGAATATACGTCAGCCATCGGCGCGACTTATACCTATGACCTTCGGAATGATCCGATTGAAACCACCGAGGGGTATCTGTTCACGTTCACCGAAAAGGTTGCCGGGTTTGGCGGGTCTTCACGGTTCAGCAGCAGCGTGGCCAAGGCAAAGGGGTGGACGTCTTTCTTTGAGAATGAAGTCATCGCAAGCCTTGAGGTAGAGGGCGGCGCAGTTGTCGCGCTTGATGGGGACTTGCGCATCACCGACCGCAAGTTTCTTGGCGGCGACAGCTTCCGCGGGTTCGCCTTTGCCGGTGTCGGCCCACGCGATTTTGCCACCGATGATGCCTTGGGCGGTAACTACTACGCCGTTGCGCGCTCGGAGGTGACCTTCCCGCTTGGTTTGCCGGAGGAGGTTGGCATTTACGGCGGTCTGTTTATGGACGTTGGCTCGCTTTGGCATCTTGACCGTGACCGCATTGGTGCAAACGTCGTGGACGATGGCGCGAACCTGCGTGCCTCTATTGGTGCTTCAATCTTCTGGGCGTCACTTGTTGGCCCCTTGCGCCTTAATTTTGCCGTGCCGCTCAAAGAGGTGACGGGCGATGACAAGGAGTTCTTCCGCCTGACCGTTGGCACTCGTTTCTGACGATATGACACGGCGCTTGACCCTGGCTGGACTTGCCTTTGCACTTAGTTGTGCATTGTCCGGCCAGGCGTTCGCGGCGGGTATCTTGTTGATCGACCGCCAAAAGGTTCTGAGCGAAAGCGGACCTGCGCAACAACTCCGATTGACGGAGCAATCCAGACGCGTTGCCTTGCGTGCGCAACTCGATGTGATCCAGAGGGAGCTGGAAGCCGAAGAAGCGGAGATCAGCGCCCTTCGTGGCCAAATCTCTCCAGAGGCCTTCGCAGAGCGTGTCAAAGGCTTTGACACCCATGTGCGAGAGGCCCGTCGGCGCAGCCAGCTTCTGGGTGAAGAACTGCAATCAGAGTTTGAAAAGGCCCGCCGCGATCTTGCAGCGGCGCTCGGGCCAGTGCTGTTGGATCTCCTTGCCAAACATGATGCCGATGTCATTGTCGATGTGCGTTCGGTGCTTGCGGCAAGGCCTGGTCTGGATGTCACAGCAGAGGCGATCGTCGCTTTGAATGCGGCAACCGCAAGGCTTTTCATTGCGCCAGAGAACACCGCTGATTAGGGGGCCTTCGGAAAAAGCGCGATCTTGCCCGAAACTTCGGCTAACCTTCCCCTCGACGATAAGAAAATTACGGATACCGATATGACCGACGATACTACGACACCGCCCGAAGACGACCTCCGCTCAGCCGATATCTTGCGCATCAAGCGTATGATCCCCCACCGTTATCCCTTTCTTCTGGTGGACGCTGTAGAGCAGATGAAGGTCGGTGAAACGGCGGTTGGCATCAAGAATGTCACGGCGAACGAACCGCATTTTGAGGGGCACTTCCCCGACAAGCCCGTTATGCCCGGTGTTTTGATTATCGAAGCTCTGGCGCAGACAGCGGGCGTTTTGGCGGTTGAAACGCTTGATATGATCGACAAGGGCCTGTTGGTCTACTTTATGACAATGGACAAAGTGCGCTTTCGCCGGGTCGTCGGGCCGGGTGATCGGTTGGAATTGCACGTCAAGGTGTTGCGCGGGCGGGGCAAGGTCTGGAAGTTCTGGGGCGAAGCCAAGGTTGGCGACGAACTGGCGGCAGAGGCAGAGTTTTCTGCCATGATCGTTCCCCCCGAAAAGGCTTGAGCTGAGCGCCAGGCACCAGGACAAAGAAAAAGGCCCCAGAACATTTCTGGGGCCTTTTTGCATTCATACATTTTAGCGAAGATCAGCGATCTTCTACCTCGGTGTAGTCGCGCGCGGTCGCACCCGTGTAGAGCTGACGCGGGCGGCCGATACGCTGGATCGGGTCTTCGATCATTTCTTTCCACTGGGCGATCCAGCCAACAGTCCGCGCAAGCGCAAAGATTGGCGTGAACATCGACGTGGGGAAGCCGATGGCGTCCAGAATGATACCGGAATAGAAATCGACGTTCGGATAGAGCTTTTTGGAGACGAAATATTCGTCTTCCAGCGCAATGCGCTCCAATTCCTTGGCGACCTGAAGGGTTGGATTGTTTTCAATACCCAAAAGGCCGAGCACCTCGTCAGCACTTTCCTTCATCACTTTGGCGCGCGGGTCGAAGTTCTTGTAAACGCGGTGACCAAAGCCCATCAGGCGGAAAGGATCATCTTTGTCCTTGGCCCGTGCGATGTATTCGGGAATGCGATCGACGGTGCCGATTTCGCGCAGCATCTCAAGGCAAGCCTGGTTGGCACCGCCGTGGGCTGGACCCCAGAGGCAGGCAACGCCAGCAGCGATACAGGCAAAGGGGTTGGCCTGTGACGAACCAGCAAGACGCACGGTAGAGGTCGATGCGTTCTGTTCATGGTCCGCATGCAGGGTAAAGATGCGATCCATTGCGCGGCTCAGGATCGGGTCAACCTGATACTCCTCTGTCGGGACAGAGAAACACATGTGCAGGAAGTTCGACGCATAGTCGAGGTCATTGCGTGGGTACACGAATGGCTGACCTACGTGATATTTGAACGCCCATGCGCAAATGGTCGGCAGTTTCGCGATCAGGCGAATCGTCGCCACTTCGCGCTGCCATGGGTCATCAATGTCGGTGCTGTCGTGATAGAAAGCGGACATTGCGCCAACCACACCGCACACAACGGCCATCGGGTGCGCATCGCGGCGGAACCCGCGGTAGAAATTCACCATCTGCTCATGCAGCATGGTATGCCGGGTGACACGTGTTTCGAAGTCTTCGATCTGCGCTGGCGTAGGCAGTTCACCATAGAGCAGCAGATAACACACTTCGAGATAGTGGCTTTTTTCTGCCAGCTGGTCGATCGGATAGCCGCGATACAGCAACTCACCCTTATCGCCATCAATGTAGGTAATATCGCTGTCGCAGGCCGCGGTTGAGGTGAAGCCCGGATCGTAGGTAAACGCGCCCAGCTTTGCGTAAAGTGGGCGAACGTCGATTACATCGGGGCCGGTGGAGCCGGACTTAACATCCAGGTCAATGGTTTTGCCATCCAAAGTGAGTGTGGCGGTTCGTGCCGTTTCGGCCATATATCAGCCCCCTTATATCGCGCGTTTCAGCGCGTTGCGTTAAGGGGCCGCATCGGCCCCTGTTCCATACGGAATCAGGCGGCCTGATCCCTGAGTCGCGCAAGACTCTCGTCTTTTCCGAGAACCGCCAAAACGTCAAAAACGCCAGGCGATGTGCTGCGCCCCGTCAAAGCGGCGCGCATAGGCTGTGCGACCTTGCCGAGCTTAAGCCCCTCTTCCTCCGCAAAGGAACGGGTTTCCGCGTCGAGCTTTTCTATGGTCCACTCGCTAACGTGTTGCAGCCGCGAAGTCAATCTGGCGAGCATTTTTCGCGTGTCATCTGACATCAATTTGGCTGCCTTTGCGTCAAGCTCAAGCGTACGATCTGCAGTGATATAGTAAGCAAGATCGAGCAATTCGACGAGCGTCTTAACCCTTTCTTTCAGACCCGGCATTGCCTCTGCCAGCATTGCCTGTTTCGGCATCGCAAGGGCCTCACCATGTTGCGCTGCAAAAAGCGCCAAGGTTGAACTTGTGAGCATATCGTCATCGGAAGCCCGAATATGCTGACCGTTTAGATTGGCAAGTTTAACAAAATCAAAACGCGCAGCAGATTTTCCGACCTGAGGCAGGTCAAACCACTCCATCGCCTGTTCGGTTGTGAAAAACTCATCATCGCCATGCGCCCATCCGAGGCGGGCAAGATAGTTGCGCATCGCTTCGGGCAGATACCCGTCATCACGATATTCCGTGACGCCCAGTGCACCGTGCCGTTTGGACATCTTCGCGCCATCGGGGCCGTGGATAAGCGGGATATGAGCGAACGAAGGGACGTTCCATCCAAGGGCTTGATAGATCAGCGTTTGGCGCGCGGCATTGGTGAGGTGGTCGTCCCCGCGAATCACGTGCGTGACACCCATCTCATGGTCATCGACGACCACCGCCAGCATATAGGTCGGCGTGCCGTCGGAGCGGAGCATGATCAGATCATCCATCTGATCGGCGTTCCAGGCAACGCGGCCCTGAACTTCGTCGTGAACGACGACTTCCCCTTCTTTTGGCGCTTTCAGGCGTACTGTGTAGGGCATGTCGGGCCAGTCGGCCTCTCCCTTGTCGCGCCATGGGCTTTCAAAGCGGGGGGGGCGGCCATCGGCCTTCGCGGCGTCACGGGCGGCGTCGATCTCTTCTTTTGTGGCGTAACAGCGATATGCACCACCATTCGCCAGCATGGTTTCGGCGGCGGCGCGGTGGCGGTCAACGCGCCCTGCCTGGGAAATGGCGTCACCATCCCAATCGAGGCCAAGCCAGCGCAAACCTTCGTAGATGGCGGCGGTTGCGGCTTCGGTTGAGCGCGCCTTGTCCGTATCTTCGATGCGTAACAAGAACTTACCGCCACGCCCGCGAGCGTAGAGCCAGTTAAACAGGGCGGTTCGGGCCCCCCCGATGTGGAGGAATCCCGTTGGGGACGGGGCGAAACGGGTGACGACTTGGGGTGTATCAGACATTTTGCAGGCTCCGCTGACAGCAGAAAAAACATGGCGCCGCACGGGCTTCGCCCTTATGGCTTCTCCTATGGCGAAGGACAAGGCAGTGCAGGGCGGCGGATATCGTGTTTGAGCGATTGCAAAAAGTTTGGCAGCAAGAACGCTCGGCATTCCCGGTGTGGACGCCTGTCCTCGTGGGGCTCGGTGTGCAGATCTACTTCTGGGCGTGGGTTGAACCGGAAAGCTGGCTGTTTGTGGCGGCCATTGCCGCGCCGCTTTTGATCTGGGCGTCGCTTTGGCGGCGATTGAGACGTTATTGGTTGCTGGGGCTAACCCTGTTCCTGATCGGTCTGGGGTTCGCGGCGGCGGGCGTTCGCGCGGCCTGGGTGGCGGCACCTGTCTTGGAAACCTCTTTGGATGCGACAATCGAAGGCCGGGTTGTGTCTGTGAACCGCAGTCAAACAGGGCGCCCGCGGGTGGTTCTGGAAGATCTTGTGATCTACGGCGTCGGTGATCAGCGGACCCCCTCGCGCGCGCAGATAACCTTGCGTGTGGTCGATGATATGACACGCCTGAAGCCCGGCGCGGTGGTATCCGTTTTTGCTCATCTTGGCCCGCCGGGGCGCCCGGTGGAGCCGGGAGGTTTCGATTTCAGGCGAACGGCCTGGTTCCAATCGTTGGGCGCGATCGGCTACGCCAATGGCGCGCTGGCCTTTATTGAAGGCGAAGACATCGCGGCGATGTCCTTGCCCCGCCGTATGGCGGCAACGCTGGCGGGGTGGCGTGCTTCGATATCCGCAAGTTTACGCCAGCAGATGCCCGGCGAAACCGGCGCGATTGCGGCGGCTGTCACTGTTGGCGACCGGGGCGGCGTTTCCCCTGAGACACTCGATGACCTGCGCCGCTCGAATCTGGCGCATTTGCTCGCGATATCCGGGCTGCACATGGGGCTGGTGACGGCGTTGATCTTTGGGGGCGCGCGTTTGCTACTTGCGGCGATTCCCGCAACGGGGAGGCGGTGGCGCACGAAACAAATCGCGGCTTGGCTGGCCCTTTTGGGGGCGCTCGCATACCTCGCGATATCGGGCGGGTCCATCGCAACCCAGCGCGCGTTTGTGATGGCGGCTGTTGCGCTTGGCGCGATAATAATGAATCGCCCTGCAATTACGCTGCGGGCGCTGGCTACGGCGGCCCTGATCATTCTGTTGTTGAGACCTGAGAGCCTGATGCATGTCGGGTTCCAGATGTCATTTGCCGCGACTACCGGAATTGTTGCCAGCTACGAATTGGTTCGCGCGCGCGGCTGGTCGCAATGGTTCAAACAAGGCGGGCGCGGACGCGCCGTGTTGGGCTATGTGGTCGGTCTGGCAGGGACGAGCCTTGTTGCGGGTCTTGCCA
The DNA here is from genome assembly GCA_049608645.1 of Pikeienuella sp. Classification (GTDB taxonomy): domain Bacteria; phylum Pseudomonadota; class Alphaproteobacteria; order Rhodobacterales; family Rhodobacteraceae; genus Pikeienuella. The sequence goes on along the minus strand of JBMYXS010000010.1, from coordinate 18,293 downwards.
CTGCGCCGTTCAGCGCCTTTCACTTCAACCAGATGGCCCATTATGGGCTGATTGCAAACCTCGCAGCGGTGCCTGTCATGGGCTTCTGGGTAGCACCTGCCGGTCTGGTTGCCGCCTTCCTCGCGCCTTTCGGGGCCGAAGGCCCGGCGCTTGCCGTGATGGGGGCAGGTATTGAGGCGATCTTGGCCGTTGCGAAGGGGGTTTCTGGTCTTAGTGGATCAGCGCGGTTGGTAGCGGCTGGCCCAGATGTGGCGTTGGCGTTGATTGTTCTTGGCGGGCTAATGCTCACGATCATGCGGTCACGCCTTCGGGTCGTGGGCGCTGGCGTTGTGGCGATTGCCCTTGTGGTCTGGCTGGTGGCAAGCCCGCGCCCCGCAGTGTTGATCGCAGAAAATGCAGGTTTGATCGGGGTGATGACCCCGGCTGGCCGCGCGCTCGATCATAAGTCAGCTGAAAGCTATGCGGCCCGGCAATGGCTGCGCCGTGATGGAGATCAAAGCGAACAGAGCGCCGCTTCGAACCGTGGGGAATTCAAGCGGAGCAAGACAAGCGTTGAAACGCGTTTGAGCAACGATTGGCGGGTTATCTCCACACGGGGTAGCCGATTGGAGCTGCACGAACTTGTGGCGCTTTGCCAAGAAAAAGTGCTGTTGCTGTCGCGTCGGGCGTCCACGCCTGTCGCTGGCCCTTGCAGGATGCTTCATCAAGCCCCGCTGAGCGACATGGGGGCATTGGCGGTTGAGCCACATGGTGATGGCATAATCATCCGTTCCGCAGCGCAGATGGCAGGCAAACGGTATTGGACCGGATATCGCCCCGGCGGTGCCGAAGCCGACTGATGGCATTCGGGCATTTCAGCCAAGAGAGACAGTAAACGCCCGCCACAGCTTCGATTTACACGCGTGCCATCAGATATAGCTGCGAATCAGGCCGACCATTTTGCCCTGAATGCGCACATCCATGGCGTTGTATCGCTGTGTTTCATAAGCGGGGTTGGCCGCGATCAATTCAACCTCGGGCCCCGCTTTGCGCAGCTTTTTCAGCGTGGCTTCATGGTCTTTGACCAATGCCACAACGATGTCGCCGTTGTTTGCGGTGTCCTGACGCTGCACCACGACAATATCACCTTCGTGAATGCCGGCGTTAATCATTGAGTCGCCCTTGACCTCCAGCGCGTAATGCTCACCCGCTGCTGAGAGCATCGACGCGGGCGCAGCAACAAAGGCGCCGTCATGCTGGATGGCTTCGATGGGAACACCCGCAGCAATCTTACCGTAGACGGGCACCGCCTGCGCGTCCAGCGTTGGAAGGGCTTGCACCGGGTCAGGCCGCACACCAAAAGCAGGTTTGATCACCTCGGCAGAAGCCGGAGCGGCACCTTCGAATCCGTCTGGGAATTTCAATATCTCGATCGCGCGGGCGCGATGTGCAAGGCGACGGATGAACCCGCGTTCTTCAAGCGCAGTGATCAGCCGATGAATGCCTGACTTGGATCGCAGGTCCAATGCCTCTTTCATTTCATCGAAAGAGGGGGAGACACCGTCTTTTTGCACGGCAGCGTGAATATACTTCAGAAGGTCGAGCTGTTTACGGGTCAGCATAGCGGGCCTCATCTCTAGGACGTTCTCTTCAGTTCTAGTAATGTTCCCGCTTTGTGTCAATAATTAGATCAATATGACCTCAATAGTGTCACCGGCTGCCATGGGCCCTGCATATGGGGGGTGAATTGCAAGAGCATTCGCCTGTGCCATCAGGGACAGGACCGAGCTGTCCTGATTGTCAAAGGGTGTCACGAGCAAACCGTCAGCCGTTTCTACGGCTCGGGCCCGCATGAAGTGCTCCCGCGGGCCATTCGCGCCAATATTGGCTGCAAGTTTGGCCGTGCGCCGGGGCAATGGCTCACCCGGCAGGCCCTGCAATACGTCCATCGCGGGCAATAGCAAAAGATGGGCAAGAACCATCGAGGATACAGGGTTGCCGGGCAGGCCGATCATGGGGATGCCGCGCACACGACCGGCCATCAACGGTTTGCCGGGGCGCATTGCGACCTTGTAGAAACTAAGGTCCATGCCCTCATCACCAAAAACCTGCTGCACCAGATCATAGTCGCCAACGGATGCGCCGCCGAGCGTCACGATAAGGTCAGCCCCCTTTGCGCGGTCCAGGGCGGTGATCAGCGCATCCTTGTCGTCACTGGCAATGGGCTGAATGACGGGTGCCGCGCCACGTGTCGCCAGCAAGGCGGCAACGCCAAAATTGTTTGAGGTGATAATCTGGTTTTGGCCCGGATTTTCGCCGGGCATGACCAATTCGTCGCCCGTTGCGATCAGGTGCACAATCGGCTTTTGGTGGGCCGAAAGGCGTGGCGCATTCATCGCAGCGGCCAACGCAATATCCGAAGGGCTGAGGCGGCGCGGCGCGGTAATTTCGCTTCCCGCTTTGAAATCAAGACCAGCGGGGCGAATGTAGCGGCCTGCTTGTGGGGCCTCGGTGACGTTTATGCTGTCGCCATCACGGGCCGCGTTTTCCTGAATCAGGATTGCATCGGCCCCTGCGGGCACGGGCGCGCCGGTGAAAATGCGTACGGCGGTTCCAGCCTCCAGTGGGCCGGAGAATGCGGCACCGGCTTGTACCTCCCCGACAACAGCCAGTTTTGCGCCATCTGACGCATCGGTCGCGCGCACGGCATAGCCATCCATCGCAGAGGCGGCAAAGGGTGGTTGATCTCGCGTGGCGATTACGGGCGCGGCCAGAACACGTCCGGCAGCCTCCGCCAGTGGTACATCCTCAACCGCCGTCGGAGACAGGAGCGCAAGTGCGCGGGCCAGCGCCTCTTCGGTACTTAACATCAGTCAGCCTTATAGATGCCGGAGCGACCGCCATCCTTGTGCGTGAGGCGAATGTCAGTGATGCGCATGGACTTGTCGATGGCCTTGACCATGTCATAGACCGTCAGCGCGGCTGCAGAAACAGCCGTCAGGGCCTCCATCTCAACCCCGGTTTTACCCGTCACCTTTACGGTTGCCTCAATCTCAACGCGGCCATCACCGGGTGTCAGGTCAACGCTGACCTTGGACAATGCAAGTGGATGGCAAAGCGGGATAAGATCAGGGGTGCGCTTTGCGGCCATGATCCCGGCAAGACGGGCAACAGACAAAACATCGCCTTTCTTGGCGCGTCCCTCTGTGATGGTGGCCAATGTTTCGGCGCTCATCTCCACTGCGCCTTTTGCCGTGGCGGTGCGGCTGGTCACGTCCTTGTCGGACACATCCACCATATGAGCATCGCCCTTGGCATCAAAATGGGTCAGGCCGGTTGGCGTACTCATACGGTGCCCTCTGGTGGAATCGGGTTGGCCAACAGCGCACGTGTGGCTGCCGCGACATCGTCCTGACGCATCAGGCTTTCGCCAATCAGGAACGAACGCGCCCCTGCACGGGCCAGTGTCGCCAGGTCATCGGGTGTGAACAGGCCACTTTCCCCCACCAGCAATTTGCCTGGCGGCGTCATTGGGCGCAGGCGTTCGGTTGTGGTCAGGTCCATTTCGAAGGTTTTGAGGTTGCGGTTGTTCACGCCCAGCAGGTCAGATTTCAGGCGCAACGCGCGCTCCATCTCTTCCTCATTATGGGTTTCGATCAGGGCGTCCATGCCCCAATCGTGTGCCGCGGCCTCAAGCTCTGCCGCCTGACTGTCAGATACGGATGCCATGATGATCAGAATGGCATCTGCGCCCCAGGCGCGCGCCTCAGCCACCTGATAGGTGTCATACATGAAATCCTTGCGGATGGCCGGCAGTGATACCGCCGCCCGCGCGGCTGTCAAAAACTCTGGCGCGCCCTGAAATGATGGTGTGTCGGTCAGAACCGAAAGGCAGGTGGCACCGCCGTCTTCATAAGCTTTAGCAAGGGCAGGCGGGTTAAAATCAGCGCGGATCAATCCCTTTGACGGGCTGGCCTTTTTGATCTCAGCGATCAGGCCATAGTTGCCGCTGTTTTCTGCGGCACGCAAGGCGGCCAGAAAGCCGCGCGGCGCATCTTGGGCTTTGGCGTCAGCTTCAACGCCTGAAAGGGGGCGGGCGGCTTTGGCCGCGGCGATTTCATCAAGCTTGTAGGCTTTGATACGGTCAAGAATATCGGTCATAGCCGGGGTATACCGCCTCACCGCGAGGTGCGCCAGATGGTGCGATAATCGCATGGCGATTCGTCACTCAGGACGATCAAGAACAAGGTGTGAGCGGGCAGATATCTCCACCGCTTGCGATGCCCGCCCTTTCCTGCGTCAGCGCGATGTTATCGCCGCGAGAGCTTCGATTTTGGTTTTTGCCGCACCGCTGTCGATGCTCTCCGCTGCCATGGCTGCGCCTTCTTTCAGGTCGCTGGCTTTTTCTGCGATTAGCAACCCTGCGGCTGCATTCAGGATAACCGCGTCGCGATAGGCCCCTTTTTCACCATCCAGTAAACGACGGAACGCCGCGGCATTGTGGGCACCATCACCACCAAGAATGTCCTCGAACGGGTGCGTTGGCAGGCCTGCATCTTCGGGGGAAATTTCAAACTCTGTGATTTCACCGTCTTTCAATGCCGCGACTTTCGATGAGCCGGCGATGCTCAATTCATCCGTGCCGTCGGAACCGTGCACCAACCAGGCCGCTTCTGAGTTCAATGCCTTCAGCACCTCGGCCATCGGACGAATCAAATCGGCCGAGAACGCTCCGGTCAATTGACGCGGTGCACCAGCGGGGTTGGTCAGCGGGCCGAGAATGTTGAAAATTGTGCGTGTGCCCAGTTCCACGCGCGCGGGGCCCACAAAACGCATGGCCGGGTGGTGCATCGGTGCCATCATAAAGCACACGCCCGCTTCACGCAGGGCGCGCTCTGCCACCGGTGCCTCCACCATCACGTTGACCCCCATTTCAGTGAGTGCGTCAGCCGTGCCAGATTTGGACGACAGTGCCTTGTTGCCATGTTTGGCAACCCGTACACCCGCACCCGCAACGACAAAGGCGGCAGCGGTGGAAATATTCAGCGTGCCCTTGCCATCGCCGCCAGTGCCAACAATGTCGATGGCATTCCCGCCGCCTGAAACGGGCGTGGATTTGGCGCGCATGACAGCGGCCGCCGCTGCAAATTCATCGACAGTTTCACCGCGTGTGCGCAGCGCCATCAGAAAACCGCCGATTTGCGCCGGCGTCGCATCGCCCGACATTATGGCGTTGAAGGCTGCTTCAGCTTCGGTGCGCGTCAGCGGGCCATCGGCAGCTTTGCCAATAAGGGGGCGGAGTGTGTCAGACATCAGGTGGCCTCCGCCAGTTTTAGGAAATTCGCCAGCAAATGCTTGCCGCTTTCCGATGCAATGCTTTCTGGGTGAAACTGTACGCCATGAATGGGCCGCGTCTTGTGTGACAGGCCCATGATGATTCCATCGTCAGTTTCCGCCGTGATTTGCAGGCTATCGGGCAGTGTGTCCCGCTCCACAATCAGGCTATGATACCGGGTAACGTCAAAATTCTGCGGCGCACCGTGAAACAGGCCAGAGTTGTTGTGGCTGATCCTGCTGAGCTTGCCATGCATGATTTGATGGCAGCGCTGCACCACACCGCCAAACGCTTGCCCGATGGTCTGATGGCCGAGGCACACGCCGAGAATCGGTGTCTCCTCCGGCGCGGCGCGGACGAGATCAAGGCAGATACCCGCGCTGTCAGGTGTGGCCGGACCGGGAGAGATGACAATGGCATCCGCCCCCATACCCAAGGCGTCTTCCACAGACAGCGCATCATTGCGCTTGACGACAGTTTCAGCACCCAGTTCACCCAGATAGTGCACCAGATTATAGGTGAAACTGTCATAATTATCGATCAACAGCAGCATAATCGCACAAACCCGCCCTAATGGCCGCAAGAGGCGTTTGCCCCATCCTGACCGTTCGGGCATATAGATGCGACGGTGCGCGCGGTAGGGTCAAGCGGCTCAACCTGTGTTTGTTGGCGTTTATGAGGGTTTGTCGTAGTTTCTGGTCATTGTACCGTGACTGCGGGCACTGCACGCCAGAGTGGCGATGATGCGAGGAGAGTTCCATGGCCGGATCGAGTTCAGGTAAAGCTGCCTATTGGACAGGCGCACTGACCGGATTGATCTGTTCGATCATTGTGGTTGCTGTTCTGTCTGTTCTTGGCGGGCAGGGCGGAGAAGACGGCGGCGCGCGCGAAGTGCAAACTGCGGCTGCGACGCCGGAACCTGCGGCACAGCCGGCGACCCAGCCAACAACCCAACCCGCTGCGCAGACTGAAACCGCCGCGACGCCAGAGCCAGCGCCAGCGCCAGAGCCTGAAGCCGTGCCCACCCCGCAACCGGAACCTGCCCCGCAACCGGAGCCAACCCCGGCTGCCATGCCGGAGCCTTCTCCCGCGCCTGAGCCTGCCACACCCGCCCCGGCTCCCGCGCCTGAGGTTGAAGAAGACGCGGCCCCTGCTGATTCTTCGTTGGGTGATGCGCCTGTGCTTAATGGCGGCGGGGCGCTTGTTGATCATAGCGAATTCTTCAACGGCGACCCGGCAGAGCCTGTACTCGCGATTGTATTGACCGGGGTTGGCACGAACCCGGCCTCTACGGGTGATGTGTTCCTTTTGCCTGCGCCGCTGACCCTGGCGATTGACCCGGCACTGGAAACCGCTGGTGGTCTTGTTCTGGATGCACGCGACAGTGGTTTTGAAGCACTGGCGATGCTGAATACACTGCCCGCTGGCTCTGAAAGCGAAGCAACAGCGGAGATCATCGCCAAACTTCAACGTGTAGAAGGCGTCATTGGTATTGCAGCCCTTGATGGTGCCCTGAATGGAAATGACGCGATCAACGGCGTACTTTCGGCCATTGCGCCACGCGGCATGGCGCTGTTCGATGCCACCGAAGAGGGCGGCTCAACAGCCTTCCGCACGGCCAAGGGTATGGGCTTGCCAGCTGTCCCGCTGGGGCGTGCGTTTGATGAAACCCCATCCAGCGCAATGGTGTTCCAGTCGCTGGAGCGTGCGGCATTCGATGCGCGGCGTACGGGCGCGTTCATCGTGGTCGGACGGGCAGAACCATCTGTTCTGACCGGCTTGCGCCGTTGGATGAATGTAAAGGCCGGCAAGCGCCTTTGTCTGAGGTTGTTCGCCGGATGCGCAACCAATAGGTACACCGTATCTTCACTGCGTATCTTCACCGAAAGAACACAGGGCCGCCCGATGGGGTGGCCCTTTTTTCGTGCTCAGGTGTTGACCACCCCTATCCGTGAAGCGCGGCCACGGTTTTAAGCGTTGAAAACCCGTACAAGGCCTCAAACCCCTTCTCGCGCCCGTGGCCGGATTTGCCCGTGCCACCAAACGGTAGTTCGACGCCGCCGCCCGCGCCATAATTGTTGATAAATATCTGCCCCGCCTGCAACCGCCGCGCCAAGCGCATCTGCCGCCCGCCGTTCCGCGTCCAGATGCTGGCGACCAGGCCATAGTCGGTGCCGTTGGCGATGGTGACGGCCTCTTCTTCGGTATCGAAGGGGATGACAACTTGCACGGGTCCGAAAATTTCATCCTGTGCAAGGCGGTGATCTGGTCCAAGCCCAACGGCAAGGGTTGGCGCGATGTAATGGCCGCCCGGTGGTACGCCTTCAACAACCACACCTTGCGCCGCGATGTTGTCAGGTGACAGTTCTGCGAGGAAACCTTTGACCATCTGCGCTTGTTTTGCCGAAATCAGCGGGCCGACCTCCAGGTCATCAATCGCCGGGCCAACGCGCAAAGACTTGTAACGATCGGCCATCAAGGCGACGACCTCATCATAGACACCACGCTGCACCAGAATGCGTGAGGAGGCCGAACAAGTCTGACCCGCGTTCTGGATGCCGGCATTCACAAGAAACGGCAGCGCCGCCTCAAGGTCAGCATCATCAAACACAAGCTGTGGTGACTTGCCGCCAAGCTCCAACGTAACCGGCACGACATTTTCGGCAGCAGCATGCTGGATCATCTTGCCAACGGCAACTGACCCGGTAAACGACTGATGCGCCACACCGGGGTGGGCGGCAAGGGCTGCGCCTGCTTCGGCACCCAAACCGGGTACCACGGCCAATGCACCCGGTGGAAGGCCCGCTTCATCAGCGATGGCACCAAAGGCCAGCGCCGTCAGGCAGGCGTCTTCAGACGGTTTGAGAATACAGGCATTCCCCATTGCCAGCGCGGCCCCAACAGACCGCCCGATGATCTGCATGGGGTAATTCCACGGCACGATATGCCCGGTAACGCCATGTGCCTCGCGCAGGGTATAAACCGTATACCCATCAAGATAGGGGATGGTCTCCCCCATTACCTTATCTGCCGCCCCGCCATAAAATTCGAGATATCGCGCCAGCGCGACAGCGTCGGCGCGCGCTTGCTTCAATGGTTTACCCACATCCGCCGCTTCGATGCGCGCAAGGGCGTCCGCGCGCTCCAAAACCATGCGGCCCATCTTCATCAGCAAGCGCCCGCGCTCTGCCGCGGGCATGCGCCCCCATTCACCCGCCAAGGCATCCTGCGCATGCCCGACAGCGGTATCAATGTCTGCCCCATTACCCCGCGCGATGGCGCCCACGGCCTCACCCGTTGAAGGGTTTTGCAAAGGCAGTGTTTCACCAGAGGCGCAGGGCACCCATGCGCCATTGAGGTAAATCAACGTCGGGTCAAACCACAAATCGGGGTGCGCCATGCTTTGTCTCCTGATTCAGGGAGCGAATGCCTCTCCCTTCTTTGTTCTTCAAATATCCAAAAACCAGGCTCGCAGAGCCGGGGCGAGCCTCGCGGGGCCGTTCAGCGGGGGGCGAGCAAAGAACAGAGCGTAAGTCCCATCACCTTGGCGCTGTCCACCATGTCATCAATCCCGATCCATTCATCGGGCTGATGCGCAAGATCAAGGATGCCCGGCCCATAGGCGATGCAGTTCTCAAGCTTGCCGATGCGGTCGATATGCTTCTGGTCGTATGTACCTGGCGAGACAACGAACTCCGCTTCCTTGCCCATAACTTCACGCACGGCGGCCTGCACGGTGGTCACAACGGGCGCATCCTCTGCGGCCATGGTTGGCTGTACTTCATGCAAGTCCCGAATATCATAGCTGAAGTTCGGGCGCTCCGCTGCGATCTTGTCCAGCATATCGCGAATCTCTGACTTTACCTCCCCGAGATCCTCTTCGATCAGGAACCGTCGGTCGACCACCATGCGGGCACTGTCCGGGACGCAAGCCGAGGGCAGGCCCGTGTATCCTTCTTCCTGTTCGTTCTCACCGCCATGGATGGAGTTGATGTTGAGCGTCGATTGTTTCGCCCCATCAGGCACCACCGGCATATCGGTGCGCTTCCGGGCAAGCGCAGGGAACAGCGATGCTTCCATTTCTGCCACGACCGCGCCCATATGCCGAACGGCGCAATCACCCAGGAAAGGCATGGACCCATGCGCAATATGCCCATGGGTTTCAATTTCCGCCCAGTAAACCCCGCGATGCCCAAGGCAGATACGGTCTTTGTTCAACGGTTCGGGAATGATCACATGCTGAACGCGCGAAGGATCAAACCAGCCGTGTTCTGCCAGATAAGCCACACCGCCAAACCCGCCCGATTCTTCGTCGGCGGTGCCTGAAATCTCAATCGCGCCTGCAAAATCGGGATGGACGGCAAGAAACGCTTCTGCGGCAACAATGGAGGTCGCCAGGCCGCCCTTCATATCACAAGCACCCCGCCCATAGACCCGACCATCCTTTATCTCACCGCCAAAGGGATCGGTGGTCCAGCCGCGCCCAACCTCCACTACATCGGTGTGAGAATTGAAATGAACACATTCACCGGGCCGGGGACCATCGCGACGGGCCACGATGTTCCAGCGTGGGTATTTGTCCGTATCGCCAATGGCCCCTTCGGCCCGCACAAATGTTGTTTCAAAGCCAGAGGCACGCAGACGGCGATCAAGAAACTCGCAAATCTCCCGATAATTTCCTCCCGGCGGGTTCAGCGTGGGAATGCGGATCAGGTCAGCGGTCAGCGCCGCCACCTCGTCGCGTCTGGCTTCTATGTCTGCCAAAAGCCTGTCGCTCATTGGTCGCCTCTTGTTGACAATAGTTTACGGATCGCATCCTCCGCCCCATCGCACACGATTGCGCCCTTGGTCGCAAGGGCTGTCGTGACGTCTGTTGGCAGGCTGGTGTTCGACCCCTCCGGTATCTGGTTCAGACGCCCGCCGATCAGAATGGGCACGTTTGTCGCCGCCCTAAGTTTTTCAAAAAAGGCCAGCGCGACGCCGTTATATGTGGAAAGGGCTATCGCATCGGCATCCACGGCGATTTCTGCCAGCGCCTCCGGGTCCACGGAAATGCCCCCGTCGATAACGTCCGCACCAGATTCGCTCAGCAAGCGTTCGACCACGCGCAACCCATGTTCATGCACATCGGTCGTAGCGACGACGATACGCGGCGACCATGCAGCAAAATCCGCGCGTTCCGCCGCCGATAGGCGCGCCATGCGTGCGGTTGCAATCTCATCAATCTCCGCTTCGATGGGAGAGGGGGCAACAGGCACGCCGAATTCTGCCTCCAGACGTCGCCCACCAATCCTGCGAAGGGCCAGTAGCATCTGAAAGGGATCTTGCGTGTCCACACCGATTGAATCCAGCCCACGCAAAACCCTGTCAGCAAATTGCCGCCCGCCCTGTGCAACCCGTGTAGCCAATGCCTGTGGCTGGCTCAGGTCGAGCATCTTGATGTCAGTGCGTTCTATCAGACGCGCGGCAAAGCGTTGGGCGGCAATGATCTCGTCAATGTCGGGAATGCGTTGGTTTTCCGTCACAGGCGCGGGATTGATTGCATGCCCGGTTGGCTTCATGCGCTGTCCGGCAATGTCGATCGACAAATAAGCGGCCAATGCGGCATAATTCGCAGCCTCGTCGCCGCGATAACTGGTCGTATTGGCATAGATCATTGTGCCGGGGGCGTCAGACACTTCGGCAAGCGCCAGATGAAAGGCCATGCGCCCGACGGGGTCAGAAAAATGATGCCCCCAGCAATGTGAAACCGTCGCCCCAATCAAATCGGTAACGATGTATCGCTCCAAAAGCGCCGCCCCAATCGCGGACGAAAGGTCACGAAACTGTGCCGCGAATCCATCATCAAGGTTGGAATGCACCAGCACCTCTACCTCTTGCGCGGCAATCAGGGCCAAAGCGGTAAGGGTGGCGCGCGTGTCTTCGATGTCGTCGTCATGTCCGGGCAGCCGAAAGGTGAAATACTGCCCAAGGTTCCCGATCGCAGTTGCCCCGGCGGATAAGGCGCCTTGCGTGTTCTCGATGGCGGCGGGGAAGCCCAATACAAAATCCCCGAAATGGGGCGCAACAGGCGCGCCACCGGTCAATGTAACGTAGTCTTCAACGTCGTTGAGGATCAGGCCGGTGCCCCGCAGCGCACGTGCACGTCGATCGCGCGGTGCTGCCATCGACCAGTCGAGGCAGATGCCATAACGCTCCACATTCGTGTGGGTGGCTATCTCCACCCACGCGCGGCGGGACCGATCAAGGTCACGAAAGCCAATCTGTGCATGAAGGCCAATATGCCCCTCCGCGGCCAATCTGCGCTTAACGTCGGCTTCGCTCCGTTGTTTGCGCTGGTTCAGGTAAGCACCGGGAACAACCCTCCAATCACGAGCCATCCCCCGACCATCGGAGACTATTTCGGCACCTGATGGCAGTTCGGATTCGGGGAAAATGGTCTGGCGGGTCAGCATGCCGCGCAGCTTAGGGCCAATTTTGCCCTGACTGAAACATCTAAACGGCCCTAAGCCAGAGCTTTCAGCCAAACCCGCCCCAAATCAGCACTGACCCGCGCAAAATCGGGGGCGAGCGCCTGGGGTTCCGGCGCATCAATATGGCTGCCGATCCAGGCAAGCAGCGCCATACGCCGCAGCATGATCAAGGTCGGAATTTCCGCTTCATCCTCCGCCGTCAACGACCGTATCGTGCGATAACCTGCAACCCAGGCTGCCTGCATCGCGGGGATCTGGGGGCTGTCTTCGATAAACGATATCGCGGCGGCAAAATCATACATGAACCAGCCGAACCCACAGTCATCAAAATCTATCAGGCGTGGTCCTCTCGGTGTGATGATCAGATTGGCAAGCCGCATGTCAGCGTGGATCAAACCATAACGCTCTGCGCTTTTCCCGTACCCCGCAAGACGGCGAATGACGGTGGCCTCAACCTCTTCAAGAACTTCGGCAGCATCGGCTGTCAGGTTCGGTGCGGCGCGCCAATTACCCCAGGTTGCCGCACTGCCAAACACGGCTGTCTCATCCCACGTCAGCCGCTCAAACGGGGCCGGACGTTGCCAAGAGATACTGTGCCGGTGTGTTGCCGCAGCCATGGCCCCAAGCGTGCGAAAGGCAGGCGTCAGGTCACAGGCCTCGTCCGGGGCTTCACCGTCGATGAAGGCAAACATCACCATGTGACGCCGATCGTTGTCACCATCATCGAATGACTGAATGGCCGCACCATCCTTGCCGGGAATAACCTCTGGCGTGGCAACCTCACTTTCCCGCGCGAGTGCCGCCATCCAGGCAAGTTCACACTCTATGGCGCGGTGGCTGTGATAACCGGGCCGGTGCACGCGCAGAATACTGCGCCACCCGTCTGCTTCGACCAGATAGGTTATGTTTTCTGAAACATTGATCAGGCGCAGCGCGGCATCCGGGGGCACCGCCCAGCGCGTCAAAGCGCCATGCGCAAGGGCATGTGTGGCAGTGAGGTTCGGGCTTGCGGTGCTCATGGCTTGCGAATGCTGTTTTCGCGCGTCGTCGTCAAGCACATCTGCGCCGCATGCTTGCCCGATTGCGAAAGAGATACCGCTCTCAGCTCTCTTTGTTCTCCAAATATCCAAAAAATCTTGGACTTGGAGGCGTCGGGCCACCGGTCAGGGTGGCCCGGTCTACAAGGCGTTGGTGACTATTTGCGCCGCTCGTGAAAGATGAAGCCAATAAAGTTCAGCAGCAGCTGTGCCGCCAGGATCGATGTGCCGCCCGTCTGGTCATAATCGGGGGCCACTTCAACCAGGTCGATGCCAATAACTTCATGCCGTTTTGAGGCGGCCTGAAGCATTTCCAACACTTCGTAGTAAAGGAACCCACCGTGGCTGGGCGTGCCTGTCCCCGGCGCGATGGAGGGGCAGAAGGCATCAATGTCGATGGTTACATATAGCCGCGAGCCTTCGGGAATGCGGTCGATGACTTCAGCCGATCCAATAGCACGCGCCTGACGGACTGACAGAATGTCTGACCCCATTTCGCGCGCCGAATCGTACCCGTCTTTGGCGGTGGAAGAGACATTGCGAATGCCGACCTGGGTTAAGCCAGTGACATAGTCTTTCTCTGCCGCGCGGCGCATGGGGTTGCCGTGGCCGTGGCGCACGCCATGACGCTCATCAACAAAATCAAGGTGAGCATCAATCTGAAGAACGTGGAACGGCCCCTGATCGTCAAAGGCGCGGATGCAGGGGATATTGATTGAATGGTCGCCCCCGATCGTTACGGGCAGCGCGCCCGCCGCCAATGCCTTGCGCACACCAAATTCGATATTGGCGTGGCTTGTTTCTGTATCGGTATGCACGATGTCAGCATCACCCATGTCGACGATGCGTACGTCTTCTCCAAGATAGGTTGCATCATCTTCATGGTCATAGGCACCTGCATGGCCGAAGGCGAATAACGTCGATGCCTCACGCACACCACGTGGGCCAAAGCGGGCACCGCTGCGCCATTGTGTGCCGAAATCGAACGGTGCACCCAGCACCGCGACATCAGCCTCCAGCGCGTCCCAATCGGCTTCGTAAGGCTTCTTCGCGAATGTCGCGATGCCAACGAAAGGCAGGTTCAATCGACCGGAATCATATCCATGTGCCATCATCAAGCTCCCAATGCTGCAAGAACACGGGCCCAGGAGCGGGCCCCTTTCTGGAAGCTCGTTAACGAATATTTTTCGTTTGGTGAGTGGATACGATCGTCATTCAGGCCAAAACCAATCATCAGCGCGTCCATATCGAGGATGGTTTTGAAATGTCCCGCAATCGGGATCGACCCACCGCACCCTGCGAAAGCCGCTTCATTGGGCCATTCATCGCTGAGCGCCTGCCGTGCTTTTTCGAAAGCGGGCGCGTCAGTCGGCAAGACAATGGCGGCCGAAGCGCCAAAGGAGTGGTATTCCGCCGTACAATCGGCGGGCAGCATTTCTTCAACGCGGGCGCGCATCGCTGCGCGGATGGCATCGGGGTCTTGATCACCCACAAGGCGGCATGAGATTTTGCAAAACGCTTCGGCGGGCAGAACGGTTTTGAACCCTTCGCCGGTGTATCCCCCCGAAATGCCTGTGAATTCCAGCGTGGGGCGGGACCAGATCTGCTCCAGCGCGCTGTATTCCGGTTCCCCAGCTGGTTCGGAAAGGCCAACCTCCCCCAAAAAATCCTTGGGGTCAAAATTCAGCGCGTCCCATTGGGCTTTCACATCCTCGGTCAATACGGGGCAGCCATCATAGAAACCGGGCAGGGTAACGCGGCCTTCGTCGTCATGGAAAGACGCGCAAATCTTGCTCAGTACGCGAATGGGGTTCATCGCGGGGCCGCCGTACATGCCAGAATGCAGGTCGCGGCTGGCTGCCTTGATCGTCACCATTTCGGAAAGACCGCCGCGCAACATCGTGGAAATTGCGGGTGTGTCTGCATCCCACATGCCGGTGTCGCAGATCATGGCGATCTCTGCCTTAAGTTCCTCTGCATTGTCTTCCATGAAGGGGATGAGCGATGGGGAACCTGATTCCTCCTCTCCCTCAAAAAAGATCGTCACACGGGCGGGCAATTTGCCTGTCACGGCTTTCCAGGCACGGCAGGCTTCGACAAAGGTCATCAACTGGCCTTTGTCGTCGGCCGCGCCACGAGCCCGAATTTCGGGGCCTTGTGGGCCGTCGGCAATCACTGGCTCGAAAGGGGGCGCTGACCACAGGGCCAGCGGGTCCACCGGCTGTACGTCATAATGGCCATAAAACAGCAGGTGCGGGCCTTCGTCGCTGGAATGTCCAACGACCATAGGGTGCCCGGTGGTATCACGAACCGATACATCAAACCCGATGCTTGCCAGATCAGCGCAAAGCCATTCTGCCGCCTTGCGGCATTCGTCCTTATAGGCGCTGTCGGTGGAGATACTTTCGAGTTTCAGCAACTCAAACAGGCGCGCTTGCGCTGCTTCCTGATCAGCATCCAGATGGGCGAGAACGGCGTCGAGATTATCAGCCAGCGCAGTCATATGTGATTCCCTATGTTTTTGATGTGGCGACGATGCCGCGCGATGGCGGCGATGTCTAACTGTGTTAGCAATCGGGTGTTATGCGGTATCCCGCACGTGGAAAGTGGATGCAAAGCGTGCCACAGGTTTCGCTTTCGCGGCGAAGGGCGACTGTTGTGGCATCTGCGCTCCATAACGTGCCTCGCACGGGGACTTCGCCGCCGTCAACATCTGGCGCGACTGACACGAGGTCACCAACGGCCAAACCTTGCGGGTCACCGGCGTGAACGCCTGATGGTGTCGCGGGCGTTGCTTGGGTGCCGATGCTCAGCGCCTCGCCAGAGGTCATCGGGGCCGGGGAGCCATGGCCGATGTTGGCGATGGTGTTCTCCCACCGCTCCACATGCGGAAACCCATTCAGCAAATCAGCCCCTGGCACCCAGCGGCCGCGCAGGAACCAGACGATATGATAAAATTGTGCGTCAATCGCGCCGGGTGCTGCGCCCGTCAGAAAGGGCCCACCATCGCGAAGGGTTTCTTCAAGCCACGACAGTGCGTTACGCATCTGTGCCGCAAGGTGGGGCAGGTCGGCATTGGCAGCCTTCAGGCCCGCGGCCCATTCTGGCCCAAGGTAAAGCCGCCCGCGGTCTTCGGCAAAATCGGCTGGCAAGGCATCGCCCGCGGACCCGAGCACGATCTTGACCGCAAGATCGAACAGAGCGCCATCGGTCCAACGACTGAGACCCCACATAAGGCCGGCATGATCGTGCTGAAGCCGTGGGCCGGGCAAATGATCAAGGGCCATGAGAATGCGCTGGCTGTCACAATAGATGTCCGCGCCAATTTGCATCACGGGCGTGCGCCTGTAGCCGCCCGTCAGGGCAACCAGGTCAGGTTTGGGCGGAATGCGCGGAATTTCCACATCCCGCCACGCCACGCCCTTGATACCTAATGCGACGCGCACTTTTTCAGCCACGGGCGACTGGGGATAATTGTGCAGGATGATTTCTGGCGTATGGTCGTTGGACACAGTTGTGAATTTTCCTCGGTGAAGTGGTTTGCATGAAACTTCGCCGCGCTACCTGACGTAATCAAGGTAAAGGAAGGGGCGATATGTTATATTTTGTGAAACGATACATTTTGGCGGTGATCATCATGGCGGGCGGAGCGACACAGGGCTTGGCGGAGCAGGACTTCGTTTTCAAGGATATTGACGGCGGCGAAATCCGCCTGAGTGATTTTCGCGGCGGGCCGGTTCTGGTGGTAAACACCGCATCGCGATGTGGGTTCACCTATCAATATGAAGGGCTTCAGACCCTCTATGAACAATACAAGGACAAGGGCCTGACGGTGCTGGCGGTGCCTTCCAACGCGTTCCGGCAGGAGTTGTCGAACAACGAGGCGGTCAAGGATTTCTGTGAGGTGAACTACGGGCTGACCATTCCCATGACCGAGGTGACCGTCATCAAAGGTGCCGATGCGCACCCGTTCTACCAATGGCTAAAGGCTGAGCACCGCTTCACCCCGCGCTGGAATTTCAACAAGGTCTTGCTCGATGGTGAGGGCGCGGTTGTTGAAACCTACGGCAGTGGTGACCGCCCCGGCACCCAAATATCTCGGGATGTTGCCAAATTGCTGGAATAAGGCCCGGGGCGTCTTTTCGGGGCGTCAGCGCCGCTCGATCCAGCCCCCGCCAAGCACGCGGTCACCTTCCGGCGAATAGAAGACGCAGGCCTGACCGGGCGCGACGCCCTGTTCTGGCGACAGCAGTTCCACGACGGCGCGGTCGCCCTCCGGGCGCACGCGCGCAGGGATTGGCGGGCGGGTGGAGCGGACCTTGACCAGAGTTTCCCACCCCTCTGACGGGGCCTCGGCAAAAGATGCGCCACCAATCCAGTTGATTTCCTTGATCGGTACGTGGCGCGTAGCCAAGGCTTCGCGGGGGCCAACAATGACGCGTTTGGCATCCGCATCCAGTTTGACAACGAACAACGGGTCTTCGCGCCCGCCGATACCAAGGCCGCGACGTTGCCCGATCGTATAGTGGATCACGCCGGGGTGTTCCCCCATCACGGTGCCATCAAGATGCACGATTTCACCGGGCTCGGCTGCACCGGGGCGGAGTTTTTCAATAATGGCGGCATAATCGCCATTGGGGACAAAGCAAATGTCCTGGCTGTCGGGTTTATCCGCGACCGGCAGGCCAAATTCCGCGGCGAGTGCGCGGGTTTCATCCTTTGACTTCAGGTGCCCCAGAGGGAAACGCAGGAAATCAAGCTGCTCTTGCGTGGTGGCGAACAGGAAATATGACTGATCGCGTGCGGCGTCCGCTGCGCGGTGCAGTTCGGCCCCATTGGGGCCTTCCTTGCGCTGAATGTAATGCCCGGTGGCCAGACAGTCAGCGTCCAGATCTTTGGCGGTCGCGAGCAGGTCGCGGAATTTCACCGTCTGGTTACAGCGCACGCAGGGAATGGGTGTTGCGCCCGCCAGATATTGATCAGCAAACTCGTCAATCACGGCTTCTTTGAAGCGGCTTTCATAGTCGAGCACATAATGGGGAAATCCCATTTCCTCTGCCACGCGGCGGGCATCATGGATGTCACGCCCGGCGCAGCACGCGCCCTTTTTGGCCAGCGCCGCGCCGTGATCGTAAAGCTGTAGTGTAACACCCACCACATCGTACCCCTCGCGCGCCAGCATGGCTGCGACGACGGAGCTATCGACGCCGCCTGACATGGCAACGACGACACGTGTTTCGGAGGGTGGCTTGGCAAAGCCGAGAGAGTTCAGATCCTGTTTCATGCGCGCTCTCTATCCCACATCGCCTGATGGGCCAAGCGGCCCGTATTGGTGAAGGGTACTGTTTGTTCACCGGATGTTAGGTGACGCTGTGCAAAGGTCTGGGCGAGCGACCACCTATTAGGGCCTAAGATAATGACGATACATGATCCTGCAACCGCTACCGCCGAACGCCTTGCTGCAAATCT
>JBMYXS010000009.1:0-79359 GCA_049608645.1 Pikeienuella sp. | reverse complement strand
TGAGAACTTTCACAAACCCTTAATGCTATGCGGCGGTGGCTTTGCGTCCTTTGAGGATCGGCAAGAGATAGCGCCCGGTGTGGCTCCGCTCGACCAGGGCGACTTGTTCGGGTGTGCCCTTGGCAACAATTTCACCGCCACCATCGCCGCCTTCAGGGCCTAGATCGATCAACCAGTCCGCTGTTTTTATCACATCAAGGTTATGCTCAATCACCACGACGGTATTTCCTGTATCTACAAGCTCGTGGAGCACTTCGAGCAGCTTGCGCACATCCTCAAAATGCAAGCCCGTCGTCGGTTCATCAAGGATATAAAGCGTCCGCCCCGTTGCCCGCTTTGCCAATTCCTTGGACAATTTCACGCGCTGTGCTTCGCCCCCGGACAGGGTCGTCGCCTGCTGCCCGATCTTGATATAGCCAAGCCCGACACGTTCCAGCGTTTCCATTTTGTCACGAATTGTGGGGATAGCAGCGAAGAACTTAACGCCATCCTCAACCGTCATATCGAGAACATCCGCGATGGACTTGCCCTTGTATTTTATCTCCAACGTCTCGCGATTATACCGCGCGCCCTTGCACGTTTCGCATTCGACATAAACATCAGGCAGGAAATGCATCTCAATCTTGATGACGCCGTCACCCTGACAGGCTTCACAGCGTCCGCCTTTGACGTTGAAGCTGAACCGACCGGGTTTGTACCCACGGGCCTTTGCTTCCGGCAGCCCGGCAAACCAATCACGTATAGGCGTGAACGCCCCCGTGTAAGTCGCGGGGTTAGAGCGTGGCGTGCGCCCAATCGGGGATTGGTCAATGTCGATAACCTTATCGAGATGTTCCAACCCTTTGATCTGGTCACAGGGCGCGGGGTTTGCCCGCGCACCATTCAAACGCTGTGCCGCCGTCTTGTAGAGCGTTTCAATCGTCAGGGTTGATTTACCACCACCTGACACGCCGGTAATGCAGGTAAAGGTGCCCAGAGGGATCGAGGCATCGACATTCTGCAGGTTGTTGCCGCTTGCGCCTTTGACAGTGAGTTTCTTTTTGTTGCCTTTGCGCCGGGTGCCCGGCACAGCAATTTCACGCCGCCCCGTCAGGTAAGCGCCCGTAATCGAGTTCTCATTGGCCATGATTTCAGCCGGGCTGCCAGAGGCCGTAATTTGCCCACCATGAACACCCGCGCCAGGGCCAATATCGAGCACATAGTCCGCCTCGCGGATGGCTTCCTCATCATGTTCCACCACAATCACCGTATTGCCCTGATCGCGCAGATTTTTGAGCGTCGTCAAAAGGCGGTCATTGTCGCGCTGGTGCAGGCCGATCGACGGCTCATCGAGCACATAAAGCACGCCAGTCAGGCCAGACCCAATCTGACTTGCAAGGCGAATGCGCTGGCTTTCCCCGCCCGACAGCGTGCCGGAGTTTCGGCTTAACGTCAGATAGTCGAGGCCCACATTCACAAGGAACCCCAACCGTTCCCGAATTTCCTTGAGGATCGCCCCCGCAATGCCCTGCTTTTGCTTGGAAAGCGACGGGAAAACCGTTTCCGCCCAGTCGGAGGCCTCACGGATCGACATTTGAGTGACCTGCCCCACGTGCAGCCCCGCGATTTTCACCGCCAGGGCTTGTTCCTTGAGACGAAAACCGCCACAGGCTTCGCACGGGCGATCTGCCTGGTAGCGTTCAAACTCTTCACGCACCCAGTTGGAATCGGTTTCGCGATAGCGCCGCTCCATGTTCGGAATGACGCCTTCAAACACGCGCTCCACTTCATACACACGCCCGCCATCATCATATCGGAACCGGATTTTTTGCGCGCCGGAGCCGTGAAGCATCAGGGTCTGGATGGAAATCGGCAAATCACGCCATTTGTCTTTGCCAGAGAAATTGAAAGCCTTGGCAATCGCCTCAATCGTCTGGCGGAAATAGGGGCTTTTGGACTTCGCCCATGGGGCAAGCGCACCATCAAAAAGGCTAACGCTGGTGTCGGGCACAACCAACCGTTCATCGAAAAACAACTCTTTGCCAAGACCATCGCACGACGGACATGCCCCAAACGGGGCGTTAAAACTGAACAGTCGCGGTTCAATTTCCGGGATGGTGAACCCGCTCACCGGGCATGCAAAGTTCTCAGAGAAAACTGTTTTTTCAGGTTCACCTTCCGTCGGCGCCGTTTCAATAACGGCAATGCCGTCAGCAAGGCCCAGGGCGGTGGCGAAACTATCGGCAAGGCGTGTCTCCATGCCTTCGCGCACAACGATCCTGTCAACAACAACATCAATGTCGTGCCTGAATTTTTTGTCGAGGGTTGGCGGCTCTTCGAGCTCATAAAACTCACCATCCACCTTCACCCGCTGAAAGCCCTGCTTGCGAAGTTCGAGAAACTCTTTGGCGTAGGATCCCTTCCGGTCGCGGATGATCGGCGCCAGCAGGTAGGCTCGGGTGCCGTCTTCCATCGCCATGACGCGGTCAACCATTTCCGAAACCTGCTGGGCCTCAATCGGCAATCCTGTTGCCGGGCTATAGGGCGTGCCCACCCGCGCGAACAAAAGGCGCAAATAGTCGTAAATTTCGGTGACTGTTCCGACCGTAGAACGAGGGTTCTTGGAGGTGGTTTTCTGTTCAATTGAAATCGCCGGGCTTAGCCCTTCGATATGATCCACGTCAGGCTTTTGCATCATCTGCAAAAACTGCCGGGCATAGGCGCTCAGGCTTTCAACATATCGCCGCTGGCCCTCTGCGTAGATGGTGTCAAACGCGAGCGAAGACTTGCCCGAGCCGGACAGGCCCGTAATGACGCAAAGCTGATCACGCGGCAGATCGACGTCGATGCCTTTGAGATTGTGCTCACGAGCCCCGCGGATCGAGAGGTATTTTTGATCAGCCATGGAAATTTCCCTTCGCGCATTTTCAGTGCAAATAGCACAGCCGAGCGAGCGCGCCAGTCATTGCGTTCCTAGTTGAGCGAATATGTAAACAAATGCGGAACATTCAGCAATGCGGCGTTGATATTTGCTTAAGAGTTTTGCGCTTACCTGCGCTAACGGCGACGCATTCGGCTGCCAAACGGCAACTTAACGGGCGAATTTGGAGGCATCGGCAGAACTTGGTCCGCGGGCACTTTGCTCACGTGGCGCATGACGTGAAGATATGGCCATTCAAAAAACCGCGAATGGTGACTGTGTCACGCGCACGGTCGTTTCGCACGCTTTGGCCTTTCCACAGTCGTCAAGCAATGGTCTAAACTGCGGCCAACAAGTGATTCAGAAAGGCTCAGAGCATGGCTGGCAGCGTCAACAAAGTTATCATCGTCGGGAATTTGGGGCGCGACCCTGAAGTTCGCTCGTTTCAGAACGGTGGCAAGGTGTGCAACCTGAACATCGCAACCTCTGAACGGTGGCGGGATAAAAACTCCGGTGAGAATCGGGAGCGTACCGAATGGCACCGCATCGCGATCTTCAATGAAGGCTTGGTCCGTGTTGCAGAACAATATCTGCGTAAAGGTTCCAAAGTGTATCTTGAAGGACAACTGGAAACCCGTAAGTGGCAAGATCAGAACGGCCAGGACAAATATTCCACTGAAATCGTTCTCCGCGGCTTTAACGCAACACTCACCATGCTTGATGGACGCGGTGAAGGCGGCGGTGGTGGCGGTGGTGGGGATAGCTACGGCGGTGGCGGCTACGGCGGCGGCAACCAGGGTGGCGGCTACGGCGGCGGCTCACAGGGCGGCAATCAGGGTGGTGGCCGTACGGACCTGGACGACGAGATCCCGTTCTAAGTGCGCACCAAACCACTACCGCACGATGACTCCGACAAGCTGATTTCCAACCCTGAAAAAGGGTTGGAAAGACTGGTCGAAATCATGCGCCGCCTGCGAGAACCCGAGCATGGCTGCCCGTGGGATCTGGAACAGACTTTCGAAACGATTGCGCCCTATACGATCGAAGAGGCCTATGAAGTTGCCGACGCGATTGAACGCAAGGCGCTCAGCGAGTTGCCCGACGAGTTGGGAGATTTGCTGCTGCAGGTCATCTATCACTCGCAAATCGGCGCGGAGACAGGCTCGTTCTCGCTGGATGATGTCATTGCTGCAATTTCAGACAAAATGATCAGGCGTCACCCCCATGTTTTCGGGGACTGGGAGCGTAAAGATTTTGTCGCGGGTAGCTGGGAAAAACTCAAAGACCGCGAAAAGGGTGCAGCGACGCGGGAAAGCGTTCTGGATGATGTTCCCACCGCCCTGCCCGGCCTGACGCGCGCCGTAAAACTGCAAAAACGCGCTGCGCGGGTAGGGTTCGACTGGCCCGAAACCGGCGATGTCCTCAAGAAAATCCAAGAAGAATCAGCCGAACTCGCCGAAGCGATCGACAACGCTGACCCTGACGAAATCGAAGACGAGTTTGCGGATGTCCTCTTCTCTGTCGCCAATCTCGGCCGCCACCTGAAGATCGACCCGGAAAAGGCGATGCGCCGGGTGAATGCCAAATTCGAACGCCGTTTCCGATATGTCGAATCCACGATCCGCCAAGCGGGCCGTTCGTTGGAAGAGGCAACGCTCGATGAGATGGAAGAGCTGTGGAAGGCTGCAAAGATACAGGAACGACAGCAAAAATAATTTTCCGAGTAAAACAATCAGGTATTGAATTACAAAAACAGTCAGGTATTACTCCCCGTAGAAATGAACGGAGATTCCAATGCTGAAACATATCGCTGCGCTGTCCCTCTGTGCGACCATGGTCGCCCCTGCTTTCGCGGAAGAGGTCAATGTCTATTCCTATCGTCAACCTGACCTGATCAAACCGATGACCGATGCGTTCACGGCCGAAACAGGCATTGATGTGAACGTGGTCTTCTTGAAAAAGGGCCTCGTAGAGCGGCTAAAGGCCGAAGGTGACCTTTCGCCCGCTGACCTTATCTTCACGACTGATATTTCCCGCCTGTTCAGCGCGGTAAATGCCGGCGTAACGCAGGCCGTTTCCTCAGATACACTCAACACCAATGTACCCGCGGCGTTTCGTGACACAGATGGTCACTGGTACGGCCTGACGGCGCGCGCCCGTATCGTTTACGCCTCAAAGGATCGTGTCGCACCCGGTGAGATCACCACCTATGAAGACCTTGCTTCGGAGAAGTGGAAAGATCGCATCTGCACGCGTTCAGGCACACATTCCTATACGCTCGGTCTGTTGGGAGCTGTTGTCGCGCGCCACGGTGAGGACGCAGCAACGAAATGGGCCGAAGGCGTAAAAGGAAACCTCGCGCGGAAACCACAGGGCAATGACCGCGCTCAGGTCAAGGCGATCTGGGCAGGTGAGTGCGACATCGCCATCGGCAACAACTATTACATGGTGGCCATGCTCCAGAACGAAGAGCAAAAGGCGTGGGCTGACAGCGTAGATGTGACGTTCCCCATCTTCGAGGGTGGCGGCGTTCACATGAACATTTCCGGCGTTGCCATGACCAAATCGGCACCCAACAAGGCGGCTGCGCTTACTCTCATGGAATGGTTGTCTTCCGACACCGCTCAGGCACTCTATGCTGAAATCAATGGCGAGTATCCGGTAAAGCCCGGTGTTTCACCGTCCGAACTGGTGCAAAGTTTCGGGACGTTTGAACAGGATGAAACACCGCTGAGCGCCATTGGCGCAGCGCGGCCAACTGCTGTCAAAATCATGGAAACGATCGATTTCGACGGGTAAGCTCAGACCTATCAGCGACAGGAAGGCGCGGGGGTAACCCCGCGCTTTTCGTTTGTAAGGGCGCGCTTTCTTACCTAAGACACGCCCATCCCTTCAGTCAGACTGGAAAGACCACCGATATGAGCGCCATCATCGACATTCACGCCCGCGAAATTCTCGACAGCCGGGGTAACCCGACAGTAGAGGTCGAAGTCACGCTGGAAGATGGCGCAATGGGCCGCGCGGCCGTGCCTTCGGGTGCCTCGACAGGTGCCCACGAAGCGGTGGAGCTTCGCGATGGCGACCCAGCCCGTTATCTAGGAAAGGGCGTTCAACGCGCCGTTGACGGCGTAAACGGCGAGATTGCCGAAACGCTGCTCGGTCTTGACGCGACGCGCCAGACAATGATCGACGAAGCGATGATTGAAATGGACGGCACCGATAACAAATCCCGCCTCGGTGCGAATGCCATTTTGGGCGTTTCCCTGGCGACAGCCAAAGCCGCCGCAGAGGCCGTAGGCTTGCCGCTTTATCGCTATGTTGGTGGGGCCGCCGCGCGCACCCTGCCCGTTCCGATGATGAATATCATCAACGGTGGGGAACATGCCGACAATCCGATCGACATTCAGGAATTTATGATCATGCCTGTCGCCGCTGACACCATGTCAGACGCTGTGCGCATGGGTGCCGAGATCTTCCATACGCTAAAAAATGAGCTGTCCGCAGCGGGCTTTGGCACCAATGTTGGTGATGAGGGCGGCTTTGCACCAAACATCGCCTCCACTCGTGCGGCTCTCGATTTCATTATGACGTCGATTGAGGCCGCTGGTTATCGCCCAGGCGAAGATGTTCACCTTGCGCTGGATGCAGCATCCACCGAATTTTACCGCGATGGCAAATATCACCTCAAAGGCGAAGGTAAGATCCTGAGCGCGGAAGAATTGACCGCTTACTACGCCGACCTGATTTCGGCTTACCCGATTATTTCGATTGAAGATGGACTGGCAGAAGACGACTGGGCCGGTTGGAACCATCTCACCGCGACGATCGGCGACCGGTGCCAGTTGGTTGGTGATGACCTCTTCGTGACCAACCCCGCACGTCTCGCGGAAGGGATCGACCAGGGTACGGCAAACTCGATCCTGGTTAAGGTCAATCAGATTGGCACCCTCTCCGAAACGCTGGAGGCCGTGAACATGGCGCATCGTGCAGGCTATACAGCAGTCATGTCGCATCGGTCCGGCGAAACTGAGGATGCAACCATTGCTGATCTGGCCGTTGCCACAAATTGTGGGCAGATCAAAACCGGCTCTCTCGCGCGCTCTGACAGACTGGCGAAATACAACCAGTTGATCCGCATTGCAGAGGATCTGGGCGATTGCGCGGTCTACGCGGGCACATCTATCCTGCGTTCGTAAGGGGGCGCTGGACATGACAACCAGCGCACCGTCTGGTCCGCCTCGCGGCGCGCTGCTGTTCATCTTCATCACTGTAACGCTCAATTCCATGGGAATTGGGCTCATCATGCCTGTGATGCCTGATCTGCTGCAATCAATGACAGGTGATTTGAGCAACACAGGTATCGGCACAGCGGCGGCATGGGGCGGGTGGATTACCCTTTCCTATGCGGCCATGCAGTTCCTTTTCAGCCCGACATTAGGCAACCTGTCAGACGCTTACGGTCGTCGCCCGGTGTTGCTTTTGTCGTTGTTTGTGATGGGGGTTGATTACCTCATCATGGCGATCGCGCCGACACTCATCTGGTTGTTTATTGCGCGAATGGTGGCCGGTGCGGCTTCGGCGACTTTTTCCACAGCAAATGCCTATATCGCTGATATCTCTTCGCCGGAAAAACGCGCGCAGAACTTCGGTGTCACCGGCGCTGCATTTGGGGTGGGGTTTGTGCTTGGCCCAGCCATTGGCGGTGTTGTTGGTGAGTTTGGGCCGAGAATGCCGTTTTATGCAGCGGCCGCTCTGACGTTCGCGAACTTCTTGTTTGGATATCTGGTTTTGCCAGAGTCATTGCAGCCGGAAAAACGGCGAAAATTCCAAATGGCGCGGGCCAACTCCTTCGGGGTCGCGCTTCAAATGCTGAAATATCCCGCCGTTGCGTGGATGCTGCTTGCAATGTTCGTCTATAACATCGCCCACTACGTCTATCCTGTCGTGTGGGCCTATTTTGCTAAGGCGCAGCTGAACTGGAGCCCCTTTGATATTGGGTTATCCCTTGCGTTCGTGGGCGTCGGCTTTGCCGTCGTTCAAGGGTTTTTGATCAAGTATATTCTTGCGTGGCTTGGGTCTGCGCGAACGGCTGTGCTTGGCCTGTGCCTCGACGTGATAGCATTGGTAGGGATCGCCTTGGCGACTGAGGGGTGGATGGTTTATGCCCTTATG
The DNA here is from genome assembly GCA_049608645.1 of Pikeienuella sp. GTDB lineage: Bacteria > Pseudomonadota > Alphaproteobacteria > Rhodobacterales > Rhodobacteraceae > Pikeienuella. The sequence continues at coordinate 71,288 of JBMYXS010000009.1, read as the reverse complement.
CCCGTGGCTGCCCTGTCTGCATTGGTCGCGCCCGCGTTACAGGGCCTGATGTCCAACAAGATACCTGATGATGCCCAAGGGGAATTGCAGGGGGCGGTCAGCGCGCTTTCATCGCTGTCTTTTATGATCACGCCGATTTTGATGACCCAGCTGTTCTTCTATTTCACAGCCGCCACGTCCACGATTTATTTTCCGGGTGCGCCATTCATCGCCGCAGCAGTTTTCTCCGCTTTGGCGATATGGCCACTCCTCCACGGTGCGGCTCTGAAAGACGCGTCTTTGCAAAGTGATTCGCACGTGCCATAATGGGCAAATAACGGAGACAAAACTCCGGTTCGAGGCGAACAGGCATGATAACGCAGGCGTTCCAAAAACGGGCGATTGATGTGGGCTTTGCAATCTTGGTTGCAGGGGCTGTCGCCTATTTTGGCGTAAGAACTGTTCAGGGAGAGAGCGGTTTTTTCGCCAAACTTGCCATTGAGACAGAGGAACGCCGCCTGAAGGCCGAATTGGCCGCCGTTACAACTGAACGTGCTGCGCTGGAAAATATCACACGCCGTTTGTCGGATGAATACCTGGATCTGGATTTGCTGGACGAGCGCGCACGAGACGTACTTGGCTATGCGCGCTCTGATGAAGTTGTCATTCGTTAGCCAAATTAGCTAGACGGCACGATATCCTCGGCGCTCAGGCGTTGGTCCATCGACCGTGAAGGATGGGCACAGCCAGCTTCCCCAACAATTCGCGCCGGAACGCCCGCGACCGTTTTACATGGCGGGACTTCCTCCAACACGACCGACCCCGCCGCGACGCGACTACATGCACCAACCTTGATATTGCCAAGGATGGACGCCCCTGCCCCGAGCAAGACACCGTCACCGATCTTGGGGTGGCGATCTTCTTCCTCTTTGCCGGTGCCGCCGAGCGTGACCGAATGCAGCATCGAAACATCATTCCCGACAACAGCCGTTTCACCAATTACAATCGAATGGGCGTGGTCGATCATAATGCCATGCCCGATGCGCGCACCGGGGTGGATATCGACGCCAAAAACCTCAGACGTTCGCATCTGATAAAAATATGCAAGGTCTTTGCGACCCTGCCGCCAGAGAGCGTGCGCGATGCGATAGGCTTGAACAGCCAGGAACCCTTTAAAGAACAAAATCGGCTGGATATAGCGGTGGCAGGCTGGGTCACGTTCTTCCACCGCGACAATATCAGCGCGAATAGCCTGCCCGATTGAGGGGTCGGCGCGCATCGCCTCATCAGCAATTTCCCGCAGCAAAATTTGCGGCATATCGCCAGTCGAAAGTTTTTGCGACAACCGATAGCTGATCGCACCATCCAGCGACTTGGATTGCAAAATAACTGCGTGGACGAGGCTCGCCATCAGTGGTTCGCGTGCGACGATTTCGTCAGCTTCAAGCCTGATCCGGCTCCACACAGGGTCAACCTGCGCAATCTGGGCGTTGTGCTCGTTGAGACGTTTGCTTGCTGTGGGCATTGTGATCTCCTCCGACCAGCGCCGTTCTCGCTTTACTTATTATCGTAACGATGCCGCGTTTTTTCAACACGAAAGAGGATCAGCATTCGTGCGACCAGCCATAAACACCCACAGGTCAAGGAAATCGAAACGCGTCAGGCCGGCGGTCCAGCCGCCCTGACGACACCTAATTTTGATGTTACCGCCACAACGGATTATTCGGAAACGAAACGCCCCCCCTTTGAGCGGGATGCCTTGTCTTTCGCATGTCCGAAATTGAGCGCGAGAACCTCCAGGATCTTGTAAGCGCGTCCCAAGAAGTGATCATCAGCCGGGGTGGGCGTAAGCGCAGCAATAGCAGACGCCGCCGCGATTATCGCAAACCCGATCTCGAAAAAATGTGTGCCGAATTGAACGGCATTTACAAAAATACTTCCAAAGTTTTCCATGATTTATCTCCATTTTTTACGGGCAGGACGTGAGGTTCAAACAGCATCGGGCGGTTGAAACTGCGAATAGTGAACAGCCAGGCGTACAACACCCCCCGATATCAAGCCGGCATCGGGCGCAAGACGAAGAACAGTATCTTCGTAATATGCGAGCGGACTGCTGCTCAGCCCAATGCACGTCGAATTTTTGGCAATGCCAATTTGTGACCCGTATCTTCGCACAGATCCAAACACGCCAAGCCGCCAGGTAAACAAATCCGGGCCGGTGATGTCTTCGATTACACGCGCAGTTACACAATGAACCACGCTATGTGACGGGATCATCACGTCGGTCACATTGATATTGTCCTCAACCAGTTCGAAATCACAGGATTCGATCCGCATTGAGGAACACGCGCCCTGCGCAAAGGGGCCGATCAGATCGCTGATCCAGCGATCACCGACGAATGTGATCCGCCGCGCTTCATCTTCGATCCAAGTTTGCCACCCTGTTTTCGGCAGCGCAAACGACCAGCCCCCGTTTACAAAGAACGCCAGTTGCCCAGCGCGCCCCGCCCAGGCCTCACCCGCCCCGTCGGGGACAAGATACACTTGCCCGTCACTCACGGTCAGCGGTGGCGATGGCTCCGATCGGCTTTTTACAACCATGGAAGAAAGGGCATCGAGGCGGAGCAACGCGTCATTCATCGTGACATGTTTTTGCGCCTGCGATGCAGCCAGGAGAGGCAAACCAAGATTGGGTGTGTCAGACATGGAACGTCACCGTGCTTTCTGGGCCAGGCCCGAACTGATCAGATTGTTGGGAGACAGCAAATGTTATCGGAAACGCACCGCCATCTGCATTGTGGTCCTCGGTCGTGTAGAATGCCGAAGGACTTGGGGTTTCGAAGGAACGCAAAAGTGTTTCTCCGGCAAAGACGCGAACGCGATAGCTTTCGCGCGCATTGCCGAGTGGTGGGTCGATCCCTTCCCAGCTGTCGCCGTCCAGTCGTGCCCGGCGTACCCACGTCAGCGCATAGGCCGCACCATCAAAAGACACTTTGAGATGGGCTGGTGCATAGTCACGCAATCCAACACCGACAAAGGTTTCCGTGAAGGCCGTATAGGCTTCGTGGCTATGTGGCTTTACCGACGGCCCAATACGATAAGACCGGGGCAAGCCCCGGTGTGCCGTCGCAATGGGCACTGCCGCGAGGGCGTCGTCCAGCAACACAAATTGTGCGCCTTTCGGTGTCGGATCGCCAATAAAGACTTCTGTACCCAACTGACCGCGCAGCAATCGGCTGAGACGCCACAGGTTTTGCCCAACCAGTGTCGCGGTTTGGAACTGCAGAACCTCCCACTCCCCACTTGGGGACCGGAGCGCAGCACGATTCGCCCCGTTCAGGACCGCACCATCAGAAACCGAAGAGAGCCCACCACCATAGAGTTCCACCAGTAATGCCTGATCCCGCGTCCAGACGTCAGGTAAGGCAGGTGAAGCATCCTCAGCAAGCTCCCCCATCACCGCCGGTGCCTGCGCTGTTGCAACACGCTCAAACCCTTCTGCATCTGGCGAAACAAACAGATCAGCGCCGCCCGGCCATGGCGAAGCAAAGGCAGCAACTTGCGCCTGCAACGCTCCGGCCTGCGCCGTAAGAACAGGTAGATCAAGAAAGGCAAAGGCAACGCTACTGGCCTGAACGCGTGGTGCCGGCACGGAAACACGCGCTGTCGCTGGCTGCGTTCCAAAGGTCAGTGGCTCAACCCGTGTCAGCGTCACCTCGCGTGGGCCAACATCATCAATGCCATCAATTCTGAACTTTACGGCGGGCTGATCACCAACGGTCACAATGTCACCCGGCTCGAGCGCCAGATCCTTCCGCCCCAGGGTGAGCTTCGCCCCATCCCGACTTGAACGGGCTTCCGCAAGCCAAAGATCCGCGATGGACTGTGCCTGCGCCGCATCCAACAACAATGGCGTCTGCATTGTTTCAGTCCGCGACGCGGAAACGCCCTGGGTTCTCGCTTCGAGCGCGCCACTTTCGTATTCACGCTCTGCCTGAACATAAGACAGCTGAACAGCCCGCGGAAGATCACCCTCCGCCCCGCGCACCTGCTCAAACGATGGGGCCTGCCTGTCGCTGAGCACGGTATCCTGCAAGTCGACCGCAGAGGTTGCCGGACGATCCCGGTGCCGGAAGATGATCTTTCCGTCACTTTCCAACGCGTCAAAACGATACGCCATCATCAAACTCTGTAACGCTTGTCTGGCCGTTCGCTCCTGATCGTATTGAAACCCTTCGACCACGCCGTACAGGCCGGAAACATCAACCTCGGCAAGCCCGGATTCCGCGCAGATATCAGCAACCACATGCGAAAGCAGCGGCGCGCGCAATCGCCCTGAAATCCAATGTCCCAACCTGTAATTGACCCCATCGGACCAAACGTCGGAACGGTCGGGAAAGTCAGGCCAGGGCCGCGCATCCCACGTCCACGCAAACATGCGCGACGTGTCAATCATCTGCCCGCCATATAGGCTGGAAACCGGGTTGTTGTCGTCACTTCCCCAGTAGGCAAGCATAGCCTGCAAGTACCGAATTTGGCCGAAATCATCGCGCCGCCCACGGGAGAAATAGGGCAGCGCATTTTCCGATGACTTTGGGTCTACAAAGACATTCGGCTGGTTTGTGCCCAAATCAACCGCGGGACAGCCAAACTCGGTAAAGAGAACCGGCTTGGATTGCGGAACCCAGTCGGTCGGTGCCGCGTCACGAACGCCGCCAACGCGATTATGGTGCGGATTGCTCCACCAGCCGCGCACGTCCTTTGGGCGAAACACCCAGTGTTCCCCGTGGGCCGTATCGACGATGGGCGTGCGAACTTGTGCGTCCCTGTCAGCGCGGTTGGCGTAAAACCAGCTATACCCCTCGCCGCCCTCGATGTTGGCGGTGAGATACGGCAGAGCGTATTGGCTTTCAAAACCTGCCTGAAGATCCAGATGATCGTCAGAATACCGCCAGTCAGACAGCGGCATGTAGTTATCAATCCCCACAAAATCTATTTCAGGGTCCGCCCAAAGGGGATCCAGATGAAAGTTCACATCACCAGTGCCATCGCCAGGGTGGTGGCCGAAATATTCGCTCCAGTCCGCCGCATAGCCGATATCCACCCCCTGCCCCACGATAGCGCGTACCTCACTGGCCAGCGCGCGCAGTTGTTCCACTGCCGGATAAGTTGCAGCGTCCGAGCGAATGTGGGTTAGGCTGCGCATCTCTGAACCAATGCAAATCGCGGAAACGCCACCGGCTACTGCACAGATTTTGGCGCAATGCAGAATGAACCGCCGATAAGACCATTCATCCGGGCCAGTGTACCCAATCACATCACCGGTACTCGTAAAGTCTCCCGCTGATGCGGCGCCAAAGAATGCGCCAACCTGGTCGGCTGCCGCCGTTGATTTATCAGGGCTGCCCGCTTGTCCCGGTGCAAGGTCAAGTGTGATGCGCCCGCGCCAAGGCAATACCGGTTGCCCCACCTCACCTGACCACGGATCAGGGAGCCTATTGCCCGCGGGCACATCCATAAGAATGAATGGGTACATCATAACCGAGATGCCACGCGCGTTCATCTCTCTTATCGCCTGAATAACGCTGTCATCCGATGGTGTTCCCCCGAAAACGGGTCGCCCGTCGCTATCTTGCCCGACGACTTTCGCCGCCTCACGGGACAGGCCGCCAACACGCCAGGTGATGGGCGAAGTGGTCTTTGATTTACGGTCAACCGCTGGCTGCAAGGTGCATTCGCCACACCGCAGGTCGTCACCGAACCAGGACACGATCAGTGACACGGATTTACAATTCGGTGCTTCCTCCACCAATCGGTCAAGGGCAACGAGAAAATCGGCGCGTTCGGTGTTGGTATTTACGTTCTCAAACGTGGTACGGCCCGGCCCGATTGATCGCGTGACAGGCCGTGTTTCAAGCGCAAACTCACCAGATCCCGGCGACAACGCGACGGCGTTCAGGCCTGATGCTACATTCAGGCCCGGTTCATTTGTATCGTTCAGGCCTTCTTGTGTAGGTTCACGAAACACTTCCACGTTTAACTGCGGAATACGGTTGCCAAAACTGCCCAAAGGCAGGTCCTCGAAAACGATATAGGCGACCCCACGAAACGCCGGTGCCCCCCCTTCGACCGCATCAATCAGCGGATCAGCAAGCTGCGTTTCGTCACCCAAATATAGGCGATAATTGAAATCCTCGAGCGAAATTTCATTACCATCAGCCCAGACACGGCCAATGCGATGGATCGTGCCCTCACAAAGTGCGATGGCGAAACTAATGGAATAGCTGAAGCGATTTGTGCGCTGGCCGCCTCCCCCTTTGCCACCACGCCGCGAGCTGTCAACATGTTCCGTAAAGCGTGATGACCAGATCATTTGGCCACCCACTCTCATGCGCCCCACGATCTTTGGAACAGCCGCACCTTCGCCGCCCCCTTGAAGGCGAAGGCTATCAACCCTGCCAGTCTGAACAGGCTGGGCGCCGCGGCCCATGATCTTTTGATCAATCATCGAACCTGCGACCGCGCCAGCCGCTTTGCCAATCGCGGCGGAGCTGATGCCGGCAACACTGCCGCCAACAGCGCCACCCGCAGCGGAGCCTGCCGCTGCCAAAACCATCGTGGCCATATCTTATGCCTTTGTTGGGAAACGAAATGCAGCGACGACACGACGACGCCAGCTGTTACCAAGTGGAGATTCAATTACCGACCGCCCCGAATAGGCGTGAATGATCGTTTCAGACTCACCTGTGGTCGCCAGAATGGCCAGGTGTTTTGCCGGGCTTCGCCGGTCCATTCGAAACAACAGAACTTCGCCCAATTGATCACCAACCCCGGGGCGCAAAAGCCGGTCTGCTGCGCGCCAAAGCTGCTCATCACCTGACGTTTCCATCCAGTCGGCGGTATAGGGCGGTGGGGCCTCTGGCTCCTCCCCCACTGCTTCACGCCACACACCGCGGATCAATCCGAGACAATCGGCACCCGCCCCCTTGGCACAGGCCTGATGCCGATAAGGTGTACCAAGCCACCCTCGGGCGATTTCAACGATGCGTGCACCTTCACCCGCCACTTTGTGATCCGCCGTCATGCACATCTCCTTCTACGGGGTAAGCGGTTATCCAGGCCTCCCCCGGCATGAATGGAAAGCCACGAAAGTTATTCAAATTGTTGAATTTTTCAGCACAGGTTGCTTTGCGCTTGTCGCACCCGACAACAGCAAGAAACGCATCGCCCGCCTTGGGCGTATCCACCAGATCACGGTCGATCTCGATCAAAACGCCGCTGTCTTGTTCAGTGACATTCCGAATAATCACCGACTGGCCAGCATTCGCGCCAGCCGTCCATGTGAGACGCCCACCTGCCATGGACGCAGTGCTGAACGCGCCAAGGTGTTGACCGAGGAAAGACCGACCCCCCCGCGCCTCAATGAGCGTGCCTTCAGCGCGAAACTCAGGAGCGTCGGCATCTAAACCACAACGGGCATCGCCAAAGTCGGCATCACAAACGTGGAGAAAACGGCGCCCGATTGGCCGGTTCAAACGCTCAGCCAGGCCGCGCAATTCAGCTTCGAAGATTGCGCCGCTTCGGCTGACCTCACCAATCTCACCGCGAAATGTCAGCAGACGGTCTTCGGGTGATGACCAATCGACCAGCCATTGCTTAACCTCGGCACTGTCAAAGCGCCCCCGCTGGATATCTTGTTCAGTAATGCGGTCCGATTGCAGCGCCCCTGTGGCAGTGGCGTTGTCAATCGAAAGCCCAAGTTCGCGCTCCACGCCGCTCGCCTCAAAACCGCTGGCGGCTTCGTAAGTGACGCCATCGAACCCAATATCACAGTCGTGGTCGGTAAAGCCCAGCGGCGCGCCAAATTTGGGCGTGATAAGCCAGCAATGACAAAGCGTCGTTTCACGACTTTCAAGTTTGGCCTTTAGGCCCGGTGGAATATTCCGCATCAGACCCGCACCTCCACAATCGGAACAGAGGGCACTTCCCCCGCTTCGAAAGCAGCGAGGTTGATTTCAATGCGGTCCGTGTCAAAGCGAACCGGCACATGAAACTCATACCCGGCCGCTATTTCGGCACCAGCGACGGGCGCGGTGGCAAAAACCACGGCACCGGTGCTGGCATCGACCGTAAAATCCGATGACAAGGCGACCGTGCCGCCAACTGAAATGACGACGCTATCAGCAACGGGCTTTGAAATTGGCCGAACATAGGTTTCGCCGCCTGAGGTGTAGTGCTTGGTCAGGTCAAACCTGCGCTCACTTCCATCTCCGGTGCCAATCACCTGGTCGAACGCAGATGGCACACCGGACGGCGCGCAGGATTTGCAATCAGCCCAATCTTTCCAGCGGAACCCGTGCAGCATGCCGCGCCGCGCCTCAAAGAACGCGATCAACTCATGCAGGTCATCCAGATGACGCAGGCCAATGCCGGCATCGTAGTGCCGGCGCGCATGTGCCCAACTGGTATTACGCTCTTCAAATCCGCTCGCCAGCGTAATGATTTCGGTACGTCGTTCTGGCCCACCGCTGCTGCCAAATGACAATGACGCGGGAAAAACCGTTTCGTGAAACGCCATGACGCCCCCTTACATATTTCGTTGGCCGCGTTGAACAGCGCGGGCAATGCTTGCGGAGATCTGTCCGCTCGATCGCTTGAAACTCTCCGCGTCATTGGTTCGGATATTGACGATCACAGAGGCACCGCCGCCGCCTGCCTCTGCGCGTACGCCAAGTTTGCCATCGGCACCGCGCGTTAGCGGCATGATCGCTTCGGGCCCGGCTTCGCCCATCAAGCCAGTGCCGCCGCGCATGGGGAAGGCTGTCGCACTGTTTACAACGCCCCCTTTGGCAAAGGCGCTTACCCGACCCGAAGTGAAGGCGGCCCCATTGGCGAAACTTCCGCTAAACAGCGACGTTAGCCCACTTTGAATGGCCGTGTTCATGCCCCCGCCAATGGCTTGCTGAACTGGCGATAGTGCGTTGTTCAACACCGTTTTTGACATATCCAGCGCAAGGCTTTTCATCACAGAGGAAAGTTTTTCGCCCCCGAATACCGCCTGATCGAAAGCTCGCCGCAAACCGCTGGACATGCTCCGCGAAAGCGATCGCGCTTCTCGGTCCGCTTGCCGGATTTCCGTGGTTGAAGCCCTCATGTTCTGGGCAAGATCAGCGGAAACACCTCGCGACACCTGGCGCAGGGACGCGAAACTGTCTTTGAGCGCCTCGACAGCGCGCAGGTCTTGCGTGATTGAGCTTTCAGTCATGTTGTCTCCCCTCGCTTTGCCGCGGGATGATCTGGGAATTCGCGGGTAAGATCGGCAAAGGTCTCACGCCGCATGGCTTTGGCCCGTGCGAGATTGCCAAGCCTGCCTTCGGCGGCTGCTGTGAATTCTCTTGGTGACATTTTCCAGAACTCGTCGGGCGAGAGGCCAAGTACACCAAGGCCAAATCGCATCAGCATTTCCCAATCGACCTTGTCAGGATCGCTCACGGCGCACCCTGAAAAGTGCGCGCCAGCAATTCCGCCGCCGCACGGGATGCAGCGATAGCCCCGCCATCGAACGACATATTGGCGACTTCCGCTTCGGTGACATCGCCACCCGCGCCATTCAGCCCTGCGGTCAACAACGCAAGCAAATCATCCGCGCTGTGTTCGCCCGCTTCGAAACGCTCTGCGATACCAACCAACCCCGTTACGCCAAGACGCTCCTCCAACGAGGCGAGGGCCCCAAGGCTAAGGCGCATCGTAAGGGGCGTGCCCGCGACATTGATGGTTGTTTCACCACGATGAGGGTTCACCATCATCAAACAGCCGCAAAGGAAAGCGCGCCAGCAGATGAGAGGCTGATTTCAAATGTCGCCTCGCCATCGTGATCGCCGCCATACTCGAGCGATGCGACCTGAAAGGCCCCTTCGATCACACCAAAACCAGGCACAACCATCTGGGTGGTTAGCAACTCACCCCCAAAAAAAGCATCACGGATCAAGGCATCGGACGCAGCATCCTTGAAGATGCCTGATCCGCTGACCGAAGCGGAACGCACGCCCGCCCCGGCCAACAGTTCTCGCCAGCGACCTGCGCTATCGGCCGTGGTTACGTCAACCGACGCAGCGTTCAACGAAATCCGCGTTGCGCGAACACCAGCAACGGTTTCAAACCCGCCGCCTGCATCGACCTTTATCAACAGGTCTTTACCTTTTTGAGCACCCATAGCTGCGTTCCTTTACGTGGTGGCGTCATCTTCGATGACAAAGCGGAATGTGAGGTCGATACGGCGCAGTGCGCCCTGTGCCTCTCGTTCGGTTTTGGCGGAAACAAAGTCGTGGCGAACAACGCGCCCGACGCTGAGGAGCGGCGCAAAACTCGTCAACGCATCATGCACAAGCGCCGCAACTGATTTTGCAAAGATGAAGCCCCGCTGCGGCGCACATACCCGAAGCGTCGCATCGTGTGTGGCCCCAAGGTCCGTGCCCGTATTCCAGGGCGAAATCACTTCATCACCGATCGTGATATAGGTGTCGTTCACCCCGCCCCGACTACGGTGCGGTGCCTCATCAAAAACCTGGATGTTCTCTGCCGCAAGTGGCCCGTAACCTGACAGCAGATCATACAAACCCTGCTGCAGTGGTGCCGAAAATCGCACAGTCATGATGGTGCCCCCTCTTCAAGCCAGCAGGTGAGCCACTGCTTGCGATCATCCGCGTCAGCAACGCCAAGAATGTTGAAAATGCGCTCCCCTTCACGAAACCTCTGATCAGGACGTGGGCGTGTGGCTGACCCATGTGGCGCATGGCGAAGCGTGGCCCGATAACTGACAGCGCCATGTTCGCGCTGCCCTGTCTGACCTTCTGCGGCGGAACGCGCCAGAAGAGCGATGAAATGAACGCCGACCGCTGTCCAATGATCCCCCTCACCACCGGCACCGTCGGGCGAGGCCACGCGTTCCTCCAGCACAACACGTGTGGTCAGGCGCGGCGCGGTCATTGCGCACCCCCAAACCCCAAACGCAATGGCCGCCAAGAGGCCAGCAGGGCATTTACCCCGTGGGGGATTTCAGCCCCATTGCCCGCCGCATGACGGTTGTCGAAATAATGTGCTGAGAGCAGAAAAACCGCTTGGCGCAGGTCCGCTGGCGTATCCGCCCAACCATCGCCAAACCCTGCCACAAACGACAACTCCACCGTGCCGCACCACCCCGCATTGATCACGACCTTTGTCCGAAGGTTGGTTTGATCCAGGGAAATTTTGGCAAGCTCGATGTCTTGTGCTGCCCCCATGCGCGGGATGATCCGAGCGGCGGTAATTTCGGCAATCGGGGCCATCGGTAACGTAAAGGCACTTTGCGCAGACAATCGGCCCTGCCAGATGAAACTGCGTCTTATCAACGCCAAACCCAACTGTGCCTCCACATGCGATACCGCGGCGCGGAAGGAAGCCTCTGTTTCTGCAATGGTTTCTGCATCGACAGGCGTCGGTAACTTCAAATGGCGGGCCACTTCGTCAAGAATGGCCTGACCGACCACGGGCGGGGCCGTTTCGTTCAGCATCGGTCAATCTCCCAATGTCGGTTGAATAAGTTGCCCCCGCGCCGCGCCTGTCAGACAGGCCGATGAGCGCCGCGAAGCAGCGCAGGGGCACACACCGCCCAACGAGGGTATCGGGCGGTGTGAACTGCTAAAGTTCAGGTAGAACGTTTATGCCGCTGAGAATTTGAGCAGCTTGATGGCGGCAAAATCGGTCACATCCCCGCCAACACGTTTGGAGGCATAGAACATCACATGTGGCTTGGCAGAGTACGGGTCGCGCAAAACCCGAAGATCGGGTTTCTCCGCAATCGTATAACCGCGCGCAAAATCACCAAAAGCGATGGCCGTAGCACCAACTGCAATATCTGGCATATCTTCAGCGATCACGACCGGATACCCCATGAGACGCGCCGGCTGCCCCGCGCCCATGGCTTCCGCCCACAGAAAGCGGCCATCAGCGTCCTTCATCTTGCGCACGGCACCGGCTGTCTTGGAGTTCATAACGAACGCGCCGTTGACGCGATATTCGGCGCCGAGCGCATAGATCAAATCCACAATCGCATCTGCCGGATCACTTGCCGCAAAATCCCCATCTTCACCCGTAGCGACATAGCCAAGCGAGCCCCAGGTCCACGCATCATTGTCAACGGTGGAATAGGTCATAACGCCGGTTGGCTTATCAACGCCGTCGCCCGTGATGAAAGCGGCATTCTCCGCCCGCGTGAAACGATCTGCGATGCGCTCTGCCAGCCACTCTTCAACATCGAAGGCCGCATCATCCAACAGGCGCTGCGATGCCTTTGGCGATGCGCTCAGCTCATGCAACGTGATGGAGATACGGTCGATCTTGGGCGTATCCGTCTCTGACACTGTGCCGGTTTCTGAAGTCCAGCCCGCGCCAACATCGGTATGGTCCACCAAAACATCATAAACACCGGCTTCCACCGTCGCGACCGAAGCCACGGCCCGCAATGAAGAGGTGTTGTGCAAGATGCCCTGAATGCTCTCCGCTGTTTGCGGATCCACGAGATAACCACCATCCGCAAGAATTTCAGTGTTGAGCGACTTTCCTTCAAGTGACAGGGCCTTCAACGCCGCTTCATCACCCCCACGCAGGTAACCGTTCAATGCTTTGCGATGCGGGGCCACATCGTGCCGCGCTGCAGACAACGCAGGGCGCACACCAGGCGAAGCGAGGCGGGTGATACGTGTATCCTGATCTTTCATCTTGGACTTAATCTCCGTCTGAAACTGTTTGAATTCATTGAGAAAGCCAGAAACCGACGACTTTGCGTCGAGCGTGCGGCTGGCGGTGGGGGTCACAGAATTGTTCATCGTCATGGAAGATCCTTGCAGTTGGCGATGGGGATTACGGAATTCATCAGGCAAATTCGGCGCGCGCCTCAGCGAGTGCTTCTGAAAGAAGCGTTGCCAAATCGGCTTCTGGATCGGGGGCGTGGGTCAGGGCGCGTGCTGCTGGCAACATCGGAAAGGTCACAAGCGACACTTCCCAGAGATCAAGTTCCAGCAAACGCCGCCCGCCACCGGGCAGGCTTTCCGCACGGATCGTACGGTAACCTATGGACAAGCCATCAACGGCACCAAAGGCGAGCAATGCGGCGGCATCTGCGCCCTTTTCAATTTCGGTCAGCAAGCGGCCCTTGACGAACAGCCCAAGTCCATCTTCGGCGACCTGGTCCCAAACACCAATCGGCTGAACCGGATCATGCTGCCAAAGCAGTTTCACTGAGCGCCCCTCATCAGCGATGCGCTGGAGAGAGCCGGCGAATGCACCGGGCTGAACGATATCGCCGTTCTGATCGGGGGCACCGAAGATAGACGCATGGCCGCTTATTGTGGTCGGCTCATCACAGTTTTGCGGTGCCAGCGGCGCGTATTTCACTTCAAGCCCCAAGGGCGAAAGAGTGTCATGTTTCAAGACTTAACCTCCTGACAAAGAAATTGGGCTGTTACGGAGAAGCGATATGAACTCGCTCAAAAAGGCCGCGGCGACGCCGTAGACCGCGAACCAGAGACGGCGCTCCAATCGCTCCTGTCCCTTTTCGATCAGTTCAAGCGTGCGGGTGAGCGCGATCCAGCGTTCCTCAAACACACGTTCCTGAATTTCGATCCGCGCATGGGCGCTGTCGAATGGTTCATAGAGATACCGCGACCCGCTTCGGGCTGCGCTTTGCCTCATGGTGCAGACCGCGGGGGGAGGCCCAGCATCTGCCGCTTTTCGTCAGGATCAAGAAAATCCGCCGCAGCGATCCGCCGCCATTGTGCCTCCCTCTCCTGGGAAAGCGCCGGTATCTGATCGAGGTCTGGCGTAAGTGCCAACGCCGAACCATAGCGCCAGCCAAGCCACCCTGCGATCGCGCCGCCAGTGCGGCGAACAAGGGGAAGAATGGTTTGTCGATAAAACGCGCGGTTAGCTTCCTGAAAGTTGGAATAAGTATTGTCGCCGGGCAGGCCCAGAAGTTGCGGCGGAACACCAAAGGCAAGCGCGATTTCACGTGCGGCGGCTTCTTTGGTTTTCAGAAACTCCATATCCGAGGGCGAAAACCCCATTGGTTTCCAATCAAGCCCCCCTTCAAGCAGCAAGGGTCGGCCTGCATTTCGTGCGCCCTGATGGCTCGCGGCCAGCTCCTCAGACAATCTTCGGAACTGCTCATCGCTCATCCCCGCGCCGCTTTCACCATTGTAGACAATCGCGCCCGATGGCCGCGCCGCATTGTCGAGCAGCGCCTTGGACCAGGCCCCCGCACTGTTGTGAATATCCAGCGCAGCGGCAGCCGCCTTCATCGGGGAAAGGCCATAATGATCATCTTGCGGGTGAAAGCTGCGAACATGCAGGATCGGCTGGGCCTCTGTTGTCATGTCAAATCGGTGCGACCGACCGCCGACAGCGTAATCATAGGCCTCTGGCCATCCATCCGGGCCGGGCACCACCCGCATACGGTCAGAGCGCAAAACATGAAGTTCCGCTGGCGCGCCAGTCTCGTTCAGGCCTGCTGCCTCCAGGAACGCATCACCAGACAGTTGAAGATGGCTGTAAAGCGCCTCAAGCAAACCTGTGCCATCCTGGCCGGCATTCGGGTTGCTCAGAAGGTCCATCACAGGATGCGTGTTCATGGGCACGCCATCTTCCAAAACCCGGAAAGGGGTCGCAGCCGCCGCCTCTGCGATCATCCGCACGCATCGGAACACAACTGCGTTGCCTGAATATCCCAGCCGTGTGAGTGACGATGAATCCCGTGGTGACCAGACAGCGCGACCTGCCCCATGAACCGCGAGATGCGCCCCCACCGCCGATGCTTTTTGTTCTTTCGGTTTGGCGGCAGTGCGCTTGAGGTTGAACAACATTGAGGTCTTCTCCCACACAGGTTTGCGCACGCTGACAGGATCAGCGCGACGAAAACCGCGACGTTATCAAAAGGGTAATCGTAGTCTTAGAGAGTGGCGTGCAACGGCATGGACCCGCACGGCGCATTATTCAGGTGTGGCCTTCGCAGCCACTTGGTCAAGCAAGCTAGAGCTTGCGCACCCGCAACTGGCTTCCGCGCGGTAGCATCAAGTCGGTCAGCGCCCAGACCAGTGCATCCACACGATCGGGGCTGCGGCAGCCGGGGCCTTCCGTTCCAAAGGCGCACATCTGATCTTCAAGGTCGGAAAACCCACCGAGATGGTGCACCAGGCCGCGTTCATAAAGCGCCGAAATGGGTTCCGCACGGGTTCGCTTGCCCTGCGTGGCCCTTACAGCGCGAAAAGCAACGGTGCTATCTGTTTGATGTATCAGCGCCTTTACCATCTCGCCGCCTTGGTTGACCTCGGCCACAATGCGATCCGCTTCATGCGCATGGTAGGCCTCAACGGCCCGTGCAGCCCAGGCCAGTGGCGTATCACCTTGCGAAGATTTATCTGCCAGAACATAGGCATGTTCATCGGCACCCAATCCCGCAACGATGATCCCGCATTCATCAGCCGCATCTCCTGAAGTTACAGGCGGATCAACCGCCACGACAATGCGCTTCATTTCCGGGCCACTTCGCGCGCGCAATCCATCAATTAGCTGCCTGGTCCAAAGCGCGCCCGGGCGTTCAAGGATCATCTCGCCATACAGCTCCTGACGGCCCAATGTCGTTGCGCCATAGGTATCATAGACCTCCGACAGGAATTGTTTGGCGAGGTTTGCGCTGTTTGCACTGGTCGGGGCGGATGTGACCATGACCGCATCGTCTTCGACCAGGGCTTCGAGCACCGGGTTGGCCCGCGGCGTTGTTGTTACTATTTGCTTGGGATCATCCCCAAGCCGAAGTGCCATTTGCAGCATATCCCAGGTCGCCTTTGCTTTGGGCCATTTTCCCAATTCATCGGCCCATGCACCATCAAACTGCGGCCCGCGCAGGGCTTCGGGCGACGATGCCGAAAAGCATGTTGCCTCTGCCCCATTCGGCCAGACGAGCGTTTTTCGGCTCGCTATGTAGTCCGGTCGGCGGTCTGCCGGCGCGCAGGCCAACAGGCCGCTGTCGCCGCGGATCATCACTTCGACAGCTTGCTCAATGGTGTGCGCGATCAGTGCAATGCGCCGCCGCTGGCCCGGCGCATCTGGTGTTGGCCCTTCGACTTGCGTTCGCACCCATTCTGCGCCTGCGCGGGTTTTGCCTGCGCCCCTCCCCCCAAGAATAAGCCATGTGCGCCAACGCCCCTTTGGGGGCAACTGATGCCCGCGCATGCCCCAGAACTCGAACAGATATGGCAGGGCGGCCAGCGCCTCAGGCGACAACCCATCAACGAAAGCTTCAATCGTCTCCTGCTTCTGCGAGGCGACGGAAGCGGCCCATGACTTCGGCGCGGGCGGCTTCGAGGTCGAGCTCATGTGTATCTCGCCCCTTTTCAGCTTGTTTCAGAAATTGGACCTCAAGTTCCAGAATGGTTTGAAGCGCCTTTCGGTGCGCCTTGATGGTGTCAGAGCGTGTCTTGGCATCCTTGTCGTCATCATCGGCCTTTAGCCGATCAATAGCGGCGATCAATTCTTCCGTCAGATCACGGTAAAGCCCACGCGCATGTTCCATTAGCCTGGTTGTTTCGGCGAGGACATTTGATTTGGTCATGCCAGCCCTTTCCGAAGAGACCGAAAAGAAAAAGGGCCGAGGCATTGCGCCGCGACCCTTTATTCCTAGCTTGCACCCTTTCTACTTTAGAGCGTTCGAAAAGTCAACAATTAAATTCAGGGTTGCAAATTTTATTGGTTGGCGCGTGATTTTTCGATCTTCCGCCAAGCGGCGACATTACGCTCATGTTCGCGCAGCGTTTCAGCGAAAGCATGGCCACCTGTACCGTCAGCCACAAAATAGATGGCTTTGGTTTCAGCCGGGTTAACAGCCGCTTCGATCGCATCTTTGCCCGGGTTTGCGATTGGTCCGGGCGGCAAACGGTCAATCACGTAAGTATTATAGGCCGTCGGCTTGCGGATATCTGAGCGGTAGATCGGTCGATCCAACGGCCCTTCACCATTCGTGATTCCATAGATGATCGTCGGGTCAGATTGCAGGCGCATACGTTTGCGTAACCGATTGGTGAACACACCGGCAACCTCCGGCCGCTCTGAGGCCACGCCTGTTTCCTTTTCGATAATCGACGCGAGGATCAGGGCTTCCTTCATGGACTTGATAGGCAAATCAGGTTGCCGCCCTGCCCAGGCCGTTTCGAGGATGCGCGTCTGACTGGCTTGCATACGGGCAATCAGATCGGCACGTTTTGTCCCGCGTGAGACGAAATAGGTATCCGGTGCCAAAGACCCTTCCGCAGGAATTTCGGCCACTTCTCCCGTCAGCAAGTCACTTTCCTTGATGACCTGCACGATTTCCCAGCTTGTCAGCCCTTCAGCGAAGGTGATTTTATACTGGATTGAGCGACCAGAGACGAGAATATCCAGAACCTCTTCCATCGAGGCCTTGGCGGGAATCTCGTATTCGCCAAATTTCAGCTTGCCGCCCGCTTTCTTGTAACGGGCGCCAATGCGGAAAATCGCAGGGCTGCTGATCACGCCCGCCTCTGACAACGTCTCTGAAGCAGCCGTAAGGTTAGCACCGCGTTTCAAGACAACGAACTTCGCCTCCTCCAACGGTCCAGGGGCGCTGAACTGCTGAATGCCGACACCCGCAGCCGCAGCCGCAAGCGCACCAACAACAATCAGAATCGTAAGGGCGTTAGAAATCAGGTGCTTCATTTCAGCCGCGTCAGATCTTGCCGAAAACCAACGAGGCGTTGGTTCCGCCAAACCCAAAGGAGTTTGACAGCGCCACATTGATTTCCCGTTCGACCGGCTTCAAGGGCGCAAGGTCAAGTTTGGTTTCAACGGACGGGTCGTTCAGGTTCAGCGTCGGCGGTGCAATATTGTCCCGCATCGCGAGGATGCAGAATATGGCCTCGACCGCCCCAGCGGCACCCAAAAGGTGGCCGATAGACGACTTGGTCGAAGACATCGTAACACCCGCTTCATGCCCATCGAGCAGCTTGGTAACGGCGCGCAGTTCAATTTCATCGCCAAGTGGCGTCGATGTGCCATGGGCATTCACATAGTCAATGGCATCCGGTGAAAGGCCCGCACTCTTGAGCGCCGCTTTCATCGACCGGTATCCGCCATCCCCATCAGGGGCCGGCGACGTGATGTGGTAAGCATCGCCCGACAAACCATAGCCGAGCCACTCCCCATAGATATGGGCACCACGGGCAACGGCATGCTCATATTCTTCGAGCACAACAACGCCCGCGCCTTCGCCCATGACAAACCCATCACGGCCCTTGTCATAGGGCCGCGAGGCTGTTTCGGGGGAATCGCAGTATGACGTGGACAACGCCTTACACGCCGCAAAGCCGGCAAGGGAGATTTCACAAACCGGGCTTTCGGCCCCGCCTGCGACCATAATATCCGCGTCACCATATTTGATCAGCCGCGCCGCATCGCCGATCGCGTGGGCACCGGTTGAACATGCAGTAACAACCGCATGATTTGGGCCTTTGAAGCCGTGCTTGATGGAAACCTGCCCGGAACAAAGGTTGATCAGCGCAGACGGAATAAAGAACGGCGAAACGCGGCGCGGGCCGCGTTCTTTCAGCGTGATCGCCGTTTCAGCAATGCTTTCGATGCCGCCGATACCGGAACCGATCATCACACCAATGCGTTCACGCTTTTCTTCGTCTTCGGTTGCAATGTCGGCGTCAGCAATCGCCTGATCAGCCGCAGCAATGGCGTAAGAGATAAAGCGGTCAATCTTACGGAGTTCTTTTTTCGGGGTGTATTTTTCGGGGTTAAACTCCCCTTCCCCATCGCCAAGGGGAATTTCGCAAGCAATATTGCAGGCCAGATGGGATGCATCGAAATGCTGAATAACGCCCGCGCCAGATTCGCCGGCCAGCAGTCGTTTCCACGTCGCTTCCACGCCATCCGCCAACGGCGAAACCATGCCCAACCCTGTAACAACAACTCTTCTCATGCGCTTGTCCCATTCTTCTTATCGCTTGATTGAAGAACTATAACGGCCCCGCAATCAAAAAAACAGCGCCCGGCAGGCCGGACGCTGTTTCAAAATGCAAAATTCGCCAGCCTTAGCTGTCAGCGTTTTCCGTGATGAACTTCACCGCGTCGCCAAATGTCTGGATTGTTTCAGCAGCGTCGTCAGGGATTTCGATGCCGAACTCTTCTTCAAACGCCATGACAAGCTCAACAGTGTCGAGGCTGTCAGCGCCGAGATCGTCGATGAAGCTGGCTTTTTCAAGAACCTTGTCTTCTTCAACGCCAAGATGCTCAACAACAATCTTCTTTACGCGGTCAGCGATGTCGCTCATGTGGATATTTCCTCTGTTTGAGGCCATCGCCTCAGCTTCGTCTTGTTTACTGTCCCATGACCCGCGCGATGTACGCTAGCTGGTCAAAGTGTGTCGTTCATTCTGTCTGCGCCCCCGGATGGGCGCGCGTTCCTTACCATATGCAAACCAAATGGCAAATCGTATTTACCTGCCTGAGAGCAGATCAGATCATCGCCATACCACCATTTACATGGATTGTCTGGCCCGTCACATACGCTGCCTCCTGGCTGGCGAGGTAAACAACTGCACTGGCGATCTCGCCCGGATCACCCATTCGACCAGCAGGAATCGCCCCCATGATCTTTTCCTGCTGCGCTTCGTTCAGCTCGTCCGTCATTGCCGTGCGGATGAAACCCGGTGCAACGCAGTTTACCGTCACACCGCGGGTTGCGACCTCTCCCGCCAGGGATTTCGACATGCCAATCATCCCGGCTTTGGACGCACAATAGTTGCCCTGCCCCGGATTGCCGGTCACACCAACCACCGAAGAGATATTCACGATACGGCCCCAACGCGCCTTCATCATGCCGCGCAACACCGCCTTGGAAAGGCGGAACGTCGCGGTCAGGTTCACGGCAATCACCTGATCCCATTCATCCTGTCCCATACGCATAAACAGATTGTCACGCGTCAGACCCGCGTTATTCACGAGGATATCTACCGAACCCATGGCTGCGGCGGCCTGTTTTGGTAACGCATCAACCGCCTCCCCATCCGAAAGGTTGCAGGGCGTGACATGCGCCCGCTCTCCGAGATCAGCTGCAAGCTCTTCAAGAGGTGCCGTGCGCGTTCCTGAAAGGGCAACCGTTGCCCCGCGTGCATGTAGCATCCGCGCAATATCAGCGCCGATACCACCAGATGCGCCGGTTACAAGCGCGTTTTTACCCGTAAGGTCAAACATAATTACCCCTTCACCGCTTCGACGACCTTTGCGACGTCAGCGGGTCCATTCATTGCAACACAAGCGACGGCACGGTCGATGCGACGCACCATACCCGACAGGGCTTTGCCCGCGCCAATCTCCACCATTCCCGTGACGCCCTGCCCGGCCATCCATGCCACGCTTTCACGCCAGCGCACAGAGCCGGTGACCTGCTGAACCAGCAAATCACGGATTTCTACGGGGTCGCTTACAGCTTCGGCACGTACGTTTGCAACCAGCGGCGCGGCAGGTGCAGTGATTGTCACATCTGCCAAGGCTTCGGCCATACGGTCAGCAGCAGGCTGCATCAGCGCACAATGAAATGGCGCGGACACAGGCAAAAGAACGGCGCGTTTTGCGCCCTTTTCCTTGGCAAGCCCCAAGGCCCGCTCAACAGCTGCCTTGTGGCCGGAAACAACCACCTGGCCCGGATCATTGTCATTGGCCGCCTGGCAAACCTCGCCTTCGGCTGCCTCTGCGGCCACTTCGGCGGCTGCTGCAAAGTCAAGGCCAAGCAAAGCTGCCATCGCGCCAACACCCACCGGCACAGCCGCCTGCATCGCATCACCACGAATGCGCAGCAAACGCGCCGTATCGGCGACAGAAATGGAACCAGCGGCTGCCAGTGCCGAATATTCACCCAGCGAATGCCCGGCAACAAAGGCGGCATCCGCCATGGTAATCCCCTCGGCCTCCAAAGCGCGCATCGCAGCAAGGGATGTAGCCATCAACGCAGGCTGTGCGTTGGCAGTCAGGGTCAGCGTCTCCGCCGGGCCTTCCCATATGAGAGTGCTGAGTTTTTCGCCCAATGCCTCATCAACTTCGTCAAAGATCGCTTTGGCAGCGGGGTAAGCATCGGCAAGATCGCGCCCCATGCCTACGGCCTGCGCACCCTGGCCCGGAAAAATGAAAGCGTGGCTCATACTGGTCCCTCTTCACTCTGGTTCTGCGCGGTGTCTCTCTTTGGCGCTCATGCAAGTCAAGCAAAAGCGATGGAGTATCACCTCATTCAGGATAGGCAGGGATCGAATAGAAAGGAAACTGCGAATTGGAAACAAATACCCATCCGCACAAACGCTATCGCTCTGTCCTTGACCAATGCCGCAGCGGGTTACGCGATTTTCAGCTAAAGTTTCTGCGTTCAGATCGCGCCCCAGAAAGAGTTCTGAGTGTTTCACAACAATCAGTTGCTTTTGAAACCAGCATTTTCAAAGCGTTATGCGCTTCCCAACAAATCGCGCGCGATGCGGTCAAAAACTGAAACGCCTATTGGGATCAGGTCATCAGGGAAATCATAATCCGGGTTGTGCAAAGCAGCGTGTTCCTCCCCCGGCCCCAGACACAACATCGCGGCTTTTGCGTTCCAGCCAAAAACACCAAAATCCTCTGATGCGCGCATTGGCACGCCGTCCTCTCCATGTGGGACGCCGATTGCATCCATTGCCCTTGCGGCGACGGCATATGCCTCTGCGTCATTAACAGACGCCGCGAAATGGTCATGGACCTCAAGACGCACAGTCAACCCGAATTCCTGTGCCACCGAAATGGCAAGCTCTCGCGCTTCAGCTTCCAGACTTTCTATGCTTGCATCAGCAGCCGTGCGCAGAGTCGCAAAGACTTCCGCTTCGCCGGGGGCAATTCCGAACGTCGGTTCACCGATATTGGCATGGGTAATCGTCACCAAGCGAAAACTGTCATTGCGTGGCCCCCCTTCACCGTGACCGAGGGCATCAAGTGCAGGGATGAGTTTGGCAACGGCCAAAGCAGGGGAAATACCATCTTGCGGGTCCGCGGCATGGGCCGTTTTTCCACTCAGAGAGACTTTCAGCCCCAGGGACGCGCAATTTATCAGCCCGATACGGGTCGCAACAAACCCGAAGGGGATTCCGGGTTCATTGTGAATGGCAAAGGCCCAATCAGGCTTGACCGCTTCGAATGCTGGGTCCGCGACAACAGCTTTGGCACCGCTTCCATCTTCTTCAGCAGGCTGAAACATCAACACAATGCGCCCTTTGGCGACAGGCTTGCGCGAAATCAGCCTCCCCAAGGCAAGCAGCATTGTCATGTGGCCATCATGGCCACAGGCATGGCTCTTGCCGGCAATTTCTGAGGGCCACGCAATCACGTCGTTGCTCTCTGCAATCGGCAAGGCATCAAGCTCTGCGCGAAACAGAACCGTCGGGCCGCTTTGGCCACTGTCAAAGACCGCGGCGACGCCATGTCCACCCAGCCCGGTCAAAACCCGCGTCGGTGCCAACGATTTCAACGCCGCAGCAATGGTTTTTGCCGTTTCCGATTCTTCGCCAGAAATTTCAGGGCGGCGGTGAAGCGCGCGGCGAAACTCTGTCAGTTCAATCAAATCACTATTTGTCAGCATGTTTCTTTACGCTTTCGTGTCCACGTGATTGTTATTGCAATCAAAATCCAATCGGCTGATGAAGTTGAAACGGCATTAAGCGAGATTTCAAGCGGCCACGCCCCTTCGCCAAATTACGCGGTCATCTTTCTCGGTCGAGCAAACTCGCCCCTTAGCCTCAGCCGGGGTTGCGTTTCAGCGTTGCCCCGCTTACAAGGCGCGACCTTCCGAAGACGTTTGGCCGCGACGCCTCTCGTATACGGGCCGGAAGGGTCATGCCCGTATTTTGAAGCGCGCTTAGATAATGGTGATGAATATGGCTCTTTACGAGCATGTTTTCATTGCGCGTCAGGACATTTCCAACGCGCAGGCCGAAGGCCTCATCGAGCATTTCTCTCAGGTGCTCAAAGACAACGGCGGTGACGTCGCTGGCTTTGAATACTGGGGTCTTCGCTCCATGGCTTTCAAAATCAACAAGAACCGCAAGGGCCACTACGCCTTTCTGAAATCCGATGCGCCTGCCGCAGCGGTTGCAGAAATGGAACGCCTCATGCGCCTCCACGACGACGTCATGCGCGTTATGACCATCAAGGTCGAAGAGCATGAAGAAGGCGACAGCGCCATCGTCCGTGCGAAAAATTCCCGCGACGATCGTGGCCCACGTGGCCCACGCGGTCCTCGTCCCCCACGCCGCGATTAATTCGGAAAGGATCTGACAAATGGCACGTAAACCGTTTTTCCGTCGCCGCAAATCCTGCCCGTTTTCGGGTAAGGACGCGCCAGCGATCGACTACAAAGACGTAAAACTTCTTCAGCGCTACATCTCTGAGCGCGGCAAGATCGTACCGTCTCGCATCACCGCCGTTTCTGGCAAAAAGCAGCGTGAATTGAGCCGCGCCATCAAACGCGCTCGCTTTCTTGCCCTGCTCCCCTACGCGATCAAATAAGGAGGATCTGTCATGGACGTGGTTCTTCTTGAACGCATCGAAAAACTGGGCCAGATGGGCGATATCGTAACTGTCAAAGACGGTTACGCACGCAACTTCTTGCTGCCCAAAGGCAAAGCACTCCGCTCCAACAAAGCCAACCTCGCTCGGTTTGAAGCCCAGCGTGCGCAGCTTGAAGCGCGGAACCTGGAGTTGAAGACAGAAGCCGAAGCGGTTGCCGCCAAGGTCGATGGCGACACCTATATCGCTATCCGCTCTGCCTCTGACGCCGGGTCGCTTTACGGTTCAGTCAACTCCCGCGACATCGCGGAATTGGCAACCGAATCCGGTTTCTCCATCAACCGTAACCAGATCATTCTGGACAAACCGGTTAAAGAGCTTGGCCTGCACGACGTTCGCGTCGTTCTGCACCCAGAGGTCAGCGTAACGATCACCGTGAACGTTGCACGCTCTCAGGATGAAGCTGAGCTTCAGGCACAGGGCAAATCCATTCAGGAGCTTCGCGCCGAAGAGGAGGCCGCTGACGCCTTCGACGTGGCCGAGCTGTTTGAGGACGATGAGCTGGCTCCAGAAGGCGAAGAAGGTGTTATCGAAGATGCCCCTGCAGAAGACGACGAGCAGCCGCGCGTCTGATCTTTCTTGTTTGGAATAATGGGCCGCCGGAGCAATCCGGCGGCCTTTTTTTGTGCAAACTGCTATACCGCCAACCTGTCTCGGGCCGCGCAAGCGCCGGCAAATTTCGCAGGGTACCGTCAAGTGCAATTCAAAAAATCACACGCGGCAAGCAATAACTCGATATCGCCGTATGTTAACGAATCTCAATTCGCGGTAAGAATGGCTCAGCAAACAAGGACACAAAATGGCCGACGGCGCGAACCCTCCTGACATTCAATCAGTTCCTCACAACATTGAGGCTGAACAGGCTTTGCTGGGCGCATTGCTTGTGAACAACGACGTTTATGATCGCGTTGCCTCCATCGTTGAGGCGCACCATTTTTATGACCCCCTGCACCAGCGCATCTTTGAAACTGCGGGGCGACGCATCCAAAAGAACGCGCTCGCCACGCCAGTGACGCTGAAACCGTTTTTTGAATCAGACCCCGGCATGGCCGAAGTGGGCGGCCCGGCCTATCTGGCGCGCTTATCAGGTTCAGCGGTTTCCATTTTCAACGTGCGTGATTACGCGCAAACCATCTACGATCTCGCGATCCGCCGCGATTTGATCCGCATTGGCGAGGAAATCAGCGCCAAAGCATCAGCGATGGATCTGGATAGTGAGCCAGCCGATCAGATCGTCGATGCCGAACAGGTGCTCTATGCGCTCGGTGAAAAAGGAAAATATGAGGGCGGCTTCCAATCTTTCCTGAAGGCCGCAACCGAAGCGGTCGAAGTCGCCAATGCTGCCTATCAGCGTGATGGAGGGCTGGCAGGGATATCTACCGGCCTGATCGATATGGACCGAAAGCTGGGCGGGTTGCACCCTTCTGACCTTTTGATCCTCGCGGGGCGCCCCTCGATGGGTAAAACCTCGCTGGCCACCAACATCGCCTTCAACGTCGCCAAGGCCTATCGCAAGGGCATTACAGCCGATGGAAATGAGGGCACTGTCGATGGCGGGCGCGTCGGGTTCTTTTCGCTGGAGATGAGTTCCGAACAACTCGCGACGCGCATCCTGTCCGAACAGGCAGAGGTTTCCTCGCATAAACTGCGTAACGGCGACATGGAAGAAGATGAGTTTCGCCGCGTCGTCGAAGCAGCGCGCGATTTGCAGTCCTTGCCGCTCTACATTGACGATACGCCCGCCCTGCCCATTTCGACGTTGGCTGCGCGTGCACGCCGCTTGAAACGCACCCATGGGCTGGACGTGTTGTTCATCGACTATTTGCAACTGGTGCGCCCAGCGACGGCCAAAGACAGCCGCGTTAACGAGGTTTCCGAGATTACGCAGGGCCTGAAAGCGATTGCCAAGGAACTCAATATTCCGGTCATCGCACTTTCACAGCTTTCACGGCAGGTGGAATCGCGTGACGACAAGCGCCCACAGCTTTCAGATTTGCGCGAATCTGGCTCTATCGAGCAAGACGCAGATGTGGTGATGTTCGTCTATCGGGACGAATATTATCACGAACGGATCAAACCGCCTGAGGAAGACCCCAGCTTCCCCGAATGGATGGAAAAGGCTGAACGCGTCTATGGCAAAGCAGAGGCAATCATCGGCAAACAGCGCCATGGCCCGATTGGTACTGTCGAAATGGCATTCAAAGGCGAATTTACCCGCTTTAGTGACCTTGCAAAGCCTGATCGGTTCCCTGGCAACGATTACGAGATGTAAATGAAAGCGAAGATATGTCCCGCGGCTTGCTAACGATTGACCTTGCCGCGATCGTTGCCAACTGGCGCGCCTTGAATGCCCTGAGCCATGGGGAAACCGCCGCTGTTATCAAGGCAAATGCCTATGGTCTGGACGCGCGCGTCGTTGGCCCGGCGCTTGCCAAAGCGGGTGCACGGACGTTCTTTGTTGCTGTCGTTGACGAAGGCGTGGCGCTGCGCGCTGCATTGGGTGACGGCCCGCGCATCTTTGTTTTTGGTGGCATGATGCCCGGCGACATTGGATTGATGCGCGACAACGCGCTGATCCCCCTTCTCAATTCCGCTGGTCAGGTTCGAACGGCGCAGGAATTTGGCGGCCCGGTCGGCATCCAACTCGATAGTGGCATGAACCGCCTCGGGATGGAGGCTGCTGAAATGCAGACCGCCGCCGAACTGATCGCCGCGCTGGATGTGCAGCTGGTGATGAGCCACCTTGCCTGTGCGGATGAGCCTGATCACGCGCAGAACTCAGAACAACTCGCGGCATTTACCGCGATGACTGCACACCCGGTCTTTACGGATACGCCCCGTTCCCTTGCGGCAACGGGTGGCACGCTGCTTGGTGCCGACTATCACTTTGACCTGACGCGGCCCGGCATTGGCCTTTATGGCGGCTTACCATTTGCGGATGCAGCGCCCGTTGTGACGCTGGAAACCCCTATCATCCAGATTCGCGACGTCATGCCCGGCGAAGCGGTCGGCTATGGTGCCGCTTACGTGGCCAAGACGCCGCGGCGCATTGCGACAGTGAATGGCGGATACGCAGATGGCCTTCTGCGCGCGATCAGCGCGGGTTTTACCGTATCCCTTGATGATCACATCATTCCATCGGTTGGCCGCGTGTCGATGGACCTGATTACACTGGATGTTACAGACCTGCCAAATGCGGCGGAGGGTGACATGGTGCAGTTCCTTGGTCCGCACCAGACGGTTGATCAACTGGCCGATGCCGCCGGAACAATCGGTTATGAAATACTGACCTCCCTTGGCCCGCGCTATGAGCGGCGGTATACGGGACAGGTCAGTTAAGGAATCCCGCTCGTGGCGATCATAAATGCCTTTCAGTCTTTTCTCGCGGCCATTGGCGCTGCTGTGCTTGGCCTATGTGCCACGACCGGTGCCTTGGCCATTTTTACGGCACATTCCGTCAGCCATGTGATCCGCCCGCCCTGGTATTTTGGTGAACTAGGCCGGCAAGTCATGCGCATCGGGTATTATTCGCTCCCCGTTGTTGGCTTAACGGCGTTCTTCACCGGAGCGGCCCTCGCGCTGCAAATCTACACCGGGGGCGCGCGATTTAATGCTGAAGCTGTCGTGCCAAGCATTGTTGCGATTGGCATGGTTCGTGAACTTGGCCCCGTACTTGGCGGGCTGATGGTTGCAGGGCGTGTTTCAGCCTCGATCGCCGCTGAACTTGGCACAATGCGTGTGACTGAACAGATCGACGCGTTGACAACGCTGAACACCAACCCCTTGAAATACCTTGTTGCGCCGCGCCTTTTGGCAGCAACACTTACCATGCCGGTGCTGGCCTTTATCGGTGATGTTATTGGTATCATGGGCGGGTTTGTGGTTGGCACCGCCCGGCTCGGGTTCAACCCCGGCTCCTATATCAATAACACGTGGAATTTTCTGACCACCGGCGACATTACCTCAGGCTTGGCCAAGGCAGCGGTCTTTGGGTTTATCATCGCGCTTATGGGGTGTTATCAGGGTTATAACTCCGGCAGGGGCGCGCAGGGTGTGGGCCGGGCAACAACCAACGCGGTTGTATCGGCCTCTATTCTGATCCTCGCTTCCAACTACATCCTTAACGAACTGTTCTTCGCGGCATGACACCAAAAATCGAAATGCGTGGCGTCGCCAAGACGTTCGGGACCAAAAAAGTACTGCAGGGCGTTGACCTTGCCGTGAACGAAGGCGAGAGCCTTGTTATCATTGGCGGTTCCGGCACCGGTAAGTCGGTGACGATCAAGACCATTATTGGTTTGATAGAACCAGATGCTGGCGACATTCTGCTGGATGGAAAATCCGTGCTGGGCACAAAGGGCGCAAGCCGCGAGGCCTTTCTTCGGCGGTTTGGAATGTTGTTTCAGGGCGGTGCCTTGTTCGATTCCATGCCCGTCTGGCGCAACATCGCATTTCGATTGTTGCAAGGCGAAGACCGCAAAACACCCGCGGAAGCGCGTGAAATTGCCATCGACAAACTGCGGCGCGTTGGCCTGAAGCCTGATACGGCAGATCTGTTTCCGGCGGAGCTGTCGGGTGGCATGCAAAAGCGGGTGGGCCTTGCGCGCGCGATTGCGGCGGAACCGGAGATTATTTTCTTTGATGAACCAACGGCCGGCCTCGACCCGATCATGGCCCATGTGATCAACAAACTGATCCGTAGCCTGGTCACCGAAATTGGCGCGACCGCTGTGACCATTACGCATGATATGCGTTCTGTCGTCGAAATCGCCGACAAGGTCGCCATGATCCACGAAGGCCGTGTTCAGTGGATGGGGCCTGTGGACCAGATCGAAACAAGCGGAAACGCCTACATTGATCAGTTCATTCATGGGCATGAAGAAGGGCCGATTGAGGCTGTTCGTTGATGGGCGCGCTGCGCTGGATCAACCTGTCATTCCTTGTTCTATACCCCATATCCTGGACTGCGCCGCTCGCCTATGCGGGTTTTTTGCCATTCTTTCGTGGTAGTGAGCTTACCATAGCGGGTGGGGTACGTGATCTTTGGCACACTGACATGGTTCTCGCCATGATTGTGGCGACCCTTGCCGTAGTCGCGCCGTTTTTTAAGACGTTACTCCTCTCTGCCGCGCTCTTCGGGGTCCTCCAGAGTAAGCGCGCCATGATGTTGATTATCATTGCGGGGAAATTATCGATGGCGGATGTATTCCTGATTGCCGTTTATATCGTCGTCATAAAGGGCGTCGGCGTGGGCCACGTCACCGTCGGGTGGGGGCTTTACCTCTTTACCGCAATCACGCTTACGTCGTTGTTTATCGCTTACGCCCAATCAAAACGGGTGCAGGCGTGATCGTATTTGGTTTGCTCAGCGCGATTGTCGCCGTTATTTCCACCGCAGGTAACGCTGCGGAAATCGCCATTTCAAATGGAGAGCAGCGTGCGCAGCACATAACCATGGTCGTTTTGGTGATTTTGGCCCTTTTGGCATTTGGCATGGGGTGGCCTGCCCTGCCAACGCGGATCGTGGGCTTTCTGCTGACGATAACCGCATTATCAATGAGCATCCGGCACGTCGGTCGTGAACGCCTTTGCTGCTTTGCGCAGATGTCATTGGGGATGGTTGCTCTCATGGGCTTGCCCTTCTCCGCTGCATAGGCCAAACCGCTCTGCGATGGCCAAGCAATCTACAAATTTCGTATGTGGCGAATGCGGTGCAGTTACGCGTAAGTGGGCTGGACGCTGCGACAGTTGCAATGCGTGGAATTCAATCACCGAAGATGCTGGCCTTTCCGCGTCTGGACCTGCGTCCAAAACCCTTGGCAAATCCAAGGGCCGCGCGATTGAACTTCATTCTCTCAGTGGTGGTGAGGCTCAACCACCTCGGGCATTGTCCGGCATCGACGAATTTGACCGGGTTCTCGGCGGCGGACTGGCCCCCGCATCCGCTATCCTGGTCGGCGGCGACCCCGGCATCGGCAAGTCAACTTTGTTGCTGCAAGCGGCGGGTGCATTGTCGCTGAATGGTGCCAAGACGATCTATATTTCGGGGGAAGAAGCGACAGCACAGGTTCGGATGCGCGCAGCGCGCCTCGGCCTGACGGAGGCCCCCGTGCAACTGGCCGCGGCCACCAACCTGCGCGATATTCTGACGACGTTGGAGGCTGAGCGCCCTGCCCTCGCCATCATCGATTCAATCCAGACCATGTGGGCCGATAATGTCGAAAGTGCTCCGGGCAGTGTCAGCCAGGTTAGGGCCTGTGCGCATGAACTGACCAGTTTTGCCAAACGGCGTGGCGTTTCCATCGTTTTGGTGGGCCATGTCACCAAAGATGGCCAGATCGCCGGGCCACGTGTTGTTGAACATATGGTCGATACGGTTCTCTATTTCGAAGGGGAACGTGGGCATCAGTTCCGCATCCTGCGTGCGGTTAAAAATCGCTTTGGTGCCGCTGATGAAATTGGCGTCTTTGAAATGCGCGACACGGGTCTGGCTGAGGTCGCCAACCCGTCGGCCCTTTTCCTCGCGGATCGTGACAGCCGCACGCCGGGTTCCGTCGTGTTTGCAGGCATCGAAGGCACGCGCCCCGTCTTGGTTGAATTTCAGGCTTTGGTCGCGACGTCGCCGCTCGGCACACCACGCCGCACGGTCATTGGTTGGGATTCGGGGCGTCTTTCGATGATTCTGGCCGTGCTGGAGGCGCGTTGCGGGGTCTCGCTCGCCGGGAATGACGTGTTCCTAAATGTCGCGGGCGGGATTCGGGTAACAGAACCCGCTGCGGACCTCGCGGTCGCGGCGGCTGTTTTATCCGCACATCTTGATCGCGCAGTACCTGCCAACGCGGTTGTCTTTGGTGAAATCAGCCTTTCAAGCGCAATCAGAGGTGTCAGCCAGACAGCCGCGCGCTTGAAAGAGGCACAAAAACTGGGCTTTTCACAAGCTTATGCGCCTTCAGAGGTGAAAGCCGCGCCCGAATCGGGCATGAACGTCGAACAAGTAAGAGATCTGGATGCGCTGATGGCACTGATGTCGCCGGACCGCGCATAAAGGGGATGACATGCAACTGACCATCGCAGACGGCGCTGTCGCCCTCGTCGTCATTATTTCGGCAATGCTGGCCTATAATCGGGGCCTTACGCGAGAGGCTCTCGCAATCGGCGGGTGGTTGCTGGCCGCGCTTGCGTCCTTCTTTTTTGCGCCGTTTGTTGAGCCATTGGTGCAGGAAGTCCCCGTTTTGGGGGATATTCTGCGCGGCAACTGTCTCATGTCGGTTCTGGCGGCCTTCGCAGTGGTGTTCGGTATTTCACTGATATTGCTGTCGATTTTCACGCCTATTCTGTCGTCCGCCGTGCAAAGCACGATTCTGGGTCCAATAGACAAGGGCCTTGGGTTCGTTTTCGGCATCGCACGCGGGGTCTTGTTGGTTGGGGTTCTCTACCTCGCCTATAACCTCATCGTGCCAACTGATGACCGCGTGGCGATGATAGAAAACAGCGCGAGCCAGGGTTTGTTGTCAGAAGTCGCTGACATGATCATGGCCGAAACACCGACAGAGGCCCCAAGCTGGCTGCAAACCCGCATTGATCGCCTGATGGGCAGTTGTGAAGGTGGCGGCGGTTCGTCTGCATTTTTGCTGCCTGCGCAACCTGTCGCATAAGCGTCATAGGCTAATGACAGGTGAAGCCTTGCCCCCTATACAGCGGGCAATGAAACCGGCCTTGCCAACGCAGTGGGGCCGCAACCGCATGAGGGTTGGATACGCGACATGACTGACACCACCAATGAAGCATTCACACCCCT
Source organism: Pikeienuella sp. (assembly GCA_049608645.1). Lineage (GTDB taxonomy): Bacteria > Pseudomonadota > Alphaproteobacteria > Rhodobacterales > Rhodobacteraceae > Pikeienuella. The sequence continues at coordinate 39,826 of JBMYXS010000009.1, read as the reverse complement.
TCCCCCGCATCCGCTAGACGACGATAAACTTCGCGAAGAATGCGGTATTTTTGGCGTTCTGGGTGCAAAGGATGCGGCCAATTTTGTTGCTCTGGGCCTGCATGCCCTGCAACACCGCGGGCAAGAAGCAGGCGGCATCGTCGCCTACGATCAGGAACAAGAGCAATTCAACTCTGATCGTCGTATGGGCTATGTGCGCGACAACTTCACCAAACCCGAGGTCATGCGCGGGTTGCCCGGCGAATTGGCAATGGGGCATGTGCGGTACTCTACTTCCGGCTCCAAGGGGCAGACAGCCATTCGCGATGTTCAGCCGCTTTATGCGGAGTTTGCGCATGGTGGCTGCTCTATCGCTCACAACGGGAACCTCACAAATGCAGAGGCCCTTCGCGCTGAACTGATTGGTCGTGGATCCATCTTTCAGTCGTCTTCAGACACCGAGTGCATCGTTCACCTGATGGCGCTGGCGACAGAGCGGAACATCACCGAACGGCTTAAAGACGCATTGCGCCGCGTCGAGGGCGCGTTTTCCATCATCGCCATGACTCGCACCAAGATGATTGGCGTGCGCGACCCGCTCGGTGTGCGCCCCCTGATGCTTGGCAAGGTTGGTGATGCATGGGTGTTGTCGTCAGAGACATGCGCGCTCGACATTATTGGCGCTGAGCTGGTTCGCGAAATCGAACCGGGTGAAATGGTGACAATTACGCGCGATGGTATCTCGTCCGAACGCCCCTTCACCGATCAGAACCCGAAATTCTGCGTCTTTGAATATGTTTACTTCTCTCGCCCTGACAGCGTCATTGACGGCCTTTCGGTGTATGAAGCACGCCGCCGTATTGGGGTGGAGTTGGCCAAGGAAGCCCCGGTTGAGGCCGACTATGTCTGCCCCGTGCCAGACAGCGGCACACCAGCGGCGATTGGCTATAGCCAGCAAAGTGGCATCCCCTTTGCCATGGGCATCATCCGCAATTCCTACATGGGCCGCACATTCATTGAGCCGTCAGACAACATCCGCAACATGGGTGTGCGCCTTAAGCTCAACGTGAACCGCGCGCTTATTGAGGGGAAACGGGTTGTGCTGGTCGACGACAGCGTCGTGCGCGGCACCACCTCCCGCAAGATCAAGGAAATGATTCTGGATGCCGGGGCAGCGGAGGTTCATTTCCGCATCGCTTCGCCGCCGACGTCATGGTCCTGTTTCTACGGAGTCGACACGCCGGAGCGGTCAAAACTGTTGGCGCACAATATGAACGAAGAGCAGATGGCAAAGCACCTTGCTGTCGATTCGCTGCGCTTTGTCAGCCTTGACGGCCTTTACCGTGCATGTGGGCACGAAGGGGGGCGCAACGCAGGCTGCCCGCAGTTCTGCGATGCCTGTTTCAGCGGTGATTACCCCATTCCCCCATCAGACCACCTTGCACAACAAGCGGCGGAATAAATCATGTCAGATCTTTCTGGGCGCATTGCGCTGGTAACTGGTGCCTCTCGCGGTCTTGGATATGCGACTGCTGTGGCGCTGGCTGAACGTGGTGCGCATGTCATTGCGATCGCGCGTACCGTCGGCGGGCTCGAAGAACTGGACGATGTGATTGCAAAAGGCCCTGGCGGATGCACGCTCACACCGATGGACGTTACAGATGACCCGGGTCTGGAGCGGCTCGGCGCGGCCATTCATGGCCGATGGGGTAAACTGGACATTGTTGTCCACTGTGCTGCGGAAGCGGCCCCTATGTCACCGGCGGAACATGCGGCGGCCAAAGACTTTGACAAGGCCATGGCCGTAAATGCCCGGTCTTGCCAACGCTTGATCCGGGTGGTTGACCCGCTTTTGAAAGCAGCCGAAACAGCGGAGGCTGTTTTCATCGACGATTCAGGTCTGATCGGTGCAAAGTTCAACGCCAGCTACGGCGCGTCCAAAGCCGCCGCGCGGGCAATCGCGCTGAGTTATGCCGCCGAGAACGTGAAACGCGGCCCAAAGGTTTGGCTGGCGCAGCCCCCCGCGATGCCGACCGCGCTGCGCGCACGGGCGCATCCAGGTGAAAACACAAGCGTTCTAACGCCAACAAGCGAAGTTGCGAACGCGCTGACGGGGTTGCTATTCTCCGGCGCTGTTTCGGCGGGCGAGACAAAAAGCCTGTCATAACCGCCAGATGACACTGCGCAGCTAGCGCACAGATAGGCGCAATGACGGGCGCGCGCGTTGAAACGCATGTCGCCCGCCTAACTGTTCACATGCTGGTTGCCCTAACCCTTGTAGTCCTTGCGACCACGGGGTTTTTTCTTGTCGGCATAAGGGTTATCGCCCTTACGCATGGCAAGCCGGATCGGTACGCCCTTCATTCCCAGATCTGACCGCAGCCCATTTACAAGAAAACGGGTGTAGCTTTCAGGCAGGTCTTCGGGGCGCGAACAGCTCACCATAAACGACGGCGGGCGCGCCTTGATCTGCGTCATATACCGCAAGCGGATGCGACGACCGGAGGGTGCAGGCGGGGGATGTGCCTGCACCTTCCCCTCTAGCCAGCGGTTCAATTTCGCCGTGGGGAATCGCGTATTCCAGATCGCTTCCATCTCAAGAATGGCTTCGCGCAGCCTTTCCAACCCACGCCCGGTAAGCGCAGAAATGGTGATCAACGGCGCACCTGAAAGCTGCGGAAGGTGCAAGTCGAGCTTTTGCTTCAACTCTTTCAACAAGGCCTGCTTGTCTTCAGCAATGTCCCATTTGTTGATCGCAAAAACCACGGCGCGGCCCTCACGTTCAGCCAGATCAGCGATGCGCAGGTCCTGCGTTTCGAAGCAGTTGTCTACATCCATCAAAACCACGACAACCTCTGCAAACTTGACAGCCCGCACCGCGTCGGAGGCCGATAGTTTTTCAAGTTTGTTGTCGATACGGGCGCGTTTGCGCAGGCCTGCGGTATCAAAGATCTTGAACTCCCGCTCACCCCAGGTGACCGGCAAGCCGATACTATCGCGGGTGATGCCCGCCTCTGGCCCTGTAAGCAGACGATCTTCGCCGAGGATACAGTTAACCAAGGTGGATTTGCCTGCATTCGGTCGGCCAACGACAGCAATTTGAAGCGGTCGGCCTTCGGGCGCATCATCGGGTACTTCTGCGTCTTTGATCGCCTCTTCATAGGCGTCAATTCGCGGTTGAAGAACCGTATAAAGGTCCTCCAGCCCTTCTCCATGCTCAGCCGAAATGGCGAGGGGCTCACCCAGGCCGAGGCCATAAGCCTCGTAAACCGCATTTTCACCGGCGCGGCCCTCGGCCTTGTTGCACAGCAAAATTACATCCGCGCCGCGACGGCGAAGAATGTCTGCAATTTCTGCATCAAGCGGCGACAAGCCGGCGCGGGCATCAACCATGAACAGGCATGTGTCGGCCATATCAACGCCGCGCTCTGTGAGTTTGCGCATACGGCCCGGCAGGGAATCATCGGTTGCGTTTTCAAGGCCTGCGGTGTCGATGACCTGAAACCTCAGGTCCGCGAGACGGGCTGCGCCTTCGCGCAGATCTCGCGTCACGCCAGGTTGATCGTCAACCAGGGCGAGCTTCTTGCCAACAAGGCGATTGAACAAGGTCGATTTGCCCACGTTGGGGCGGCCGATAAGGGCAACTACATAAGACATGAGCGCCGTTTACGGCCCTAGCTGCGCATTAGCAAGATGTGCAGCTAGGGGAATACGTCGCGGCTTAACGCAGTGCGACCAAAGAACCGCCCTCTGTGACGACATAAACGGTGCCATTCGCAACAACCGGCCCAAGCGCAGCCGCACCGGAAACCGAAATAGTCTGATCAGCTTCGCCGGTGATCGGATCAAACGTCAGCACTTGTCCAAGCGAGGACGTGACAACCAGATGCCCTCCCACAAGAACCGGGCCGCCATAGCCGATGGGGTCTTCGCGGTCGTCTTCATCGCGGAAGGCCCGCAAGGGTGTTGACCACATGGTCGAGCCATCCTGGCCAGACAAACGCATCAACTTTGCATCATCCGTAATTACAAAGATCGTCTGCCCCTCTCCCCAAACCGGAGAAGAGGCACCAAAATCCCGTGTCCAACCACGGCGGCCACTGCGCCCGTCGAACGCAGCAAGTCGGCCACTTTGGTTACCCGCAATAACGGCAACCCCCATCACGACCGGGTCGGAGGAAATATCAGAAATGGTAGAGCGTGCCAGCCCACGGCGGCCGCCACTTAGCACATCAGACCAGATACGGCGCCCGTTCGCGGTGTTTACCGCGACCAGTTCCCCGGAACCAAACGGCAGAATGGCAACGCCATTTGCCGAAATTGCCGGGCTCGCGCCCCCAAGAACACCCGCTTCTGACGACGCGCCCGCGACGCGCCACAACAATGCGCCATCCGCAATCGAGACGCCAAAGGCGGTGTTATCACGTGACACGGCAACCATCATGCCCTTGGTCGCCGCCGGTGCCGCGCGCGCAGGCGCGGTCAGGCGCAACCGCCATTCAATCTCACCACTGTTGGGGTTCAGGGCCAATGCCTCCCCAAAACCCGTTGTTGCCAACAGCTTGCCATTTGAGAAAGCAAGTCCACCACCGAACCCGTCCTCGCCATCTTCACCTTCGGGTGACAGGTCTGCTTGCCATTTGCGGGCACCACTGGAGGCATCGAACGCCGTTACTTTCGCAGCGGCATCAAGCATGAACACCGAACCGCCAACCACGATGGGCGGAGAGGTCAACAGGCCGCGCCCGCCACCGCCATCACCGAACGAGGATGTCCACGCCACAGACAGACTGGACGGCCCCGCAAGGTGCCCCATGACATGAAGCGAAGACCCATTGGTCTGCGTCCATTCACTGTTGGAAATCGGCGCCGTGAGGGGTTCGATCTGGGCGCGAATCTCGGGCCTTGTCAGCACATCGTCGGTCGTCAGGCGAACTGGAATGCGATCCCCTGCCAGCAACTGCTCATCATCATCAAACAGACCACACGCCGACAACCCGACAACACATGCCAGCGGCACCATGACCGAGCGCAAGGCCCTGATATGTCCGAATCCCGTACTCATGCCAAATCCTCCAACAACATCAGGCCTGCTCTGTGTTTCGTTATTGCGCTGTTTCCGGCGCGGCGCCAAGCGCGGTCAGCACTTCAGCAACCCGGCGGCGAAGACCGGCGGGTGCAGCGGCATCTGAGTGAACGGCTGACAGGTCAGCTATCGCGCCTTCCCGGTCGCCTGCGCGTTCCTTGGCAACGCCACGTGCCTCCAGCGCAAGCAGGCTATACGGGCCAGCGCCCTCTGCCAGAGGCGACAGCGCAGTTGCGAAATCCGCTGGTGGCATGTCTTCGCCGCTCAACATCAAGGCGCGCAGTGCCGCAACGTCGCGCAGCAAATCAGGCGTATCAGCACCGAGCGAAATTTTCTGGAACGCAGCTATCGCGGCTTCTTTATTGCCAGCGACCGCAAAGGCCCCTGCGGCACGCATCTGGGCCAACGCCCTCAGGCCCGGTTCACCGGCCGTGCCCGCGACCACTTCCATCGCTTCAGCGGTTTCCGTTGCCGAACCGATTGATGCCGCGATCAGGGCGGCACCGGCTTCTTGGGCCTGAGCGGCCTTGCGCTGGTCCAGCCATGTCATAACGGCTGCCCCTGCAACAAACAAAACAATCGCGCCGATGACAAACGGACCATAGCGTTTCCAAAGGCCAAACATACGATCGCGGCGAACCTCTTCGCTCACCTCTTCGATGAAACTGTCTGTGTCGCTCACCTGGCGCCCTCCGTCGATGGCGCCCTGCGCTCATCATTGTCTTTTGTATGATACCCACGCAATCCGCGCAGCTTTGGGCGGACGTTACAAAACGCGCGCGCGCATTCCTAGGCTTGGAAAGACATTAAATCGCTTTCTGGCGCGGTTCAGCGACGGTTTTCTCACAGTTCCACGTAATGTATAGACTGCGTAGAGATAAGGGCCGCGAATAACGTGCTTTTGTGATCCGCGCGCCCCCTTTGTTCGTATTCCTCCCGAAAGGCGGAACCGTCCCGCCAGAATAAGTTGAGAGTGATTGCATGTTGAACCTTCGTGCCATGCTAATGGCCACCGCCCTGACAGTCGTTCCAATGGCGCAGCACGCGTTTGCTGATGGCGAAGCCTCGGTCGCTGTACTCAAGTCTGCGGCGCAACCGTTTGTAGACACCTTGGTCTTGCGCGGTCGCACCGAAGCGAACCGATCCGTAGAGATAAAGTCCGAAATCGCCGGGTTGGTCACGTCAGCCCCCAAGGAGAAAGGCTCACTCGTCAAGGCGGGCGATACGCTTTGCCAAATTCGACGCGGCGACCGTGATGCTGAAATGACCGAAGCCAAGGCACGGTTGTTGGAAGCTGAAACAGAGTTCGAAGCCGCGCAAAGCCTCTCCAAGAAGGGATATGCCTCTGCCACGTCCGCCAAAAACAAGACGGCCTTGCTCGAAGCGGCCAAGGCACGGGTGTTAAGGGCAGAAATCAACCTCAACCGCCTGACGATCACCGCGCCATTTGATGGTGTGTTGGTGTCAGATACAGCAGAACTTGGCTCGCTATTGCAGAATGGGTCGGTCTGCGCGTCACTGATCGCACTGGACCCGATCAAATTCGTCGCCTTCGCGCCGGAACGATCAGTCGATGCCCTGAAGATGGGCGCGGAGGTTGACGCCAAGCTGATCACGGGGCGGGAGCTGCGCGGAAAAATCACCTACATTTCACGATCCGCCGACCGTGACACGCGCACCTATCTGGTCGAAGCTGAAACACGCAACGAAGACCTGTCCATACGTGATGGGATGACAGCAGAAATGTTGATCTCCCTTGATGGTGTGCAGGCGCATTATCTGCCGCAAACGGCGCTGACCCTCGACAACCATGGAGAGCTTGGCGTGCGATTGGCAGTCGATAATGTGGCGAAATTTCAATCAGTCAGCGTCTTGCGCGATGAACCGCGTGGGGTCTGGGTCACAGGCCTGCCCGAAACAGCTGATGTGATTGTTGTCGGGCAGGAATTTGTCATCGACGGGCAGAAACTCAGCGTCTCCTACGTTGACCCAGAGGCCCTCCAATGACCGGTATCGTCGCATGGGCTGTGGAGCGCAGCCGCATGATCATTGCGATGGTCGTGCTCAGTATTCTGGCAGGCATCTACGCCTATACGGCCCTGCCGCGCGAAGGCAGCCCGAACATCGACGTACCGATCTTATACGTATCGGTACCCCTGCCCGGCGTTAGCGCATCTGACGCGGAACGCCTGATGGTCAAACCGCTGGAAACCAAATTGCGCAGCGTCGAAGGCCTGAAGGAAATGACATCCTTCGCCACGGAAAACCACGCTGCGGTTCTGTTGGAATTCCAGTTCGAATGGGACAAGGCAGGCACCATCGCGGATGTGCGAGACAAGGTTGATCAGGCCAAGGCCGAAATGCCCGCCGAGATCGAAGAACCAAAGGTTCTGGAGGTTAACCTTTCAGCCTTTCCCATCCTTGTTGTTTCACTGTCAGGTGATGTGCCGGAGCGAACATTGCTTCGCATTGCAAAGGACATGCAACGCGATATCGAATCTCTCTCCATGGTGCTCGAAGCGGGTCTTGCCGGGTATCGTGAAGAGATGCTTGAGGTCATCATCGACCCCCTGAAGATGGAGGCCTACAACGTCACCGCGCAGGAATTGCTTGCGGTTGTATCCAACAACAACGCGCTGGTTGCCGCCGGGTCGGTTGAAAATGGTGCCGGCGCATTTTCGGTCAAACTGCCCGGTTCCTTTGAAACCGCTGATGAGCTTTATCGTCTTCCGGTAAGGATCGAAGGTGACCGTGTGGTCAGCCTTGGTGATATTGCAACCATACGGCGCACCTATGAAGACGCCACCGGGACGGCGCGCTACAACTCGGAAAAAACCGTCGCGCTTCAGGTCAAAAAGCGCGTGGGCGAGAACATCATCCAAACTGTCAGTGCGGTACGTGAAAAGGTAGCCGCGATCGAGGCCGAATGGCCCGAAACACTACGCTCGACCGTGAACATCTCGTTCTCAATGGATGAGAGCATCCGTGTTGAAGGCATGGTCAATCAGCTTGAAGGCTCCGTTCTGACGGCGGTTCTGCTGGTTATGGTGGTTGTGGTTTTGACGTTGGGGTTACGCTCGTCGCTTCTTGTCGGCATCGCCATTCCCTGCTCGTTCCTGTTGAGCTTTGCAATGCTCGCCATATTTGGGATGGGTGTGAACAACATGGTGATGTTCGGCCTGATTCTCGCCGTGGGGATGTTGGTTGATGGGGCCATTGTGGTGGCCGAATACGCAGACCGCCGCCTCACCGAAGGTGCCGCACCCAACGTGGCCTATAGCGAAGCGGCGAAACGTATGTTCTGGCCTATCGTCAGTTCGACGGCCACAACGCTTTGTGCGTTCTTGCCAATGCTGCTTTGGCCCGGCATTCCCGGCAAGTTCATGGGGCAACTGCCAATCACACTGATTTTTGTGTTGAGCGCATCGCTCGTCGTTGCGTTGATTTTCCTGCCTGTTCTTGGCCAGGTTATCGCTCGGATGTTTGCGTTCGCGGGTCGCATCTTTAACGGCTTGTTCCGTCTGTTCGGCATATCGTGGCTGTACCGCAAGGCGACCTTCTGGCGTAAGGAACGGGAGCTTGTTTTCGATACGGAATACAAGCGCACCGCCTTTGGTCATTTCATTCAGCTAATCGTGGGAAACCCGGTCATGCCCGTGGTCGCCATTCTGACGGCTGTTGGCTTGATGGGTCTGACGATCTTTACCTTCATGGGTAACAATTACGGCACAGAGTTCTTTGTGAAAACCGAACCGGAACGCGCCGTCATCCACGTTCGTGCGCGTGGAAATATGTCTCTCGCGGAAAAAGACCGTCTTGTTCGCGCCGTAGAGCGTGAGGTTCTCAATGTCGACGGGGTTGAAAGCCTGTTTGCCTTTGCTGGCTCTGGCGGCCTCGAAAAGCAGGGCGGCGGCGGCCCGCCTGACAGCATCGGTGAAATTCAGCTGGAGTTCCTCCCGTGGGATCAACGCCGTGGTGGCGATACCATCGTAGCAGAGATTGAGGAACGTATCGCAACCGTTCCCGGCGTCATTCCCGAGCTGGAGATCGAAAAGAACGGCCCCGAGCAGGGCAAGCCCATCCAGCTGCGCCTCACGTCCAACAATTTTGATCTGCTGACGCGCAGCGCAAAAGAGATTGAGCGCCAGTTCCAGACCATCGACGGGCTTGTCAAAATTGATGACACGCTGCCTCTGCCCGGCATTGATTGGTCTATCGAGGTCGACCGCGAACTTGCTGGTCGCTTTGGTGCTGACATCACGACAATCGGCACATTGGTCCAGCTGGTTACGCGCGGCGCACTGCTCGACACGATCCGCCCGGACGATACTGATGATGAACTCGATATTCGTGTCCGGTTTCCTGAACAGGACAGGTTGTTGCAGACGTTGGAGCAGCTCAAGCTCAGGACCAATTCCGGCCTGGTGCCCTTGTCAAACTTCATCACCATTTCCCCGGTTCCAAGCCTGGGGGAAATCAACCGCTACGAAACCGTACGCTATGTTGATGTGCGGGCTGATGTGGCACCGGGCGTGAACGCAAACCAAAAGATTGCGGAAATCACCGCTTATCTTGACGAGAACCCGCTTCCGATTGGCGTTGAATACACCTTTTTCGGTGATCAGGAGGAACAGGCAGAAAGCATGGCCTTCCTTGGGAACGCCATGTTTGCGGCACTTGGTTTGATGTTTGCCATCCTGCTGGCGCAGTTCAACTCGTTCTATAACTCCATCCTTGTTCTGGTGGCTGTGGTCATGTCTACATCGGGCGTGATGCTCGGCATGATGGTCATGCAGCAACCGTTCTCCATCATTATGACGGGTACGGGGGTCGTCGCGCTCGCGGGGATTGTGGTGAACAACAACATTGTTCTTATCGATACCTATCGAGAGTTTTGCGAGACAATGCCCAGGTTGGAGGCCATTATCAGAACAGCGGAGCAGCGCATTCGCCCTGTTCTGCTGACCACCATCACGACAATGGCGGGCCTGATGCCGATGATGTTTGCAGCATCCATCAACTTTGCCGGCGCTGGCGAAGCGTTCTCGGCGTTGCTTGGCGGCGCAATGTTCACCGCTGCGGGCTGGTCGGCGTTCTTTGGCGCAAGCCTTTCGATTGGCGCGCCAACCGCATTGTGGTGGACGCAGCTGGCAACCGCAGTTGTATTCGGCCTTGGCGTCGCCACTGCCCTGACCTTGTTGATGACGCCGGCCGCGTTGGCCCTGCGGGTGTGGATCACCGAAGGCGCATTCAGCCGTCTTGGCCCGCTCAACCGCTTCGCGGTTTATATTCTGTCGCGCCGGCGCGGGGAACGACTTCGCAAGGAAGCCGGCATTCACGCCAGCCTGCGGGGGCGTCGGGCACCTGAAATCAACTGGTTGCAGGAACCCGATTCCACCCTCGCGATTGACGCAGAGGGCCCGGCCCCCGCGCCCCCACAACTGCTGCCCCCAAGGGGGCCATATGCAAATGCGGCTGAATAGATAGGCGCAAAAAAACAGGGCCGGAAGAGACACCCCTCTCCCGGCCCTTTTTCCTGACTAAACTGCGTCAGTCTTTACGCGACACCGTCGACTTCATCGCGGTTTTCAGATTCCTGACGCCGCCACATCGCTGCGTATCTGCCGTTTTTCGCCAGCAGGTCTTCGTGGGCACCGCGTTCCGCAATGATGCCCTTATCAAGAACGATAATCTCATCTGCATGCACCACTGTTGATAGCCGATGTGCAATCGTCAGTACGGTGCGATTGGCACCAAGACGTTTCAGGCTATCCTGAATTTCGCTTTCGGTGCCCGTATCCAGCGCCGATGTTGCCTCATCAAGAATCAGGATTGGTGGGTTTTTCAGGATCGTGCGCGCGATTGCGACACGCTGCTTTTCACCACCCGACAATTTCAAACCACGCTCACCCACGGGGGTGTCATACCCTTCGGGCAGGCCCATGATGAAGTCGTGAATTTGCGCAGAACGCGCAGCTTCGACGATTTCCTCCTCCGTTGCGCCGTCGCGCCCATAGGCGATGTTGTAGCGGATCGTGTCGTTAAACAGCACCGTATCCTGCGGGACGACGCCAATCGCGCTGCGCAGGCTTTCTTGGGTAACATCGCGAACATCCTGACCATCAATCGTGATCGCGCCCCTGGCAACATCATAGAACCGGAACAACAGGCGGGAGGTGGTGGATTTGCCCGACCCTGATGGCCCAACAATCGCAAGCGTTTTACCCCCTTCGATCGTTAACGAAAGGTCGCGCAGAATTGGCCGTTCCGGGTCATAGGCGAAATCAACATTCTGAAACTCAATCCGGCCCACGCCCGGCCGCAGGGCAACAGCATCAGGTTTGTCCACGACTTCGGCGGGGTGATCCAACAGTGTGAACATCTCCGCCATGTCCACCAAAGACTGGCGAATTTCGCGATACACTGTGCCAAGGAAGTTCAACGGCATCGTCAACTGGATCATATAGGCGTTTACAGCGACGAACTGCCCGACGGTCATTTCACCCTTCTGTACGCCAATCGCAGCCATTGCCATAACAGCAACCAACCCGGCGGTGATGATCACCGTTTGCCCGAAATTCAACCACGCCAAAGACTTAGATGTCTTGATCGCCGCATCTTCATAGCCCGCCATCGAAGCATCGTAACGGCGGCCTTCACGCTCTTCGGCGGTGAAATATTTGACCGTTTCAAAGTTGAGCAAGCTGTCGATCGCTTTTTGGTTGGCGTCGGTATCGCGCTCATTCATCTGAATGCGGATTTTCACGCGCATCTCAGTCACCGCAAAGGTGAACCAGATATAGGCACCAATGGTCCCCACGATAACAAGGAAATACCAGCCAGAAAACGCAAAGAAAAAGATCGCCGCGACCATGCCAAGCTCAAGCGCGAGTGGCCCGAGCGAAAAGAGCATGACGCGCAGCAAAAATTCCACACCTTTCACGCCACGCTCAATAATGCGGCTCAGCCCCCCGGTTTTGCGGGTAATGTGGTAACGAAGCGATAACGCGTGCACATGCCGAAAGGTGGTCAGGGCCAGTTGGCGCAAGGCACGCTGCGCAACACGTGCGAATATGCCATCACGAAACTGGGCAAAGCCCACGGAGGCGATCCGGGCGACACCATAGGCAATCACAAGGAAAACGGGTGCCAACCACCATGAATCGCTAATCAGATCGCCGCCCAACGCATCGACCGCCCACATATAAAAGAAGGGCGTGCCAACCGTCGCAAGTTTGGCAATGATCAGCGAAACCATCGCGACAACCACACGAATGCGGGCGTTTCGATCACCTTTTGGCCACAGGTACGGCGCGACACGGCGCACAACGCGCAGTTCTGGCTTACCGTCGGTGTGCTGACGGCTGCTGAAATTTCGCATGGAGACCCCGCGAGGCTGATTGGCAAAGCTGATTGATGGTCCCTACTTAGCCTCTTTGGCCAAAAGCGCCACCCCCTGCCGGCAAACTGCGTGGCAGAGGGCGTGTTCAGTTATCGACGCTCACACCAGTTTTTGCAGGCGCCGCATCTGGCAGTTCAAAAATCTGCCCGGGATAAATCAAGTCAGGGTCGCGAATGGTATCCTTGTTCGCTTCATAGATCAGCGTATAGCGCGCACCTGAGCCGTATAGGGTTTCAGCCAATTTCCACAGGTTGTTACCCGCTTGAACGGTCATGGTGTGTTCGCCGATTTCGCCACGTTTGATATCCTCTCGCTGGAAAGGCGTTTCGATGCGGCTGGTGACATTTCCGCCCTCACCAATTTGGTCGATACGCAAAGTATAGACCCCCGGCTCGATGACCCGCGCGGCCTGTGCCTTCCAAGAGCCATCGTCAGCGGTGGAGGCATCAGCAATCTTTTCATTATCAATATAGAGTAGGATCGCCCCCTCGCCCCTGCCAGCAAAACCGACACGCCCGTTTTCGTCATAGGAGATCTGATCCAGCGTCACCGTGTCGTTTGATGCCCGTTTGGGCGCCTGAACAAGCGTAAGACCCTCTGGCGCAGGTTCCACGATAATCGGCACCTCATCCGGTTTGGTAGAGGAAAGGATGTACAGTGGTTCAGTGACCGCAGGGCCATCTGACGGCCCGCCGTTATCCGTTTCTGCTGTAACCGGTTGGGCACCCGTTGCCGAAGGCGTCTGAAAATAGGCAACAAACGCGCCATCTGCGCCTGAGCGGGTGGTTGCCGCAAGTGTGTCACCGACAAATATACGAACATCCTGGTTCGCTGCCGCACGCCCCGCCGCAAGGGCAAAACCTGTTTCATCGACGCGCAACAAATCAAACTCTGGCGCGCGGGCCCTTAGAATCTCCGGGGCGCTGGCCTCCGTTTGAGCTGGCACGGTTTCGGGCGTGCCCTGCGCATCTTCTGCGGCTTGCTCAACCTCCGCTTCTGCAGCAACACCTTCGGGGCGGCTGTCATCGTCCACAGTCTGCGAGGCAGATACGTCGCTGGTAATATCCGCTGCGGTGGTCTCAACAGGTTCTGCAACAGGGGCGACGGCAACCTCGACTGCTTCAGAAGGCGCGCGTGAGACTTGTTGGTTCACCGGTCCCCAGAGCAAGAAAATTGCGAAAAGGACAGCGGCAGCCGCCAGAGCAAATGCAAGCAAACGATTTGACATGACCCCATTCTCCTTTCCCCGCGCGGATCATCGCCTTATCGTTGCGGCTTGTCGACTCTCTCCGCATCAAGCCAAAGGAACATTCGCTTGAAACACATTTGCGTATACTGTGGGTCCCGTGACGGCGCACACCCTGATTTTGCCCGCGCCGCTGAGGCGACAGGTGCCGGAATTGCCGGCCGCGGCATGGGTTTGGTCTATGGCGCTGGCGATGTCGGGCTTATGGGCCGCGTTGCGACGGCCGCACTCGCCGCTGGTGGGCAGGTGCTTGGTGTCATTCCCACCCATTTGATGGAAAAGGAAATTGGCAAAGACGATTTGACAGAATTGCTGGTCGTTGACGACATGCACCAGCGCAAGATGCTTATGTTTGAACGCTCCGATGTCTTTGTCGCCCTACCTGGTGGACCGGGTACACTGGACGAATTGATCGAATTGTTGACCTGGCGGCAAATTGGTTTGCACGACAAACCTGCTCATCTTTTGAACCTGAACGGATATTGGGATCCGCTGATCACATTGTTGAACTCAACAGTTGAACATGGTTTTGCCAGTGCCTCATTCCTCGATTTTTTGACGGTTCACGAGGATGTAGACGGGTTGATAGCGGCGCTCTGACAGTTTGCACGCGGGTAGCCTATTGACGCTACCCGCTGGGTATCATAGCAGAGGCGCAATGCGGGCGTAGTTCAGTGGTAGAACGTCAGCTTCCCAAGCTGAATGTCGTCGGTTCGAACCCGATCGCCCGCTCCATCCCTCCCCTTTTCACTCAGTCACACCAGCCCGTTCAGCGTTCGGTTTGTCAATTTGGCGTGGCACGCAAAGGTTTGGTGCCGAAACTCGTGTCGCCCGCCGCCGCTTCGACCTTGTCGAGCAAATCCAAGAGCAACTTTATCTCTCCCTCGCTCATATCACGGGTCAGCGCATCGTTCCGCGCTTTCATCACCGGAATGGTCTCCGCGTGAATTTCGCGGCCCTGCTCCGTCAGGCTGATAATTTGCTGACGGCGGTCATTCAGATCCCGCTCCAGAGTGACAAGCCCCTTGTCGGCCAAAGCCTTGAGGTTACGGCTCAGCAAGCCTTTGTCGATCTCTGCGATGCGTGCCAGATCGGTTGATGTACGCGGCCTTTCCGCCATCATGTCTGCAATGATCCACCACTGGCGCGGGGTCAGACCGCATTCACGCGCCAGAATTTTTGTGGCTTGCGCAGTTAGGCGTGAATGAACCCGCTCCACCCGATAGGCGAGAAAGCCACGGGTGAGACGATCTTCGACACCTTCATCCTCATCCCACATTTCAGCGCCTCCGTAATGAGCATATAGCGCACATAATGCGCCGCATTGGTTGACACCACAACAATATCTCACCGCAGTTTAAGGTTTCCTCTACATAGAACACAAGAAAGGTGTTTTTGACACAAGATCCGGGTGGTTCGCATCAGACAGGCGCGCTATTGCCATGGCATGAACAAGAGCACTGCCATCCCGTTACGCGCATGGGGCAACCTTATGCTGCTTGCCCTGATCTGGGGCGCCATCTTTTTGGTGGTCGAATTTGCACTTCGCGGCCTGACGCCGCTTTGGGCGGTCACGCATCGTGTGTTTTGGGCAATGCTGCTGCTGTGGGCCTATGCATTACGGCAAGGGCATCGCCCACCCAAAAACGCCGCCATATGGCTGGGCTTTCTTGTCATGGGGGCCTTGAACAACGCTATTCCCTTTTCCTTGATCACCTGGGCGCAGGTTGAAATTGAAAGCGGCCTGGCCTCGATCCTGAATGCGACAACCGCCTTTTTTGGCATCACAGTTGCGGCCGCACTGTTGGCAGATGAGCGGCTGACCGCCCCCCGCATTGTTGGCGTAATGATGGGTGTTGCGGGCGTCGTAATGATCATCGGCGTTGATGTTCTGACGGGGTTTGATCCACGCGACCTTGCGCAGGTCGCCATTTTGGGCGCTGCACTTTCCTATGCTTTTGCCGGGGTATGGGCGCGAAAACGCCTTGCTGGCCTTACGCCCATCGTGTCAGCCGCCGGCATGCTTACCGGGTCGAGCCTCATCATGCTCCCGCTTGCATGGTGGGCAGAGGGTGCACCCGCCACCAGTTTCTCTGCCGAAACCATTGGCGCTATCATCTATATGTCTGTTTTTGGCACGGCTGCTGCCTACCTGCTTTACTATCGAATTCTGGCGGCGGCCGGATCTGGGAACCTGATGCTGGTGACCGTGATCATGCCCCCAATTTCCATTGCACTGGGGTGGGTGGTGCTTGGTGAAACACTGACCACCGGCGCCTTGTTCGGCTGCGGGATGATCATTGCCGGGCTTATCGTGCTTGATGGGCGGACATGGCGTGCCATTTCACGACGCTTTCGGTGAGGCACAGATTGCATCTTTTCAGCGCGCTTTTGCAAAGCCGCGTTGCGGGCCGCGTACTGAACGCGTAACAGGGGGCGAATGCTTCAACAGGAGTCGCCCCATGGCCTTTCTCGCAGATAGTTTGTCCCGCGTTAAACCCTCCCCCACCATTGCTGTTTCAACAAAGGCACGTGAATTGAAGGCTGCGGGCCGTGACGTCATCAGCCTCGGCGCGGGGGAACCGGATTTCGACACACCTGAGAACATTCGCGAAGCCGCGAAGGCCGCGATTGATGCGGGCCACACCCGCTATACCGCCCCTGATGGCATTCCTGAGTTGAAAGAGGCGATCTGCGCCAAGCTAAAGCGTGATAACAACCTTACCTACACACCAAACCAGATTTCAGTCTCCACTGGTGGCAAGCAGGTACTGTATAATGCGCTGGTCGCAACGCTGAACCCCGGTGATGAGGTGATCATCCCTGCTCCCTATTGGGTTTCTTACCCTGATATGGTCTTGCTGGCGGGTGGCGAGCCTGTGGCCGTGGAAGGGCCGCTTGAAACCGGATTCAAGATTACCGCCGAACAGCTCGAAGCGGCGATAACGCCAAAAACAAAGTGGTTGATCTTCAACTCCCCTTCCAACCCCACCGGCGCAGGATATTCGTGGGATGAATTGAAAGAACTTACCGATGTTCTCATGCGGCACCCCCACGTATGGGTAATGACCGATGATATGTATGAGCATCTGAGTTACGACGGGTTCACGTTCTGCACCCCCGCAGAGGTTGAACCCGGCCTGATGGACCGCACACTGACCGTCAACGGCGTTTCCAAAGCCTACGCAATGACGGGCTGGCGCATCGGCTATGCCGGTGGGCCGGAGCATCTGATTGCCGCGATGCGCAAGGTGCAGTCTCAGTCAACATCCAACCCAAGCTCTGTCAGCCAATATGCAGCCGTTGAGGCCCTGAATGGCGATCAAAGCTATATTCCATGGAGCCTGGAGCATTTTCAGCGCCGCCGCGATCTGGTCGTGTCCATGCTTAATCAGGCCAATGGCATCAACTGCCCGACGCCGGATGGCGCGTTTTATGTCTATCCTTCCATCGCTGGCTGTATTGGCAAAACCGCACCCACTGGCAAAGTCATCGAAACCGACGAAGATTTTGCAACGGAATTGTTGGAAGCGGAGGGGGTTGCCGTGGTGTTTGGCGGGGCATTTGGCCTCTCGCCCAATTTCCGCATCTCCTACGCAACGTCAGATGCCCAGCTTGAAGATGCCTGCCAGCGCATTCAGCGGTTCTGTGGCTCTCTGAAATGACCAAGATGGCGTCTGGTTCGCTGAAAGATGAGCCCTTTGCCGCTCTTGTGGCGGCAAAGGCAGAAATGCGGAAAGAGATTTTCGCTGCCCGTGGTGCCGCCCATGCGGAACGGGCCATCAAGGATCCACGGGCCAACGCCGCCCTGTTTGACGCAGTAACCGCCCATACAACTGAGTTGAATGGCAAAATCATTGCGATTTACCAGCCAATGCGCACCGAAATCAGCCCCTTGGCCGCTGCGGAGAATATGTTCAAGGCGGGCGCGCGCCTTTGTACACCCGTCATCATTGCAAAGGGCCAACCGCTCAAATTTCGCGAGTGGACCCCGGGTTGCCTGATGGAAGAAGGTACATTCGGTGCACAGGTGCCCGTATCGGGTGAATGGCTCACCCCGGATATCGTCGTTGCGCCCCTCGTCGGTTGGGACCGCCGGGGCGGGCGGCTTGGCTATGGCGGTGGCTTTTATGATCGCACGCTTGAGGGGCTGCGCGCCCTGCGCCCAACCCCCGCGATTGGCTATGCCTATGCGATGCAAGAAGTGGCCGAAGCCCCGCAGGAGCCGACCGACCAACCCCTGAATGCCATCGTAACGGAAGCTGAAACAATCCTTTTTGGAAAAGGTGCCTGAAATGCGTTTGATGTTCCTTGGCGACGTAATGGGGCGCAGTGGGCGTACCGCTGTGATAGAGCACCTGCCAAAGTTGCGGGAACGCCTGAAGCTCGATTTTGTCGTTGTGAATGGTGAGAACTCCGCGTCCGGTTTTGGCATGACCGCAAAGATTGGCGAGGCGCTTTTCGCGGCGGGTGCCGATTGCATCACGCTTGGTGACCACGCCTTCGATCAAAAAGAGATGCTAACACATATCGGGACTGAACCGCGCATTATCCGCCCCCTGAATATCGCGCGCACCGCACCGGGTGGTGGCGCGCGCCTGTTCGATGCACCGCGCGGCAAAAAGGTGCTGGTGGTTCAGGCGCTGGGTCAGGTTTTCATGCGCCAACCGTTTGATGACCCCTTTTCAGCGATCGAAACTGCCATCAAGAAAACCCCGCTCGGTGCGGTGGCCGATGCCATCATCATCGACATTCACGCCGAGGCAACCTCTGAAAAAATGGCGATGGGGCAATACTTTGACGGTAAAGCCTCGCTTGTTGTGGGAACCCATACCCATGTGCCAACGTCTGACACAATGATCATGCCAAAGGGCACGGCCTATCAAACCGATGCAGGCATGTGCGGTGACTATGACAGTGTCATAGGTATGGAAAAATCAGAGCCGCTCCGCCGGTTTATCACGGGTATGCCCGGCGCGCGTTTTTCGCCCGCAGACGGAGAGGCAACCGTATCAGGCGTTTATGTTGAAACTGATGACAGGACAGGCCTCGCGGCACGGGTAAGTCCGGTTCGTGTTGGCGGCAGGCTGGCCGAAGTGGTTCCTGATTAATTTCTGGCCCCCCGCCGATGCCTCTTGCGGCGCTCCCCCTCTCATATATTGTCAAAATTTCAAATATTGAGAATTGGTGCCGATAGATGATCGACCCTGAACTCTGGCCTGCCGTGCTGACCCTTGCCGTCGTTGCAGGCATGTTCGCCCTTTTTATATCCGAGCGTTACACGACCGAGACAGTCGCCATTACCGGCACCGCTGTGTTGATGGCCACAGGCGTTCTTTCCATCCCCGACTTTTTGACCGCTATTGCGAACCCCGCACCGATTGCGATTGCTGCAATGTTCGTCATTTCCGGGGCGCTTGTGCGCACCGGTGCGCTTGGGGCGGCGACTGCGACCTTGACCAGTTCGGTCAAGACGCGCCCCATTTTGACGCTTATGGGTCTTTGTGTGTTTGTGCTGGTTTCCTCTGCCTTCATGAACAACACGCCTGTTGTTCTTATCCTGATCCCGATTGCGACGCAGGTTGCGTCAGAGCTGGGCACATCACCCTCCAAGCTTTTGATACCATTGTCTTATGTTGCGATCATGGGGGGCGTTTGCACGCTTATTGGAACCTCCACCAACCTTTTGGTGGATGGTGTTGCGCGCTCTCAAGGGTTGGAGGCGTTTTCTCTGTTCGAAGTGACGCCGGTTGCCGTCATCATGGCCGCCGTGGGCGTTGGTTTCGTCGCGATCGCGGCGCCCCGCCTGTTGCCAAACCGCGATGCCTTGGCCGGGTTTCTGAGCAAGAAAACTGAATCGAAATTTCTGACACAGGTGGCGGTTGTCGATGGCTCGCCCGTCATTGGGCGCAAGGTGCTGGAGGAAGACCTTTTTAAACGCGAAGGCATGCGGGTGGTTGATGTTTTGCGCGGCGATGCTTCGCTGCGGCGCGACCTGCAATCAGTTGAACTTGCCGCTGGCGATATTGTCGTGGTCAGGACCAGCGTGAACGAGCTTCTGACACTGCGAGAAAGCCGCGATCTGGCGATGGTTGATCAGATTTCTTCGCGCGAAACGGTCACTGTAGAAGCACTGATTGGCCCTGATTGCCGCTTGGTTGGCCGGTCTCTCGGGCAATTACGTTTGCGGCGGCGTTACGGCGTCTATCCGCTTGCCGTACACCGGCGGGCGCAGCGCGTTGGCCAGCGTTTGGATGACGTCGTGATACGCTTTGGCGACACGTTACTGCTCGAAGGTGACCCGGAGGACATCCAGCGCCTTTCCGAAGACGTACGCCTGACAGATATCGTTGCCCCCTCTGGCCGATCCTATCGGCGGGGCCACGCGCCGATTGTGCTTGCCACATTGGCAGGTGTGGTTGGATTGTCTGCCATCGGCCTGATCCCGATTGCGGCGGCGGCCATCATCGGGGTTGCGATTGTCCTGCTTACCCGGTGCATTGATGCCGAAGAAGCCTTTGGCCTGATTGATGGGCGATTGCTGACGCTTATCTTTGCGATGCTGGCCATCGGACGCACACTCCAGACCTCTGGTGCGGCTGATCTGGTTGTTTCAGGCATGACACCTGTCCTGATCGGTCTTTCACCCCTGCTGGCGCTCTGGTGCGTTTACATGATCGCAACGGTGATGACCGAGCTTGTCTCCAACGCGGCGGTTGCGGTCGTCGTCACGCCTATCGCCATATCACTGGCCGAAGCGATTGGCGTCGATGCCCGGCCCTTTGTGGTAGCGGTCATGCTTGCGGCATCGCTTAGCTTTGCAACGCCGATTGGGTATCAGACCAATACGATGGTCTATGCGCCCGGCGGATACAAATTTTCCGACTTCCTGCGCCTTGGTGTGCCGCTCAATCTCGGCATGGGTGTCATTGCGACATTCCTGATTCCGTTGTTCTGGCCTCTCTGAGACAAGAGAAAGCTATGGGCCGCTTGTCGGCCCCTGCCCCCCTCGCTATAAAAGCCGCAAAACATCCAATCGCATGAGGGTTCCATGGCAGGCCATTCCAAATGGGCGAATATTCAGCACCGCAAAGGGCGTCAGGACGCCGTGCGCTCCAAGCTCTTTTCCAAACTCGCCAAGGAGATCACGGTCGCCGCGAAAATGGGTGACCCGGACCCCGATAAAAACCCACGCCTGCGCATGGCCGTCAAGGAGGCCAAAAGCCAATCTGTTCCAAAAGACGTGATTGAACGTGCGATCAAGAAATCCATCGCTGGCGACGCGGAAAACTACGATGAAATCCGCTACGAAGGCTACGGCCCTGGCGGCGTCGCAGTGATCGTGGAAACGATGACCGACAACAAGAACCGGACAGCATCTAATGTGCGCTCCACCTTCTCCAAGAACGGTGGCAACATGGCTGAAACCGGGTCGGTTTCCTTTATGTTCGACCGCAAGGGGCAGATCCTCTACCCCGCCTCTGCCGGTGGCGAGGACGACATTATGATGGCCGCTATCGAGGCGGGTGCCGAAGATGTCGAAAGCACTGAGGAAGAGCACACGATCTACACCGAAGCCACCGATCTGGCCGAAGTTTCCAATGCTCTGGAAGAGGCGCTCGGCGAGGCACAGTCAACCAAGCTGATCTGGAAGCCACAGACCCTGACAGAGGTGGACGAAGATTCCGGTGCGACGCTTTTCAAGCTGATCAGCGCGCTTGAAGACGATGACGACGTTCAGACCGTTACCGCCAACTTCGATATGTCTGACGAAGTCATGGCGAAACTTTCAGAGTAAGGCCTTCATCATGCCCCACTCCCCCGCGATCCGCTTCGCGCCGTTCACGGGGTTGGGCGGGGCTGAACTGCACGATATCCTAAAGCTCCGGTTCGATGTGTTCGTGCTGGAGCAGCGGAGCCTCTATCCAGAGATTGACGGGCAAGACCCGGATGCCACCCACATGATTGTGGATTCTGGCGGTGTTATTGTGGGCACGACCCGAATACTTAACCTGATCGGCGGTGCCACAAATACAACCGGGGACGCAATTACAATCGGGCGCGTCGCGATCGCCAAGCCATATCGCGGGCAGGGTCTTGGCAGACGTATGGTCCAGGCCGCGCTTGAACATATCGCAAAAACAGCAGCAGATCGCCCGGTTACCTTGGGCGCGCAACTGCATCTTGAGGCCTTTTACGCCTCACTTGGGTTTCAGCGTGTTTCCGAAATTTACGATGATGGCGGTATCCCCCATGTGGACATGACCCGCCCTGCACAGAGCGACGCCATATGACCACCGCACGTGATCTTATCGACATGCTCAACCTGGCACCGCACCCGGAGGGGGGATGGTTTCGCGAAACCTGGCGGGCCGGTACAGATAGCGGCGAACGCGCAACTGGCACGGCAATCTATTATTTGCTCGAAGGGGACCAATTCTCCCACTGGCATCGTGTGGACGCCGCCGAAATTTGGCTGTGGCATGCTGGTGCCCCCTTGGCATTGACCGTGTCACCTGATGGGCATGATGCTGAAACCAAGATACTCGGCACAGCGTTCGACCAAGGCCAGCGCCCGCAGATTGTGATACCGCCGCATCATTGGCAAACGGCCGCCTCGCTTGGTCGCTACACGCTTGTCAGTTGCACTGTAAGCCCCGGCTTTACATTTGATGGATTTGAAATGGCCCCAGAAGACTGGCGCCCCACACCGCGAAGTTCAGGATTAGCATGACCAACGATACCGCCGACGACAACCAGGCCCGCCTGTACCTCATCACCCCAGCACTGACAGAGTCTGCGGCGTTTGTGCCCATACTGCACGCGGCGCTGGCGGCAGCGCCAGTTGCATGTGTGCGTTTGAACATGGCCGTTACAGACGAAGATCTGGTCCGCCGCGCCGCCGATCAGGTGCGTGAGGTTTGCCACACTTATGATGTCGCCATGACGATCACTGACCATTTCCGCCTTGCTGCGCCCCTCGGGCTTGATGGTGTGCATCTCGCCAACCCGCGTATTTCTGTGCGCGACGTGCGGAAGGAACTGGGGGAGGATATGATTGTTGGCGCTTTTGCCGGTGTTTCGCGCCACGAAGGCATGACCATGGCAGAAGCCAGCGCCGACTATGTCAGCTTTGGCCCGGTGGGTGATACTGCACTTGGCGATGGCGCTGTGGCTGACAATGATCTGTTCACATGGTGGGCGGAGATGATTGAAACCCCCGTCGTTGCCGAAGGGGGTGTAACGCTTGAAAACGCGCCCATGCTGGCCTCAGTCGCAGATTTTCTCTGTGTAGACGGGGCGGTCTGGGACCACCCCGATGGCCCTGCCGAAGCGGTAAAAGCCTTTGCAAAAATCCTTGAGGATTAAGGCGCACCGACCATTTGAACGCCTGATCTTCGTGTGGTGCTGAACACCGCACCATACGAATATTACGGGCCTATGCGCGTACGGAAACCCGCGGGATATCCAGAAAAACTGGCGTATACTTGTACTTTGGTAGCCATGGTTTGGATGTTACCGCACATTGCGATGATTTCCCCATAACGGTTTCTTCGTCGAGGTAGGTCTTCGCAAAGTTCGCGCCGGTAAGCAGCCTTTCGCCATCAATTTCCACGATCAGCGCCTGCGCAATAGCGTCGGGCCATTCTGGCGCAAATGTGCCAACCCCGTTGCCGGCAACCGCAACACAAAGCAACACTTTGCCTTGGTATTCCTTGGCTTTGACAGCTACCTCAATCCGTGTACCCCCGAGCGAGGTGTTTACAGTGCCACGCTTGTAGGTACGATCGACCACGTCACTGCTGACAACCTCCATGAGCGCGCCAGACTGACACGCGCCGAGAGCCATGACCAATGCGCCAAAAACAAATGGGAGTCGCATGAAAAATCCTTTTGGTTCAACTATTAGGTGAGCCAAACATGTATGATCAACGCATTGATCGCAAGTCAGATCAATCAGCTAATATCAACGGCAAGGCCGCCACGGATGGCTAATTCACAAGCATAGGTCAGGCTCTTGCGGTCGGCAGCTTCGCTAACGCGTATCGGGTCGTGAAAGACCACTTCAACCGCGCCCCCGCGGCCCGCGCGCGAAGCGATATCCCAGATATGTTTGCCAAAGGGCATTGTGCCCCACCACCCGAAAAAGTCTTCGGGTTGGCCAGGCGGTGCGGTGTAATTAACGGTCACGGGCTGCACATACGCGGTTTCACGCACGCCCTCTACGAACACGGCAGACATCAATGCGCTCTTCAGCGGCAAAACCCGCAAACCATCTGTGCTGGTACCTTCGGGGAACAAACACAACAGCTCCCCCGCTTCAATTCTTTCTTTCAGTTCAACTTGCTGGCGCTTTGCCTCGGTCCGGCGTCTTTCGACAAAAACCGTGTCGGTTATGGCTGCAACGGTTCCAATCACAGGCCAGCGTCGTACGTCAGCCTTGGCAACAAAGTTGATATGCGTGACAGAGCGGAGCGCCAATATGTCGGACCACGACACATGGTTGGAGGCCAGAACGCCGCCATTTTTCAGCGGCTGTCCCTTCACCGAATGCGGAATATCAAGCAGCATCAACATCGCACGCGACCAAAGCCGTGCGATGCCAAAATGAACTGTAATGCGCGCCCCAATCAGCGCCCGCAGGCCCTTTCCCAACGCGAACAACACAAAGCAAATCAGCGTCAAAAGCACCGCCGCGACAAGTCGGACCACGCCGCGCACGCGCGAGTACAGGGTTGTTTTTGCCAGAGTCGGGTATGGCTCTTTGTGCCACGTTGGTGAGGACACCGCGCTCACGCCTTATTTGGGATCGACGCGCCGGAGCCGTCTCGCTGGTAGAAATTCTTGTATTTATCCACCATCCGGGCCGTATCCATCAGCACACACACATCAACAGTGTTGAAGGCATGGTCGACATAGGCCCCCTCCCCCACAAAACCACCGAGGCGCAGGTAACCTTTGATCAAGGGGGGGATCGCCTTGACCGCTTCCAGCCGGTTCACGTCCTCAGCCGGGATCGTATCCATCGGTACAAAGAACTCCGGCTGCGTCCGCACCCGCAAATCTTCTGGCGCGAGGTGGTTATGGTGCAAAAAAGCCAGAGATTGCGCCAACGGCGCAGGGTCAGCGCCATGAAAGCTCGCCACGCCAAACATGATCTCAACGTCATGGTCCGCAACATAATGGCCAAGCCCGGTCCAGAGCAGGTGCATCGCCGCACCGCCCCGATGGTCAGCCGCCACGCAGGAGCGGCCAAGCTCCATCGTTTCACGCGGGTATGCCTTGATCTTGGTCAGATCATATTCAGCGTCCCCATAGAACCCGACACCGGAATTGGCGACCTTGCCCCGCAAGAGACGGTAAACGCCGACAACCTTGTCGAGCGGGTCATCCGCCTGCGCTTGTTCGTCAACCAACAACAAATGATCAAAATGTTGGTCAAAAGCATCCCGCTCACGTCGCAGGGCACGGTCCCCGTCAGAGGCATCAGCGCCCATTTCCTCGACAAACACGCGATAGCGTAGGCGCTGCGCAGCGGCAACGTCATCATCTGTTTCCGCCAGTCGGACGGTGAAACGGCCTGCTTCCAATCGCAAGGGCGACCCCTTTTCGCATTCGCTGTAACTTGATGCCAAGGTGTAAGTGAACGCCGCATTCAGGGCAACAAGACGCGGGGCCGCAGCCGCCCAATCAGCCAATGCGGGCAACCAAAACGGGAAAATTCATACATTTTTAAGAAAATTAGCGCCATTGTCAGATCAACAAGTGACCGCGCGCCCTAGCTCCAGTCAGGGCGTACCAGAACCAACCCGGCCTGATCGCCTGAGAGGACGACTTTACCAGCATGCTGAAAATTCACGGTGATCCGCCCATCAATATTCGATTGCACCTGTCCCTCACCCCATTCGGGCTGCGCCGTAGCGCGCACGATATCGCCAACTTCAAAAGGATGGGCCATTGTGTCTCTTTCTCCGAAGGGATCGCACCATGAACAGGACAGACCTGAGCGGGTTGGTTGCCTCTCGTATTTGCCATGACCTGATAAGCCCTGTCGGCGCAATCAGCAATGGTTTGGAACTTTTGGCGATGGCCCCGAGCGGCAGCGCGGAGGAAACCGCGCTCATCCGTCAAAGCGCAGATGCGGCAACCGCTTCGCTGAAATTCATGCGTATTGCCTTCGGCGCACCGGGGTTTGAGGACATGATGGCGCAAACTGATGTTGCCCACATTCTATCAGCATATCTAAATCAGGGCCGCCGCACAGCAAACTGGCAGGTAACGGGCACGGGCATGTCTCGTGCAGACGCACAAATTCTGTTCCTTGCTGCGTTGTCGCTGGCTGACGCAGCGCCGATTGGCGGCGCCCTGCGCGTAGAGGAATGCAGCTGTGAGCCGCTTTCACTCTCCCTAGTGGTACATGCGGGTCGCATCCAGCACCCTGCCCCAACAGCCCCGCCAACGCCACGTGATGCGCACCACGTGTTACTGGCAGAGATTGCCGCGGCAAGGCGTGCCACGATTGAATGGGATGTTACCCCGGCTGAGGATATCGGCCTGAAAGAAGGCTATGCGCGGCTTACCATAACCGCGCCCTAACCGCAGCGCCCTCAGCCTTCCGCAACAGGTTTCAATTCATCCCGGAACCGGCGCATGTTTTCCTGATAATGCAGCGCCGACCCTTTCAGCGACTGTATCGCAGCCGCATCCAATGTGCGCACGGCCTTGGCAGGTGACCCAACAATGAGCGATCCGTCGGGAAACTCTTTCCCCTCTGTCACCAGTGCATTGGCACCCACGATGCTGTCACGGCCAATACGCGCACCATTCAGGATGGTCGCGCCCATGCCAACGAGGCTGTTCTCACCGATGACACAACCGTGCAGAATGGCCTGATGGCCAATCGTGCACCCGTTTCCGATGATCAGCGGAAAACCCGGGTCATTATGCAGAACTGACCCGTCTTGCACGTTGGAGCCGACGCCAACCTCAATCAATTCATTATCGCCGCGAATGACCGCATTGAACCAGACCGAAGACCCCGAGCGCAGCGTGACATTACCCATCACCTGCGCACCGGGTGCCACCCAATAATCCCCATCGTCGGGCGTTACCGGGGTTTTGTCGCCCAAGGTATAAATCGTCATTTTTCACGCTCCTCAAATTCTCGGTTTAATCCCTGCACAAAATCGACCAACCCCAGCCGCCGCCGCCGCTTCAAACGCTCAGCTTTCAGGATTGCCGCCACTTCGGCAGCACACTCATCCAGGTTCTCATTCACGAGCACATAATCATATGCGCCCCAATGACTGATCTCATCGCGTGATTTTGCCATTCGCCCTGCGATAACCTCTTCACTATCCTGCGCGCGGCTGCGCAAGCGTTCCTCCAATGCGCGCATCGACGGGGGGAGAATGAAGACAGACACAACGGCATCCTGCAGGGAGGAATTGTTAATCTGCTCCCCGCCCTGCCAATCAACGTCAAACAGAACATCCCGGCCCGCATTGATCGCAGCTTCGACCGGAGGGCGCGGCGTGCCGTAAAAATTCTCGAACACTTCCGCGTGTTCCAGCATTTCGCCGCGTGCAACCATCGCTTCAAAATCTTCGCGGGATTTAAAGTAATATTCGCGGCCATCCTCTTCGCCAACGCGGGGTGGGCGTGTGGTGGCAGACACAGAAAATGTCAGCGCGTCATCTTCTGCCAACAGCCGGCGCGAGATGGAAGATTTCCCCGCGCCCGACGGCGAAGACAGTATGAACAAAAGCCCACGGCGCGGGCCGGCGATAGTCATAAATCGTTACTCCACATTCTGCGCCTGTTCGCGCACCTGATCGACAATCACTTTCATCTCCAGACCGACACGGGTCAATTCGGCGGAACCGGATTTGGAGCAAAGCGTATTCACCTCGCGGTTAAACTCCTGCGTCAGAAAATCAAGTTTTCGTCCAACAGGACCGGGTTCTGCAACAAGATCACGTGCCGCCGCGATATGGGTTTGAAGGCGGTCAAGTTCTTCGCGTACGTCACCTTTGACCGCAATCAGGGCCACTTCCTGTGCCAACCGTGCCGGATCAACCTCAGTTTCGGTCAAGTCGGCAAGCCGCGTTGCCAGCCTTTGGGAAACGCCATCCTGCTGTTCATCGAACACCGCACCAGATTCGCGGCACAGCGCCTGTATCTGATCTATCAGCCCGCCAAGCGTCTCTTGCTGGCGTTGCCCTTCCTCTGCGCGCGACGTGGCAAGTTTGGCAAGGGCTGCCTCAAACGATTGGATAACCGCCGCCTTCACGTCGTCTGTCAGCTCGAGAGGGGCCGCGCCGACCTCCATCACGCCGCGTATCGCCAGAATATCCGCAGCGCATGACGGCGCGAGCGATAAGCCAGCTGCGTCCGCCGCATTTTCTGCCTTCTCCAACGCTGCAACCACCGCCGTAAGCGCAGCCTCATTCAAATGCAGCGCCCCAACATCCCGCGCCGCATCTTCCCAAAGCTGCACTGTGACCGACCCGCGTGAGAGGTATTTGCCCGCAATCGCGCGCAGGCCCGCCTCATCAACACCAAGCTGATCGGCAAGGCGAAACCGCAGGTCGAGGCCGCGCCCGTTGACGCTTTTGATCTCCCACCGCCAGCGACGACCGCGCGCTTCACCAACCTCGCTCGCAAACCCTGTCATTGACCGCATGGGCGCTCCTTTCACGATTCTCATAACATTTGAGACCGATTGGCACGGACTTTGCGACAAAAATACCGAAAAATGTCGAAGATACCCCTGTAATACCGCGAAATCGTCCACCGGAGAGTTAAAAATGAGTTATAAAGAGGATGCAGATGGCAAACACAGGCGCCCCATGACCCAAAATGACACAGTTGATGGTTTCGAATTGAAACATCCGGGCAGCCGACGGCTGTTCGAATACTGGTCTGACCTGCGCGCGGGCCGCAGCGCGCCCTATAAGGCAGAAGTCACCGCCCAGGGCATTGGGCGCACACTCGCCAGCAATACGTTCATTTTGGAAAATCTTGGCGATGGTAACCTGCGGTTTCGTTTGGCCGGATCGCATCTGTTCAACATTTTTGGGTTGGAGGTGCGGGGCATGTCGGCGCTTTCGATTATGAACGACGCCAGCCGCACGCGCTTTCGCGCGCTTATCTCTGATGCCATGCAAAGCGTGCGTGTCGGGGTTTGCCGTGCCGCCGCGATTACCCCAGACGGTGACAAAATCATGCTCGAAATGATTTTTGCGCCCCTGCGCAGCGATTTTGACCAGATGAACCGCATGCTGGGGGCGGTTCATGTACTGGATATGGAAGATGACGCCATTATCCGTGCGCCGCGCCGCTGTGACATCCTCGCGTCATCATCGTTGAGTTTTGGTGCCGATCAGATGCCGGAACATGAGGGTGCCCTGCCCGGCTTTGCCGACAAACCCACCGGTTTTATCCATGATGCGCCACCGCCATTGGTCGCAATCGAAGGTGGCGCAGATGCCCGCCAAGACGGCAGCCCGCCACGCAGGGGGCATCTGAAGGTTGTTGATGACTAAAATCAAAAATGCCCCGGAGATGATCGCCGGGGCATTTTCTAAGATATAAGCTTTATTAAGCACTTTCACGCCGCACGCGTGGGCGGCGTGGCTTGCCACCGATTTTCCCCGCGGGCTTACCCGCTGGTTTACCCGCAGCGCCCCCACCGTTGCCACGGCCCCGGCCTTGTGCTGGTCCGCCCCGACCCTGTGACTGGCCACCACGACCATTGTTTGCACGGTTACGCGCCTTGCGCTGTTTCGGTGGCAAATCATCAGGGCGGTCGCCGCTGGCGACGGGCACCGTCATTTTCAACACCTTTTCGATAGCCCCCAGCAAATGCGCATCTTCTGGCCCACAGAAGGCAATCGCCTCGCCATCACGGCCCGCACGGGCGGTACGCCCGATCCGGTGAACATAGTTTTCCGGCACCTCCGGCAGTTCAAAATTGTAAACGTGCGAAACACCGGGAATATCAATGCCGCGCGCGGCCACATCGGTTGCCACCAGTACACGGGCCTCACCATCGCGGAACGCTTGCAACGCACGGTCACGCTGGCCCTGGCTTTTGTTGCCGTGGATCGACACCGCCTTGTGGCCATCCTGCACCAGCTTTTTCATCAGCTTTTCGCAACCATGTTTGGTACGCCCAAAAACCAAAGAAAGATCGTCTTTCCGCTCACCCAGCATCTTGCTCAGCATTTCGATGCGGTTCCGTTCACCTGTGAAGTGCACGCACTGGCGTACCTTGTCAGCTGGTTTGCCGGGGGGGGCCACCTGAATGCGAACAGGATCGGTGAGGTATGAATCAGCCAGTTCCGCCATCAGTTTTGGCATCGTCGCAGAGAACAACAGCGTCTGACGCGGGGAGCCAAGCAAAGGCGCAATCTTGCGCAGCGCGTGGATGAAACCCATGTCCAGCATCTGATCCGCTTCATCGAGCACCAGGTAGGTGGCTGTATCAATGAACAAGGCACGACGGTCGAGCAGGTCGATCAAGCGCCCCGGCGTTGCCACCAGAATGTCCGTGCCACGCTGAAGGTTGCGTATCTGGTTGTTGATCGACGCGCCGCCAACAACGGTCGTAACCCGAAACGGCGTGTTGTTCACGAAGGCGCGCAGGTTATCGGAAATCTGGTTCACCAACTCACGCGTTGGCGCAAGGATCAGCGCACGCACGGTCTTGGGGTCTGGTTTGCCCTCATGGTGTGCGCGGATACGCTCGATCAATGGCAAACCGAACGCTGCAGTTTTACCCGTACCAGTTTGCGCAAGACCAATCAGATCGCGCCCTTCAAGCGCCAATGGAATGGCCTTGGCCTGAATGGGTGTTGGCTTGTCAAAGCCCAGCTTGGAAATCGTCAGTTCAAGTTTCGGCGAAAGGCCAAGGTCCGAAAATTCGGTCATAGTCATATCTTTCCAGCATGCAGCGCACGCCAAAGGGTGGACGCAAGCATCGCCAAGGGGGCGAAACGTCACGAGCACAAGGTTGCGGCCAACACGCCTGTTCAGCGGGCCAACCGTAAGAACCCCGCGTGAAATGGGAACTTGGGAGAGTTTGGTGACGCCTTTAGCGTCGATGATCGCCTGAAACATAAGGGGCATCGAAAGCCCCGGCAGGCGCGTTGCTCACGCGGCAACGAAGATTACAGTGCCGGGATAGGCAGCGCGGCACCAAAAGGCAAGGTATATCTTGACGCGGGCAAATGATGGCGCGGCTTAGCGTTCATCTAAAATGCGATACGGCACGCCCACCTCTCGCTTTACCGCGCCTGGGCTCGCCACATGAACATCAGCAATTATGCCCGTGGCCCGCTCAAACGCAGCGCAAAGCCGGTAAGCCGATTGCACCTTCATCTCTTCTATCGCGGCGTCGGGCGTCGCCTCTACGACCATGCGCAAATGGTCTGCACCGTCCACATCGCACAACTTCAGCTGAAAATGATCAGCCAGCCCCGGCACCGTAGCCACCAGTTCTGTAAAAAGCGATAAAGGAACGGACTGCCCGTTAACCACAATATGCGCGACCGACGTATCGTCATTCATCTTCGGCTTTACCCTTCGGTTTTCCGTTACTGTCATACAGGCTGTGGCAAAAGAAAAGGCCGGCCCCCGTTAGAGAGGCCGGCCGATTTCTGATCCGATTGCACAAGACGATGCAAAGGGATGGTTAGCTGATTTTGGAAAGCAGAGCGTTCACACTGTCTTTCGCATCGCCATAGAACATGCGCGTATTCTCTTTGAAGAACAGCGGGTTCTCGATACCGGAATAACCGGCGCCCTGACCACGTTTGGAAACGAAAACCTGTTTGGCTTTCCAGCATTCCAGCACCGGCATGCCCGCAATGGGGCTGTTCGGGTCATCTTGGGCAGCGGGGTTCACGATATCGTTGGAGCCGATGATGATCGCAACATCCGTATCAGGGAAGTCGTCGTTGATCTCATCCATTTCCAGCACGATGTCGTAAGGCACCTTCGCTTCGGCCAGCAGCACGTTCATGTGGCCCGGCAAACGCCCGGCCACCGGGTGGATCGCGAACCGCACGTTTTTGCCCTTGTCACGAAGGCGTTTGGTCAGTTCTGAAACCGCCTGCTGTGCCTGCGCAACCGCCATACCATAGCCAGGAATGATGATGATGCTGTCAGCTTCGTCCAGCGCGGTGGCAACACCATCGCTGTCGATCGCGATTTGCTCGCCTTCGATCGCCATAGCCTCGCCCTGCGGGCCACCAAAGCCCCCCAGGATCACCGAAACAAACGAACGGTTCATCGCCTTACACATGATGTAGCTGAGGATTGCACCGGAAGAGCCAACCAGCGCCCCCACTACGATCAGCAGGTCATTCCCGAGCGAGAAGCCAATCGCCGCCGCTGCCCAGCCTGAATAGCTGTTCAACATGGACACAACGACCGGCATATCCGCGCCGCCAATACCCGTGATCAGGTGGTAGCCGATGAACAGTGCCATGACGGTCATCACGGCCAATGGCAACATACCGCCTGTGTTGAAGTACCACACCAGGCAGATGCCCGAGATGATTGCAGCAGCCGCGTTCAGCATGTGCCCGCCGGGCAGCTTTTTCGCAGCGGAATCAACCTTACCCGCCAGTTTGCCATAGGCAATGACAGAACCGGTAAAGGTCACGGCACCGATGAAGATGCCGAGGAACACCTCGACCCGCAGAATTGAAATCTCAACGGCATCTTTCTTGGCGAGCAGTGCCGCGAAACCTTCGAGGGCCTTACGCTCTGCATCGTCCATCGCCATGACCCGGCCAAGTTCGATATGCGCAATGAAGCCCACGAAAACCGCAGCCAAGCCAACAAGGCTGTGCATTGCCGCGACGAGTTCCGGCATCTGCGTCATCTGCACGCGCGTGGCCAGTATGTAGCCGATGACACCGCCACCTGCGATGAGGATGAGCGATACCCACCACAGGCCAAAGCCCGGGCCGATCAGCGTTGCAGCAACCGCAAGCGCCATGCCGACGATCCCGTACCACACGGCACGCTTTGCACTTTCCTGCCCTGACAACCCGCCGAGCGAGAGAATAAAGAGGATGGCCGCGACGACGTAAGCCGCTGTTGTAAAACCGTAATCCATTGATCCGCCCTCCTTAGGATTTCTGGAACATGGCGAGCATGCGCCGTGTCACGAGAAAGCCGCCGAAAATGTTGATGCCCGTCATAAAGACCGAGAGCGCCGCAAGAATAATCACCAGGCCGGAGCCTGACCCGATCTGCATAAGGGCACCCAGAATGATGATTGAAGAGATTGCATTCGTAACCGCCATCAGCGGTGTATGCAGCGAATGCGCGACGCCCCAAATAACCTGAAAGCCCACGAACACTGACAGCACGAACACGATGAAATGCTGCATGAAGCTGGCAGGCGCGACAAGCCCGACACCCAGCAACAAGGCCCCCCCAATCGCAAGCAAGGTCACTTGCTGTTTGGTCTGTGCCTTAAACGCAGCAACCTCTTCGGCGCGCTTTTCCTCTGGTGTCAGCTCTTTGGCCTTTTCCTTTGGTTTCTGCGCCGCAATCGCCGCAATTTTTGGCGGTGGCGGGGGGAAGGTGATCTCGCCCTGATGGGTCGCGGTGGCACCGCGGATCACGTCGTCTTCCATATTGTGGTTCACAACGCCGTCTTTTTCGGGCGTCAGGTCCGTCATCATGTGGCGGATGTTTGTGGAATACAGCTCGGAAGACTGCGCCGCCATACGCGACGGAAAATCTGTGTAACCAATGATGGTTACACCATTCTCTGTCACGATTTTCTCATCCATCACGGTGAGCTTGCAGTTGCCGCCTTTTTCAGCAGCAAGGTCGACGATCACGGAGCCAGCCTTCATGGAGGCCACCATGTCTTCGGTCCACAATTCCGGTGCATCGCGGCCCGGGATCAACGCGGTGGTGATGACAATGTCCATCTCTGGCGCAATTTCGCGGAACTTCGCAAGCTGCGCTTCACGGAACTCCGGCGACGAAACCGAAGCATAACCGCCGGAGGATGCGCCATCTGCCTGTTCTTCTTCAAAGTCGAGGAAGACAAATTCAGCGCCCATGCTTTCGACTTGTTCAGCCACTTCGGGCCGCACGTCGAATGCATAGGTGATTGCACCGAGGGAGGTCGCCGCCCCGATCGCCGCAAGGCCCGCAACCCCTGCACCAATCACCAGAACCTTGGCAGGGGGAACCTTACCAGCCGCCGTGATCTGACCGGTGAAGAAGCGGCCGAAGTTGTTACCCGCCTCAATCACAGCGCGATAACCCGCAATATTGGCCATGGATGACAAGGCATCCATTTTCTGTGCGCGTGAAATACGCGGCACCATGTCCATCGCGATCAGGGTCGCGCCGCGCGCATTCACTTTATCCAGCAGGTCCGCATTCTGTGCCGGATAGAAAAAGGAAATGAGCGTCTGACCGTTGCGCAGCAGGTCAACTTCACCTTCAGATGGCGGGCGCACCTTGGCAACCGTATCAGCCTGATCGTAAAGCGCATCAGCTGACGCGACGACGGTTACGCCCGCCGCTTCGTAATCCGCATCCGAAAACCGCGCGGCTTCGCCTGCGCCTTTTTCGATGATGCATTCATGGCCCAGCTTTTGCAGTTGCAAAGCCGATGCCGGCGTCATCGCGACACGCGACTCGCCCTGAAACGTCTCTTTGGGAGCACCGATTTTCAAGACACCCTCCTCTTCATATTTCGTTTTCATGTCCGGTCGATCAGCGTTACGGCGAAACCGCAGGCTAATTTTCGGACAAAAATCAGGCTTCTCACGCAGCTTTATAACCCTTTGCTGCGACGCAGCAAGTCCAGACGCAGCGGAAAGTTACAAATCTCTGCCCAACCCAAACAAGCAAGGCGCACCCCATCGGGCACGCCTTCTCGTTCAGACAATGTGCGCTTCAAGCGCCCATCACTTACTTTTTCTTTTTCGGCGGGATGAGGTCGGTAATCGTGCCCTCGTACATCTCTGCCGCAAAGTTCACGGTTTCGCTCAACGTGGGGTGCGGGTGGATCGTATGCCCGAGGTCCGTCGCATCGGCCCCCATCTCGATCGCCAGGGCCACCTCAGCGATCAAATCACCCGCATTCGGGCCGACGATACCCGCGCCGATAACCTGATCGGTGTCAGGGTCAAAGATGAGCTTTGTAAGCCCCTCGTCCCGGCCCAGCGACAACGAACGACCAGATGCCGCCCAGGGGAACACGCCCTTGCCGATCTTGCGACCTTCGGCTTTTGCCTCAATCTCCGTCACGCCCACCCAAGCGACCTCCGGGTCGGTATAAGCGACCGAAGGAATAACACGCGCGTCAAACGCACGTTTATGGCCCGCAGCAACTTCGGCCGCGACCTTGCCCTCATGCACGGCTTTATGCGCCAGCATGGGTTGGCCCACCACATCGCCAATCGCAAAAATATGCGGCTGGTTGGTGCGCATCTGGTTATCAACCTCGATGAAACCCCGTTCGCTAACAGCGACGCCCGCCGCATCAGCCGCAATCAATGCGCCATTGGGGCGACGGCCAACGGCCACCAGCACACGGTCAAAGAGAGCATCGCGAGAGCCATCCTTGTCTTCAAAGGTGACCATGATCCCGTTTTTCTGGGCCTTTGCTGCCGTTACCTTGGTTTTCAGCAAGATCTGCTCGAACCGCCCCTCAAGACGTTTGGCGAGCGGTTTGACGATGTCTTTGTCCGCGCCGGGGATGATCTGGTCCATCAATTCAACGACGGTGACCTTCGAGCCCATCGCTTCGTAAACCGTGCCCATCTCCAGGCCGATAATACCGCCGCCAAGAACCAACAGTTTCTTCGGGATATCAGCCAGTTCCAGCGCGCCCGTGCTGTCGATCACACGTTCATCATCATGGGGGATGAAAGGAAGCGTAACCGGCTCCGAGCCTGCGGCAATCACACATTGGTCAAAGGTTACAGTTTTGCTGCCATCGGCACCTTCCACCGTAATTTCGTTGGCACCGGTGAATTTGCCGTGGCCTTCGACAACCTGAACCTTACGCGCCTTGGCAAGACCGCCAAGACCACCGACCAATTTGTTGACGACGGATTCTTTCCAACCGCGCAACTTGTCGATGTCAATTTCTGGTTTCCCCAGCGTAACACCGAAATGGTCCATCTCCTCAGCTTCGGTAATGACCTTCGCGGCATGGAGAAGCGCCTTTGACGGGATGCAGCCGACGTTGAGACACACGCCACCAAGGGTCGCGTTCTTTTCAATCAGGATCACATCAAGGCCAAGGTCAGCCGCGCGGAAGGC
The DNA here is from genome assembly GCA_049608645.1 of Pikeienuella sp. Taxonomy (GTDB): domain Bacteria; phylum Pseudomonadota; class Alphaproteobacteria; order Rhodobacterales; family Rhodobacteraceae; genus Pikeienuella. Next base: position 3,796 of record JBMYXS010000009.1, on the reverse strand, counting down.
TGCTGTATAGCCTCCAGGGCCAGACCCCAGCACAACAAGGCTGGCGTGGTGGTCACCCTTTTTGAAGTTGCCCGCAGGCACAGCCGCAACAGGGGCAACAGGGGCAGATGCAGGGGCATCAGCTTTTTCCGGTGCGGGCGCCGAGGTGGCGGGCGCATCACCTGCGCCTTCCACTTCCATGATCATTATCAGGGCGCCTTCGGAAACATTGTCGCCTTCGGCCACTTTGATCTCTTTGATCACACCAGCAGCCGGGGCCGGAACCTCCATCGTGGCCTTGTCGCTTTCCAGCTCCAGCAGCGGGTCTTCAATGCCGACGGTGTCGCCAACCGCAACCAAAACCGCAACGACGGGAACATCGGAGAAATCACCGATGTCGGGGACTGTTACATCAATAACTGACATTGCATCGCCCCCTTACAACATCAACCGGCGCACATCGCCGAGCAGGTGTTTCAACGTGGCTGAAAAGCGCGCCGCAAGCGCACCATCAACCGCGCGGTGATCATAGCTGAGCGACATCGGCAGCATGTTGCGGGGAACGAATTGTTCGCCATCCCAAACAGGTGCCATTTTCGACCGTGTCAGCCCAAGGATGGCAACCTCTGGAGCATTCACCAGTGGTGTAAAGGATGTTCCGCCAATGCCGCCGAGCGAAGAAATCGTGAACGTCGCCCCGGACATATCGCCGGCTTTCAGCGCGCCCTCACGGGCTTTGGCGGACAATTCACCCAGTTCCTTGGAAATTTCGACAAGACCCTTGCGGTCAGCGTCTTTGATCACCGGAACCACAAGGCCATTCGGCGTATCAGCCGCAAAGCCGATGTTGTAATAGGATTTCTTGATCATCTTATCGCCATCAGGGTGGATGGACGAATTCAGCTCCCAATGCTGTTTCAACGCAGAAACGCTGGCCTTGATCACAAATGACAGCAGTGTGACACGATAGCCTTCGGTCTTCGCCTGCGTATCCAGTTCCTTGCGGTACTTATCCAGATCCGTGATGTCAGCTTCTTCGTTATGCGTGACCATCGGGATGTTGAGCCACGAACGGTGAAGCGCGGGGCCGGAGATTTTCTTGATCCGGCTCATTTCCACATCTTCGATGGGGCCAAATTTCGAGAAATCGACCGCAGGGATCGGTGGAATACCCATGCCACCCTGTACCGCGCCAGCAGCAGGCGCCGCCGTTTCGGTTTTCTTCTTGAAAAAGGCGGTGACGTCTTCGCGCAGAATACGGCCCTTGCGCCCCTTGCCGGGAACTTTGCCAAGGTCAACGCCCAGTTCACGGGCAAAAGCGCGAACAGATGGGGAGGCATGTGCCTCCCGGAACGCGCCTTCGTCCACGGCGGCAAGTTCACCTGATTTCGGGCCAGACGCCGCAGGTGCCGGAGCGGCCTTTGGGGCTTCCGCCGGAGCGGCGGCTGGTTTGGCCTCTTCGGCGGCGGGTGCCGCATCGCCTGATCCTTCGGCTTCCATCAGGAAAACCAGCGTGCCTTCGGAAACGCTGTCTCCTTCGGATACCTTGATCTCTTTGATCGTACCGGCAACAGGTGAAGGAACCTCCATCGTGGCCTTATCGCTTTCCAGCTCCAGCAACGGGTCTTCAACACCCACCGCATCGCCCACGCTCACCAGAACGGCGACGACGGGAACATCGGTGAAATCGCCAATATCGGGGACTGTAACTTCAATGACTGACATTTTCTTTGTCCTTCTTATTCAGATCAGGAAAGCCGCGGGTTCGGCTTTGCCCCGTCGATCTCATATTTGGCCAATGCTGCGGAGAGGTCGGCTTTGGTAACGGTCCCTTCGCGATAGAGTGCGGTCATCGCGGCAGCGGCAATGTGGTTCGCATCCACTTCAAAGAACCGGCGCAGGTTCACGCGGCTGTCAGACCGCCCATAACCATCGGTTCCCAGCACAGTATAACTGCGCGGCACAAAGGCCCTGACCTGTTCAGCATAGGATTTCATGTAATCGGTCGCCGCAATGATTGGGCCTGACGTGTTGTTCAGCACCTCTGTGACGTATGGTGTTTTCTCATCATCAAGCGGGTTGAGGCGGTTCAGACGCTCACAGTCCTGCGCTTCACGGCCCAGTTCGTTGAAGGACGGTGCCGACAGTGTCTCGGACGACACGCCAAAATCATCTTTCAACATGCGAGCAGCTTTGCGAACCTGTTCAAGAATGGTGCCACTGCCCATCAGCGTGACGTGCTTCTTGGTTTTCTTGCCGCTGTTTTCCAACGGGTACAGGCCCTTGATGATGCCGTCATAACTACCCTCAGGCATTTCAGGATGCTGGTAGTTTTCATTCATCAGCGTGAGATAAAAGAACACATCTTCCTGATCGGCAAACATGCGTTGCAGACCGTTATGGATGATGCATGCCACCTCATAACTATAGGTCGGGTCATAGCTGATGCAGTTGGGGATGGTGCCGGCAAGGATGTGGCTGTGCCCGTCTTCGTGCTGCAAGCCTTCGCCGTTCAACGTGGTGCGCCCCGCAGTGCCACCCAACATAAAGCCACGGGCGCGGCTATCGCCCGCTGCCCACGCCAGATCGCCAATGCGCTGGAAGCCGAACATTGAATAGTAAATATAGAATGGGATCATCGGCACACCGTGCACCGAATAGCTGGTTGCAGCGGCGATCCAGTCAGACATGGCACCCGCTTCGTTGATGCCTTCCTGCAAGACCTGACCGTTTTCGGTCTCTTTGTAGTACATCAACTGGTCAGCATCTTCGGGTGTATATTGCTGACCCTTGGGGTTGTAGATACCCAACTGGCGGAACATGCCTTCCATACCGAATGTGCGGCTTTCGTCGGGAACAATCGGCACGACCTGTTTGCCGAAATCCTTGTTCCGCGTCAGCGTGGTCAGAATGCGCACAAAGGCCATGGTGGTGGAAATCTCACGATCCCCTGTGCTTTCCAACTGTTTGGCGAACACATCGACACCCGGAATGGGCAGTTTCGGCGCATCACGCCATTGCCGCTGCGGGAAATCGCCGCCAAGGGCTTCGCGCCGTTTGGCCAGGTATTCACGCTGTTCAACATTCAATTCGAGCAGCGGCGCATTACCCACTTCATCGTCAGAAATTGTAAGCTGGAAACGGTCGCGGAAGGCTTTCAGCTGATTTTCAGCCATCTTCTTCTGCTGATGGGTGATGTTCAGGCCTTCGCCCGCATCACCCATGCCGTAGCCCTTGACCGTCTTGACCAGAATGATGGTTGGCTGACCTTTGGTTTCAGTCGCCTTTTTGAAAGCGGCATAAACTTTCTTGGGGTCATGGCCCCCACGACGCAGCGCCCAGATCTGATCATCGGTCCAATCTTCAACCAACGCGGCGGTTTCGGGATATTTCCCAAAGAAATGCTCGCGGATGTAAGCGCCGGATTTGGATTTGAACGTCTGGTAGTCACCATCCAGCGTTTCATCCATCAACTGCTCAAGGCGACCGGTGGTGTCTTTCTCCAGCAACTCGTCCCAGCCCTTGCCCCAAACAAGTTTGATGACGTTCCAGCCTGCACCCCGGAAATCGCCCTCAAGCTCCTGCATGATCTTGCCGTTACCACGAACAGGGCCATCAAGGCGCTGAAGGTTGCAGTTCACAACAAAGATCAGGTTATCAAGGCTTTCACGGCTGGCGAGGCCAATGTTGCCCCGGCTTTCTGGCTCATCCATTTCCCCATCACCGAGGAAGGCCCAGACCTTGCGGTCCGCCATATCGATATGGCCACGGTTGTGCATGTATTTCATGAACCGCGCTTGGTAGATCGCCATCAGCG
>JBMYXS010000008.1:0-80181 GCA_049608645.1 Pikeienuella sp. | reverse complement strand
GACCGCCGCATGGGCGAAAACATCTGGGGCCGTCCAAAATCCCCAGTGAACCGCCGTGAATATGGCCCCGGCCAGCACGGTCAGCGCCGCAAAGGCAAAATGTCTGACTTTGGTCTTCAGCTGCGCGCCAAGCAGAAGCTGAAAGGTTACTACGGCGACCTGACCGAAAAGCAGTTCCGCCGCATCTATGGCGAAGCTGTCCGCATCAAAGGCGACACCGGTGAGAACCTCGTAGGTTTGCTCGAAAGCCGTTTGGACGCTGTTGTGTACCGTGCGAAATTCGTACCAACCGTTTTCGCAGCACGTCAGTTCGTGAACCACGCCCACGTTGAAGTGAACGGCAAGCGTGTAAACATCCCATCATACCGCGTTAAGCCGGGCGATGTTGTGTCTGTTCGTGACCGTTCAAAACAGCTTGCTGTTGTTCTCGAAGCGACGCAGCTTGCTGAGCGTGATGTTCCAGAATACGTCGATGCTGACCACTCCAAAATGACCGCCACATTTGTGCGTATGCCAACATTGGCAGATGTGCCTTACGCGGCGCAGATGGAACCAAACCTCGTGGTTGAGTACTACGCGAAAAACTAAGGGCTTTTGCGGGCCGTTGCGGCCCCGTGGCTCTGGTGGCTGCAAAGCCAGAACAATCGAAAACGCCGTCCTTCAGGGGGCGGCGTTTTTCTTTTGAAGCCGGGGCCGGGCTTAGCCGCGCGATATTCCAGATTGTCACGCGGGGGCACAAACCACTTGAGCCATCGCAGGGAAGCGATTACGCCAGCCCAAACACATAGGGAGCCTGCAATGACAATTTTTGACATCCTCATCTACGTAGGCGTCGCGATTGCGGTTCTCGGGCTGTTGGGGCTGGTCTGGTGCATCAACCTTGCGCGCCGTGTGAAGAACGGGCAGGTGCCCGAGGATCAGTTGCAAGCGGCATTGATCAAGATTTCAGCCGTCAACATGGCGTCCATGGGGGGCGCGTTCATTGGTCTGGCGATTTTGCTGGTCGGCTTGATGATGGGCTGAGGCCCATTCGCGCCGTCATTGGTGGCGGTGCATGCCTGACTTACTGTGCGGCCAAGGCAAATATGCGGCTGCGATGTTCCGCCATATAAATGCGCAACCATGGTGTGTACCGATCAGGATGCGCGTGCAAGTCGGCCGCCAATTCGTCAATATCGACCCACTTTGCGTCCATCACCTCTGAAGGGTTCAACGTCATTTTCAGGGTGTCTGGTGCAGTTGCGGTGAAAATGTCCACGATCTCATGTTCGGTCAGACCGTTGCCAACATCGGCGCGGTATTCTGTGTGATGGGCGTGCGTGAACGTCAGGCCGGTAATGCCGAGTTCCTCCTCAACGCGACGGGTGGCACAGGTGAGCGGGGCTTCGTCCCACTGCGGGTGCGTGCAGCACGCATTCGCCCAAAGGCCGGGCGTGTGATATTTGCTGAGCGCGCGCCGTTGGATAAGCGTCTGGCGGCCCTTGTTGATAAAGACTGATACCGCTTTGTGTTTCAGACCACGCTGATGAACGCTGAGTTTCTCAACAGGTGTCAGCGTGCCGTCGATCCAGGCGGGAATCATGATTGTCATCGGGGCCTCCACGAAAGTGATTGCGCGCGTAGTGCAGGGTCAACCGCTATTGGGCAAGAGAATTACTGATCTTCCCACATGGCACGATAGGCAGCGTCCTGTTCCAAGCGACGCTCATGTGCGCGGCGGGCGAAAAAGGTCGCGGCCCGCCAACCCAACCAGCCCCCACCAAAAATCACTGTGATCACGAGCACAGATTGCGGGATGGGCGCAAAGTCTGATGCCTCAAACAACGTCAGCGCGGCCATCCAGATACCCAGTGCAATAACAGCACCAGCGCGGCCAGATGTAGCATGGGCGATCTTGCGGTTGGATTGCCCGGTGGGGTCGTTTGGAAGGGTCATTCAAAGGTTCCCGATTGGGGCCTGGGGAAGGAAGAACATTGTGTTGAACGCCTTTTCCCCCTGCGTTGTGAAAATGACGGCGCGGGAGTCTGTTAGCCGTTTTGCCCACTTCAATTCGTAAATACGCTCAAGGCAGGCGGCACCCAGCGCCCCTGCAAGATGCGTGCGTCGTTCAGACCAATCAAGGCAGGATCGGCAAAGCGGGCGCCGCCTGGCGGTCAGGGCAGGGAGGTCAACGCCAAATTCCGTGAGGAAGGCAATACCGGCGAGCGTCAGCTTTTCACCCGCCAGCATCCCGCGTTCAGAAAGGCAATCGTAGATACGAACGCCCATGTCACCGGCAAGATGATCATAGCACACCCGTGCCTTTCGCATGGCCGGGTCACGTGGGCCTGTTCGCGCGCGCCCATGGCCACGGCGCGCGGCAAGGCCCATGATCGCCTCCAGCACATGCGCGACATCTTCGTCAGCAAGGGTGAAATATCGGTGGCGCCCTTGTTGGCGAAGCGTGAGCAAACCCGCCTCGCGGAGCTTCGCAAGATGGCCAGATGCCGTTTGGGCCGCGACTCCCGCTTCGGCGGCAAGCTCAGATGCGGTGTGGGCACGCCCGCTCATCAACAGGGTGAGCATATTGGCGCGCGCAGGATCGCCAATCAGTGCGCCAATCAGCGCGATATCCGGGCCTTCTTTCATGCTACGGTCTTAACCGAAGCATTGGTGGTCTGCAATCTGGCAGGAAAAGGCATCAACAATGGGAGATGACCAATGATCACATGCTTTATCCGATACCAGATTGACCCGACAAAAAGGGCGGATTTCGTGCAATATGCGCAGAACTGGGGAGAGGCGATTCCCCGGTGTGGCGGTGACCTGATTGGCTATTACGCGCCGCACGAGGGGTCTTCGACCTTGGCCTATGGTGTTTATAACATCGAAAACCTCGCGGCCTATGAAGCATATCGTGCGCGACTGCGCGCTGACCCTTTGGGGCAAGAAAACTATCGCTTCGCACAGGCAAACCGTTTCATCCTGCGTGAAGACCGGACCTTTTTGAAGCGCGCCTCAAGCGCAGGAGATGATGCATGATCGCGATAATTTTTGAAGTTTGGCCACACCCGGATCACAAGGGCCGTTACCTTGATATCGCGGCGGCGCTGCGGGATGACCTGGAAAAGGTGGAGGGCTTTATCTCCGTCGAGCGGTTTGAGAGCCTGACAACGCCAGGCAAGATGTTGTCGTTATCCATGTTTGAGAATGAAGATGCGGTAATGCGTTGGCGCACGAGTGAGGCACACCGCAAGGCCCAGGCGGCCGGGCGAGGTGGCGTTTTCACCGACTATCGTTTGCGGGTTGCATCAGTGCTGCGCGACTATGGGCTGGAGGAACGGCGCGAACAGACCCCGAGCGACAGCCGTGAAGCCCACGGCCGATAGTCACGTCTGGCTATTGCACAGCGTGCGAAACGCTTTGGCGCCCCGCGTGGACGGGGAGCGGCGTCACGGCGCGCGCGACCATATCGACATAGATCGATTCAGCCTCTGCCACGGAAACGCGCGCTGTTTGCCGGAACCAACCATTCATGCCTGTCAGCATGGCAAGAATGGCAAGGGACGCGACATTGACATCAGGTGTATGGAAAGTTCCGGCGGCAACGCCGCGTTCCAGTATGGATGTCAGCTGCTCTTCAAAGCTGCGGCGTAGATGGTCAAAGCGGTGGAAGTTTGGTTGCTCCAAACTGCGCAGCTCCATATAGGCGACTGAGACTTCGTCAGCGTTTTCACGTTGATACCGGATATGGAACAACGTGAACGCGGCCAAGGCCTCCTCCGGCGCCGTGCTTTTGGCGGAACCGGGGTCGGCCATCCAGCCTGCCATCAGGCATGCAAAATGACGCGACATCAGATCTGCCAGCAAATCCTGCTTGGTCGCGAAATGGTTGTAGATCGCGGCGGCGCCTATGCCGACATCGCCTGCAATTTCACGCATTGAAACTGCCGCATAGCCGTGGCGCGCAAACAGGCGGAGGGCCGCTTCGCGTATGCGTTCTGCAGTTTCCCTTCCGTTTGAGCCCGCAATTCGCGCCATGTTGCATCCTCCAATGTCAGGCTAGCTTATCATTTGTTACCAAATAATAAAGATTTGCTTGTCACTTCGATCTTGAGGCGGGGTGTCTCGCAACACGTGCCGCCTGTTGTCAATTTCAACTTATGCGTGATCTGATCGCCTGTAAATGTGCCAACAACATGGGGGGATGGTGGCAATTTTCCGTCATTAGGCCAGCACGTGAGGCAGACCACATTGGAGAGGCTGATTTTGATGAAAAATTGATCTTGATCAAAGAACCAATTTTTTGCGGCACCCATGGTATGCCATGGAAAAGATTCACCACCACACGCTTCGCCATGCGTTCCCGCCCCGAGCGCCGCGATATACCAGCTACCCGCCCGCCAATCGGTTCGGGAACGACATAACGACCGGCCGCTACACATCGTGGCTGGAGGCCTTGCCGACCGATGCGCCGGGCTCGCTCTATCTGCATATTCCATTTTGCAAGCGGCTGTGCTGGTTCTGTGCCTGCCGCACGCAGGGCGTAACGACGCAAGCCCCCATATTGCGTTACCTAGAGGCCCTGAGGCGTGAAGCAGCGGCGATCGCCGACAGGCTGCCGGACGGGTTTTCCTTTGACAAAATTCATTTCGGCGGGGGAACGCCCACCATCCTGACGGCGGAGCAATCCACTGCCCTTTTGAATACCATCCGAAATGTTTTGCCGATTGCAGACAACGCTGATCTATCGGTTGAAATTGACCCGACAGATTTTGACCAGGAACGCGCGGATGCCTTGTTGGCCGCCGGGTTGAGCCGCGCCAGTATCGGCATTCAGGACTTTGCGCCCGACGTGCAGGCCGCCATCGGGCGCACCCAGGATTACGACATCACCCAGGCCGCCTTTGCCATGCTGCGTGAGGGGGGCGTGCCCAGCATCAATGCTGATGTTGTCTATGGTTTGCCGCTTCAGACACGGGAAAGTTTTGAGCGCACGATCGCCCGCCTCATGTGGTTGCGCCCTGATCGCGTGGCGCTGTTTGGGTATGCGCATGTGCCGCAAATGTCCCGCCGCCAGCGGGTTATTGATGGTGATACCTTGCCCGATGCAGAACAGCGCATTGACCTGTTTGATGACGCCGATTCAGCGTTGCGTTCACGGGGGTATGTGCCAATCGGGTTTGACCATTATGCGCTGCCCGGCGACAGCATGGCAAAAGCCGCGGCGAACGGCCAGCTGCGCCGGAACTTTCAGGGATATACGGACGATGTGTCTGACGTGCTGATCGGGCTGGGGGCCTCCGCCATTTCCCGGCTGCCACAGGGCTATGCACAGAATGCACCTGCTACCAGTGCGTATTTGGGTCGTATCGAAAGCGGGGATATGGCCGCTGCGCGCGGGCTGGCGTTTTCCCGTCAGGACAAATGGCGCGGACACGCGATTGAGCGGCTGATGTGTGACTTTGCGATTGATTTTGACGCGCCAGAAATTCGGGCCAATGCAACAGATGCTGAAATTGAGCAAGCACTGGCGGCATTTGCGGCGTTTGATGCCGAAGCGGTATCCGTTGTCGGCGCAAAGGTATCAATCGCAGAACCTTATCGGAGCTATGTGCGCAATTTTGCTGGGGTGCTGGATGAGGGCGACCCATCCCAGGCGTCAAGTCTGTCCATCTAGCCACCATCGCCTTTTCTTATGTTTTCCGGGTGGCACGTCGCGCCGGGCGCGCTAACGTGGCGGCGGGATTCAGGAAGAGGGTAGGCAATGATTGATCTATATACATGGGGCACGCCAAACGGGCGCAAGGTTTCCATCACGCTGGAGGAAATGGGCCTCGAATATCGTGTGCATGGGGTCAACATTCAGAAAGACGAGCAATTCGCGCCAGAGTTCTTGCGCATAAGCCCCAACAACAAGATCCCCGCTATCGTTGATGGTGAGCAAGCGGTGTTTGAAAGCGCGGCCATTCTGATCTACCTCGCGGAGAAGACGGGGCAATTCCTGCCCACGTCAGGCCCGGCGCGCGTTGCCGTGTTTGAATGGTTGATGTTCCAGATGGGTGGTTTCGGCCCGGTGTTGGGGCAGGCGCACCATTTTCTGAAATTCAATCCAGGCAAATCAGCCTATGCGGAAGACCGTTTCGCTTCTGAGGCGGCCCGTCTCTACAGCGTGCTGGACCGCCGCCTTGCCGAAACGGCTTATGTCGCCGGGGCGGAAATGAGCATTGCTGATTTCGCGATATGGCCATGGGCGTCGCGATTCGAATGGCAGCAGATCGACATGGCCGCTTATGAAAATGTTACGCGCTGGTACCGTGAACTGGCGGCTCGCCCGGCCTTTGTTGCCGGTTATGATGTCCCATCATCGGGCCAAATCATACCGCAGCCTTAGCTTGGGAAAAAACCTGGACACAGGAGTGAATTTTTTGCGTGCATAGTGCTTGACCTCCCCCCCGGGCCACCCTAAAACCCGCGCGCAGTGGCGAAGTAGCTCAGCTGGTTAGAGCAGCGGAATCATAATCCGCGTGTCGGGGGTTCAAGTCCCTCCTTCGCTACCAAATCTCCCCAACATGATGTGTGTGCTGCTATTCCGGTCAACCGGGGTGCCTATGGTTTGGGTAGATCGGGCAGATAGACCTGTCGCAGGGGGATGAGTGATCGGTAACGTGGGGAAAGCCGCTCATAGTTGTCCAGCAGCATTTCCACAAAACCTATTGCGGCGCATTTTTCTTTTTTTGTGGTTGTTTCTAATCTGCCGCCGATGCGGAGGCCCTGGCCGTTAGAGAACGGCTTAGTTCAAATTTGGTATTCTCAATTCGTGCGATCCCATTCTGATTGAGTACGCGGAGCCGATCCCAAAGAGAAGAATGACCAGCGATGATACAATCCTTTGTGCACGGCTTCGGTGGACGAAAAAAAGGGGCGCACCTGGTCACAGGCACGCCCCTTGTTCGTTTTGACCCTGCGCTGGTATCACCCGGCGCAGGGGAGTTTCAGCCCTTAGGCGACGTCGAAGCGGTCAAGGTCCATCACTTTGCACCATGCAGCGACAAAGTCGGTGACAAAGCGGTCAGCCGCATCATCGCAGGCGTAGACTTCGGAGAACGCCCGCAGCTGGGAGTTGGAGCCGAATACCAGGTCGACGCTGGTGGCGGTCCATTTGGCAGCACCTGAGGCGCGGTCGGTTCCTTCGAGAACGCCGTTGCCAGCGTCTTTCCACACCGTCGACATGTCGAGGATGTTGGTGAAGAAATCGTTGCTCAGCGTGCCAACCCTGTCGGTGAAGACACCGTGCGAAGACCCACCGGCGTTGCCACCGAGAACACGCATACCGCCGACCAGAACGGTCATTTCGGGCGCGGTCAAGGTCAACAGCTGCGCACGGTCCACCAGCATCTCTGCAGGCTCACGTCCGGCACCAGCTGCGACGTAGTTGCGGAAACCGTCTGCCTTTGGCTCCAATGCATCAAACGACGCTGCGTCGGTCTGCTCTGCTGAGGCATCCATCCGGCCCGGTGTGAATGGTACGGTCACGTCGTGACCACCGTTCTTGGCTGCTGCTTCAACTGCAGCAGCACCGCCGAGTACGATCAGGTCAGCAAGCGAGACACGTTTGCCGCCGGACTGTGCGCCGTTGAACGCTGCCTGCACACCTTCCAGTGCCGTGAGCACTTTGGAGAGGTCCGCAGGGTCATTTGCTGCCCAACCATTCTGAGGGGCAAGGCGAACACGCGCGCCATTGGCACCGCCGCGTTTGTCAGAGCCACGGAAGGTGGATGCAGATGCCCATGCCGCGCGAACCAGCTCAGATACAGACAGACCCGTCGCCAGGATGTCCGCTTTCAGCGAAGCCACGTCCGCATCGTTGATCAGTTCGTGGTCAACGGCTGGGATTGGATCCTGCCAGATCATCTCTTCTGCTGGTACATCTGCGCCAACGTAACGAGACACAGGGCCCATATCGCGGTGGGTCAGTTTGAACCATGCGCGTTTGAAAGCCTCGGCAAACTCTTCAGGGTTGGCGTGGTAACGGCGGGAGATTTTTTCGTAAGCCGGGTCCATGCGCATCGCCATGTCGGCGGTCGTCATCATCAGCGGAACCCGTTTGCCGGAACCGTCAACCTCTGGAGCGTGATCTTCTTCTTTCAGGTCTTTGGCATGCCAGATGTTTGCGCCAGCGGGGCTTTTGGTCAGTTCCCATTCATAGCCGAACAGCACGTCAAAATAGCCCATATCCCAAGCGATGGGGTTGGACGTCCACGCGCCTTCAACGCCTGATGTTGTCGTATCGACACCCTTGCCCGATTTGTGAGCATTGATCCAGCCAAGGCCCATTTCTTCGATGCCTGCGGCTTCTGGCTCGCGACCAACAAGTGATGGGTCGCCAGCGCCATGCGCTTTCCCAAAGGTATGCCCCCCTGCGACCAGCGCGACGGTTTCTTCGTCGTTCATTGCCATGCGCGCGAAAGTCTCGCGGATGTCACGGCCAGAACCGATTGGGTCAGGGACGCCATTTGGTCCCTCTGGGTTCACATAGATCAGGCCCATCTGCACGGCGCTGAGCGGCGCGTCGAGTTCACGGTCGCCTGAATAACGCTCATCGCCGAGCCATTCGGTTTCAGCGCCCCAGTAAATGTCTTCCTCTGGCTCCCAGATGTCTTCGCGACCGCCTGCGAAGCCGAGGGGCTTGAGGCCCATGGATTCGATGGCGCAGTTGCCTGCAAGGATCATCAGGTCGGCCCATGACAATGCGCGGCCATATTTCTGTTTGATGGGCCACAACAGGCGACGTGCCTTGTCGAGGTTGCCGTTGTCCGGCCAGCTGTTGAGGGGCGCAAACCGCTGGGAGCCGGTCGATGCACCGCCACGGCCGTCCTGAATGCGATAGGTGCCTGCGCTGTGCCAGGCCATACGCACCATCAGGCCGCCGTAGTGGCCGTAGTCAGCTGGCCACCAGTCCTGCGAATCGGTCATCAGCGCGATCAGGTCAGCTTTCAGTTCTTCCAGATCAATGGCAGCAAAGGCGGCCGCGTAATCAAAATCTTCGCCCATTGGGTCAAGCTGCGGACCATTCTGGCTAAGCATTTTAAGGCTAAGCTGGTTCGGCCACCAGTGTTGGTTCGCCGTGGTGCCAGCGGGCATGTGGCCCATGACAGGGCATTTGCCGTTATCAGATCCGTCCATCTATCTCTCCATTGGGTTTAGGGGCGTGCGGCTGAACAAGCAGCCTGTGTGCCTCGTGGATATAGGGTGTCTATCAGGCCTTTGCCATTGGGATAAGTTGTATTTACTGATTGCTGCGATAAGTTCAGGTTATGAAAAATCTTACACTTCGCCAGTTTCGGTATTTTGAGGCCTTGGCTGATCATGGCCACTTTGGCCGGGCGGCAAGCGCTTGCGCGATCTCCCAGCCTGCCTTGTCTGTGCAGATCAAGGAATTGGAGCAGGCATTGGGGGCGGCGCTGTTTGAGCGGGGGGTGCGGCAAGTGCGTCTGACCAGCTTTGGTGAGGCGTTCGCCACACGTGTACGCGACATTTTGCGGGGCGTTGATGAACTCGAAGACCTTGCCCGTGCATCGCGTGACAGTCTTGTGGGGCGGCTCCGCATTGGCGTGATCCCGACGATTGCACCTTATCTTTTGCCAACGATTGTAAGCAGGTTGTCGCAACTTCATCTGGGCCTTGATATCCATGTGCGCGAAACCGTAACGCCCAACCTTTTGCAAGAACTGCGTGAAGGGCGGCTTGATACCGCGATCGTTGCGTTGCCCGTCTCTGAACCCTCACTGACCGAGGTTCCGCTTTTTGATGAGAATTTTGTGTTGGTGCGCCCGCCGGAGGACGAAGGTAAGCCGGTGCCTGACAAGAATGCGCTGCGCGAAATGAAACTTCTGCTGCTGGAGGAGGGACATTGCTTTCGCGATCAGGCCCTTTCGTTCTGCAACATCCAATCAGTCTCACCGCGCGAGATGCTTGATGGCAGTTCGCTGTCTACTCTGGTTCAAATGGTAGGCGCGGGCATTGGTGTGACGTTGATCCCGGAAATGGCGATGGCGATGGAAACCCGCGCGGCGAGCGTTTCAGTCGCGCAATTTGCAGACCCGCAGCCATCTCGCACGATTGGGATGATCTGGCGCAAGACCAGCCCCCTGGCCAATCAGCTGAACCAGATCGCTGAGGTGGTTCGTCAGTCAGCGGAGACTGTGCATGGGAAAAGGGTAGCTGGCCGAAGCGTCGCCTGATTTTTTTCACTGGCAAGGGGCAGCCCAGCCCCCCCCCCGCGCCAGAGCGGGGGGCAATGCCTGAGCGGTAATGATGGCTTGTGGCTGCGCTTACCCTTCAGGATTACGCAGGCGGAACCGTTGGATCTTTCCGGTCTGCGTTTTCGGAAGTTCGGTGCAGAACTTGACTGACCGGGGGTATTTATACGGTGCAATGGTCGCCTTCACGTGATCTTGCAGAGATTTCGTGATCTCTGGCCCGGCTTCATAGCCATCCGGCAATACCACATAGGCTTCAACGATGGTGCCGCGCTCTTCATCGGGTGCGCCGATAACCGCGCATTCCACGACCGCTTCGTGTGACAGCAGCGCGGCCTCTACCTCCGGCCCTGAGATGTTGTAGCCTGATGAGATGATCATATCGTCGCTGCGGGCCGCGAAATAGAGGTATCCCTCTTCATCCATGGAAAAGCTGTCACCGGTGACGTTCCACCCATCGAGGATGTATTTTGCCTGCCGATCATCAGCGAGATACCGGCACCCGGTTGGGCCGCGCACCGCAAGGCGGCCCACTTCCCCACGCGGTAGCTCAGAACCGTCTTCGCCAATGATCTTGACCTCATACCCCGTTACGGGCTTTCCGGTGCATCCGGGCTTGTGGCCATCAAAGCGGTTGGAAATGAAAATATGCAGCATCTCGGTCGCGCCAATGCCGTCGAGCATTGGCTTCCCGGTCTTCGCCATCCATTCATCATAGACCGGACCGGGCAGTGTTTCCCCCGCTGACACAGCAGCGCGAAGCGATGACAGGTCCGCGCCCTGATCCATCGCGCGCATCATAAAGCGATAGGCAGTGGGAGCCGTAAAGCAGACGGTCGCGCGGTATTTCTCGATGATCTCGATGATATTTGCGGGGGACGCGGTTTCCAGCAAGGTCGCCGCCGCGCCGTGACGCAAGGGAAAAATCGCAAGGCCGCCAAGGCCAAAGGTAAATGCCAACGGCGGAGACCCGATGAACACATCATCGGGTGTAACCCCCAGAACTTCTTTGGCGTACCCGTCAGCAATGATCAGCAGGTCGCGGTGAAAGTGCATCGTCGCCTTGGGCGACCCCGTGGTGCCAGAGGTGAACCCAAGCAATGCCACATCATCTCGCCCGGTTGCGACGGGCTCAAACCGCACGCCTTTTT
The DNA here is from genome assembly GCA_049608645.1 of Pikeienuella sp. Lineage (GTDB taxonomy): Bacteria > Pseudomonadota > Alphaproteobacteria > Rhodobacterales > Rhodobacteraceae > Pikeienuella. The sequence goes on along the minus strand of JBMYXS010000008.1, from coordinate 68,789 downwards.
CCAGCGCAAGGCGATCCAGTTCGGCATCATGGTTCGATGTGCCATCAAACCCGACCACGGATTTCAGAAACTTTGATTCCTTGGCACAGGCGACCATGTCCTCCATCAACCTCGTATCACAAAGCGCATGGGTGATTTCGGCCTTGTCCACGATCTGCGACAGTTCCCCCGCGCGCAGCATGGGCATGGTGTTAACAACCACCGCACCGGCCTTTGTCGCGGCCAGCCAACAAGCCACCATAGCGGGGTTATTGGCAGAGCGGATCAACACGCGATTGCCAGGTTTTACCCCCAGGTTTTCAACAAGCACATTGGCCAGGCGATTGGTCCAGTCGGCCAATTCCTTATATGTGCGCCGCCGTCCGTTGCCGATCAGCGCGGTGTGGTCGCCAAACCCTTTGGCAACCATCGCATCTGTCAATTCAACGCCCGCATTCAATCGCTCGGGATAGCTGAAGCGATCGAGCAGGAAATCGGGCTGCATGTTTTCGGGTGGCAGGTTATCACGCGTGAATGTGTCGATATGCGCCGAAGGTCCGAGCATGGCTTATCTCCCCTGAATGTGGCTGCGCGTGGGGCGTATTTTGGTCGTACGCATGCGCTTGCCAAGAAATCTGTGTCTTCGCTGCACGGTTATTATGAAACCCCGTTATGCGTATCGTCTGAGGGGCGGAGCGCCGCCAGCAAAAGGTCCGCGACGGCCTGACTGTCTTCGCCCTCAATGCCGCCGAGCAGTTCGCTGACCCATTGTTCATGCGCCTCTGCTTGCTTGGCGAATTCTTCGGCACCCTTTGACGTCAGGCGCACCCGCGCTGCGCGGCGATCGCCCGGAACGGCCTCCCGTAGCATCAGGCCATCTTGGGTTAGGCGGTCTACAATCCCCGTGACGTTACCGTTGGAGACCATAAGCATGCGCGAAAGTTCGCTCATCTTCATGCCCTGTTCATTGCGAGCAAGCGCGGCCATCACGTCAAAGCGGGGCAGGGTGGTGTCAAAAGTCAGCCGCAACCGCTCCCGCAATTCGCCTTCGACAGTCTTGTGCACCTTCAGGATGCGAAGCCACAGACGTACCCGGTCTTTGGCAGCCGAACCATCGCGCATCGTGGGGGCATTTTTGGGGTGGGCTGACAGTGTCATGCTTGCCCACCTGAAATCGCGATTTCCTGCGCGGTGACCGCACCTGACCCCGGCCCGCAGAGCCAAAGCGCGGCGGCGGCGACTTCCTCTGGTTCGATCAGCCGCCCGAAAGGGTTGCTGTCGCGCAAGACAGCCTCGGCATCATCGGCTGACATGCCGGAGCGAGCCATGATCTTTTCGACATTCCGCTCCACGATCGGGGTGGCAACATAACCGGGGCACAGGCTGTTGACCGTAACGCCTGTTTTCAGCACCTCTTCGGCCGCGCATTTCATCAAGCCATTTACGGCATGTTTTGAGGCGCAATAGGCGCTGCCATAATTGAGCCCCCGTATGCCCGCGATAGATGAGATGATGATGACCCGGCCCCAGCCGCGCGCCACCATCTGCGGCAGGGTTTCACGCAGGCAGAGCATGACCCCTTCGACATTTGTGGTTTGGATGCGTCGCCAGAAATCGACCGTTGTTTTGTGCAGCGGCATCGTTTCGGCCAAACCCGCGTTGGGCACCATGATGTCGATGGGACCAACCGCGGCGATGGTTTCCACGACCTGCGCTTCATCGGTCACATCCATCAGGCGCCATTCAATGCTGGGGGATTTTGCGGCGATTTCAGTCAATGGCCCTTCGCGCCGCCCTGTGATGACAACCTCTGCGCCTTTGTTGGCCAACGCCACTGCAATGGCCGCGCCAATGCCTGTGCCGCCGCCGGTTACAAAGGCCCGCTTGCCGTTCAGATGGTCATTGTCTCCCATGCCGTGATCACCCTCCCCAGGTCACTTACGTAACGGTAAGAGGCAAAAGCATATTCTTCAAGTATAAAATTTCATTCTTAAAGAAAATTGATTGCGCGCTCCATCTGCGGCGCATAGGCTTCCGCAACAGCCGGGTTCGGATATGAGGTTTCGCAATGACTGATGCATATGACCCCGCCAGCGATGGCGCGAAAATGTCCTTCGCGAAGGATATGAGCTATGGTGACTATCTGGGCATGGATGCGATTTTGGCCGCGCAGCAGCCATTGTCCGATGCCCATGATGAGATGCTGTTCATCGTTCAGCATCAAACGTCTGAATTATGGATGCGTCTCATCCTGCATGAATTGAATGCCGCGCGCGACCTGATGTTGACCGGGCGGCATGATCAGGTTTTCAAGATGCTGGCACGTGTGGCGCGCATTTTCGAACAGCTCAACAACGCGTGGGATGTGCTGCGCACGATGACGCCAAGCGATTATACGACCTTTCGTGAGGCGCTGGGTGCCTCTTCCGGGTTTCAATCACACCAGTATCGTCTGATCGAATTCATGCTCGGCAACCGAAACCCTGCGATGCTGAAAGTGCATGAACATCGGCCTGAACTGCATGCGGCATTGACCGCGGAAATGGGCAGGCCTTCGGTGTATCATCTGGCCTTGCGGGGGCTTGCCGAGCGGCTTGGTGTGACGTTCGATCCTGCCATTTTCCGCCTAGATAGCCCCCATCAAGCTGATGATGCGGTCATCGCGGCGTGGACAACGGTTTACCGCGACCCGGAGCAATATTGGAACCTCTATGAACTCGCGGAAAAGCTGGTCGATCTGGAAGACTATTTCCGGCGCTGGCGCTTTAACCATGTCACGACGGTTGAGCGTGTTATCGGCTTCAAACGCGGCACCGGCGGGACGAGTGGCGTAAGCTATCTGCGCAAGATGCTGGACGTCGAATTATTTCCCGAACTCTGGCATATGAGAGGGGGGTTATGAACCGTGCTTTCACCATGCGACGTTAACAGTTGTTGGTCCACGAAAAGCCCATCCTGTAAACGCCGTTTCGCCCGTCAGGCGCATATCCGCAAGGCGGGTGAAAAGGGTCGGCAATGCGACCTCGCCGATCAGGGCCTTGGATGCCCATGCGCCTGCACAGAAATGCGGCCCGGCCCCGAACGCGATATGCCGGGATGCATCGCGGGTGATATCGAACGTATCTGGGTCGGCAAATATCGCAGGGTCGCGGTTGGCGGCGCCAAACATAAAGAACGCCTTTTGTTCGGCCTTGATATCGTAGCCGAGCACCGTTGCATCCCGCGCCACGCGCCGGGGCGACATGCCGATCGGGCTGATCCAGCGGACATATTCTGCAACCGCGTCGGCCCAGGTGGCACGGCCTTCCACTATCAGGCGGAGTTGGTCAGGGTGGCTCAGCAATGCCCACGCTGCCCCGGCGATGGCGTCGCGCGGTTCATTCTGCCCCCCGGAAATGGCAAGTTTGACATTGGCCTGAATGCTCTCCATCGGCAGGCCCGCCCGTATCTGGGCACCGATAAGTGACAAATCGTTTTCCACATCTATTTCAACGGCACGTGCCTTGATCGCGGCGTCCATCTCTGCGGTCGCTTCGTGGCATTTCGCCTCAATCCCGGCATTGCCTGTATAGTTGGCGATGCCGTCGATCATCGCCTGTGACCAGCGGTCGATGTTCGCGAAGCTGGCAGCCGTCAACCCGGTCATGCGGCGCAACGCTTCGCCCGAAAGGCGCGTTGCATAGTCCTTGACCAAATCACAGGTGCCGCGCGGGGCAAGGTCATCAAGGATTGCATCCGCATCCGCCTGAAACCCGGCTTTCCAGCGGTCAGCCACGGTGCGCGGCGAAACCGTTGGAAAAATCGCCCGCCGTTCGGCCATATGCGCATCGCCATCCTTGCGCATCAGGTTGTGGCCCATCAGGCGGTTCATCAACCCCGCAGGCTGGTGGGAGGAAAAGATATCCACCTGCTTTTCAAGCGTGGAAATGTCTTCAAGCTTGGTAAAAACCACGCCGTCAAGCTGCGGGACAAAGGCCACAGGGGCTTCTGCCCGCAGCTTGGCATAGACGGGATAGGGGTCGCCCAGAAAGGTGCCCATATCCAGGTCTATGACGGGTGGTTTCACCGGGTGGGCCTTATAGGCCCGGTAGTTTGTAGTTCATCTCTTCGAGTTTCTTGCGCAGATGCAACTTGGAGATTTTACCCGTCGCGGTGTGCGGCAGTTCATCCATGAATATCAGGTCATCAGGCCGCTGCCATTTGGCAAAGTCTTTGGCCGCAAGGTCGATGATCTCCGTCGGGTCCGGGTCCGCCCCCGGTGCCTTGACCACGACCAGAATGGGCCGTTCATCCCATTTGGGGTGTGCAACACCAATCGCGGCGGCCTCTGCCACGCCTGGGTGGGCGACAGCGGCGTTTTCCAATTCGATGGAGCTGATCCACTCCCCACCTGATTTGATCACATCTTTGGAGCGATCGGTGATCCGCACATAGGCATTTTCGTCCATCGTCGCGACATCGCCGGTATCGAACCAATCATCATCCTCATGCGCCGGTTTGCCGGCCTTGAGGTATTCCCGCACAACGCCGGGGCCGCGGATCCAGAGTTTGCCTTGTGTCTCATCGTCCCACGGCAATTCGTTGCCATCATCATCGGTGATCCGCAGATCAACCGTGAAAGGGGGGTGGCCAACCATGCACTGAATATCCAGCTTTTCTTCATCGCTCAGCGCCTCAACCTCTGCCTTGAAGGAGGATGTGGTGCCAAGCGGGGACGTTTCCGTCATGCCCCATGCGTGGAAAACCCGAACGCCATATTTGTTCTGGAACGCTTCAATAACGGCGCGCGGGCAGGACGACCCGCCAATGACAACGCGTTGCAGGGTCGAGAACGCTTTCTCTTCCGCGCCCAGGTATTGCAGCAGGCCAAGCCAGATGGTCGGAACGGCCGCCGTGGTGGTCACGCCATGTTCCAACATCTCGTAAATGCCTGCGGGCGTCATATCGCGCCCCGGCATGACCATGGCGGCGCCATTCATCGGGGCCGTATAGGCAATGGACCAACCGTTCGCGTGGAACAGCGGCACAACCGGCATAATCGTATCGCGTGACGTCAGGTTCAAACAATCGGGTGAAGAGGCTGCCATGGCGTGCAACACATTGGAGCGGTGGGTGTACACGACGCCTTTGGGGTTCCCCGTGGTGCCGGAGGTATAGCAGATACCACAGGCATCCCGCTCATCCCCATCAATCCAAGCAAATTCACCGGATTGTTCCGCGATCCATTCCTCATAACAAATCGCGTCGGGTAAACAGTCAGGCATATGTGCCCGGTCGGTCATAATGATGATCGTCTCGACCGTGGTCAGTTTGTCAGCCACCAACGCGATCAGTGGCGCGAGGTCAAAATCGACCATCAGCACCTTATCTTCGGCGTGATTGACGATGTAGATCAGTTGTTCCTGGCTCAGGCGTGGGTTCAGCGTATGGAGCACCGCGCCAGCACCTGAAACCCCGTACCACACCTGTAAATGCCGCGCAGTATTCCACGCCATGACACCAACCGCATCGCCGGACCCAAGGCCCATTTTATGCAGGCCCTCAGCCACACGCAGCGCGCCTTCGCGGATACCCTTCCAGGTGGTGACCTCGATCGGCCCTTCAACAGTGCGGGTCGTGATGGTGCGTTTGGGGTGATATTTCGCGGCGTGGTCCAGAATGTGCGAAACGCGCATATTCCAGTCCTGCATCAGGTTATGCATGTAGTCCTCCCAGACTGCGTTGTCTCTTTCGTCTGACATTAGTCAGGCGTTTGGGAAGGGGAAAGGGGGAAATTGCAGGCGAAGAGATGAACTTTGAGTGTCGGCGGCACCTATCCGGTCTGCACGGGTATCATCGTGCCTTGAAGGGCGGCGACATGTTTTTGGGTGCCATCGCTGGCCTCTGCCCACACGTCCGCCGCGACCACGATCAGGCGCCTTCCGGGTTTGAGCACCCGGCCTTTGGCGATAAGCCGCCCTGCACCTGGGGACAGGAAGTTGATTTTCAGTTCAATCGACATGACCTCAACATCAAGCGGCATGACGCTGAGCGCCGCGTAACCAGCAGCGGTGTCGCCCAGCGCAAAGATCAGGCCGCCATGCGCGAATCCCTGTTGTTGGCGAAAACCTTCGCTGGTGGGGGCGGTGATGGTGACGTCTCCGGCATCCACCGATGCCAACTTGGCCCCGACCGACTTCATCAGGGACTGCTGCGCGAAGCTGTCTCTGATCTTGGTTTCGTGTTCTGGGTCTAAGGCCATTTTTCTGACTTTCAAAATGCTCTGTCTGGCAAAAAGTTTACTGCACCCCTGCGCCTGACAACAGGGTGAATGGCGCGCGCCGACAAGGTGGCGGCCCTGTTGGCGTTGATCAGGTTCCTTGCGGTGGCTGGTCGCGGGGTGCCGGTTGGCGGCTGGCGCAGGAACGGCGAACAGATAGTGTCCTCCCCGCACTTCTGCGCTACATCTCCCGCACCGACAGATTCGAACCGTGCGAGTTGCCATGCTGACAGTCATCTCCCCCGCCAAACGCCTCGACCTTACGCCGGTGGATATGTCCACCGCGACGGACCCTGCGTTTCAGAAAGATGCGATGACGCTGGTGAAAACAGCGCGGAAGCTGACGCACAAAGATCTGCAAAAGTTGATGAAAATAAGCGAGCCATTGGCCAAGCTGAATGTGCAGCGGTTCAAGGTTTTTGCAGAAGAACCTTCCGACGAGGATGTGAAGCCAGCGGCCCTTGCATTTGATGGTGACACCTATCAGGGCCTGGATGCGAAGACGATCAATGAGGTCGACATGGCCTATGCACAGCGCCGTTTGCGTATTCTGTCGGGCCTTTATGGTTTGCTGCGCCCGCTTGATCGTATCCAACCCTATCGCCTTGAAATGGGGAGCCGCCTCGCGACGCGCCGGGCGAAAACACTCTACGAATTCTGGGGCAGGAAAATTGCCAAAACGCTGAATGCTGAGGGCGAGGCGGAGGGCACAACCCTTTTGCTCAATTGTGCCAGTCAGGAATATTTCGGTTCAGTGGACCGCAAGGCATTGGCCCTTGATGTGATTGAGCCTGTGTTTCTGGAACGCAAAGACGGCAAGGAAAAGATCGTCAGCTTTTATGCCAAGAAGGCCCGCGGCGCGATGGCCCGCTTTGTGATCGAAAACCGCGCGGAAACCCGCGATGACCTTAAAGAGTTCGCGGTGGGCGGTTATGCCTATCAGGCCGATCAGTCAGAACCCCATCGCATGGTATTTGCGCGCGATTATCCGCAATGACACAAGGCGCAGCGGGTCAAACCGCCATGCCAATCGTTTCATCCTCTTTCACGGTTTCCATCACCGCGAAAGAATGAGTTTGCATCACGCCCGGCAGTTTCCCGATGCGTTCGCCCAAAATTTCACGAAAATGGGTGATGTCACGAGTGCGGACCTTCAGGACATAATCAAAGTGTCCTGCGATCATCATGCATGATTGAACCTCTGGCACTGCCAGCACCGCTTTGTTGAATTCATCTAGCGAATTGTCGCTGGTTTGCGTCAGCGTGATATGGACGATGGTAACATGGTTGAAACCGACCTTCGCCGCATCGACAACAGCGCGATAGCGCGTGATCACCCCTTCACGCTCCAGTCGTCTTACCCGCTCCGAGCAGGGTGTTTTGGTCAGATTCACACGTGTTGCCAGCTCCACGACCGAGAGCCTGCCATTTGCCTGAAGTTCATCAAGAATTTTTCGATCAATCTGGTCGTATACCCTGCTCATCAGTCATTTTTCCTGTTTTTTTCCTATAAAAAGGGAATATCGCCAAAATATTGCTGAAAAAAGTGCCAAAGACCAGACGATATTCCTACACTGATAGGTGGGGCAAATAGCAGCATGCCCCCCCCCGCGCGCTGCTATCCCAAACAGGCGTTTGCACGCCTGGTTCACAATGGGGGTGCGACAGGAGAGTTACAAAATGTCAGCAAAACTTGTGATTGGCCTAGACGGGGAGGGGTCCGGCAACCGTGCCCTTGCCTATGGTAAACGAATGGCGAAGCTGATCGGAGAGTGCGAGTTGATCGTGGTCTACGTTATCGAATGGTCGCCTTTCTCATTTCAAACAGCGGAAGAGAACGCGCAGCGTCACAAACGCCGCGAAGAAGAGATCGCGATTGCGCAGACCCGGATCATTGAGCCTGCGCTTGCGTTGCTCAGCGATGCAGGTCTGACGGTGCGCGGTATTGTGCGGCATGGCGATGTTGCCGACACGCTGAATGCCATCTCTGTTGAGGAGAACGCAGACCAGATCATTGTCAGCCGCACTTCAGAAGGTGGGTTTGCCAAACGGATGTTCGGTAGTTCCACCGCTAACCTTGTGATGAGCGCAAGTGTGCCTGTCACTGTCGTCGGATAAGGGGAATATTATGAACATTCTCAAAACTATTGCTTTGTCGGCGGGCGCGGCGATGGCTGCCACCCCGGCACTGGCGCAAAGCCTTGACCAGCAAGTGAATGAGGTATTCGCCTCAGTCACCGGGCCTTTTGTCAGCTTTATCTTCGCGCCTTTCCCGGGCACGTCGTTTCCGTGGATCGTGATGTGGTTGGTTATCGCCGCCACATTGTTCACGCTGTACTTTGGTTTTGTGCAGGTGCGTTTCTTCAAGCACGCCATTCATCTGGTCAAAGGCGACTATTCGGACCCGAAAGACGCAGGTGAGGTCAGTCATTTCCAGGCGCTTGCGACCGCGTTGTCCGGTACGGTTGGTCTTGGTAACATCGCTGGTGTTGCTGTTGCTGTTGGTATCGGCGGCCCCGGCGCGACGTTCTGGATGATCCTGGCCGGCTTGCTCGGCATGGCGTCGAAATTCACGGAATGTACGCTAGGCGTTAAATACCGGAATGAATACGAAGATGGCACCGTTTCTGGGGGCCCGATGTATTACATCTCCAAAGGGTTCAAGGAAAAAGGCATTCCGGGCGGCGGCGCGCTTGCGATCCTGTTTTCGATCTTCTGTATCCTTGGTGCGCTCGGTGGCGGTAACATGTTCCAGGCCAATCAGGCGCATGCCCAGATTGCGGGCATCGTTGGCGACTATCCGGGGTGGATCACCGGTGTCATCTTTGCTGGTGTTGTATTCATCGTGATCGTGGGGGGCGTTAAGTCCATCGCGCGCGTGACTGAGAAAGTCGTGCCGTTCATGGGCATCCTCTATGTGGGGGCGGCGCTTATCATTCTGGTTGCAAACTACAACATGATCGGCTGGGCTTTTGGCCAGATCTTCGCAGGTGCCTTCACAGGTCTTGGCGTTGCTGGCGGTATGGTCGGCGCGCTAATTCAGGGCTTCAAGCGGGCGGCGTTCTCGAACGAAGCCGGTGTTGGCTCTGCCGCGATTGCCCACTCTGCGGTGAAAACCAAAGAACCTATTACTGAGGGTTTCGTGTCGCTGCTCGAACCCCTGATCGATACGGTGGTGATCTGCACCATGACGGCGCTTGTTATCACAATCTCCGGTCAGTTGCTGATCGACCAGTCCACCGGCCTTTACATGGTTGATGGCGGGGCCATCGCAACTGTTGACGGCAATTCGGGCGTTGCACTGACCTCGGCAGCGTTCGGCTCGACCATCAGTTGGTTCCCCTATGTGCTCGCCATCGCGGTTGTCCTGTTCGCGTTCTCGACGATGATTTCATGGTCCTACTACGGCCTGAAAGCGTGGACGTACCTGTTTGGAGAGGGCAAAACGTCAGAGTTGGTGTTCAAGCTGATTTTCTGCGTGTTCATCGTTATTGGCGCTGCGGCCAGCCTCGGCCCGGTCATCGACTTCTCTGATGCGGCGATCTTTGCCATGGCAGTGGTGAACATCACGGCGCTCTACTTCCTGATGGGCATTGTGAAGAAAGAGTTGCAGTCCTACGCGTCGCGTTTGCAGTCGGGTGAGATCAAAAAGTTCAAACACTGAACTGGCGACCACTGAATAGATCGGGGCGGCTCTCGGGCCGCCCCTTTTTTGTCTAGTTTTTGGGGGTGATCGCCGGAACCAGGAAATCCTGAATGACCTTCACCGGAAGGCGCCAATTATCTGGTTCGTTGTAGCGCCCGCCAAAGATCAACAGGATCAGATCATCGGTGCTGTTGACGGTCAGCCGTTGCCCGCCGTTGCCGAAGCCAGCCATCCAGCGGGGCTGGTCCGTGCCGGGGGGCAGCCACCAGAAATACCCATAGCGCAGGCCAAACACATTGGTCGCACGCGGTATTTTGGACTGGGCCAACCAGTCTTCTGACACGATGCGCTTACCGGCATACACGCCGCCTGCCTTTATCATCTCCGCAATTTTTACCATTGAATGTGCCGACAGGCGAAGCCCGGACGCCGGTGAAGGGACGCCATCAGTGCCGCGCGCCCATTCGTATTTTGTGATGCCAAGCGGGGTGAAAAGCACGTCTTCTGCGAATTGATCTAGCGGCATCCCGGTGCCCTTTTCGACCAGCCGCCCGATCAGCGCGGTGGCACCGCCATTGTAAACCCAGCGATCCCCCGGTGCGCCTATCATCGGGCGGCTCAGCACATAGCGGTATCTGTCTTTAGACAGCTCCATCGCGATTTCGCTGTTGCGCGGGTCGGTGTAGGGCAGGTCTTCGTTCCAGGCGATTCCCATTTGCATGGAGAGCGTGTCACCAATGGTAATAGTCCGCCGTTGAGCATCATCTGGCAGGTCTGTGTATTCCGGGAACTGCGCCAACAGGTTCGCGGTCGGCGGCGCAACCATACCTTTGTCCAGGGCGATCCCATACAGCAAACTGGTCATGGATTTCGTGACAGAGCGCAAATCATGCAGCGTATCTGGCCCGTGTGTACGCACGCCAAGAGGTGCGCCCCAGTTTTGATCCGCGCCCTCAAAAAAACTTTCGGCGATGGTATTGCCTTTGTAGATGGCGACCACCGCATGAAGGCCGCGCAGCTCCCCCCGTTCAAACGCAGTGCGAAGTGCCTTGTCCATATCTGTTTCGGCCGCTGGCGCAGAGGGCACGGTTAGCATGGCCGCAAAGATGGTTGCCAAAATGGCCTGAAATTTCATGCGTTCATTCCCATTGCGGTTGCCTTGGCGAATACTGTAGCGGAGGGAGAGCGTTCGTGTCGAACTGGCGGCTATGTTCACGCACAATCGCGTATTCGAAAAAGGGGTGCTTGCCATGACCACGCCAGCCATTGCCTCAGATCGCCCCCTGTTTGGCGCGCTGATGATCATTTCGGGCATGATAATGATCGGGATTATCGACAACTGTGTGCGCATTATCGCCGGACATGTGGGGTTGTGGCAGTTTCATTTCATCCGCTCTTGCCTGGCTATTCCAATGATCCTGATGGTGGCGACGGTATCGGGATGGCGATGGTGGCCGCATCGCATGTCGGGGGCGATGATCCGCTCCGCGTTTATCGTCACGTCCATGCTGCTCTATTTTGGCTCTCTTCCCATGGCACCGATTGCGCAGGTCGCGGCGGGGCTGTTGACGGCGCCGATTTGGGTGCTGTTGATTTCGGCAACCGTGTTTCGGGCACCCATTGGCCCGCGCCGCATTGTTGCGGTGGGCGTGGGGTTCCTCGGCGCTTTGCTGATCCTGCGCCCATGGACGGAGGCTTTTTCGCTATGGTCGCTTATCCCGCTCGCGGCGGGTGCGGCTTATGCCGGGGCGTCGATTTCGACGCGGCGACTATGCGCGGACGAACCGCCAATGGCGCTGATCCTGCTGTTTTTCACGGGGCTTGGCATTGCCGGAGCCATTGGGATGGCCGTCCTTGCGATCTGGCCACAACCTGAACTGACGATGGCGGCCCCGTTTTTCTTTGAAGGGGTTCGTTGGCCCATTCCGGGGGAAGGGTGGTTTTGGATCACAGTGCAGGCGGCTGGATCCATACTGTGTGTTTACTGCGTCACGCGAGGATACCAGAGTGCCGAAACATCCTCCCTTGCACTCTTTGATTTCACGTTCCTCATATCAGCCAGCCTGACGGGGTGGTTGGTTTGGGGAGATACGGTTGACGCGATGACGGCGCTCGGCGGTGCTCTGATTATCGGCGCGGGCGCATTTATTGCGCTTCGGGGCGCGCGAGATTGAAAACGATCTGGTTCGGGGTGGACGGTGGGTGGTAGAATGTTGCCATGGCCCTCCCACCCGGTTTCCTTGATGAGATTCGCAGCCGTGTTTCGATTGCTAAGGTGATCGAGCGTAAGCTCTCATGGGATTCCAAAAAGTCGAACGCAGCAAAGGGTGATTACTGGGCCTGTTGCCCGTTCCATCAGGAAAAATCATCGTCGTTCCACGTCGAGGACCGCAAAGGGTTTTATTACTGTTTTGGGTGTCACGCGAAGGGTGATGCGATCACCTTTTTGATGGAAGGCGAAAACATGTCTTTCATGGAGGCGGTGGAAACACTCGCGGCTGAGGCGGGCATGCCCATGCCGGCCCAAGACCCGCGCGCGCAGGAAAAGCAGGACAGGCGCACCGCCCTTGCCGATGTGATGGAGCACGCCGCGCAATTCTACCGCCTTCAGTTCAAATCGGGCAAAGGCCAGGCCGCGCGCGATTATATCCAGCGGCGCGGCTTGTCAGGCAAAACGGTGGAACGGTTCGAAATCGGCTATGCGCCCGATACGCGAACGGCGCTGCGCGAACATCTCGGCAATAAAGGTGTTGAGATAAAGCAGATGGATGAGGCGGGTCTGGTCATCGTGCCTGATGATGGCGGGCAGCCTTATGACCGGTTCCGGGGGCGGATCATGTTCCCCATTCGTGATGCGCGCGGGCGTTGCATCGCCTTTGGCGGTCGCGCGATGGACCCGAACGCACGCGCAAAATATCTGAACTCCCCCGAAACGGCGCTGTTTGATAAGGGGCGTAGCCTTTATAATCACGGCAATGCGCGCTCGGCGGCAGGTAAGATTGGCGCGTTGATCGTAGCCGAAGGCTATATGGATGTGATTGCGCTGGCGCAGGCCGGGTTTGACCATGCTGTTGCGCCGCTTGGTACCGCCGTCACCGAAGATCAGTTGCGCCTGATGTGGCGTATCGCGGATGAACCGGTAATTGCGCTTGATGGTGACAAGGCCGGGGTGCGTGCGGCCATGCGGGTGATTGATATTGCCCTGCCCATGCTGGAGGCGGGAAAGTCCCTCCGCTTTGCCATCATGCCAGAGGGGCAAGACCCTGATGATTTGATCAAGGCCAGTGGTGCCTCTGCCATGCAGGATCTGCTCGACAAGGCTTTGCCGATGGTTGAATTGCTCTGGCGGCGGGAAACCGAGGGCGAAGTTTTTGATAGCCCGGAACGGCGCGCCGGCCTTGATGCACGGCTTCGCAAGGCGCTTTCGGTCATCACCGACCCTGGGTTGCGCGGGCATTACGGTCAGGCGTTGAAAGAGCGTCGGGCGGTGTTGTTTGCCCCCGCTGCCGGGCTTGATGGTGGCCGGCCTTTTGGTGGCGGATCATTTGGCGGGCGTCAGGGGGGATTTGGCGCCAAGGGCAAGGGCAAATTCGGCGGCGGCGGCCCAATGATGCCTTCTGCTGAGACCAAAATGAGCGCCCTGGCCCATGCCATGAACCGCGAAGCCGAAGCGCGCGGACGCGAAGCGACACTCCTCCTGACGCTGATAAATCATCCAAAACTTGCAGATAAACGCATAGAAGCGCTGGAAGACACGGAATTTATGTGCCGCGACCTTGACGTGATACGGGGTGTGCTCCTATCTGCACTCCTACGGTTGGACGGCGCGGCGCAGACCAGTTCCGATATCCTCGACGCCATGATGCGCGAGAACGGAGAAAACCCATTGCCCGCCCTGTTGACGGCACCACAGGCGCGCGAAGCTCGTTTCGCGCATCCTGATGCTGATTCCGATTTTGCTGAACATGGCTTTGACGAAATTCTAAGGCGCCACCGGGCGTTGTTGGGCCTTGTGCGTGAGGTCGGGGAAGCTGAGCAAGCGATGAGCGGTGACCCCGAAGGGATCGGACCGGGTGAAGAAATTGATCTGCGATTGCAGGCGGCGTCGGAACAACAGTTCCGCGATGGCAAGCCGGGCCTGCAGGAAGTGGATGGGGATGAAACGGAACTGACCAGACGGCTTGACGATGCTATCGCCGGGCGTATCTGGGAAAAAAAGAAACGACCGAATAATAGTCGGTGAAGAAAATCGTGGGTCGGAGTTGACGAATCAGTGATTCGCAGATGATTCGACTCCAAAGAGCGCAATGAGCAGCCGCCAAGGCGGTTTGGTCTGATATGAAACATCGAAGGATGCGTAGCGCGGCACCAGCCGCCTGCAAGCATTCCAATGAACGGAGCAGCGCATGGCGGCGAAAGACGTTGATGACAGCCAGGTAGAAGACCAGCGCGAGAACGCTGGCCTGATGCTCGACATGAGCCAGGCGGCGGTCAAAAAGATGATCGCGCAGGCAAAGACCAAAGGCTACATCACCTATGATGAGCTGAACAAGGTTCTGCCGCAGGATCAGTTCTCGTCCGAGCAGATCGAAGACGTGATGTCCATGCTTTCGGAAATGGGCGTGAACGTCATTGAAGCTGAAGAAGCCGAAGACGAAGGCGAACTTGTCGCTGACAAGGCTGAGGGAAAAGAGGTTACCACGACCGCTGCTGCCACGGACGCGCCGCTGGATCGTACCGATGATCCCGTGCGCATGTATCTGCGTGAAATGGGCACGGTTGAACTGCTGAGCCGCGAAGGCGAGATCGCCATTGCCAAGCGCATCGAGGCTGGCCGCGGCACGATGATCCGCGGTCTTTGCGAAAGCCCGCTGACATTCCGCGCTATTTCGATCTGGCTCGAAGAGCTGGAAGATGAACGCATCATGCTGCGCGATGTCATCGACCTTGAAACCACCTTTGGCGACTCCCTCGCTGAAGAGGCCAGCAACGCCGAAGAAGTGGTAGAGGGCACCGAGGACGAAGACGAAGAAGGCAAAGGCACCGCTGCTGGCGGCGAAGCCAAAACCGAAGGTGAAGAAAAAGCACCGGGCGAAACCGCGTCTGACGACGAGGAAGACGAAGACGAGCAGGCCAACCTGTCGCTCTCTGCCATGGAAGCTGCGTTGAAACCGCAGGTGCTTGATGCCCTTCGCCGCATCTCCGATGACTTCGAAGAATTGGGCAAGATGCAGGACAACCGCATCAACGCCGCCCTGAATGAAGAACAGAGCTTTTCAATGTCGCAGGAGCGCGAATACCAGCGCCTCCGCTCTGAGATTGTCGCTTTGGTTAACGACCTGCATCTTCATAACAACCGTATCGAAACGCTGATTGATCAGCTTTACGGGATCAATCGCCGTCTGCTGACGCTGGAAAGCAGCCTCGTGAAAATCGCTGATGCGCACCGCGTGAATCGGCGTGAATTCATCGAGGAATATCGCGGCTCCGAATTGGATCCGGGCTGGACGGAACGCGTGGCCAAGCTGAAGGGCAAGGGCTGGGCGAAGATGATCGAAAAGGACGGCCACAAGATCGACGCCGCCCGCACGGAAATCGGTGAAGTTGGCCAGACCATCGGCGTCGACATTGGTGAATTCCGTCGTATCGTGCAGACCGTGCAGAAGGGCGAAAAAGAAGCCCGGATCGCGAAAAAGGAAATGGTCGAAGCCAACCTTCGCCTCGTGATCTCGATTGCCAAAAAATACACCAACCGTGGCTTGCAGTTCCTCGACCTTATTCAGGAAGGCAACATTGGCCTGATGAAGGCGGTTGATAAGTTCGAATATCGCCGTGGCTACAAATTCTCGACCTATGCGACGTGGTGGATCAGGCAGGCGATCACCCGCTCTATCGCTGATCAGGCGCGCACGATCCGTATTCCTGTGCACATGATCGAGACGATCAACAAGCTGGTCCGTACCGGACGGCAGATGCTGCACGAAATTGGCCGTGAGCCAACGCCGGAAGAATTGTCCGCCAAGCTGCAAATGCCGCTCGAAAAGGTTCGCAAGGTGATGAAAATCGCCAAGGAGCCGATTTCGCTGGAAACCCCGATTGGCGACGAAGAAGACAGTCAGCTCGGTGATTTCATCGAAGACAAAAACGCCGTGTTGCCGCTGGACGCCGCCATTCAGGGGAACCTGAAGGAGACAACAACGCGGGTTCTGGCATCCCTTACCCCTCGTGAAGAACGCGTACTGCGCATGCGCTTTGGGATTGGTATGAACACTGACCACACGCTGGAAGAAGTCGGCCAGCAGTTCAGCGTGACCCGTGAGCGTATTCGTCAGATCGAGGCGAAGGCGCTACGAAAACTGAAACATCCAAGCCGCAGCCGCAAATTGCGGAGCTTCCTGGAAAGCTAATCATAACGCCGCCCCTCGCCGGGGCGGCGTTTTGCATGGGGGGCTGTCTGGTGCGGGTTATTCAGCAACCTGGAAGCAAGGGCAGTCTGAAATGGATACAGCGGGCAATCGCCACCCGGCCTGAGGTTATTCACCCTGTCGGTATTGGGCCGGTTCGTTGGGTGTCCCCTTTGGAGGCAGATGATTTCGCTGAATATCGGGATCAGGAGTTTCTGAAGGTTGTTGGGCTGCCCCACCTTGCGGACAACCTCGCAACATTCTGGCCCCGTCGTGGCCCACAATGGGATGCTCTGGGGGTAACTGCTGAGGGCGTTGTGTTGGTTGAGGCGAAGGCCCACTTGGGTGAGTTCAAATCTCCGCCAAGCCAGGCTGGCGCCGCTTCACGCGCCAAGATCGAAGCGGCATTCACACGGGTGCAACCTGCCTTTGGTGTTGTGCCGCGTCGAGACTGGATGGGCGACTATTATCAATATGCAAACCGTCTTGCGTTTCTGGCGTGGTTATTGAGTGAAGGCGTTGAGGCGCATCTGTTGTTCGTGTCATTTCTCAACGACATGGAAATGCGTGGACCATCATCTGCCGATGAGTGGCGACAGGCCTTTGCAGAAGCGGATGCTTTTCTGGGCATAGAACAGCCCCACGCCTTGTCCGCTCATATCCATCATGTATTTCCGGATGTTTCGGCGCTTTAGCGTTGGCTGCGGATGGCGCGTACCCCGCCGACCAAAACCCACATCCCCGCCAGCATGACCCCAAGCCAGAACACGGGCGTTTCACGGTCCCAAACGCTCATCACGGTTAACACAATCAGCGTTAGCATGGTTGCACCATGGAGCCATACAGCGCGTTTACGGTACGCAGCCATGCCACTGCTGACGGTCCAGATCGCCAGCAGGAACAGGTTCGCGCCGAGGACGAGCCACCCCTGATGCGCGAGTGTTGCACTCCACCCGCCGAAATGCTCCCAGACTGCTGCATAGATGTGCACGAGATACGCAAGATACCCGGCAATCGACCATGCTGCCCATCCCCAGTTCCAATGCCGCTCCGGCGCTTTGGCGATAAACAGTGCCGCCGCGATGCCGCCCAATATCAGCACCGGCCAGACCGTCAGGCGGGCCTGCATCTCTGCTATGACAGAGGGGAGCATGGAATCCTCCCCCAGAAACACCGGGCCAAACAGGGTCGCAGGCACCAGAATGCCACCGATGACAGCGGGCGGTACCCATCCATCGAACGCGGCGCGCCAGCTTTGCTGCCCGTCAATGCGCTGAAACACTGCCACCGCAATCGCCCCTGTCATAACCAGCCCGACAACAAGCGAGGGTAAGTCATTGTTGAAAATAACGGTGGAGACAAAGAACGCGAGCAACGCCCACCAGAACGCAATGCGACGGATCCAGATATCATCTTCGGCCCAATCGGGGCGTATCCACGCATAGATCACGTCGATACCCCAGACCAGGATCAGCCCGAAAATGGTTGCCGCCAGCGCAAACCCCTGTCGGGTGAACACGCTCAGCGCATCCCATTGGTGCATTTCACCAAGGCCAAACCACAGGTGGATCAGGCTCATCACCCATCCGGCGGTCCACGTCAGGCGCCACCAGTTCGTGAGCGGCCGCAGGTCGTCGCCATAGTTTCGGGCAAAGATGTAAAACGCAGGTGTGGCCAAAAGCGTCATGGCCCACGCGGTGGCGTGGGTCCGCTCAAACATCATGTTATCTGTCACGAGCGGCCAGAACATTGAAACGGCGAACATCAGCGCAAAGGCCGACAGGATGAGCGCAAGTTGGCTGAGGCGGGTTGTATCGGTCATCATCGCCTCACAGTGTTTTCAGGTATTCAAGCAAATCGCGAAGCTCTGCTTCATGCGCGCCTGCTTGGTCTGGTGCGTAAGGATAATCATGCCCTGCCGCGCTGTTGCCGGGGGCTGCCGTGTCATAGCGAAATGCCATTTCAGGCGGGCAGGGGCCGGTGGGCGCCTTCAGGCCAAGGGCATCTGGGTCATAGGGGTTGGCCCCACGACAGAAACGGCTTGGGCGCGGTTCAAGGTGCAATAGCTGCGCCATGGTCGGAACTGATCCATTGTGCAAATACGGCGCGCGCAGCCATGCGCCCGGAATGGGGTTGTTGAAATAGCCCACGACGCCTGTCACCTCGTTACCGGCACGGATGTCATCTCGTGCAAAACCGAGGGCATGGCCAAGGCGGTGTTCACGCGCAGCGAGGTTCAGTTTATCCAACTGCCCAAGCCAGAATGCGGCCTTGGCAGGTTCCCCATTTTCCCGGGCGGATGTGGTCAGAATTTCGAGTCGCCGCTCCTGCGCTTTGCGGTCTTCATCCCATTGCGGGAACGTGGTGTAGAGCGCATCTGGCAACATGAAAGCATAGCGAAATGTGACACGCTTTTCATCGGTGCCGATTTCCGCAACAGGGGTAATGCTGTGAATGCGATCGGCCCCGGCCAAAGACCATGCGCCGCTTTCATCCCGGTGGCCGTGACAGCTGTTGCAATGGGCCATATAGGCTTCGCGGCCGCGCGCGACCGCATCAGCATCCAGCGGTCCGAACAGATCCGCGTAATTGACGTTGGGCGTCAAGGTTTCCGTGTGTTTTGCTGCGCCTTTGATATTTGCCGCTATATCCGGCTGCGCCAGCGCAAGTACGGACGCGCCAGAGGCGTAGGCTGCGATCAGGCTGCGGGCTTCTGGTGAGCGGATGGATCCATCATATTGCGACCAGGCGCGCAGGTCGGTGCCTTGTTCCCACACCGCTGGAATCTTGGACATGGCGATGTTGTCCGCACCGGGCAGGTCCAGCGCCACGCGCACAACAGAGCGGAAGGGGCGCGTGCGGCCCGGACCTGCGGGGATGAGCTTCGGGTCGCGAATGTTTGCGCCCGGGTGGGGCAGGCCATATTTGGCAAGGTCAGTCTTTACGCTGTCACGAAACCCATCCAGCCACGCGCCGATAATCACGCTGTCGATCTGCCGAGCAACCCAACTGTCCGCCGCGCCGGAGGCTTCGTCGAAGGCGGCGCATTGTTCGTCATAAGCTTCGATGATTGCCGCCGAAGTCAGTTTTGGGTCCAGTATCGCGTTCCGAACGCCATCGCTCCATGCAATGACATCCAGTTCCTGATTGCCTAGCCCTTCGACAATCGGCCCGCGCGACCCATCAGGCATGCGAAGCTGCGCTGTGTGGCAAGCAGCGCAGGTCAGGCCGACAAATTGGGTCCGTGTCTGTATCGCCTTGACCGGGATATATCCTGAAACGCCCAATCCGACCGGTGCCCAATCCGCGATATTGCTCGCGCAGGTCAACGCGGCACCTTTGGGGTTGGGGATAAACCCAAAGTCCCCGAAAATGTCGCCCGTGGCGTCTTTGGCAAAAAAGCTGTCGGCACTGAGCGTTTGCATCACGGCGGCATATTTTACCGGAAAGGCCTCCAGGCCGATGGAGCGGTGGGCAAAGGCACCTGCCGGGTCGTCAGTAATGACAGACGCGCGCCACGTCGTTTCGATGTAGAGCCAAGCCCCCGTCGCAACGATCAGGAACGCGCTCAGAACTATCGCCGCCCAACTGGCGTATTTGCCGATCATGTCAGCCCCTCAGAGACGAATTGTCATAAACCTGTGATCCCCTGCATACCGCAGCGCCCCGGCGCTGGACAAGCGACATGGTTCCGTGGCCACTGGCGCAATGACAAAATTACCCTCGCTCTTGTTGCTTTGCCTTGTGGTCGTCGCGGGTATGTCGCCGTGGTTCGCAACAGCTGCGGCCTTACCCGACATGGTGCGTGAGACGGAAATCAGCGCCATGCGGCAGGCTCTGATGTCAAGCGCGGTTCAGGCAGGGTTTGTGATGGGTGCCGTTGGCATGGCCATCAGCGGCCTGCCGGATCGCTTTGACCCGCGCCGTGTGCTTGCCCTGTCTGCTCTGATGAATGCAGCGGCGTCTCTGGCTTTGTTGTGGGTGCCATTGGGCGGCGATATGGCGATTGCCCTGCGGTTTGTCGCTGGTGCCGGATTCGCCGGTATCTATCCTGTAGGCATGAAGATCGCCGTGGGATGGGGGCAAAAAGACCGGGGCCTGCTGGTTGGACTATTGGTGGGCGCGCTGACCTTTGGGTCCGGCGCGCCGCATCTGGCGGCGTATCTTGGCGGCGCTGAATGGCGGGTTGTTATCGTCGCTGTTTCCTGTGCCTCGTTCCTGTCGGCGGTGGGGGCGTTGTTTCTGACCCTTGGCCCGCATCATGCACGGGCACCCGCCTTCAACCCCGGTGCGATAAAACTGATGTGGACTGACAGGCGCATCAGGGCTGCTACGGGTGGCTATCTTGGCCATATGTTCGAGCTTTACGTGATGTGGGGCTGGATTGGCGTGGCGGCCGCAGTTGGGTTTGGGGCGCATATGGAGGCAGGCCCCGCCGAAAGCCTTGCCGCGCTCATCGCGTTTCTGACCATAGCGGCCGGGGCGCTGACTGCGGCCCCGGCGGGCTGGTTGGCAGATCGGGTTGGCAAGGCAGAGGTTGCCGCAGGTGCCATGGTCGCCTCTGGCGGTGCTGCCATTCTGGTGGCGCTGACATTCGGCGGGCCTGTTTGGCTTTCGGTTGTGCTGATCTTGGTTTGGGGAGCGTTTGTTGTGGCCGATAGCGCGCAATTCTCGGCAATGATCGCTGACGCTGCCCCGCCGGAGGCCGCCGGAAGCCTGATGGCGTTGCAAACGGCACTCGGCTTTGCCCTTACCGCTGTCACGGTGCAACTGGCCCCACTCGTCGCAGGTGCGATTGGCTGGCCGTGGACGCTGGCACTGCTCGCACTTGGTCCTGTGGCGGGGGTGGCTGCGCTGCGCCCCGTTTTTAGGAGGTTTTAGTGCACTTGTGACCAAAGGCACGCAGATTTCAGAACCTGCGACAGAATCTCTCCCCTTTCGCTGATTATCGGCTAAGGTGATTGTGACGACAAAAGGGCGCGCTACACATGAGCGCGCGAATGTAAGCCGAAGAATAGGGGGGTCTTCCATGACCAAAGCATCAGATCTTTTCATCGAATGTCTGGAGGAGGAGGGCTGCGAGTATATCTTCGGTATTCCTGGCGAGGAAAATCTTGATTTTCTCGATAGCCTTTCACGCTCCAAGAAAATCAAACTCGTCCTGACACGGCACGAGCAGGGCGCGGGCTTTATGGCCTCTGTCTATGGTCGTCTGACGGGCAAAACCGGCGTTTGTGTTTCGACACTCGGACCGGGCGCAACCAACTTTACCACTGCCGCCGCTTATGCGCAGCTTGGTGGCATGCCGATGATGATGGTTACCGGCCAGAAGCCGGTGAAGAAATCCAAACAGGGGCGGTTCCAGATCCTCGACGTTGTCGAGATGATGAAACCCATCACCAAATATGCGACCACGCTGGTTGCTGGTGACAATATCCCATCGCGCATCCGCGAAGCCTATCGCATCGCTGAGGAAGAAAAGCCCGGCGCGGTTCATATCGAACTTCCTGAAGACATCGCTGATGAGCAAACTGACGAGCGGCCCATTCCAAAGTCTGGCGTTCGCCGCCCGACGCCGGAGGCGAAATCCATCGCTCGTGCTGTTGAGAAACTGCATGATGCGAAATCACCGGTCATTGTGATCGGCGCGGGTGGTAACCGCAAGATGACATCAAAAATGCTGACCAAGTTCATCGAAAAAACGGGTATCCCGTTTGTGACGACGCAGCTTGGTAAAGGTGTTGTGGATGAAAACCACGAGCTGTTCCTTGGTTGTGCGGCGCTGTCTGCGGGCGACTATGTTCACCGTGCGATCGAAAGCGCCGACCTGATCCTGAATGTCGGCCATGACGTGATTGAGAAACCGCCATTCTTCATGCGCCCCGGTGGTGCAGAAGTGATCCACGTTTCTTACAACACCGCTGAAGTTGACCCGGTTTACTTCCCGCAGCTCGAAGTCATCGGTGACATCGGCAATGCGATCTGGGAAATGAAAAACGCGGTCAAAAAGAAAGACGAAGCCAACTGGGATTTCTCCCGCATGATGGAAATCAAGGCCCACCATGATGCGCAGATCCTCGAAGGCAGCGATGACATGCGCTTCCCGATCTATCCGCAGCACGCTGTGAAGGTGATCCGGGATGTTATGCCGGATGATGGTATGATCTGCCTCGACAACGGCGTCTACAAAATCTGGTTTGCCCGCAACTATCGCGCGGCGCAGTCCAACACGGTTTTGCTCGACAATGCACTGGCAACGATGGGCGCTGGTCTGCCGTCGGCCATGGCGGCGCGCCTTGTCTACCCTGATCGTAAGGTCATGGCGATCTGTGGCGATGGCGGGTTTATGATGAACTCTCAGGAGCTGGAAACCGCTGTTCGTGAGAAAATGGATATCGTTGTTCTGATCCTGAACGATAATTCCTACGGCATGATCCGCTGGAAACAGGCCAACATGGGCTTTGTTGATTGGGGCCTTCAGTATGGCAACCCGGACTTTGTCAAATATGTCGAAAGCTATGGCGGCATTGGCCACCGGGTTGAATCGGCTGAGGCTTTCCCGGGCATTCTGGAAAAGGCACTCAACACACCCGGCGTGCATCTGATTGATTGCCCGGTGGATTATGTGGACAATGACCAAATCCTGAACATCGACATCAAAAAGCGCTCTGCTGCTGTTTGATCAGCTCGATTGACGACTATGGGGCGTCCCTTTTCCCTTGTGGGGACAGGGGTGCCCCTTACGCATTTCTGACGAAAGGGGGCCGCCATGGCTCAGCTACAAGATAAATACCCCTACTATCTGAACAACGAAGCGGTGTACGCCAACGAAGACCTTGAGGTTACGGACAAGTATTCCGGTGAGGTCGCAACCCGCTGCGCGTTGGCTGACGCCAAAGCGATTGACGCAGGTATCGCGGGGGCGGTTGAGGCCGCTGAGGCGATGGCCAAGATGCCATCTTACGAAAAACAGGCCATTCTGGAACATTGCGTCGCGCGGTTCCGCGAACGGTTTGACGAACTGGCCTATTCGCTTTGCGTCGAGGCGGGCAAGCCGATCAACGATGCGGAGGGTGAGGTCACCCGTCTGATCGACACGTTCAAAATCGCGGGTGAAGAAGCCACACGCATGCACGGCGAACTGCAGGCGCTTGATATCTCGCCACGCGCCAAAGGTTATCAGGGGATGTGGAAGCGGGTGCCGATTGGCCCGGTTTCTTTCATCTCGCCGTTCAACTTCCCGCTCAACCTCGCGGCGCATAAAATCGCGCCCGCGCTGGCGGTTGGCTGCCCGTTCGTGATGAAACCCGCGTCCCGCACGCCGCTTGGTGCGATCATCATGGGGGAAATTCTGGCGGAGACGGACCTGCCCAAGGGCGCGTTCTCCATCCTGCCATGCTCCCGCGATGGGGCGGACCTGTTCACGGTTGATGACCGTCTGAAACTGCTGTCGTTCACAGGTTCCCCCGGTGTTGGCTGGGATCTGAAAGCGCGCTGCGGCAAGAAAAAGGTTGTGCTGGAGCTTGGCGGTAACGCGGCTGTCGTCGTTGATAAAGACACACGTGATCTTGATGATGCGGTAACGCGCATCAATTTTGGTGCTTTCTATCAGTCAGGCCAGTCATGCATCGGCGTTCAGCGCATTATGATCCATGAAGATATCTATGATGTGATGAAGGAAAAACTGGTCGCGAAGGCCTCCAGCCTTGTTTCGGGTGATCCGAAAAAGCGCGAAACCTTCATCGGGCCAATGATCTCCGAGAAAGAGGCCGCGCGGCTTGATGGCTGGATTCAGGCAGCGCAGGCTGCTGGTGGCACGTTGCTTTGTGGTGGCCAGCGTGAAGGCGCGATGCTGCAGGCGACCTTGATGGAAAATGTGCCGTTGGATGCGGATCTGTGCGTGGAAGAAGCCTTCGGCCCCGCCGCCGTCTTGCAGAAGTTCTCCACCTGGGATGAAGCCATTTCTATGGTGAACGACAGTAAGTTTGGTTTGCAGGCTGGTATCTTCACGCGTGACTTCTACAAGGTTCAGCAAGCCTGGGATGAAATGGATGTGGGCGGCGTGGTCGTCGGAGACGTTCCCTCCTATCGCGTGGACAACATGCCCTATGGCGGTGTGAAAGACTCCGGTCTTGGCCGCGAAGGCATCCAGTTCGCGATGGAAGACATGACCGAAATCCGCAACCTCGTGATCCGTACCCCTCCGGGCTGATTGACCTGCAGATGTGAATGAAAAACACCCCGTATGCGGTGCATGCGGGGTGTTATTTTTGGTGCGTCATCCGCTCGGTGATAGCGGGCGCTGGTTTGGTTATTCGATCTTGATACCGTTGGTGATGCTCTCAGGCAGGGTGCCGTAGATCAGCTTGTCGATACTGCCCGCGCTCTTGCGATAGATGAACGGCCGGCGGGGATAGATACGGTCGTTGACCCAATGCGGAGACCATTTGTCTGTGGTCAGAATGCACTGCCGTGAAAAGCTGGCGTTGCCGTCTGTGGCAACAACCTTGGCTTCCAATTCAATACACCCGTTCAGGAAAATATCGACATAAGACTGAACGATGGGCCAGCGCGGACTGGGGGGCACGCGGCTGTCTGGTTTGTTGTAATAGATCCAGATCTGGTGATCTGAAAGCAGCTCTGTACCGTCGAGCAGCGTTATGGCGTCTGTGGGAACGGCATCCCGGCAATAGTATTCTTCACGGTCATCCGTGGTTTCAATATCGGCGGCGTCTGGGTTGATATAAACAGCGGCATTCATCTTGGTGCCCGGAGAGATCGTCACACCAAGATAGGTTGTTGAAAACCCGTAATCGTCGCCCTTGGTGTTCCACTCCCGCTGGTACCCCTCAACGATTACAGGGTGGTTCGGCCCTGCGTTCGGTGTCGAGCGTTCTTTTGAAGCCTTTTCCATCAGGCTGCCATAACCAACAATGTACTGCGTTTTGGTTGGGTCAATCGCGGGATGGCATTCATCATTCGCCAGGGCCGCAAGTGGTGCAGAAGCAAAAAGGGCGGCGCTTACAACTGCTGTTTTCAATGGGTGCATGAGCTAGTCTTCCAATGTCCAGATATTCACCAGGTCGGTTTTACCTTTGAGGGCAACCTCCCCCTCGGCACGCAGGGGGTGCTTTTCACGCAAAAGCGCATGTGTGGAACCCGAAACAATTACGCTGGTGCCGCGATCCTTGTTCAGGTGCTCCAACCGCGCGGCTGTGTTCACTGCATCGCCAACCACGGTATAGGTCAAACGCACGCCGTCACCGACGTTGCCGGCAATCACGTCACCGGTGTTCACCCCGATGCGTGTGGGCAGGTTGAAACCTGCAAAATCGGCGGTGGCGGTTGCGCGGCTGATTTCTATGGCGGCCTTTACCGCGTTGTCTGCATGGGCATCGTCTGCGACCGGCACGTTGAAAAGCGCCATTATGGCGTCGCCCTCAAACTGATTGACGATTCCGCCATAACGCTGGATGGGGTCAAGAACCGCGCGAAAATAGCTGTTCATCATCTCGAACAACTCGGCGGGTTCGTTGTTCTCAACTATCGAGGTGAACCCGGAAATGTCGGTCATCATCACGGTTGCGGTACAGCGTTGCGGGGCGAGGTCGCCTTTACTCTCCACGACTTTGTTCACGACGGGGTCGGGGACGTATTTGCCCAGGATTTCCCGAATGAATTCCATCTGGTTTCGCACAGCGTCGTTGAGCCACTTTTTTGTTAACGAAGCGTCAATGCGCGCTTGCAGAAGCACCGGGTCAAACGGCTTTGGCAAATAATCCTGCGCGCCAAGTTTGATGCAGGCGATTGCAATTTCGACCTCCTCAGATGCAGAGACGACAATTACCGGCAGAAGTTGCAATGCCTCGTCCGCGGCCATTTCGGCCAAAACCTCATGCCCGCCCATCACCGGCATCAGAATGTCGAGCAGGACGAGATCAAATTGTTCCGCCCGCATCATTTCCAAAGCTACAGCACCGTTTTCAGCTTGCGCAGTCTCATGCCCCAGCGCCTTTACCGCCAACGAAAGTTTCAGCCGGTTGGTCGGGTGGTCATCCACTACAAGAATGCGGGCGGTTCGGTTACTCATGCTTTGCCCTCTGCCATGATGGCCGCAGCGGCGGCGATCAGATCGGGTTCCTGGTCAGTCCACGCCTGCGCCGTTTCATGGGCGAGCGTCACGGCGTCACCTTCCGACGTTCGTGCCATTTTTTCCAGTGTGGAGCAGTTTTCGGCAATTCTTGTCAGGCCAAAATCCTTGGCCGAAGATTTGAGAGTATGGGCGGCGCGGCGGAGTTTTTCAGGGTCGCCTTGTGCGCCGTCGATCAGATCGGTCATCAGTTTGGGCGTTTCCTCGCGGAAACTGTCGAGCAATACGCCGAGAAGGGCCTTGTCCCCGCCCATCACATCCACGAGGCGATGCAGAGCGTCGAGGTCAATCACACCCGATTGCGGTGCCGTCGTCTGCTCGGCTGGCGCGGCCACGTCAAACTCAGCGTCAAACGCGGCAGCAACTTCGGTGGCGGGGGCCTTGGCCTCCGCGATGGAAACCTCGGGTTGGCCAAGATTATGGTAAGTTGCCTCGATCGCACGCACCAGTTTGCCCAGATCAATAGGCTTTGGAACAAGGTCAACGGCCCCCGCTTCAATGCACTCTTCGTAATTGTTTTGCAGCACATTTGCCGTCATCGCGACGATACGCGGGGCATCATCGCCATAGCGGCTCACCACTTCGCGCGTCGCGGTCAGGCCGTCCATTTCGGGCATTTCGATGTCCATGAGGATCAGATCATATGGTTTGGCCTCGACGGCGGCCAAGACCTCCAACCCATTCATCGCCGTATCGGGGGTGTAGCCAAGGCGCCCCAGTATCAACAGCGCCAGTTTCAGGTTGGTGGGGTGATCATCCACCAGCAGTATGCGCAGCGGCATACGTTGGCCCAATGTCACATCATACCGCTTGGGCGTTTCGTCTTCGCTCGCGCGTAGGGTTTCACCCGTGAACGCGGCGGCCAGCGCATCATAGACAAAGCTGGGCTTTACGGGTTTCTTGAGGGCCGAGACAAAGGCAGATGCCAGGCCCTTTACCTGCCCCTCACGGTTCAGCGACATGAACGGCGTCTCGCGCGCGGTGCCCATCATTGCCTGAACATCTTGCTGGCCCGGCGCAAATTGATCGGTGTCGATCAGGATCACATCAAAAGTCTCTGCCGCCAGTGCGGCCAGTGCCTGTTCGGGGGCTTCAATTATCCTGGGTTCCATCCCCCAGGCCGCCGCATACCTGACCAGCATATCGCGGTTGAGAGAGCCTTCGGAAAGCACCAGCATGCGCCGCCCGTCAAGCGCCAGTTCCGCCTCGTCATTGAGCCAGCTTACGGTCTGGCGCTTGGCGGGCTTCAGCGAAGCCGTGAAGTGAAAGGTGGACCCCTGGCCCGGCACACTTTCGGCCCAGATCTGCCCGCCCATCAGTTCAACCAGTTGCTTGCAAATCGCGAGGCCAAGCCCCGTGCCTCCGTATTTGCGGGTGGTGGAGGCATCGACCTGCTGGAACGACACGAAGAGGCGATCCAGACGATCCTCCGGCACCCCGATGCCCGTGTCGGTCACGCAAAACTGCAACATCACTTCGTCGCTGTCCTCCGGGCCTTGATAAGAGCAGATCATTACGTTGATCTCGCCGGCCTCGGTGAATTTCACAGCATTGTTCAGAAGGTTAATCAGAATTTGCCGTAATCGTGTGATGTCGCCGCGATACACTTCCGCCAGCGCAGGTTCGATCTGATAGGCCAGCTCGATATTCTTGTGCATTGCGCTGTAGGACACGAGGTCAAGCGCGCTTTCAACGCATTCGCGCAGGTCAAAGCGGGCCTCTTCCAGTTCCATTTCACCGGCTTCGACCTTTGAGAAATCCAGAATATCGTTGAGCAGCGTCAACAGCGACGTCGCGCTGCTATGGGTTGTCAGGGCAAAATCGCGTTGTTCTTTGTCGAGATCGGTTTCCAGAAGTAGTTCCGTCATCCCGATGACCGCATTCATGGGGGTGCGGATTTCGTGGCTCATCTTGGCGAGGAACTGGGATTTGTGGCGGCTGGCATCTTCGAGTTTCAGATACAGGATCTGAAGCTCCTCGGTCATCAGGTTGATCTTGTCGGCAAGGTCGCCAAGCTCATCTCGGTTGGGGACCATCAGCCGTTCGGTGAAATCCCCCATGGACAGGGCGTCAAACCGCTGGTCGATGCGGCGAATAGGTGTGACGAGTGAGCGTGACAGGCTGAAACCGATCAGAACCGCAAACGAAATGCTGGCGAAGGCTGCAACGATCAACGCCCATTGAGATGACAGAAAGTGTTGCCGACTGTCTGCGCGGCTTTGCAACATTGCAGCGTCAGCTTTGTTGATCAGCGAAAAGGTACGCCGTTCGATCCGGTCGGCCAAGCGCGCGGCGATGCGGGCCTGCGCCTTGCGGGCGGAGGTGTCGTCGCTTTGGCGCAACAGGCTGATAACCTCGGTTCCTGTTTCGGTCAGGGCGGAATAGTCTTCGCGAATTTTGGTCAGCGTTTCGCGGTCTTCGTCGGCAACAAATTCAGCCCTGTCAAAATCATAACTGATCTGCCCAATGCGGCGCTCGGCAGCATCAAGGTCGCGCTTTGTTTGCTCAACAAAGACATTGGCGATGATGAAGCGCATTTCAGTCGTGTTACGCTTGATCGCTTGATAGGCAGTCATGCGGCGTTGAAGATTGATCAGCTCATCAGTTCGGGCATCCGACACGCGCAGGACGCTAAGCCCCAGTGCGCCCATCAACAGGAACAGCGCCACGAACGCCAATAGCGTCACTGTCAGCTTGGCACCGATTCCGGCGCGGATGCGGGCAATTAATTCGGGTAGGCTGCGCATCAGGACGTCGGGCGTGCCCCGGTGATCAGCGCCACCAGGTCAGCGTAAAGGTCCATATGATCGAACCGCTCGCCAAGGTACTGAACACGCATTTCGCCGTTTCGGTCCACAACGGTGGTCAGCAGGTTGTGGTTCACAAAATTGGCTGAGGTTTTCGCCATCAGCACGCCATAGGCATTGGCTACCGCTTTGACCTCTGCCTCCGTACCCGTCAGAAATGACCAGCCGTCAGGGTCATAATCCATCGCCTCGGCAAATTCGCGGAGCACTGCGGGGCTATCGTATTCAGGGTCCACCGTAACCGAAAGGAACCGCACCTGATCGCCATGCTCTGCCTTGAGTTCCTCATGGATCATCGCGAGCTTGCCCGTCAGGATCGGGCAAATATCATAGCAGCGCGTGAACATGAAGTTCACCAGCACCACCTTGCCGCGATAGTCAGACAGGGTGACGGGCACGCCATGTTCGCTCCGCAAGGTGAAATCCTTGGCTGGCCCCATATGGTTTAGCCCGGTCGCGTCGCCGCGTGAGGCATACCCCATAAAAGACCACGCGGCGCCTGCGGACAGGGCAACGGCAACCGCCATTCCCCCAATCCAGCCCCGGCGCGACATGCGCAGCGTCATGTTTTCAGCTCTGTCAGCAGCTCCTTAACAAAGCGCCAATCTGTGCCATTCGACAGAATTTCCTGCGGTGTTGCGTCAATCAGGCCAGCTTCGTTCAGGCGCAGCGCATAGAAACGCAGCGTGTCTTCGGGGTCATAATTCGACCATGCATCATACGGCAGGTCTTCGAGGGTGCGAAGTGCATAGTCAATGTTGGGCGACTGCCCCTCATCAACCAGCCATTGCGCAGCAATTTCCGGCGTTTCGGAGCAAAGCTGATTTGCCTTCAAAATGGCCCGTAGCGCGCGTTTGGCTGCAACAGGGTTTTGCGCAACGAACTCTGAATTGGCCGCGACCATGCAACAGAAATAGTGCTTCCACGGGTTGTCGGTCGTGGTGTTCAGGATGACATGCCCGATTTCCTGATCGTGCATGATATAGTTGAGTGGCGGGAAGGTCGCCATCGCGTCGATCTCACCCGATTGCAACATGCCCATCCAGTCATTCGGGTGCGCAAACACCCATTCGACTTCTTCATCCTTGTAGCCGATGTAGGCAAGGATCGAAGACAGCAAGAACCGCTCGGGGCTGCCCAGCCCGTGTACTGCGATGCGCTTGCCCTTCAGGTCTTTGATCGTGGCGACATTCTTGTTGGCGAAGATCTCCACGCACCCGGCGTGCATGCCACTGAGAACGGTGATCGGCTGATTCTGGGAAATGGGCATGACCCAATCCACAGCCAAAGCCGCCGAAAGGTCAGCTTTTCCGTCAATCAAGGCACCGGCGTAGGAGCCGTCATCACCGAGCGAAACATACTGAATGTCGGTGAAGCCTTCCATCGCCAGGAATTGCTCGGCCACATACTGAGGCGCGTAGCACAGCACCGGAAAGGCGCGATCGCGGATCAGGCGGATTGTGCTGGTCTCTGGTGGCGCATCTGCCATGCTGTCTTCAGGCCGCAGTGCCATTGCACCCGCACCCGCAGCGGCAAGGCCGCCCAACACCGCACGGCGGTTCGGCTTCATCAGAAATGTCATGTCACAAACTCCCCAGATATGACTACGCCCCTCATGCCACCTCACCACAGGTGAAGGCAATTAGCTATTGTAAAGGTTCACATGTGAGTGTGCGTGCGATGTGTGAATACGCGCGCGGCCGCGTTGCCCGAATGGTCAGTGACCAAAATACGCCTCCGTCAGCGCGGGGTTCGCGCGCAACTCTTCAACTGTGCCGCTCATCCGTACTTCGCCGGTTTCCAGCACGTGCAGCCGCTGGGCAAGCGTCAGGGCGAAATTCACGTTCTGCTCGGTGATCACAATGGTCACGCCATAATCTTGGTTGAGCTTTTTCAAGACAGCCGCAATCTCCACGCACACCTTGGGCGCGAGGCCGATTGTTGGCTCATCCACGATCAACACCTTGGGCGACGTCATCAGCGCCCGCCCGACGGATACCATTTGCCGCTCTCCGCCCGATTGCGTCGAGGTTTCCTGGCTTTCCCGTTCCGCCAGTCGTGGGAACAGGTCATGCACCATTTTCATGTTTTTCGCGATATCCTCGCGCGCGGTATAGGCCCCAACCAGCAGGTTGTCGCGCACCGACATATAGGGAAACAGATTCGCCCGCTCCGGCGCATATCCGACGCCCCGCATCACGATATCAGCGGTTTTCATTCCTGTGATATCTTCGCCGGCCAACCGTATCGCGCCGGTGGTGCGGGTCATGCCCATGACACTGTCCAACAGCGTTGACTTGCCTGCGCCGTTTGCCCCGATGATGCCGACGATTTCACCCTCTTGCACGCTGAGCGAAACATCACGTAGGGCCTGGGCCTTGCCGTAAAAGGCTGAAAGGTTTTCGATTTCGAGCATCGCCATCTTCATGTTCCCAGATAAGAGGCGCGAACGGCCTCATCGGCGATGACCTTTGGATATGGTCCCTCTGCGATCACGGTGCCAGCTGTCATGGCAACGGCGCGGTCAATCAGCGGTTCCAATGACCGCAAGTCGTGAGAGACGATCACGAAGGTCATGCCTTCAGCCCGCTTTTCGTTAATGAGCGCCGAAACCTGGGCAATTTCACCCACCGTCAGCCCGGCAAAAACTTCATCAAGCAAAACCACCTCCGCGCCGGTAGCCAGCGTACGCGCCAGTTCCAGCTTGCGCAGATCACCCATCGACAACTCCGAAGGCAACCGGTCGAGGTCGGGCGCGGCAAAGCCGACGGCCTCCGCCAGTTCAAGTTCCCTGTGCGGGTTGGGTGCACGGAATATCATGTCGATCAGGCTGTCAGGCGTCAGCCCAATGCGAATATTTTCGGCCACTGTCAGCTCGGCAAACGGGCGGGGCACCTGATAGGTGCGTGCAATGCCGTGCTGAATACGCTGATGTGTGGGCATGTTCGAAATATCGGTTCCATTCAGGCGAATGGCCCCGCTGTTGAGCCGATGATCCCCCATGATCAGCGAGAATATCGTTGTCTTGCCCGCGCCGTTCGGCCCGATCAGACCCAGGCTCTCACCCTTTGCTATGTCGGCTGAAAAGCTGTTGGTCGCCACAAGGCCCCCAAAGCGTTTTACAAGCGCATCAAGAGAAAGGATCACGCTCATGGCCTGTCTCCCATCACCTTGGTTTTCAGGGTTCGGGCAATCTCAAACAATCCCTTGGGCTGGTACATATACAGCAGCAACGCCGCCGCCCCGTAAACGAAATACCGCATGGCACCGGGCAATTCGGTGCGCAATTCCTCCAGAAAGAAGGTCAGGAAAAAGGCACCGACCATCGGTCCGATGATCGACCCCGCACCGCCCAGGAGGGCCGCAACAATGATGGTAAAGACGAAGTTGATATCAAACAGCGCCCGCGGTGAAATCGCGCCCTGATAATGAACGAAGAACGCGCCGCCAAGGCCTGCAACCGCTGCACTGACGATGAAGGTGAACAGCTTTAGTTTGGTGGTGTTGATGCCCGATCCCTTAAGGGCATCTTCGTCCATCCCGATCGCCCATTGCATCGCACCAAGGCGGGTGCGCGTCAGGGCCCACAGAAACAACGCAACAGCAATCATCAACCCCATGGTCAGATAATAGTTGTTGATCGCCCCGACGGTGACAGAGTCCAACCCCGATATCCCGCGGGTGCCGCCCGTCAGATCTGGGCGTATTACCTGAACGAGTTGATAAATCAGCTCCATGAACGCCAGCGTCACCAGCGCAAAATAACTCCCCCGCACGCGGAGGGCGGGCAGGATGAAGAACGTCGATGCAATCATCGTGATCAACACCGCGGAGGGGATCGAAACGGCCAGTGGTACATCAAAACGATAGGACAGGATCGCACTGGCATAGGCACCAATACCGATCAGAAACGGGTGTCCGAAGGAGATATACCCGGTGCGGCCAGACAGAAAATCCCAACTCATCGCGAATATGCCAATGAAACAGGCCTGAATAGCGGTGCGCAGCGTGCCCCGTGACACGACCTCAGGCAGCAGGAACATGATGGCGGCAAAGACGGCCCACGCCAAAAGCGCCCGCCAGGGGAAGATCGCGGTCAATGGATTTCCTCCCGTCCGAACAGGCCTTTGGGGGAAATGACCAGCACTGCGATAATCAGCATCATGGTGAACACACCCCGCAGTTCAGCCGCGATGTAAGTGGTTGTGATGATCTCCATGAAGCCGATGATATGGGCCACCACCAGCGTGCCGAGGATGGACCCGATACCGCCGACAATCACAATGGCAACTGCGATGATCAGCGGCCCGACCCACATCGAAGGCGAAAGCTGTGTGTAAGACGCAAAGAAAACACCCGCCAATGCGCCAAGTCCGCCGGAAATGCCCCAGGTCAGCATATTGACGCGATCAGGGTTGATGCCAGAAATCGCCGCGCCCTTCTGATCCATCGAAACCGCCTGCATGGCACGCCCGAGGTGTGTTTTGGTGATGAATACCCAAAGGCCAAACAGCACGACCCAGCTTACGATCATGGCAAAAAGGTTTGAATAGGTGATCGAAACCATCTCATAGCGCATCACGCCGGGCAGGATGGAATGCAGGATTTTCGAACTGTCTCCAAACAGAAGAACCATGCCCGCCTGCAAGACAACGGCAAGGATAAGTGTTGCGATTTCTACCGGCACCATCTCACCCTTGAGGGGTTTGACGATAAGGCGGTGTTTCGCAATGCCCATCAGAATACCAACACCAACGGCCGCCAGAACGGCCAGAAGCTTGGGCGCGCCAAGGGTTTGGCTTACGTAGAAAAATGCGTATCCGCCGAGCATGAGATACGCGCCATAAGCAAGGTTCAGCACACGGCCGACACTGAAGATCAGCGTGAAACCGACAGCAATCAGCGCATAGAGACCGCTAAGCAGCAGGCCCTGAATAATGATCTGGAGCATGGGGAAGGGGTCTCTGAGAGAGGGGCCGTTAAGGCCTTGGGCGCGGATGCACCCAAGGCTGTTGTCATGTGCAAGATATTATTTTGCGGGAACCCACGAAGGCAGCGAGAATTCCATGTTGGCGTATTCCGGAGGATAGACCACACCAACCTCGCCGTTTTCGGCCCATTGGATCACAACCATGGATGGCTGCGCGAAATCATATGGGGCTTCGAGGTCAAACAACGCGTTGTGGGGATAGGTACGGCCGGTGACAGGCTCCACCTCATTCGCTGGCCAGAAGCCGTAGCGCAACCACAACTTGCCATCTTTCATCAGCTTCAGGTCCTGCTTTTCCATCGCGCCAGACCAGGCCGCGACGTCCTTGAAGCCACCCGCCTGCTCTGCGGCGGCGAAGGCTTGCTTCAGGCCCTGATAAGCATTGAACCCATTGAAGTGCGGCATCTTGGGGCGAGATGTGTATTTCGCCTGATAGGTGTCCACAAATGCCTGGCTTGCCGGGTCGAGCGCAAACCCAACCGAAGGCACAGGCGAAAGGGTGGAAATACCACCACCAGCGCCGCCCGTATCATCCCAGTATTCTAGACCGAGCGCAGAGACGTTCACGCCCGTCATGGCCATTGGCACCTGCAACTTCACATATTGCGAAGAAATAACCTGACTGTTTACCGATGAGACCTGATAGATGAAGTCCGCGCCGGAGGCCTGCGCCTTGGAAAAGATCGGACCGAAATCATTGGTGTTAATGTCATAGTTGATGATCTCTTTGACCTCGATGCCCGCAACAGGCGCGAGCGCCTCAGTCACCAGTCCGGTGATGGCCTCGCCGAACGCGGTGTCCTCGGCCAGGAT
This sequence comes from Pikeienuella sp., assembly GCA_049608645.1. Taxonomy (GTDB): domain Bacteria; phylum Pseudomonadota; class Alphaproteobacteria; order Rhodobacterales; family Rhodobacteraceae; genus Pikeienuella. The sequence goes on along the minus strand of JBMYXS010000008.1, from coordinate 33,741 downwards.
CACGACGCTCTCAAACCCCATCTGGCCTTTGAGAACATCAGCGCCAAAGTTGATATAGAGTGTCGCCAATGCCTCATCAGAAGCGATGTTCATAAAATAGGGGGCCATGCCCACAGGGTCTTCGATGACCATGTCAATGATACCGATATAGCTGGTCCAAGTGTCCAGCGTGGGTATCTGGTATTCTTTCATGCGTGGCATCCAGCCGAGCGAGACATCGTCGATCGAGCCTGAAATGATGAAATCAACCTCTTCGCTTTCGGCGAGATATTCAAAGGCCTTGACGCCTTCGGTGACATCTTCTTGCGTGTCAGCCGTCACCATCACGATTTTCTGACCACCAAGTACGCCACCGGCGGCGTTCAGTTCATCAATGGCGATTTGCGCGCCGCGCAATGTGCTCAACCCGGTGTCCGATGAGGTTGATCCGATGAACCCTACTTTCACATCGGCCACCGCCATGCTGGCAAAGGCGGCAACGCTGGCAGCCCCCAAAACGGTCTTCATTTTCCAAGACATATCTTCTCTCTCCTGTCGGTCACAGACGCTTTGGTCTTTTTGTATACTGTATACAGTGCACGATTCCGGCGGATTGGCAACCAATTTGAAGCGCGCCCGTATCACCATGCGGGGCCTCCGGCGGGGATATTTGAGAGATAAAGACAAAAAGCATCGTCTTTATCTTTGAAATATCCAAATCCTGACTGTGGGGGCGGGCGCAGGCAGTGTTTTGTCGATGAGGAGTGCCGATTCAGACTACGGTTTGGCCGTTAGAAGCCGGCAATCTGCCCGGTTTCGTCATGGATGACTGCGTCCACGTCAATTTCAACGACCATACCTGGCTGGTTCAGGCCGCATTCTATGCCGCAGGTCACAGGGTCGATGCCCTTGAAGACCTCGCCATGAGCTTTGATGAAACCAGCGCCTTGTGACAGGTCTGTCAGATAGGCGCGCGTACGAACCACATGCCGCAGTTCTGCGCCAACAGCGTGCAGGGCGTCTTCGATCCGGCCAAGGATGTAGATCGATTGGGCATAAACATCGCCGGGGGCATGGAGCTTGCCGCTGGGTTCGATCGCGGTCGTTCCTGCGATGAACACAAAAGGTCCGACACGTTTTGCGCGCGAATAACTCCCGATATCTTCCAGCCGCCCGCCTGATTTATGAGTGATCAATGTCATCGCGGATCAAAGCCCAAGCCGCGTGCGAATGGCATCAGCCGCCGCGTGTAGCGCCGCAGTTTCCAGTTCGCTCAACCTTATGTTTTCAATCTCGACAAGGCCACCTGCACCGAGGTGGCAGGGCACGCCGAGCACCACATCAGTCAGGCCGTATTCACCGTCCAGCATCACCGAAACCGGTACCGACCCGGTGCGCGCGCCGCGGATATGCTCGATCAGTTCGATTGAGGAATGCGCGGGCGCGATTGTGGCCGACCCGGTTTTCTTGAGCGCAACAACTTGCCCCCCGCCGGTTACAGCATCGACGCGGCAGGCTTCGATCTGTTCGGGTGTCAGGAAGGCGTCGAGTGAGCGGCCCTTGATGCGCGCCAGCGAGGTGATGGGTGCCATCTCGTCGCCATGTGAACCAAGGGTGATCGCCTCTACGTCCGCTGTTGTTACCTTGGCGGCTTTGGCCAGGGCGGCGCGGAACCGTGAGCTGTCCAACGTGCCGGCCATCCCCAAAACCTGTTGGCGCGGGAATCCCGTTGCGCGGAGCATCTCCACCGTCATTTCGTCGAGCGGGTTGGTCACAACGATAACGATCGCCTTTGGGGCCTGGCTCTTGATCGCTTCGGCGGTGGCGCGGATCACGCGGGCGTTGATGTCAATCAGGTCAGCGCGTGTCATGCCGGGCGTGCGTGCGCGGCCTGCGGTTACGACAACCACGTCGGCACCGGCGACCATGTTCAAGTCTTCGCCGCCTTCGATTGTGGCCGTGCTGCGGGTAACGCCGCTGGCGTGGGTCAAATCCATGGCTGTCGCGGCGGCAATGCCCGGCGCGATGTCGATAAGGGTGATGGTCTCGGCAAGGTCCTTCATCGCGGCCAGATGCGCGATATTCCCGCCGACACCCCCTGCGCCGACAAGTGCCAGTTTGCCCAGCCGCCGCGCGCCGCGCGCATCTGACGGTATCGGAGCCACCCAGCGCGATGAACGGCGATAGAGGGATCGGCGCAGCGCCGTTGCGCCGTCAGTCCGGTGCGTCGAAGGTTTGGGCAGGGGGCCATCGAGCAGCTTTACCCCAAGGCGATGCGCGGCTTCCCGTGCCACGTCGGTTACGATGTCATCGGGCAGAATTTCCAGCCGATCACGCCCCTTGGCACGCGCCGCTGCTACATCTTCTGCACCGATAACGCGCTTTGCCATTAGCGTTTCGCTCCGTCGACGGCTTCAATCGCTTTGGTTGCCGCAGCAATCGCGGTGTTCACGGAGTTTTCAGTGCCGGAGATGAACAGGCGGCCAAATTTGCCGACCGCGCGCACCTCAACAATGTCAATCTCGGCGGATTTTTCGGCCTCATTGGCGGCAAGCGCGATATAGGCGGCCGGTTCACATTCGATGATCCCAAGCGTTTGCCCCGGAATCAGCAATGACCCCTTGCGCCATTTGTTCAGCAGTTGCGCCTGAAACGGCTCCACCGAGGTGATCACCTGCGTAGAGGATACCGCCGGTTTCAGGCGGTCTGATACGTCTGCACCCAACTCCCCCAGAATGGCGTCCCGCGCTGCGGTGACTTCGGCGTTGGATGCGGAGCGCAGGATAAAGAAACCGAATTCACGCTCCACCATTTGGGTGGTCGTTTCTACGGAAGAGGCTTTCAAGGCCTTGTCGATCAGCGAGAACACACCGTTGCCCGGTGCAAATTCGCCAATCAGGATGGTATCGCCTGACATGGGAACCGACCCTTGCACGGTGGCACCATTATAGGCTGCGAATTTTGGTTGCAGGTTGTCGATCTGTACCAGCGCACGGATGGTGGTGCCGCTCATTCGCCGTACTCCTCATAAATGTCACGCCAGGGGCGGTTTTGGTATGCAACGCGCTTGATATTTATCAGGTGAAGCGCGGTTACGTTGTCCGATGTGATGGAGCCAGACGATGTGCCCGTGCCAAGCATGAAACTTGGTTCCAAATCGGTTGAATAGCCCATGCCCCCCATGATGGCGGGGGTGTTCACCAGCACGCGCCCGGTTGGGATCGTTGCGAAACGGGCGACAACATCGGGGTCGTTGGCGTGCACGACGGAAGAATGGCCCCACCCTTCGAATTTTGCGATGGCGTGGCTTAATTCAATCCCGTGGTCATCGTCGCGGGCTTCATAGAACGCCAGAACCGGGTTCAGCTTTTCTGCCGACAATGGGCGTTGCCAGCCAATTTCAGTTTCATCCGACACGATGCAACGGGTGCGGGGCGGGATAGAGAACTCGGCTGCTTTCGCCAGGGCTTCGGGTGATTGGCCGACACGGTTCGGGTCCATTGCCTGCGGGCCGCGGAAAATGGCCTTTGCCAGCCTGTCGGCCTCTGGCGCGGTGCAAAAATACGCGCCTTTGAGTTTCATCTCATGGCGCAATTCGCGTGCGATGGTCTTGTCCGCGATCACCGCCTGTTCGGAGACGCAGGCTGTGCCGTAATCGAAGGACTTGGAGGTGACGATCATCTCCGCCACCTCCGCGATTTCGTCTTTCATGGAGCCGTGCACGTAGCAGGGCACATTGCCCGCGCCGACTGCCAGTGTTGGCTTGCCGGAGGAATACGCTGCCTTCACCATTGCCGGGCCACCTGTTGCCATGACGACCGATGTACGGCGGTGGCGCATCAGCTCGGCTGTGCCTTCGATGCTGACCTGATCAAGGCATTGGATCAGGCCCTTGGGGGCCCCCATCTGTTCAGCCACATCAGCCATGATCTTGGTGGTCTCAAGGCCTGAACGCACACCGCGCGGGTGGGGGGCGCAGACGATGGCATTGCCTGCTTTTACCGCTGATAGAATTTTGAAGATGATCGTGGATGTCGGGTTGGTGACGGGCACGAGTGCGGCGACCACGCCCATCGGCTCACCCACGGCCATGATTTTCGCGGCATCATCACGCCACAGGGGACCAAGCGTTGTCACATCACGCAGGTAATCTGCCACTGACAGCGCGTTGAACAGGTTCTTGACGCGTTTGTCGGGCACGTTGCCATAGCCGGTTTCCTCGACCGCGAGTTCACCGAGGCGTTTGGCCTCGGGTTCAATCGCGCGGGCCATGGCATCGACCATCGCGTTGATGTGCGCGGGGTCTGTGCCCAGAAATTTCTGATAGGCGGCAAAGGCGCTTTCGGCTGCGCGCCGGGCGGCGGCGATGGATTTGAGGTCAGCGTCCATCATGGTGCTCCCTTAGCAATACGGTCCATCACGCGGCGTGCATCGTCGATGTCCGTTGCATTGACGCCGACAGTTTCCAGACGACGGCCAGCCGGCGCAAGGTCGGCCCCAAGGGCAGCAGAAATCATGGTAAGCATGCTTTCCGTCAGCTTGACGTTGCACCCCGCAATTCGAGCGGCGGAGATCAATGGTTCCAACGAGCCAATCGCAGCATCGCGCAAAATTTTGTGGGAATGCGCGCGCGTCGGTACCGCGCGACGGCCTGCACCGGATGCCATCCCGGCATGAATGTTCAGCCAGTCTTCGGTGCTCGGCAAGTCACGCACGCCGAATTTCGCAGCAACCTTGCGGCGTTCTTCGCCAAGCTGCGTGATGATATCAGCTTGCTCGCTGCCAATAAGGTTGCGGAAAGAGGTGTTTTCGGCCAACGGTTCACCGCCTGTCGGGATAGCGGGGCCACCACGCGCCATGCCGCCACCGCCAAGCAATAGGGCAGGGCCTTCGACAAGGCCCGAACCGTCAGCAAAGCCTGTTACCAGAGTGGATGCGACCGGCGTCAGGTGTGGCAGATATTTCTGCAGCGCCGATATCACCTCACCCCGACCACTTGGCAGGGTGGACGCGCAACATGGCGCAGCCGCCGCAAGGTGAAGGGTGCTGCCCTCCTCAGTGAACCAATAGGGAAGCGTTTGTGCCTCCACCAGGGTTACATCGGCAGATGCACCACCAACGCGCAAAAGCCACGCAGCCTCCAACGCGCCCATGGACCTACCGGGAGCCAGTACAATGACCTGACCATCTGAAAGGTGATCGGCAAGCACCATTGCATAAGTGCGCTGTTTGTGGATCGGACCGGTAAGGAAGATCACCTCTGCCCGGGCTACGGCACTATCAAGTTCGGCCGTCGTTCTTATGGACGGCGCGTCTTCGCGGTTCACCTGATAGGCACCAACCGGGCCATCGCCGCGAAGGGTAACGCCCGCCGCCATGGCAGACAGTTCAGCGCCATAGGCGGAAAACAGCGTGACCTCGGCCCCTTCCGAAAGGCAAAGCGCGGCGAGCAGGCGCGCATCACTGCCGCCGCCCAGAACCGCAACACGGCCGAGCGCGCGCGGTGCAGGTTGGGACGTCGTGCGCCCGGCGGACGCCATGGCATCCGCAAATCCGGTGAACCCCTGAGCCATCTTTTAGATCAGGAAGCTGAGCCAGCGCCGAGCGATTCAATGATCGCTTCAAGCTCATCATGGGGGCGGGCGATGACATGAACGGAGACAACTTCGCCAATCTTGTTGGCCGCTACAGCGCCTGCGTCGGTAGCCGCTTTTACCGCGCCAACTTCGCCGCGCACGAGGGTGGCCACAAGGCCGCCGCCCGCTTTGGTCTGCCCCACGATGGTGACGGAGGCCGCCTTGACCATCGCATCAGCCGCTTCGATGGAGGCGACGAGGCCACGTGTTTCGATCATGCCGAGGGCCATCTGGCCGGGTGCCGGTTTTGCCATTTTGGAAGTCCTTCTGTGTGGTTATTTCAGGGTGACGCGATCGACAATCGCGATAATTGTTGCGTCGGTGGCTGCGCCTGCCACCTTTGAGGGCATGCGCGCGGCGTCGTTGAATGTCAGCAAAACCGTATCGCCCACGCCCGCGCCGCAGGTGTCCACGGCGACAAAGGCGGGCACCATGACCTTGCCTTTTCCATCCACCAGATCAGTGAGGAGGAGTTTGGCACCAGTCAGCGACGGGTCTTTCACCGTCGCTTCCACTGTGCCTGTGACAAGGGCGAGCTTCATCAGAAGCTACCCATGTAGCGGTCTTTTTCGACCTGTGTGACCTGTTGGGCAAAGAACTCCATTTCCCGGTCGGCCTGTTGCATCTGGAATTCATGCACGGTTTCGCCCATGACGCCTTTTAGCCAATCAGACCCTTTTGCAAGGTCGATTGCGGTTTGCAGATCAGTTGGGAGCGGGTCGGCCTCTGTGTTCTCATAGCCGTTCCCCTCTTCCTTGGCGCTGGGCTGCAAACCCTGCTCGATACCGTCGAGGCCGGCTGCGATCTGGGCCGCGAGCAGCAGGTACGGGTTGCAATCAGCTGCTGCATTGCGCTGTTCGATGCGCACCGCGCTGTCGGACCCTTCAATGACGCGCAGGCCCACCGTCCGGTTGTCACCGCCCCATGTGTTGTTGGAGGGGCAGAACGAATAGGGCTGAATGCGGCGGTAAGCGTTCGGCGTTGCTGCGGTCGTGATCGACGCTTCGACCATTTTAGACTGCAATCCACCAAGGTAATTCATGCCAAGTGCCGAAAGGTTGCCGCCCTCCGCAAATACATTCTTGCCGTCTTTCCAAAGGGAGTGGTGGACATGGAAGCCATTGCCGGATTCTTCAAAGAACGGCTTGGCCATGAATGTCGCGTGGTATCCGTGCGCAATGGCAAGTTGTTTGACGAGGGAGCGGAACATCACGACCCGGTCAGCGGCTTGCAAGGCCTCACCATACCGGATGTTCACCTCGACCTGCCCAGCTGCATATTCAGGATTGGATTGTTCCAGCGGGATGCCGCACGCGTCGATGTGCCGGCGGATCGGGCCAAGAACATGCTCCATCTCTGCCGCGCGGGCGAGGCCGTAAACGTCAATGCCCTTATCTTTGGGCAGCATCGTTTCTGGATCGAGTAAATAGAATTCCAGCTCCGCGCCCACATTCACCGTGTAGCCCATGGCAGCGGCGCGCTCGACCTGAGCCACAAGGGCATTGCGCGGGTCCAGCGGCACAGGCTTGTGGTCCATCCCCTCGGCGCGGGCGAAGCAATACGCTACGCCGTCTTCCCAGGGTGATGCGACGGGTTTTGTGATGGGGAACATATGGAAATCAGGGTAGCCATTGTCGAAATTGACATAGGGCGTGTCCCAGACATCGCAGAGCATATCGATCGCGAACAGCGCGATTGAATACGCGTTGCCACCTTTGCAGATGTTGTCCCAGTGACCTGCAGGTATGCGCTTGCCGCGCATAATGCCATTTGCATCACCAAGACCCATGACCACTGTATGTGTGCCTTCGGGTAAGCTGAAGTCGGTATCACTCATCGTTCGGGCTCCCTGTTCCCATTCTTTTTCACCGTTGATCGGTGATTGCTTGTTGTATACTGTATACAGCATACACTCTCACCGACAAGAACCATTATGAGGCGGATGAATGAAAAAGACAGATGCCATTGTCGTGGGGGCGGGTGTTGCTGGGGCAATGACCGCGCTGGAGCTGCGTCGCAGGGGCGCGACAGTCACGCTTTATGATCGGTGGGAGCCGGGGCATTGGCGGGCGGCATCGACAGATTACAATCGTATCATCCGCGCGATTCATGGGCGCGATGAAATGTATACGAAATGGGTGCGTGAAGCGCGGCTGCGCTGGCTGGAGCTACAGGCCGAAACGGGCCAAAAGCTATATTATGAGTGCGGCACGCTGATCCTCGCCACTGAGGGGCATTGCCATTGGGAAGACGCGACCGCCGAAACCTTTGACAAGCTTGGTGTCCCTTATAACCGCTTTAAGGCAGACGACATCTCGCACCATTTTCCTCAGTTCAAAACCGACGATATCGGATACGCGCTTTACGAGCCGGAATCGGGAATGATCATGGCGCAACGTGGGGTGCAGGCGGCGGTGTCGCTTTTCCAGAAACTGGGCGGTGTGGTTAAGCGGGGGAATGTGCGCACCGATGCTGCGGAGCGGCTGACGGTTGATGGTAAACCATTGGAAGCCGATCTGATTGTGGTGGCGACGGGGGCATGGATGAAAGATATGTACCCGCGCACCATATCTCCGATCCTCAGTACGGTGGGTATCAATGTGCTTTATACATCCACGCCCGATGGGTCGGATGCTTTCGATCAGACCAACATGCCATGCTGGATTGACCACGGGCAGGGCTCATTCGGGTTGTCCTCGGTCGAAGGGTCCGGCGTGAAGGCGGCGGTTGTGATCCCTGATGAGATTGATCTTGATAATGATGAGCGGTTGATCAAACGCGAAACACTTGCCCGTACCCGGCGCTATATAGAACGGCGTTTTCCGGGGCTGGTCGGAGAGCGGGTCGTTGACAGCAAGTTCAATGGTATCTGCATTACACCGGACACGCATTTCATCGTGGATTGGCACCCGGAACATAAGAATGTCCTGTTTGCAGGCGGGTGTTCCGGCCACCTTTACAAGCACGGGCCCGTGTTCGGTGACTTTGTTGCAGGCGTCGGCCTGAAGGAATACGGCCCGGCAGAGCGGTTCAAGATTAGCGGGCGCAAGAAACTATCGCCCAAAGAAAGCCCCTCCGGCAGATAGGTTTCCCGGCGCTTTCGGTCTCGCCTCATTCGTCGAGGTGCAGGTAGACCCGCCTGTTGATCTTTCCCTTTTTCTCGACCTTCCCGATACGCACGCGACCGATCTCCGCGGTGGAGCGCACATGCGTGCCGCCGCATGGTTGCAGGTCAATGTCGCCGATGCGAACCAATCGCACGCGGCCCTGTCCGGTGGGCGGTTTGACGGACATGGTTTTGACCAGATCAGGGTTGGCTGCCAGCTCATCATCCGTGATCCATTCTTCCGTCACCATGTGATCAGCGGTGATCAGATCATTGACCATAGCGGCGAGTGCCTCTTTGTCTTCGGGTGGCTCGGGCATCGCAAAGTCCAGCCGCCCTTTGGCTGCGCTGATTGAACCGCCAGTCACAGGCAAGGGAATAGCGACCGAAAGCAGATGCAGCGCGGTATGAATGCGGCGATAGCCACTTCGGTTCGTGGCATCAATTTCAGCGGTCACGCCGGTCCCAACCGGGGGCAAGGCGGCACCTTCGGCCACCACATGAATGACCGCGCCCGCATCACCCTTGATCGCGGTGGTTATCGTTGTTTCGGTGCCTTCCCATCGCAATACGCCATTGTCCCCCGGCTGCCCGCCGCCAGTCGGATAAAAGACAGATTGGTCAAGGATCACACCACCATCGGCATGGGCAACAACCGTTGCATCGCAACTGATCTGATACGCATCTCGGTGAAGGGGTGTTGTCATCTTGCTGCTCGCTGTTTGGTTTTGTTCGTTTCATGTTCGGACAAGTCGGTGAAATATCTGACTACCACGCATCCACATATCCGCCTGAAGGTGACGCAGGACCAGCAGCAGAAAGGGCACGGGTGATTTCCGCGCGGCTTTCTGCGGGATCAATCACCGCATCAAATTCCAGCAGTGATGCTGCGTTAAGCGCCTTGCCACGCTCGTATAGCTGATCCACCAGGCGCTGATATTCAGCTTCGCGGGCTGCTGGGTCTTCGATGGCCGCCAGATGCTCCCGCGCACCGAGTTTGACTGCCCCCTCCAGGCCCATGGCCCCGATTTCCCCCGACGGCCATGCACAGCAATAGTCAGGCCGATCAAACCCACCGCCTGCCATGGCCATGGCGCCAAGGCCGTAAGCCTTGCGTAGAATGATGGTTACCATTGGTTGTCCAAAATGCGCACCGGCCAGAAACAGGCGCGAGACATGGGCAACCTGCCCGGTTTCTTCCACCGCTGGTCCAACCATGAAACCGGGTGTGTCGCACAGCGTAACAACAGGAATGCCCCAGGCATCACAGAGCTGCAAGAAACGCGCGCCCTTGTCAGCGGCTTCGGCGTCAATCGCCCCCCCAAGGTGGAGGGGGTTATTGGCAATCAGGCCGACGCCACGCCCCTTGATGCGGGCAAAGCCCACGATCATTCCCGCACCGAAGCCACGCCTGATTTCGAACCAGGTTTCAGCGTCGGCAAGGGCCGTCAGCGCGCGGCGCATGTCATAGGCCTTGGTGCGGTCCGCTGGCACAACATCCCGCAGGGCGGCATCATCGCCCGATAGGGCGGCGGCGTCGCTGGTAACCCCCAATATTTGCTTGACGGCTGAAACGGCGGTGGCTTCGTCATCCACCAAAAGGTCAATGACGCCGTTTTTGGTTTGCACGTCTGCCGGGCCAATGTCAGTGGGGGCGACGCGACCAAGGCCGCCGCCTTCAATCATCGCGGGGCCGCCCATGCCGATGTTGCTGTTCCGGGTCGCGATGCGCAGGTCGCACACCCCGAAAAGGGCGGCGTTCCCCGCAAAACAATACCCCGCAACAACCCCAATTTTTGGCCCCTTGTGAGCCGCGAACTGGCGGAACGAGGTGATGTTCAACCCCGCAACGATCATTTCTGCAGCGTCGGTATCATTTGGCCGCCCGCCGCCGCCTTCTGCAAACAAGACGATAGGCAGGGCATCGCGGCCCTGTTTGGCGCGGGCCACCTCGATCAGGCGGTCCATTTTGTGGTGGTGGTGATAGCCTTGGGTGCCCGCAAGCACGGTATAATCAACCGCCATCACGGCAATGGCGCGGCCGTTTACTGTACCTGTTCCGGTGATGATGCCATCGGCCTGGGTGCGGGTGGTCAGGTCGTCCATCCCCCGCGTCCGTCGCATCGCCGCCACAGCCAGACCACCGTATTCGGTGAAGGATCCCTCATCGAGCAGATCAGCGATATTCTCGCGCGCGGTGCGCATGTTTTTGGCATGGCGACGGGCAACCGCATCCGGGCGCGCCGCATCCTTGAGCAAGGCCAGCCGCGCAGTAAATTCCGTAAAGTCGCGGCGCGGGGCCTCATCCACAATCGCGGCAACCGCATCGCCGCCCGGTGTGAACGTGATCAGCCGCTCGCCCCCGTCCAGGGCATCGCCCGCGGCGACATGCACCGCATTCACCACACAGGCCGCCTCCGCGCGTATGTCGTGACGCATCTTCATCAATTCAGTGGTCAGCAGCAGCCCACCAGCGGCGACCGCCTCACCGGGGGAGACGTGGATTTCTGCAACAACAGCAGCAGTTTCGGCGCGAAGAATTTGTTTCATTCGCCCAGATGAACGGCAGAGGCCAGAACCGTCAATACCTGGTTAGTCTGGTGCTTTTGGATTGTTCGTGATCTCGGAATCGGGCGCAGTGCCGCGCGGTTCACGCAATGCGGCGGCCAAGGCTTCGGGGTTGCGAATATGAAGGTCGCGCTGGGCAAACGGAATTTCGATATCTTCCTCAGCAAACCGCTTGGCAATCGCAAAGTTGATGTCGCTTTTTACGGAGATCATCCAGTTCACATCGTTCAGGAAAACGCGCAATTCAAACTCCAGCGCGTCGGCCCCGAAGTTCATAAAATAGGCGCTGGGCGCAGGGTTGGAAATGACCAACGGGTGCGCGCGTGCGATCTCCAGAAGGATTTTCTCGATCCGGCGTGGGTCTGTACCGTATGCAACGCCGATGGGAATGATGACCCGGCCAATCTTGTCTGAATGGGTCATGTTCAGCACGGTGGAGGAAATCAGGTCAGAGTTGGGAACGATAAAGCTTGATCGGTCAAACCCTTCAATTTCGGTTGAGCGCACATTCACCTTTTTGACGTAACCTTGGCTGGTGCCGACCGAAACCCAGTCGCCAACCTTTACCGGGCGTTCGATCAAAAGGATCACACCGGAGACAAAGTTGCTGACGATGGTTTGCAAACCAAAACCGATCCCGACAGACAGCGCACCGGCCACAATCGCGAGGTTCGACAGGTCAATGCCCGTTGCCGAAATGGCAATGATCGCTGCTGTGATAACACCTACGTAACCCACGCCAGCGGTCAGGGCGCTCGCGCCGCCTGTGGTCATGCCTGTTTTTGGCAATACCGTGGTGCCCAGTACCTTTTGCGCGGCTTTTGTCAGTGTGTAACCAATGCCAAATACCACCGCAAAAGTGATGAAATCCATTGGCGATAACGCGACATCACCAATCACAAGGCCAGCTGCGGCGGCGTCATAAGCCTGGCTGAGGTCGGCAACGCTTGCCCCCCAGATCAATGCCAACAAGGGCGTGCCCGCGCAGATCAGGACAAAGGCGACCAGAACCGGGATAAGGCGCAGACGCTCTTCTTCCTTGTTGTTGTCGGTCAGGTGAGCCTCTACCGCTTCGCGGATCAGCGCAAAGATCAGATACCCCGCTGCAAACAAGGCAACGGAATAGATCGTGGGGAACAGGATGGTTCGCGCTGCGAAATGATATCCAGCCAGCGCGAGCAAAGGTGACAGCACAGCCGCCGCCATGGCCGCGCGCCGCAGGATCGCAAAGATCTGGGCACCAAACCTTTGCCCTGTTTCACCGGCAGGAGATGGCTGGCAAACATAGGCAAGGCGATAGAAAGCAAGCGCCGTCAGCAGGATCGTGACAAAGTTCAGAACGGCCTCTGCCGCAGGACGGGCGGTAATTGCGGTGGCGAATACCTGCGAAATGTAATCGAGCGCCAAGGCCGCGGCCGTAAGCATGACGGCCCGGAATGCGGTGCGCGCCGCATTGTTGGGCGCGGCGGACATACGCAGCGCCGCAGCGTTGGGTGAAAACAACGCCGCCGCCAGCGTATAGGCGATAATCAGATAGATCAGCCCACGCGATACCCCCCGCATGAGTGCTTCACCCATGGGGCCGAGAATACCGGCGGTTGAGATTGCATAAAGGAGCAACCCCCCTGCCGCGACGGCGGTGAGAAAACGTGCGGCAGTTGCTCCAATGCCAAGCGCCAGCCGCCTGCGGCGCCCTGATTGCGCGTCAACTGTGCGCATCAAAGCACCAAGCGCCGCGCCGCGAATGCCGAACAGGATGAAAACGGACACCGCAAGGGCAAGCCCCGCGAGTGGCGCGCGATTGGCGATGACAGCGCGATTTTCGGGCGAGGCAAAGGCAGCGGCCGTTTCACCGCCAAGCTCACGCAGGCCACTGCCTATGTCGCTGGTTGCCGCGACCCAGCTATCAGGGGAAAGGGGCGTGGGGCCGCGCGTTTCAAGCCGGTTGAGAAAGCGGCGCTGGCCGAGTGCCGTGACATCGGCAATCAGTGTGTTCGCGCGGGTGACCACCTGTTGCGCCCGGCCAAGCTCCGCACGTGCCTCTGCCAGTTTGGCGTTGGTCGTCTGTCGAAGGGCGATGGCTTCGGGGGCTTCGGGCGATGCCCCGTCTTCGGGGGCCGGGCCGAGGGCGCGTACCTCGGCCTCGATACGCGCGATATCTGCGGTGGCCTTGTCGACAAGGGTGCGGGCGGTTTCGCGTTGTTCCTCTGCGGTTGCGCGAATGGTGGACAGATTGGTTTCCGTCGCATCACCACTTTCCAGAAGGGTGCGTGCGCTGGCCGCTTCTCTCGCCCATTTGTCCCACGGAGCCTCCTGCGCGAAAGCGGCCTGCGTGGTCACGGCGCAAAGCGCCAGGATCACCGCAAACAGCAGTCTTGAGACGACGGAGGCGCGCTCAGCACCGTGGGTCATGTTTTATCCTTAGCTTGCGCTTACCTCTTCGAACACCTGCGGTATACCAGCACCATTTTTAGAAAGGAATGCAGGGAGCGGAAGCCCCTTCGACTTCAGGAAGTCTGCATTATAGAGCTGTGATTGATAGCGGGTGCCAAAATCACACAAGATCGTAACAATCGTGTGGCCCGGCCCCATCTCTTTGGCCATGCGGATTGCGCCCGCCATGTTGATGCCGGAAGAACCGCCAACGCAAAGCCCTTCTTCCTCCAGCAGCTTGAAGGCCAGCGGAATCGCTTCGGTATCGGGGATCTGGAACGGCATATCGACCTCCAGCCCTTCAAGGTTCTTCGTTATGCGGCCCTGTCCGATGCCTTCGGTGATTGACGATCCTTCGGCGGCAAGCTGGCCGGTTGTGTAATAGCTGTAGATCGCCGCGCCCATAGGGTCAGCCAGCCCGATCTTGATGTCCTTGTTGAAACTGCGCAGCGACATCGCACAGCCCGCCAGGGTGCCGCCGGAGCCAACAGCGCAGATAAAGCCATCGACCTTGCCGTCGGTTTGCTTCCAGATTTCCGGGCCTGTGGTGTCAATGTGGGCCTGCCGGTTTGCGGTGTTGTCAAACTGGTTGGCCCAGATCGCGCCGTTCGGCTCTGTCTTGGCAAGGGCCGCCGCAAGGCGACCTGAATAGCGGACGAAATTGTTCGGGTCGCGGTAGGGTTTTGCCGGAACCTCGACCAATTCGGCACCGGCCAGACGGATCATGTCCTTCTTTTCCTGACTCTGGGTTTCTGGAATCACGATCACAGTGCGGAACCCCATTGCCGCGCCGACCAGCGCCAGCCCGATGCCCGTGTTGCCAGCCGTACCCTCAACGATCACCCCGCCGGGGCGCAGCTCGCCCGATTTGACAGCATTTTGGATAATGGAAAGCGCCGCACGATCTTTGACTGACTGGCCGGGGTTCATAAACTCCGCCTTGCCATAGATTTCGCACCCGGTTTCCTCTGACGCAGCGTTCAGCCGTATCAAGGGCGTGTTGCCGATCGCAGCGGGCAAGTCTTTGTACATAGACATACTGTAGTATCCGTTATTGTCTCGTTGTTTTGGGGCTAATATGGGCATTGGGCCACGTCAAGCAAAGGCCCTTGACAAATAAGCCCCGCAACGGGGCATTCGGACCAAAACGGGGGGGGTAAATGACTTTCCTTGCATTGCCCGCAATTTTTATCGTGCATTTGGTGATCCAAGACGCGAAGAGGTGCGTATCTATTTCGAATGTCAAAGATCACCCTCAAGACTTGAATGGCAGGTAAACGGAGCTAGCTTAGCGGCATGGCAAGCACACATCCGACTGACAAACTGGTATCCCTCTATGCTTCGGGCGAGGCAACGGAGGGCGTGGCGCTCGCGGTTGCGGCGCATCTTACCTATTGCCCGTCCTGCCGTGCGCGGGTCGAACAGGCAGAGGCGATTGCCGCTGCGCTTATGACATCCGACCAGTCTGATGATGCGCTCGAACTCCCAAATATCGGGGCGGTTCTGGCCCGCCTTGATGACGACGAAGCAGGCATGATGGAGGCGGAAGCGCCTTGTGCGTCTGCGCCGGAGCTGGACGCTGGGCCACTCCCAACGGCTGTTTCTGCGAAGGTGGGTTTGAATTTTGCCGACATTCCGTGGCGGTTTCGTCTGCCGGGCGTGTCGGAATATGAGATGACCTCATCGGAGGGTGACAGCATCAGCCTGCTGCGGGTGAAACCGGGCGTGGCCATCCCCCAACATACCCATGAAGGTGAAGAATTGACCGTCGTATTCAGCGGTGTGCTGGAAGATGGTGGCATCTCTTACGGGGTTGGGGCGATGTCTGTCGCTGATCACGATGTAGACCACCACCCCCGCGCTGGTGCCGGAGAGGTTTGTATCTGTCTTGCAGTGGTTTCCGGCGGTCTGCGCTTTACTGGAAGGTTCGGGCGGGCGCTGAACCTGTTCAGCTGACCGGGCATGCGCGGCGGCGGCATGTGAAACTTTACCGCTTTGGCCAGCGTTTGTCCTCCGTAGGCAAACTTGGGAGACAGATTATGCCATCACGTCGACAGATTATCACGCAGATTGCTGGCGCGGCTGCCGTGCCATTATTGTCCGCCCCCACGGTCTTGCGTGCCGCCAACAGCGCGGAGCGGTCATTCCGCATTATCCGCGACGGAACAGACATCGGGTTTCACAAAGTCTCGCTCAGCCGTTCGGGTGATGAAATTCAGGCCGCGATTGATATTGAGATCAAGGTGAAAGTCTTTGGTATCACCGCGTATCGTTATGAAATGACCAATCGGGAAACGTGGCGCGCGGGGCGACTCGTTGGCTTGAACTCAGTGGTCAACGATGATGGGGAAAACGCGTTCTCCCGTGCGAAAATGGATGGTGACAGACTGCTCATCGACGGCTCTTCCTATCAGGGAGAAGCCCCGGCAAATGCGGCAACGACAAGCTATTGGTCCCATGACTTTCTGAAACGCGACATCTGGATTTCGACCCAAACCGGCGCCTTGCTCAAAGTGACACGCATGAAGACTGGTGCGGGGGCTGTGCGATTGGCTGATGCCTGGCAGCCGACCGATCGCTGGGCGATCAGGGGCGATTTTGACGTCACCCTGCATTATGTTGCCGGGGAATGGGCAGGTGTGGATTTTGATGCAGGCGGCGAGGTCGCAAGCTATGCGCCTGATGCTGTCGGGCCCAATCTGCAACCGGTCTGGAACGCATCACTCTAAGGGGGCGGCATGTCTGTCTGGTCAAAAAAGATGACGCCCGAAATGGGCTCTGCCTGGGTAACAGGCGCGAGTTCGGGCATTGGCCGGGCCGTTGCCCTGCGATTGGCGAGTGAAGGGTGGGTGGTTTGGGCGTCCGCCCGGCGCGAAGACAAGCTGGCTGAACTGGCGAGTGAGCATCCCAACATCCGACCGTTGGCGGCGGATGTAACCGACGCCGAAGCGATGGCGCGGGCGGTGGCAACCATCACGGCAGAAGCGCCACTGGCGCTCGCGATCCTGAACGCGGGTGCCTATCACCCGATGCGGGCGCAGACGTTTTCTGCCGAAACGGCGCGCCAAACCTTCGATGTGAACGTCAACGGCATGATAAACAGCCTCGAACCGGTGCTTGCCCACATGATCGCGCGCCGTGATGGCCATATTGCGATCACGGCTTCTGTCGCAGGGTATCGGGGGTTGCCGCGGGCAGCAGCGTATTCCGCGACCAAAGCGGCGCTTATCGCGATGGCAGAGGCATTGGCCTTTGACCTTATCGACCTCAATGTACGAATGACGGTGATCAACCCCGGGTTTGTGAAGTCCGAAGCCACTGCGCAAAATAACCACCGCATGCCGTTCTTGCTGGAGACTGATGATGCGGCGCGGCGTATTGTTGAAGGGTTGAAACAACCGAGGTTTGAAATTGCCTTTCCCCGCCGTTTTGCCTTTTTGCTTCGCGCGATCGGGGCGCTGCCAAACCAATGGTATTTTGGCGTCATGCGCAAGCTGATGGGGTGGCCGCCTTCCTGATTTGGGGCGGGCTGGCGGCACAGGTCGTCACAAACGCGCCCCGAACGGGTTTCATTTGATCCTTTGTCAGGGTAGGCGTCGGGCATGACACCGCTCTTGATTGCTGGCCCTACGGCCTCTGGTAAATCTGCGTTCGCCCTGGAAGCGGCGGCGCGTGATGGTGGCGTCATCATCAATGCGGATGCCTCGCAGGTATATGGCGGCTGGCGCGTTCTGACCGCCCGACCATCACCGGAGGAAGAGGCACAGGCCGACCATCTGCTCTATGGTCATGTTGCGCCTTCTGTCAGATATTCAACCGGTGACTGGTTGCGCGATATCGCGCCATTGCTGGGCGGCGCGCGTCCGATAATTGTGGGCGGTACGGGCTTGTATTTCAAAGCCCTGACCGAAGGCTTGGCGCATATTCCGCAACCCGATAGCAGCACGCGTGAGGCAGCGTCCGAGCGGTTGGCGGCCGCTGGGCTTGCCGCGATGGTGCGTGACCTTACCGCCCGCGACCCGGAAACCGCCGGCAAGATCGACACCGCAAACCCGATGCGTGTCTTGCGCGCGTGGGAAGTTCTTGAGGGGACGGGGCGTGGCCTGGCGTCCTGGTGGGCCGAAACACCGCCCGCATTGGTGCAGAACGCTGAAAAGGTGCTGATCGCGCCGGAACGGGATGTGCTCTACCAACGGTGTGATGCGCGGTTTGACATGATGTTGGGGCAAGGCGCCCTGGAAGAAGCGCGGGATATGTTGGCCCGTGGTTTGCCGCCCACCTTGCCCGCGATGAAGGCCGTTGGTGCCCCGGAATTGTTTGCGTATTTGCGCGGGGAGATGACATTGGAAGATGCCGCCGCCCGCGCAAAGCAGGCGACGCGCAATTACGCCAAAAGGCAAATGACCTGGATGCGCAATCAAATGGCAGACTGGCGCGTCATCAGCACGCGTTGATTGGATGCAACGCCGCCGCGTTGTCAGCTTGCCGCCTGTTGACGGCCCCGAATGATCTTGCCGGTCAGCCAGACAAAGCGCCATGTCAGAAGTGACCCGGCGCATATGATGCCAACGGCCAGGCCGCTCCATAGGCCTGCCTGCCCCCACCCCATCGGAAAGGCCATGATCCAGCCGCCGCCGATGCCGATGACCCAATAGCAGAATGCGCCGATCCACAGCGGCAGAAACGCATCCTTCACCGCACGCAGCGAGCGGGCGGCAATAACCTGTACGCCATCGGCCACCTGAAATATCGACGCAATGATCATCAGGTTCACAACGATTGCGGCGACCTGTTCAAACCCTTCATCATCTCTTGAGATGAAAAGATTGGTGATTTCGGCTGCCAACAGCAAGGGCGCGGCGACCAGCAGCAACAGGGAACCACCACCAAGCGCCACGCCGAGCAACCCGGCCTGACGCGCACCAGCAGGATCCTGACGACCCATGTTGAACGCTGTGCGCACCATCGCGCCCTCGGCCACGGCAAGGGCGATCATAAATGGTATACCGATCCATCCCATCAACACCTGATGCGCGGCGAGCGCCTCCGCACCGATCGCACCTGACAAAAGGCCAACAGCGGTAAACAGGCCAGCTTCAACAGCAACAAGGCCCGCAATCGGCGTGCCAAGCCAAACAATTTCGCGAATTATGGGCCAAATGACGCGCAGGCGGGCCCGGAACAGGCCATAGCCGCGCAGGGCCGGTGTGCGGTAAATATATGCCAGTAACGCGACGACCATCAGCCAATGTACGGCGACCGTCGCAACGCCTGCGCCAGCGACGCCCAATTCAGGCAGTCCCCAACGGCCATGCACCAACCCCTCCGCAACGCCCCAGTTTATTCCGACGGCGGCGAGGGTGATGAACATGATCGCGCGCGTGCGGGCCAGCGCGGCGATGAAATCGCGCAGAACTGTGAACCAGAGCGCCGGAGCAACGAACAAGGAAATCACCTGAATGTAGGGTGTTGCAAGCTCGGTAACGACGGGGTCTTGCCCGGTCCACCTGAAAACAGTGTCGAGGTTGAACACAGCGGCCGTGAGGGGGACGGCGATGATGGTGGCAAGAATCAACCCTTGCCGCGCGGCTTGCCCGGCATCTTCTTTCAGGCCCGCGCCTTCGGCCTGCGCGGCCAGAACCCCGGTGATCGACAGCAGGCCCATGAACACGACGATAATTTCGAATGCTAACGACCCGGAAAGGCCAACCGCCGCCAGATGCTGAAACCCCAGCTTACCGACCACGAGCTTGGTGGTCAGAAACATCAGGTATTCGGCCATGTAGGCGGCCATCAGGGGCAGGGCGACACCAAGCAAATGCCGTGCTTCTTCCCGGCGGGAGAATTTGGGAATGGCAAGATAGGTCATATGAAAGCCTCAGGTAACGGATTGGATAAGCGGCCGCTACGGACATCCCAAGCAGGGCAGGCACGGTTTGGTTAGCAAGGGCGCGCACGGGAGGCAAGGTCTATGGCGCGGGAACGGTGACGCCCGGCGCTGAACGCTAGCAATCGGTGCGATTTTTCTGAGGGGGCGGTTTGGCCCCGCCAGCTTAGCTTGGCGGAGCCACATACCATTCAACACATTCGCTGAGCGCCGATAAAGCACTGTCCATGCATCATACGGCGGCGAAGCTCCTCGCCCTTGCGGCGTTCATGTTCGGGCAGCATGGTTTCATGCGTCGGGGTGTTTCGTTTGGATTTCTTCAAGCGCAGGGGTGATAGCGCATTTGCGATATTTGATATTGAAATTGTCATTTTCGTCTCCTTTTGATATGCCTGATGTGTTATGTTTTTATTGAGATTGCGAGAGATTTCGCAATTCAATATGGTTTTTAAAATGTTAGTACAGTTATCATAATGAACTGGGCGAAAATCCCATCGCTCGCGTCCCTTCGGGCGTTTGAGGCCGCCGCGCGCTGCCAGAGTTTCAGCAAGGCAGCGCGCGAATTGAATGTCACTCACGCCGCTATCGCGCATCATGTTCGCGCGTTGGAAGCCGAATTTGCCGAAAGCCTTATTGTGCGACAGGGGCGCGGCGTTGTGGCAACGGCATATGGTCAACAGCTGGCGGATAGTCTCCAATCAGGGTTTTCGACCATTGCCGATGGGGTGGCGGCGCTTAGGTCGCAAACTGAAAGCCGACCGCTCAACATCGCTGTCACGCCCGCATTTGCCGCCAACTGGCTGATGCCACGTATCGGGGACTTTTGGGCTAAACATCCCGAGGTGTCCCTCAACATCAGCCCCAACGTCAGTATCGTTGATTTGCGCAAAGACGGGTTTGATCTGGCTATCAGGTACGGAAGTGGTAACTGGCCGAATCTGAAATCCGAGCTTTTGACAGATGGCGATTTCTGGGTGGTCGCACACCCGGATCTGATCAAGGGCCGCGCCGTTTCCTGCCTGCCCGATGTTGCTGACCTGCCGTGGGTGATGGAAGCGCACATGCTGGAGCGGCGAACCATCGTCGAGCGTGAGGGGGTGGATTTCGAGAAAGTGAATCTTACGCTGTTGAACACCAACAGTTTGGTCCTTTCAGCGGTCGCAGCGGGGCTTGGTGTAACACTTCAACCCAAGTCTCTGGTCGAGCGTCAGACAATATCAGGTGAATTGGCCAGGATTTGCGCGCTTCGTCAGGCGGATTTTGGCTACTACATTGTCACCCAACCGGACAGAGAGCCTGTCGGCCTGCGGGCCTTCCAAAGCTGGTTGCGAAGCGCCGCCGCTTAGTTGCAGCCGCTTTCAGTCGTTTTGTTGCGCTCTGGTGCCTGTCTTGTCTTGGTCTTGCATTGACTTCCCCCCGCCAAACCCCGATTTTGCGCCCGCCCAATCTGGGCTATATATTCAAGGAGACGGACCGATGACCGACGCCAACGCGCGCCCTGTGACGATCACTTTGCCTGATGGGGCCGAGCGGACGTACACGACAGGCGTTACTGGCGCCGATGTCGCCGCCGATATCTCCAAGTCTTTGGGTAAGCAGGCGCTCGCTTGCCGGGTTGATGGGCGTTTGACCGATCTTTCCGAACCGATCGAAGCGGACGCGGCCCTGTCCCTCATCACGCCCAAATCCGAGGGCAAGGATGAAGAGGCGGTACTGGAATTGATCCGCCATGACTGCGCGCACATCATGGCCCGCGCGGTGCAGGAGATCTGGCCTGATGTGAAGGTCACCATTGGCCCGGTCATTGAGAATGGCTGGTACTATGATTTTGACCGCGAAGAGGCGTTTTCTGACGCGGACTTTGAAGCCATCGAAAAGAAGATGCGCCAGATCATTGCGGAGCGTGACCCCGTTCGCACCGAAATCTGGGACCGCCCACGCGCGATTCAGCACTACAAGGACAATAACGAGCCTTACAAGGTCGAGCTGATCGAAGCCATTCCGGGTGATGAGCCGCTGCGCATGTATTGGCATGGCCATTGGCAAGACCTTTGCCGTGGTCCGCACCTTGCGCACACTGGTCAGGTGCCTGCCGATGGGTTCAAGCTGATGCGTGTCGCGGGTGCCTATTGGCGCGGGGACAGCAACAACCAGATGCTCCAGCGTATTTACGGCGTTGCGTTTAAATCCAAAAAGGATCTGGAAGCGCATCTGACCCAGTTGGAGGAGGCCGCCAAGCGCGACCACCGCCGCCTCGGCAAGGAACTGGATCTGTTCCACCTTCAGGAAGAAGCACCGGGCATGGTGTTCTGGCACCCGAATGGCTGGCGCCTGTACCGCGTTCTGGAGGATTATATGCGTCGTCGCCTGGACGGTGCAGGCTATCAGGAAATCAAGACGCCGCAGGTGGTGGACCGCAAACTGTGGGAAGCCTCCGGCCACTGGGACAAATACCGCGAAAACATGTTCATCACCGAGATTGATGAGGAACATGCGAACGAAAAGCGGGTGAATGCGCTCAAGCCCATGAACTGCCCCTGCCATGTGCAGATCTATAACCAGGGTTTGAAATCCTTCCGCGATTTGCCGTTGCGGTTGGCTGAGTTCGGCTCATGCCACCGCTACGAAAGCTCCGGCTCCATGCACGGGCTGATGCGGGTGCGTGGGTTCACGCAGGACGATGCGCATATCTTCTGCACCGAAGATCAGATCGAAGACGAAACACGCCGGTTTATCGAACTGCTGTCGTCGATCTATGCCGATCTTGGCTTTGAAGGTTTTGACATCAAATTCTCCACCCGCCCGGATGTACGCGCGGGGTCTGATGAGGTGTGGGACAAGGCCGAAGCGGCTTTGGAAGCGGCGATCAAGGCCGTCGGTGCAGATTACGAAGTTGATCCGGGTGAGGGCGCCTTTTACGGCCCGAAACTCGACTTCAAACTGACGGACGCGATTGGTCGTGAATGGCAATGCGGCACATTCCAGGCCGACTTTGTGCTGCCGGAACGCCTAGATGCGGAATACGTGACTTCGGGCGGCGACAAGGCGCGCCCGGTGATGATGCACCGTGCCATCCTGGGCAGCTTTGAGCGGTTCCTTGGCATTCTGATCGAAAACCACGCGGGTAAGATGCCGTTCTGGCTCGCGCCCCGTCAGGTTGTGGTGGCCACGATCACGTCCGATGCCGACGATTACGCGGCGGAGGTTGTAGAGACACTCGTGAAGGCTGGCATCCGGGCCGAACTGGATACGCGGAACGAGAAGATCAACTATAAGGTCCGCGAACATTCCCTCGGGAAGGTGCCCGCCATCGTTGCCGTTGGTAATCGCGAAGTGGAAGAGCGCACCGTTGCCATCCGCCGCCTCGACAGCAAAAAGCAAAGCTTCATCAGCCTTGATGAAGCGGTCGCCGCATTTGTTGACGAAGGCACGGCCCCTGACCTGAAACGGGCGGGCTGATCATGGCGCGCGGGCATAGCGAATGTGCCCGCGCGTTCCTATCTGGATGCAATGCGCTTATTTGCTCTTGTCCTTCTTTTGACCCCGCTGCCTGCTATGGCTGACTGTGTAATCATGCTCCACGGGCTTGCCCGTACTGCCACATCGCTTCTCATTCTGGAGAAACGGTTGGAGGCAGAAGGGTATGAGATTGTGAACGAGACGTATCCGTCCCGCGAAAAACCGCTGCCCGAGCTTATCGAAACCGTTATCCCGCCCCTGATCGCGCAATGCCATGATGCAGAGCGGGTGCATTTTGTGACCCACTCCATGGGGGGGATCATCCTGCGGGGGTTTCTGGCCGATCACAGCGTTCACAACCTTGGCCGCATTGTCATGCTTGCCCCCCCGAACAAGGGGTCTGAATTGGTGAGCCGCATGAAGGATTTGCCAGGGTTTGAGGCACTGAATGGCCCCGCTGGCATGCAGCTCGGGGCTGATATGGACAGTATCCCCAACAGCATTCAGGATGTTGAGGCAGAGATTGGCGTCATCGCGGGTGATCTGGCGTTGAACCCGATTTACGATGCGCTGATCGAAGGGCCGAATGACGGAAAGGTCTCCGTCGACAGTACCAAGCTGGACGTTATGACTGATCATGTCGTGCTGCCGGTATCCCACACCTTTATGATGAATAGCGCAGAGGTCGCACGGCAAACCGCATTGTTCCTGCGCACAGGGCGCTTCAGGCAACCTAAAACCTGAGCCAGCGTGGGGGCGTCTGTGCCACCCCTTCCTGATCTTTCTGAGCTGCTTCATTGTTTGCCTTTTGGCCGATTGTCAGCAAAAGCTGATCGACCAAAGGGAGAGAGCCATGCGTGTTGAAGCCATAACCCCGGCCATCGGGGCCGAGATTTCGGGCATTGACCTTAACAACGTGTCGGATGATATCGCTGATGCGATCTATGAGGCGTTGATCACTCATCACGTGATCTTCTTTCGTGGGCAGGATGTGTCGCCCGCCGCGCATGTTCAACTTGCGCAAACCTTTGGGGAGATGGAACCGCCACATCCCATCTACCCGAGTTGTGAGGGGTTCCCCAATATCATGGTGTTGGAAAACAACGCCGATAACCCACCCGACACCGATGGCTGGCATACGGATGTGACCTATAAACCCAACCCGCCTTTTGCCTCGCTGCTGATCGCGCGCAAGGTGCCGAAAGTTGGGGGAGATACCCTGTGGATGAGCCAATGCGCCGCCTATGATGCTTTGCCGGCAGAGATGAAAGCCCTGCTGGCAGGTAAACAGGCCGTACATGATATGGGCGATTTTCGTAACAATTTTGCCGTGGATGATAACCCGGCTGAGGCGATAACAGCAGCGCATCAACGCTTTGGTTCGGCGGTTCATCCGGTGGTCCGTAAGCATCCGCGTTCCGGGCGCCCCTTTCTCTTTGTGAACGAAGCCTTCACCAATCAGATAGTCGGCATGCGCATGGCCGAAAGTAACAGCCTGTTGCAGCATCTTTACCAGCACATGAACCAGCCGCAATTTCAGATGCGGTTTCGCTGGTCCGAAGGGGCCGTGGCGATGTGGGACAATCGCTGTACCCAGCATTTCGCAACCGCGGACTACATGCCCCATCACCGGATAATGAACCGGATCACCATTACAAACGATCGCCGCGTGCTGTGAAGACATCTGACCCATGTTCGGTAGGGCAATGAAAAGGCGAAGCGGGCTTTTGGTTCTTGCGGTCGCGGCGGTGAATTGCGGCTGTGAATTGCGGCTGTGAAAGCGCGTCTGAGAGGGTGCAACCTATCGTCGTTGACCCGAGCTTTATGCTTTTTGGCTCATCCCGAATTGCCAAGCTTCAGGTCGCGATCAAACTATCGGAAAATGACGGGCGCGTCATGCTGTGCTCTGCCATAGCGGCGAAAGGCGTAAGGTCTTCGGCGTTGCGTTATATTGAGGACTGGCGTGACGGTGCCAGTGTCAGCGTGAACGAAGACACGATCACGGGCGGCCTTACCCACGCACTGCTCTATGATGGTGAGGGGCATGTCCGTGGAAAGCTGGCGGGATGCTCTGTCACCGGCGATGAATGGCAAGCGGCCTATGCGTCTGCGCCGCTCGTCCTGCGCTATGATGATTGGACACCTTCAGGCGGTAGCATGACGTTTCGTATTGGGAAGGTGGCGTGGCCATCGTCTATGGCTTGTTGAGCCTCGCCGCGATCCCGTTCTGCCCGGAATGCGTCACCAATTAGATCGGGGCACTGACAAATACGTGACCAGACGCGTGGTGGTTGTGAATTGTACGCCTGACCTGCCCCTCCCATCTTAAGGGGAGGAGGATATGATATGAACCACCGCCCAACTGAACCCCACCTTGCCATCCGGCAGGCCTTGGCGCAGGCGATTCTGAACAGCCGCGCAGCCATCACAGATCTGACGTTGATCCGCTCTGCGGAGCGTCTGGTGCTGTCTCACAGCGCGAAATCGCACGAGAAATGATGGCATAGACATAGGGGCGCGCTTTTCCTCAAGGCGAGGGAAGGCGCGCCTCATCTCGTCCATGATCTGGATGGGTGAAGGCCAATCCCTGCTTCGGGCCAGTCAGATCAGTTCAGCTCCGCAAGGTGTGCCTTGTTTTTGGGCGTAAATTTAATTGACTTTGTTAATTACATAATTGACAACGTCAATCATGTATCACTTGCACGACAGTCTAGGGTACCGCCTGACCTATGCCGCCCGCCTTAACGAGCGGCGTTTTGAGGTTCGGTTGACTGCGCTGGGTCTTACGCGCCTGATGTGGTGCGTTCTGTGTGCGCTGGAATATGAGGCGCTGCACCGTCCTTCCGAAATTGCAAAATTCATCGGTGTTGACCGTACAGCGATTTCCCGTTGTCTGAAATTGATGGAGGCGCGCGGCTTGATCGCGCGCCGTGCTGCCAAAGGTGATGCGCGGGCACGTGATGTTTCCGCCACCGATGCGGGACGCGAAGTGCTTGCGCCAGCGACCGAGGCGGCAAGGGAAAATGCTGCTTTCTGGCATGAAAAGCTGACAGCGGGGGACCGTATTGCGCTTTTGCGCGCGCTCGATAGCCTGACTGAACAAGATGATGAACCACTGATGGGGATATGATGCGCCTACGCTCCTACAAGAACCGCCCCATGCACTTTGGCCCCTATCCGCTGGAGAGATTGCCGCGCACTGATGCGGTTGACCTATCGCAGGTTCCCCCGATGCCCCCCCTCGTGATGCGGCGGATGGAAAGCGCGGCCTCGATCATTAATGCAATGACCGATTATCAGGCGACGCTTGATGCCATTCGTGATGGGCTGGTCAAACGCGAAAGAGGTGTGATCCCCGGTGACCTTCAGGAGCGTGCCAATCATCTGAAATCATTTGCTTATTTTTGCGATGCCTCACAAGCCGGAACCTGTTTGGTGACACCGGAGATGATGCTGGCGGCACCGGTAATCAACCCCGATGTCGCGCGCCTTGCCGAAGACATGAAGACCCGGCAAACCAAGACCCTTGCTGCGGGTATCGACGTCATTATGGCCGATCTGAAAGAAGCAATGGAGCGCCCACCCTCTTCGGTTGCGCACCATACGCACGCTTTGGTTATGCTCCATGAAACACCGCGCGACCCGGACCCTCAGGAACCGGGCGCTGAATGGATCATCGGCGCACAGGCGGAACGCGCGTGTTTGCGGGGTGCTGAAACGGGTGTCATCATCGCCAATTACTTGCGGCTTTTGGGGTATGAGGCGCGGGCGCATACGATGACCGCGACAGATGTTGATTTAAACAAGCTGGCGGTTGCCGCCGGGCTTGGCATCGTGCGCCGGGGGGCAGATGGGCCTTGCATCGAGAACCCGTACCTCGGCACGCAATTTGGTATCACGGTGATCACAACGCTGTTTGAAATTGCGCCGGATCGGCCATTGGCAAATTCCACCGTCTTGGACAAATGGCGGAGCCACGGACCCGCTTGGCGAGGTCTTGGCACGCAAGCCAAAAACGCGGCCAACCACCGGGCCTTTGCCAAACGCCGTTTTGTCGATGGTCCACATCCGTTTGAGACGTTGAAACGGGTGGAACAGCCAACAACCTATATTGATGAACCACGTATTCCCCGTGTTCCGAAACGCACCGACATGTTCGCCCGCGCGCAATTTGGCGACATGGGTAAAGCGGTGCAAGACGGGGCGAAAATGGGGAACTATGTGCGCAAGTCTGCGCTGGCGTTTTCCTTTCGTGCGCCACTTGGTGCATTTGTGTTGATGCAGGATGGCCCCGCTGCGCGCGAACCGGACCCGCTTCAGGATGAGAGTCTGAACGCGCAAAACATCAAAGCGGCGTTGTATTTTCTCGGCGCTGATGCTGTCGGCATAAGCCGCTGCCCCGATTGGGCGTATTATTCGCATGATGCAGCGGGGGAGCCGCTGGATGCCTACCACAAGAACGCAATATCCGTGATCATTGATCAAGGCCATGAAACGATGGAGGGGGCATCAGGCGATGACTGGGTCGCTTGTGCTCAGTCGATGCGTGCCTACCTGCGGTTTTCATTGCTCGGCGGTATCATTGCGCAGCAGATCCGAAACCTTGGCTATAGCGCGCGCAGTCATTCGGTAATGGATGGGGAGGTTTTGCAACCGCCTCTGTTGTTGCTGTCAGGGCTGGGCGAGGTTTCCCGCATCGGTGAGGTCATTCTTAACCCCTTCCTCGGCCCACGGCTGAAATCGGGCGCGATCACCACGAACATGCCGCTCACGCATGACAAGCCCATTGATTTCGGGATGCAGAATTTTTGCGAAAGCTGCAACAAATGCGCCCGTGAATGCCCCTCCGGCGCGATTACGGCGGGGCCGAAGAAGATGTTCAATGGCTATGAGATCTGGAAATCGGACAGCCAGCGTTGCACGCAATACCGCATTACCGTACCTGGTGGTGCCATGTGCGGGCGCTGCATGAAGACTTGCCCGTGGAACCTCGAAGGTCTGTTCGCAGAAAAGCCCTTTCGATGGGCTGCGATGAACATGCCGTGGGCGGCCAAACATCTGGCGGCACTTGATGACAAGGTCGGCAATGGATCACTAAATACCGCCAAGAAATGGTGGTGGGATTTGGAAATGGTGAATGAGGGGCCCTATACCCTCACCGAAAAGGAAGTGAATGCGCGCGGCCTGCAACCTGAATTGGATTTGAAGCCAGAAGATCAGGTATTGGCCGTTTACCCCGCAAACCTTGCACCGCCACCTTACCCGTTCCCCTTTCCGATGGACCGTGAACAAGGCATCGCCGCCTATGAGGCAATGGTATCGGCGGACGAACACAAGGCGCGTGTCGCAGCCGGCGACGTCACTGTCGCCCATGAGTTCAAGATGCCCGAAGGCCCGCCGCCCGTCATTCAAGCCCGCGTTGCGAAGGCTGAAAAAATGACGGCGGATGTAACGAAATATGAATTTGAAGCGGCTGACGGTTCCCCTTTGCCCGACCTCACAGCGGGAGCGCATATCGACGTGGTCGTCTCGCCTGAGTTTTTTCGCCAATATTCCCTGAGCGGTGACCCGGCAGACACATCGAAATACCAGATTGGCGTGCTGCGCGAAGATGACGGGCGTGGCGGTTCCAAACAAATGCACCGGATCTTCAACGAAGGGCGCAAAGTGTGGATTGGCCGCCCGTTGAACCATTTCCCATTGGAAGAACAGGCAACCCGTACCTTATTTATGGGCGGCGGCATTGGCGTCACGCCGATGATCGCGATGGCGCACCGTATGCACGCACTCGGTAAACCGTTTGACCTCCATTATTCATGTTCCAGGCGCGCGAGCGCCGGGTATCTGCATGACCTTGCCGCTGCGCCCTGGGCTTCAAATGTGCACTACCATTTCTCTGATGAGGGCAGCCGTGTTGATCTTGATGCAGTCATCGGGCCTTACACCGATGGCGCAATACTCTACACATGCGGGCCAGATCGTTACATGACAGCTGTATTGGAAGCAGGGGCGCGGCATGGCTGGCCCGAAGAGGCGCTGCGTCGGGAATATTTCTCTGTCCCTGAACAGCCTGAATGGGAAAATCACGATTTTTCTTTGCGGCTCAGCGATGGGCGCGAGGTGCTGGTGAATGCCGAAGATGCCCCAACCGATGCTCTTGCGCGCATTGGTGTGCATGTAGACGTCAAATGCTCCGACGGCATCTGCGGCGTCTGCAAATGCGGGGTGGTTTCGGGCGAGGTGGAGCACCGCGATTTTGTGCTCGGCCCGAAACAGCGCAAGGATCAGATGATCCTTTGTTCATCGCGGGCACGGGTGCCTGGCGGCGTTGTGGAAATCGACCTCTGACGAGATCTCTTCAGCCTGGTCCACGTGCCATGACAACAAATATCTGAATGATCACATCGAGAACCGCGAGAACAAAGGCAGCGCGCAGCCAACTGAATTTGCTATTAAGAATGTCCGCGAGCGCGACATTGGCGTGGGCCAGTGAATGCACAAGTTGGCTGAACTGGGCTGACCGCATGAAGGTGGAATAATCACCCGCGGTCACTGTATCGGCAGAGAGTGCCGGCCAGGAATAATGGTCCGTCTTGGCGATGGCGTTGCGCTGCTCTTTGCTCAAATAGCGGGGGTAAATCACGATCAGGCAGGCCACCAGAACGATGCTATGCAACGCGAGCAGCAACAGCGACAGGCTGGAAAAATCATTCACTGCCGCAGGTCCGCGTGTGGCCATCAGGCCAATGAACGCCAACAAGGCCCCTGCCTTTGCATCCGCAAACTTGGTCTGGGTCGACATCGTCTTGTTCTGGTCCAGCAACACATTCACACGCATGCCCGACAGTGTGTTGATGTTGACGCCTTCATGCCCCTCGATATCCACATCGAGAGGCAGGTCATCGATCGAAATTTTCACCATGCGTGCGCCACCTCTCCCCCTGCTGATAGAAAACCCTGTCACACCGCTCGATTTCAAACCATTGTTAAACGACACAGGAAAGAGGAACGCACCAATGGAAAAGCCGACCCCAATGACGGCAGAGCTTGTCACCGCTTTGCATGACGAGATTTTCGCGCCGTGGATACAAGCACTCGGTTTGAGAATTGTGACCATTGGGGCGGACGCCTGCACGTTCACCCTGCCTGAAGGCGCCGATCTTACGCGTGGTGGGGGTGCAGGTGGTGGCGTGGTGTGTGGTCAAGCGGTGAGCGCGGCGGCTGATACGGCCTCTGTGCTGACACTCTCGGCGCTGAATGGCCGGTTTCGCGCTTGTACGACCGTGGATCTGACCGCCCATTTCATGCGTCCGTTGCCTCAGGGAGATGTGGATATGCGGGTGGAGGCCCTCTCAAATGGTCGTCGCATGGCTGTTACCCGAACCGAATTTCGCGCGTCAGGCTCTCCAAAAATCGCGGCAACAGTAACCTGTGCCTTTGCCTATCTTGAAGACTGATCGCCACTCGTCTTTATCTCAAAAATATCCACAAAAAAGGGTGCCTCGTCTGAGGCACCCTGTTCAGGAACGCACCGCCAAGGCAGGTTTTAAGCGGTCAACCCTTCTGGTTCGGCCAGACCATTCGCGCGGCAGCATGCGGTCAGCGTATTGGCCAGCAGGCAAGCAATCGTCATCGGGCCAACGCCGCCGGGCACGGGCGTGATGGCGCCGGCAACTTCGGCGGCAGAGGCGAAATCAACATCGCCCACCAGTTTCATCTTGCCTTCACCCTTTTCAGGGGCAGGGATGCGGTTGATGCCTACGTCGATGACGGTCGCGCCGGGTTTGATCCATGATCCCTTGACCATTTCGGGGCGGCCAACGGCGGCGACCAGAATGTCAGCCTGCGCACAGACTTTCTCAACATCCTTGGTGCGGCTGTGCGCGATCGTTACCGTGCAGCTGTCTTTGAGCAGCAAGTTCGCCATGGGCTTGCCCACAATGTTGGAGCGCCCCAGAACGACGGCGTTCATGCCCGAAAGGCTGCCGTGATAGTCGCGAAGCATCATCAGGCAACCAAGCGGTGTGCAGGGCACCATTGATTTTTGCCCCGTGCCGAGCAAACCGACGTTTGAGATGTGGAACCCATCTGCATCTTTGGCAGGATCAATCGAATTGATCACCAGATCTTCGTTCAAATGGCCTGGCAAAGGCAGCTGAACCAGGATGCCGTGCACGGCAGGATCGTTGTTCAGCTTTTCAATCAACGCAAGCAGGGTGGCTTCGTCGGTATCTGCGTCCAACTTGTGCTCGTAGGAGTTCATGCCGACTTCGACAGTCTGTTTGCCTTTGTTGCGGACGTAAACCTCCGACGCGGGGTCTTCGCCGACCAACACCACCGCAAGGCCGGGTGTGATACCGTGGTCCGCCTTGAGAGTTGCAACTTGTGCAGCAACTTTTTCGCGAACGGTGGCGGCAAAGGCTTTGCCGTCGATCTTGGATGCGGTCATGGGCAGTCTCCCGGTCTGATCAGACCGTCTCTACGACGATCTTTGTCTTGGTTGAATTGGCGATGAAACAGGCATGATGCGCCTTTTCATGCAGGTCTGCGATTGTCTCGGCGGTGGGGGCGGTTCCCTGCCACACAATGGTCGGGCGCAAGGTGACCTCGGATACCCAAAGCGCGCCTGCTTCGTTCTTGGTCATAACGCCTATGGCGGGGTCGGTGTAGGTCAGGGCGGTGAACTTTGCACGACGCGCGAAATCCAGAAACCACAGCATATGGCAACTGGAAATGGCAGCGACGAACATTTCTTCTGGGTCCACCGCTGCTACATCTGTCCAGGGCGGTGGCACAATGTCTGGCGAAGGGGCACCCGTAACAACCGCACCGCCGTCGAAACGCGTTTCAAAAACGCGGGAATAGCGCCCACTCGGCATATCCCCGTCCAAACGCCAGCTTGTTGTTGCTTCATGTTTCAAGGCGTGTCGCTTTCCACCTGTTCATCGAACGAAGTTCACGCGGTGTGACCAGTTCACGCCGTCGGATATGACCATGCTGTCAAAGTTCATAATCTGAAGCATGTCAAAGAACGTCCCATTGGTCTGGATGTTCTGCTTTTGAAAAAAGTCGGTGCCCCGGAGGTTGGATGTCAACTGGGCCAGCAGCGCGCGGGCGCGGTAATGTGTTCTGAAGATCTGATCATCCAGCGCGACAACGATCAGGTGTTCAGATTCATCACCCTTGGCAAAGATCACAAACCGGGGGCTTTCAGGCGCCGCGAGCTGGGCCTTGGTGATCGTCGTGACAAAACCAACGCGGATCGCCTTGTTCGCAGGCGGAGACGGGACGATGGACCGCCCAAATGTTTCGGTGGTTTCGACTGCGGGATAGTAATAGCCGGCGTATTTGTCATCGGCATTGCCCTGGCTGTTCACAGCGATGGCAAAGAAAGCGGCGAGTAGGGTCAGAAAACGCATTTCAGTCTCCTTTAGGAATGCGCCGATAGGCTACCCGCGAGGCTGCCGGTGCCCCAATCACGTTTTTGGGGCACCGACGTTATTCAGATCAGAACAGGCCTTCGATTTCATTGGCTTCGTTGAAGCGAATGCTCTCCGCCGCTGGTTTGCGTGGCAGGCCTGGCATGGTCATGATCTCACCGCAGATCGCCACGACAAAGCCTGCACCGGCAGACAGGCGTACTTCACGGATGGGAACAGAATGTCCTGTTGGGGCACCGCGCAGGTTCGGGTCGGTGGAGAAGCTGTACTGCGTTTTGGCCATGCAAACAGGCAAGTGGCCATAGCCAGCATCTTCCCACTGTTTCAGCTGATCGCGGATCTTCTTGTCTGCGAGTACTTCATCAGCGCGGTAGATTTCCTTTGCGATGGTTTCGATCTTGTCGAACAGGCCCATCTCATCAGGGTAGAGCGGCGCATACTGTGACTTGCCCGCTTCGACGATTTCAACGACGCGGTGCGCCAGTTCTTCGGTGCCAGCACCACCATCGGCCCAGTGCTTGCAGAGGATCGCTTCGGAGCCAAGTGTTTCTACGTAAGACTTGACGGCTGCGACTTCGGCGTCCGTGTCGGTGACAAAGTGGTTGATCGCCACGACCGCGGGAACGCCGAATTTCTTGATGTTCTGAATGTGGCGGCCAAGGTTTGCGCTGCCGGCCTGAACTGCGGCGACGTTTTCTTCACCGAGGTCGGCTTTTGCAACGCCACCATTCATTTTCATGGCGCGTACGGTTGCCACGATAACAACGGCTTTCGGTGCAAGGCCGGCTTTGCGGCATTTGATGTTCAGGAATTTCTCAGCGCCAAGGTCAGCACCGAAGCCAGCTTCCGTAACAACGTAGTCCGCCAGTTTGAGCGCCGTTTTGGTTGCCACGACAGAGTTACAACCATGTGCGATGTTCGCGAACGGGCCGCCGTGAACGAATGCAGGGTTGTTTTCCAGCGTCTGAACAAGGTTTGGCTGCATGGCCTGGGCCAGCAGAACCGTCATTGCGCCATCAGCTTTGATGTCACGGCAATAGACGGGTGAGCGGTCGCGACGATAAGCGACGATGATGTCACCGAGACGTTTTTCGAGGTCATCCAGATCGTTGGCCAGGCAGAGGATCGCCATAACCTCGGATGCAACCGTGATATCGAAACCAGCTTCACGCGGGAAGCCGTTGGCCACGCCGCCGAGGGACGCGGTGATGGTGCGCAGGGCGCGGTCGTTCA
>JBMYXS010000007.1:0-80499 GCA_049608645.1 Pikeienuella sp. | reverse complement strand
GACTGCGGACATTGCGTCAATCCTGACCAACCCGCGCTTGCGGCATCCGAAGTAAGGGGCGCGTCATGGGATTTATCATATATGTCGTTCTCCCCATTGTTGCGTTGGTGGCATTGGGATGGGTTCTGCGCGCCTTTGTCGGCAAGATCATCGTCGGCCCGGCGGGCGCGCTGTTCCGCACCATGCCGCTTACGGCGGCGTTCGGTCTGACGGTCATCGGCCTTTACATCATTGGGTCAGTCTTCGCGCCGCTTCTCGCCCCCTATGGCGAGAGCGAGATTTTTGAGGCGATCAACTTGCTACCCGGCGATGATCCGCGCTTCATTCTCGGCACCGACCAGTTGGGTCGTGATTTGCTGACGCGGTTGATTTACGGGGGTCGGAACACGATCGGCATTGCGTTTATCACGACGCTTTTGGCCTTTTTCCTTGGCGCAAGTCTGGGGTTTCTTGCCGCCGTTCTCGGAGGATGGTTTGATCAACTGCTCAGCCGGAGCGTCGATGCGCTTATGGCTATCCCGCAGCTAATCTTTGCGCTGCTGCTCATCACCATTTTTGGTCAGTCAACAATCAACATGATCCTTGTGATTGCGGTGTTGGACAGCACCCGCGTTTTCCGCCTTTCCCGCGCGGTAGGCGTTAACATCGTGGTGATGGATTATATCGAAGCGGCCAAATTACGTGGCGAAAGCCTCAATTACCTGATCTTCAAGGAAATCCTTCCGAACGCTACCGCGCCGCTGCTGGCTGAGTTTGGCTTGCGGTTCTGCTTTGTGTTCCTGTTGATCGCGTCACTCAGCTTCCTTGGTATAGGCATTCAACCGCCGCTCGCCGACTGGGGTACAATGGTGCGTGAACTTGGCCCGTTCATCAACTTTGCCGGGTTCGGTGACTGGTTGGTAGCGTCGCTCCCGCTCATGCCCGCCGCGGCCATCGCGTTGTTGACGGTTGCCGTCAACTTTGTGGTGGACTGGATGTTGAAACGCTATTCCGGCCTGAAGGAGTGATCAGATGAGTGACCAGGAACTTCTCGTCAAAGTCCGTGGCCTGAAAATCGAAGGGCGTTCCGGCGAGACATGGAACCAGATCGTCAATGGTGTCGATTTTGATTTGCATAAGGGTGAAGTCCTTGGCCTGATTGGCGAATCCGGGGCGGGGAAATCAACCATTGGCCTTGCCGCCATGGGGTTCACCCGTGATGGCTGTCGCATATCAGGCGGGTCGGTGGAGTTTGACGGTATCGACCTTGTTGGTGCCGGCGCAGAAACCAAGCGCAAATTGCTTGGCAAACGCATTGCCTATGTTGCGCAATCGGCAGCAGCATCCTTCAACCCCGCGCATAAACTGATCGACCAGCACACCGAGGCGCCGCAAATTCACGGCTATGCCTCCAAGGCTGACAGTGAAATTGATGCGATGGACCTTTACCATCGTTTGCGTCTGCCCGACCCCGAAAACATCGGATTCCGCTATCCCCATCAGGTGTCTGGAGGGCAGTTGCAACGCGCAATGACGGCCATGGCGATGTCTTGCCGCCCGGATCTGATTATCTTTGATGAACCGACAACCGCATTGGATGTCACCACACAAATTGAGGTTCTGGCCGCCATTCGCGACATCGTGGAGCAGTTCAACACCGCCGCGATCTATATCACCCATGACCTGGCGGTCGTGGCGCAGATGGCAGACAAAATTAAAGTGCTGCTCAAAGGCGATGAAGTAGAAGAGGCAGACACCCGCACGATGCTGTCTGCCCCGCAGCAGGAGTATACCAAGTCACTATGGGCGGTTCGTTCGTTCCAGCGCGAAGAACAACCCCCCGTTCCGGCGGGCACCACCCCGGTGGTTTCCGTGAAAGGTGTTAGCGCATCCTACGGCCCTGTTCCTGTTTTGCACAATGTATCCTTTGACATTCACGCCGGGCGTACGGTCGCGGTGGTGGGTGAATCCGGGTCGGGCAAATCGACCACGGCGCGCTGCATTACCGGGCTGCTTCCGCCAACCAGCGGTGAAATTCAGTTCAACGGACAAAGCCTGCCGCCGGATTATCGCAAGCGGACCAAAGAGCAACTGCGTCAGGCGCAGATGATCTATCAGATGGCCGACACCGCCCTGAACCCCAAGCTAAAGATCAAGGATCTGATTGGCCGCCCGGTTCAGTTCTACATGGGATTGTCAGGCGCGCAGCTGAAACACCGGGTGGAGGAATTGCTCGATCAGATCGAGCTGGAGCCGTCACAATATTACAACCGCCTGCCGACGGAGTTGTCGGGCGGCCAGAAACAACGGATCGGGATTGCCCGTGCCCTTGCGGCAGAACCGCAGTTCATCATTTGTGATGAGGTCACGAGCGCGCTCGATCAGTTGGTTGCAGAAGGCATTCTGCGCCTTCTCGACAAACTGCAGCGAGAGCTGAACCTGGCCTATATGTTCATTACACATGACCTCGCGACGGTGCGTTCCATCGCTGACGAGGTTGTTGTGATGAAAGAGGGTAAGGTTGTGGAAGCGGGGCCAAAGACAGAAATGTTCACCCCACCGCACCATTCCTACACCGACCTGCTGCTGAGTTCCGTTCCAGAAATGGACCCGGATTGGCTCGACAACTTGCTTGCCGAACGTGGGGTTGAGAATGTCGGGGAGGCCGCAAGTTCAAAAATCTAACTTGTCGCAAAAACAACATAAATTGTCGCTTACATGCCACTCAGCAGGCATGCACGACGTGACGATCCAAACCAGAAAATGTCTACAGGGAGAATGACATGACTTTTAACCTTAACCGCCGTCAGGCGATGCAGACAGGTGCCGCAGCCGCGGGTGCCATGGCGGTCAGCCCCGCATTTGCCGCTGGCCACGGCCCGAAAAAGGGCGGCACGCTGCGCCTTGGTATTGCTGGCGCCAACACATCCGACAGCTGGGATGGCCGCACGCACTCCGACAGCTTTATGATCATGGCCGGGCACGGTGCTGTGTTTGATTGCCTGACCGAAGTTGCCGCTGATGGCACCTTGGTGGGCGAGCTTGCCGAAAGCTGGGAAGCATCTGCTGACGCCAAGACATGGACATTCAACCTCCGCAAAGGCGTCACCTTCCACAATGGCAAACCCTTTGACGCCGACGATGTGATTGCATCACTCGCGCTTCACACTGCTGAAGACGCAAAATCAGCGGCAAAGCCAATCGTCTCGTCGATTGAGAACATTGAAAAACTTGGCGATCATCAGCTGCGCATGACGCTGGCTGCGGGCAATGCTGACTTCCCGTTCTTGCTGTCGGATTACCACATCCTGATGCACCCGGCAGGCCAGATCGAAGAATCGATTGCCAAAGGTATCGGGACGGGCGGCTACAAGGTTGTCAGCTTTGAACCTGGTGTTCGCGTTGTTCTCGAAAAGTACGATGGCCACTACAACAGCGACAAATGCCATTTTGCCAACATCGAGATGCTGGCGATCAACGATGGTACAGCACGCACAAACGCGCTGATGACCAACCAGGTCGACATCATCAACCGTGTTGACACAAAAACGGAATCGCTGCTCAAGCGGAACCCGAATGTTGAGATTGCCGAAGTAACCGGCAACCAGCACTACACGTTCCCCATGCTCACAGGGCAGTCCCCGTACAACAACGCAGATGTGCGCCTTGCATTGAAATATGCGTTTGATCGCGAAGAACTGGTTCAGAAGATCCTGCTCGGACATGGTGCGGTTGCTAACGACCACCCAATCGGCCCGGCCAACCAGTACTTTGCAGCCGACCTGCCACAGCGGTCCTATGACCCGGAGAAAACCAAGTTTCACCTGAAAAAGGCTGGCATGGAAGGTCTCAGCATTGATCTTTCAGTGTCGGAAGCAGCATTCGCAGGTGCAACTGATGCTGGTCAGCTGATCCAGAACTCAGCTTCCAAAGGCGGGCTGAACATCAATGTCGTGAAAGAGCCTGCTGATGGTTACTGGTCAAACGTATGGCTGAAGAAACCACTTTGCGCTTGTTACTGGTCTGGTCGTGCGACCGAAGACTGGATGTTCTCCACGGCCTATGAATCCGGTGTTCCATGGAATGACACAGCATGGGAAAATGCCCGGTTCCAGTCACTCTTGCTGGAAGCACGTGCGGAACTCGACAGCGACAAACGCCGCGCGATGTACCACGAGATGCAGGAGCTGTGCTCCAACGATGGCGGCACAGTGGTTCCAATGTACGCCAACTATGTTGACGCGCATTCCACCAAACTCGCCAATTCCGGCACCATCGGGAACCTGTTCCAGCTGGATAGCTCCCGCGTGATGGAACGGTGGTGGTTCGCCTGATTTCAGGCATACCATTGCAAAAGGAAACGGGCCCCACGGGGCCCGTTTTCATGTCAGCAACAGTTTGAAAATTGTGGCTCAGTCGCCGTTGGACTTGTTTGCCATCGCCCGCTGACGGGCTTCGGCAACTTCGCGTTCGGGCACATAAAGCAGTGCAGAAAACTGCCGCATCAGGGCATCTTCGTGCATGTCGCGCGCATCATCGGCCAACACCACACTCCAAAGCTCCTCCAAAAGTGCGCCACGTTCCTCAGGCGCGTAGGTATCCTTGAGCACTTTTGTAAACTGGTGGTGATCGAGCGCCGCCGCTTCAGCCGCCTCCCCCGCTGCAAGAATGCTTTCACCATCGCCAAAGCGCGCTGTGAGAGAGGCCTGAATGTTTGCACGCTCCATGTCATCAAACGAACCATCAGCGCGCGCCAGCCGAACCATAAGCGCCGCAACAGCAACCGCCACCGGATCAATCACAGCTTCGCTCGACTGGGTGTCGGTTGCAAAGAACGCGGTCAGTTTCCCAAAAATTCCGCTCATAGCTTATCCTCTCATCATCGTGTCAGCTGCGTGAAACAGCGACAGGTGCCTTGCGGCGATATCTGTTGGGCTATTTCCATAGCCCCCCCCGAGCACGCCGACAATGGGCGTTGCCCGAGCTTTGGCCCACGCGATGACCTTGTTGTCACGCCGGGCGATGCCGTGGTCGGACAATGAAAGACGGCCAAGCCGGTCATCCCTGTGGGGGTCGACCCCCGCGTTATAGAAAATCAGGTCCGCCGCCGGCGCCACCTCCAAGGCTTCATCAACCGCTCTGAGGTATCGTTCATCCTCGGTCCCATCAGGCAGCGGAACATCGTGATCGCTTTGTGCCTTTTCAGCAGGGAAATTTGCCGCTGCATGTATCGACAGCGTGAACACATCGTGGGAGCCATGAAATATCCGCGCCGTTCCGTCACCCTGGTGCACATCCAGATCAACAATCACGATACGACCGACCGTACCGTCCGAGAGCAGCGCAGCCGCTGCGACCGCAACATCGTTGAACACACAAAACCCCGCGCCCCCGTAATGGTCAGCATGATGAGAGCCGCCAGCAGCGTTACAGGCAACACCATGATTCAAGGCAAGGCGCGCGGTCAGCAAGGTGCCTGCTGCCGACAGTCTCACCCTTCGGCGCATCGCCTCCGATTGCGGCAACCCGATACGCTTTGCTTCCTCCACCGAAAGCGAGAGCGACATGACCCGATCGACATAGGCAGCATCATGCGCGAGTGTCAGCAGGGGTCGGTTCGCGAAGGCTGGCACTGCGAAATCATCCGCGCGTACCACCCCCTCCTTGACCAAGAGGTTACGAAGATAACCATATTTGGACATGGGAAAGCGGTGCCCGGCGCGCAGCGGCGCTTCGTAATCTTTGTGAAAAACAACGGGCAGGCCCATTATTCCCCCAGCAGCCGATCGACAATTTCTGCGGCTGCGGCACGCGCGGTTTCCAGCTTCTGTTCAAGGTCGGAAAAATCTTCGGCATCAGCTACCCGTGCCATCACCCGTTTCAGGCCTGCGCCAGCGGTATCACTTCGAAACGGCGCCGAAAGCGCAACACGCTCCACCTGCTGCAACCGGGCCTGCAAGCGATACGCCTTCTGCAGGCATTCCGCATCTGCGGCGGGCAAAGCGCCCCGCTCCACCAGCAGCGATAGCGCCGCAACTGCACCCTGGGCACCGACTATGGATGCCGCCAGCAAACCGTTTTGGGCCGCAAACTCAATGTCCATCAGGCCGCCTGCACCGTGTTTGATCGCCCACAATTCATCACGCACAGCTTTGTGCGCCTCGACCAGCTTGCCGCGCATGTCCGAAACATCGCGTTTCACATCCGCTGCGACACGCGGCGAGATCAGAACATCCGCTATGACACCCGTCAGTTCGTCACACAGGTCTTTACCGCCCCCAACAAGGCGCGCGCGGGTCAGGGCCATATGCTCCCACGTCCAGGCTTCGCCCATCTGATAATTTCGAAAGCTCTCCAGGTTCACCGCAACGGGGCCTTTGCTGCCCGACGGGCGGAGGCGCATGTCAACTTCGTAAAGCGAGCCTTCAGCCGTCGGCGCGGTCAAGGCTGACACCAGCATTTGCGTCAAACGGGCAAAATACGGCCCCGGCATAAGCGGACGAGGCCCATCCGAGGCTTCGGCACCCTGCGCATCATAAACAACGATCAGGTCAAGGTCGCTGCCGGCTGACATTTCACAGCTGCCAAGTTTTCCCATCGCAATAACAGCCGCCCCCCGGCCCGGCGGCGGGCCATGACGGCGTGCAAAGTTCGCTTCGACATGGGGGAGAAGCGCGCGCAAACACGCCTCCGCCACGTCAGAGAACCCCTGCCCGGCCTCAGCTTCATCGGCCACACCACGCAGAACCTGCACACCCAGTTGAAACCGCTTGTCCTTGGCCCAGCGGCGCACGCCATCCAGCACACTTTCGTAATCGTCAACGCCAGCAAGTTCCGCCGTCAGTTCCCCAGACAATTCAGGCAGTGCGGGCAATGGCTCAAAGAATGCCCGGTCCAGGACAGCGTCAAGCACGCTTGAATTGCGGCTCAGGTATTCAGCCAACGCAGGTGCTGCGGCGCAAATTTCTACCAGCAATGCCAATAGCTTGGGGTTCGCTTCGAACAACGAAAACAGCTGCACACCTGCGGGCAAGCCGGACAGAAACCGGTCAAATTGAATGACCGCATCATCTGGTGCCCCAGCCGTTGCAAGGCGCTCCAACACTGTGGGGATAAGGCCCGCGATCTTGCGCCGGGCACGCTCATCGCGCGTCGCGGCAATGCCGCCATCCAGCCAGCGTTCGCGCATTTCGCGCACCATGTCAGGGCGCTCGAACGGCAGGTCAGAGATTGAAAGCGTTGGCTTTTCCGATGCTGCCGGCACCACATCAAAGAACCGGGTGACACGGGCACGCACATCCGCAAGCCGTGCGGCAACTTCATCCTCCATCGCCTTACGGTCGGGCCAGCCGCCGAGGGCCGCAACTTGTTCACGCGCTTCTTCCGAGATCGGCATGTGATGGGTTTGGGCATCCTCGATCATCTGAAACAGATGCTCCAGCCGACGGTGCTGGCGATAGGCCAGCGTCAGCGCATCGCGATCATCCTCGCTCAGATGTCCGGCAGCGGTCAGCGCGCCAAGCGCGGGCACGGTTTCCCGCGCGCGCAGGGATTTATCCCGCCCGCCACGGACCAGTTGCTGCGTTTGCGCAAAGAATTCAATTTCCCGGATGCCGCCGGGGCCGAGTTTGATGTTGTAGCCCGGCAGATCACGCACACCGCCAAGCCCCTTTGCATCGCGAATTTTCGCACGGATGTCATTCACATCCTCAAGCGCGGCATAGTCGAGGCTGCGCCGCCAAACGAAAGGCGTCAGATGGGCCAAGAACGCCCTGCCCGCGTCAATATCCCCACCCGATGCACGAGCCTTGATAAAGGCCGCGCGCTCCCACGTACGCCCAATGCTCTCGTAATACCGCTCTGCCGCGCCAATAGGCATACAGATCGGTGTAACAGACGGGTTCGGACGCAAACGCAGGTCTGTGCGGAACACATACCCCTCACTGGTGGCTTCCGTCAGCAATTTGACAACCCTGCGGGTTACTTGCGTCCACCTGTGTTTCAACTCAAAAATATCATCGTCGATGCGTTCTTCATCGAAGAACAGGATCAGGTCGATATCTGAGGAGTAGTTAAGCTCCCGCGCGCCGCCCTTCCCCATTGCCAGCACGATCAATCCCGCTTCGGCGGGTGATTTCCCTGCCAGTGGGCCTGTCCGCTCTCCGGTGATGGCCTGGGCAAAGGCATGATCGACCGCATGATCAGCAAGATCACTCAACGCGCCTGTCACCTCTTCCAGCGACCAGACGCCACCAAGGTCGGCAAACGCGATAAGCAAGGCTGCACGCCGCTTCATTCGGCGCAGCACCTCTCCCGTTTCACGCGCGCCCGCTGTGCCGTCATAAGGGCTTAACAAGGCGGCAAAGGCTGCCTCTGGTGATTGTCCGAGCGCCTCGCGCAGCCATTCAACCTCACGCTTGATCAATCCGTTGATATAAGGACTGGAACCGGCTGCGCCGGCGATCAGGTTTGAAACTTCGGTGCTTTCAGCGCCAAGCAACGCGGCGGCCTCTTCGCCCCTGCGGGGGTCAAAGGCGCGTGGTGCACATTGGATCCGCGACGCAAAGCTGCGCTGGTCTGGCGGTGCGATGGCCACAACCATCACCGCCCCTCAAATTCGGGGTGCCGCTTTTCGAGGAACGCCAATACGCCTTCCGCAAAGTCACGGCTGCGCCCCAACTGGCCTTGCTGCTCAGCTTCGTTTTCAAGTTGCGTCGCATAGTCCACACTCAGCCCGGCCCGGAGTGACTTGCGGATCGCGGCATAGGCCCGCGTTGGCCCGGTAGCCAACCTCAAAGCAAGCTCCGTCGCCCGTTTTGCAAGCGCATCATCCTCAACAACTTCCCAGATCAGCCCCCATTCACCAGCCTTTTCGGCCGAAACAGGTTCCGC
Organism: Pikeienuella sp.; assembly: GCA_049608645.1. Taxonomy (GTDB): domain Bacteria; phylum Pseudomonadota; class Alphaproteobacteria; order Rhodobacterales; family Rhodobacteraceae; genus Pikeienuella. The sequence continues at coordinate 71,628 of JBMYXS010000007.1, read as the reverse complement.
CAGCAAACTCATCCCCATTGCGCGCGGCAGCCCCACAAGCCGAGGTAGCAGCCATGTCCCCCCTGCATCAGGCATCAGCCCAATCCGTGCAAAGGCTTCCAGAAAATAGGCTGATCTGGCGGCGATAACGATATCACAGGAAAGAGCGATATTCGCCCCTGCACCGGCCGCTGGCCCATTTACGGCGCAAATGATCGGAATGGGGCTTTCTTCGATTGCGCGCAGAATTGGCCCATATTCCTCCCGCAATACAGCGGCCAGGTCGATGTCGTCAGCGGTCTTGGCCTGGCCCAGATCCTGGCCGGAACAAAACCCGCGCCCGGCCCCGGTCAGAACCGCGGCACGGGCCTTTTTGCCAGCTGTCGCAATCGCATGAGGCAACTCCGCACGCATCTGGGCTGTCAGGCCGTTCAGGTTCTCAGGGCGGTTGAGCGTGATATGCGCTACATCGTCATCAATCGCGAACAGCAGTGTTTTGTAAGCCATTGGTATTTCCGCCTTCTTCATCGCCGAGTGAAATTTCAAAGTACGATATAGGCGGCTGTGACGAATGGGTAGAGGTCAGACAGCATTCATCTGAATTTGGTGCTGGAGCGGCGCAGCAGTGCTCTCACACCGCCGCGCCCACGACCTCTGGGGGAGGACGCCGGGACCATTTCGCCGCACCGGAACAATGCTCCACCCCTGAAGCTCTCCGACGAATTGTCCTGCTATTACATCAGCAAATTCGGTGCCATATCTGTTGCATGATCAAGGACACGCCCACCGCATGCGTTTTCAGCGAATTTGCTCCTTGATCTGGTGGGCAAAACCGCGCCAGACCCGACCATGCCCCAGTTTGGCATGATGACCTGCCCCAAAATGGGACAGGCAGAAAAGCAATGCCAGCACTGCCCGGAACTTTGTGCTTCATTCCCGCGTAAGCTGTTCCAGCCGTTGGCGTTCTTCTTCGCTGAGAGCGCCGCCGACCGTCGTGGGCGCGCCAATGCGACCACGCATGAAAAGCCACGCGCCAACCCCGCCAATCAGCAACATCAGCGGGCCACCGAGCCAGATAATCAGGTTGCCCGCGTTGAACTGTGGGCGGAGCAAAACAAACTCGCCATAACGCTCCACGATATAGTCAATCGTTTCGGTATCACTATCACCTGCTGTAATCCGCTCCCGCACGAGCAGGCGCAGATCCTTGGCAAGACCTGCGCTGCTGGCGTCGATATTCTCATTACGGCACACGAGGCACCGCAGTTCCTTTGAGATTTCCCGCGCGCGGGCCTCCTGCGCGGGATCTGCCAGGATTTCATCGGGTTCCACCGCCCAAACGGGCGATGCAACAGATGCGAGCAATAACGACAAGGCAACAATCAGATATCGCATGATCATCACTCCGCCGGTACCGCGGTGGCTGCGGGTGACTTGCGCTTGGCCTTGTTGACCGCGCCAACGCGATAGCGACGATCCGTCAACGAAATCAAACCACCCAGCGCCATGACAAGCGAGCCAAGCCAGATCCAGTTCGCATACGGCTTGATATAGCTACGCACAGCCCAGGTTACGCCATTATCTGGTGTGTCACCCAACGTGATATAGATATCGCGCGTGATGCCGCTGTCGATGCCTGCCTCGGTCGTTGGGGTACGTTGCACCGGATAGAACCGCTTTTCGGGGCACACAACGGTGACAAACTCACCGGCTTGCGAGACACGGAAAACACCCACATCGGTATTGTAGTTGGTGAGCGCCCCATCCGCGACAAGGCCATCATTACCGCAAACCGACTGTGTCGTCGCAAAGCGCGTGCCAATCGGGAAGGTTTTGACGGTTTCGAACGTCACCTCATAGCCGCCGACTTCAAACTGATCACCGACCTTGGCAAGGCGGATATCCTCCGTCTCCCATGCGCTGACGGCGGCGACACCAAAGATGGTGAAACCAAAACCAGTGTGCGCCAACGACTTGCCCCAATCAGCGCGCGGCAGGTTGACCAAGCGGCGTAGCGTTTCGGCAGGCCCCGCTTTACCAAACTTACTACGCTCCGCCAGTTCAGCGATAACGCCAAGCACAACCCAAGAGGCCAGCGCAATGCCGATAGGCGCAAAGGGAGAGCGCCCCGACTGCAAGCCCCAGACAAGGGCAGCAACCAAAAACGCAATGATCGCCACCCACAGGGTTTTCTTGCCCGCTTTGCCAAGATCGCCACGTTTCCACGGCAGAATAGACCCGAGCGGCAAGGCAATCGCCAAGGCGATCATAAAGGGAGTGAAGCTGAGGTCAAAGAACGGCGCGCCGACTGAGATTTTGGTGCCGTCAATCATTTCGCGGAACAGAGGCGCCAGCGTGCCGATGAAGACCGCTGCACACGATACCGTCAGCAGCAGATTATTGAGGATCAGACTGCCCTCACGACTGACAGGCGCGAAAACGCCCTCCGCCCGCATCTGTGGCGCACGCCACGCATACAGCGAGAGGCCCCCGCCAATAGCAACAACAAGCATGCCCAGGATGAACACGCCTCGTGTCGGGTCGGATGCGAATGCGTGTACAGAAGTGAGGACGCCTGAGCGCACGAGGAATGTCCCAATCAGGCTAAGAGAGAAAGCGAAGATTGCTAGCAGAATGGTCCAGCTTTTCAGCGTAGAGCGCTTCTCCACTACGATGGCCGAATGTAGCAGCGCCGCCGAGATAAGCCACGGCATGAAGGACGCGTTCTCCACCGGGTCCCAGAACCACCATCCGCCCCAGCCAAGTTCATAATAGGCCCACCAGGAACCAAGCGCGATGCCAAGGGTCAGCGAGATCCAGCTCAGCAGTGTCCAAGGGCGCACCCACCGGGCCCACGCCGCATCGACGCGCCCCTCGATGAGCGCCGCAATGGCGAACGAAAAGCTCATCGAAAGGCCGACATAGCCAAAATACAGGAACGGCGGGTGAAACGCCAAACCGGGGTCTTGCAACAACGGGTTAAGGTCGCGCCCATCAGCCGGTGCCGGGATCATCCGCCAGAACGGGTTGGACGTGAACAGGATAAAGGCCAGAAATGCGGCACCGATCATACCCTGAACGGCCAAGGCACGCGCTTTCAGGCCAGGGGGCAGGTTGCCCCCGAACCCCGCAACCATCGCCCCGAACATTGCAAGGATCAGAACCCACAACAGCATCGAGCCTTCGTGGTTCCCCCAAACCCCCGCCACCTTATAAAGCATGGGTTTCAAGGAGTTGGAGTTCGTCGCAACCAATTTCACGGAGAAATCGGACACCACAAACGAATAGGTCAGCGCCGCAAAGGCAAGCGCCAACATGGCAAATTGCACCATTGCCGTCGGTGTCCCAATGCGCATCCAGTCAATCCAGCCCTTCTGCGCACCGACAAGCGGCACGGTGGCTTGAATGATGGCAAGCACAAATGCAGCGATAACAGCAAAATGCCCAAGCTCAGCAATCATGGCGAACAGCCCCCTTTTTATACCGGTTCCACAACCCCGGACGTCGCATACTTACGTGCAATTTACAGCGCGGCCCCGGCGGGGCAATGCGCAGATGCGCACAGGTGCGTTACTGGATGCTATTTCGCACAACCCGCGCCGCAGTGGCAGCCCCCTCACCTGCAGCGAAAGGGCCGAAAAAGCATTGTATTTCAACATCAACACCCATTCCAGCCCCCGCAAGCGCCACCGTCAGGGCAAACCGCCGATCCACAGATAGTGGCGCAGAAAAAAGCGATAACGCCCCAAACCGCGAAACGTGCCAGTGGTTTATCTGCGAAAGCATGAGCGCGCGCGAAATGTCTTCGATCTGCGCGCCCGGCAAAAAGGCCCCATTCGCCTTGAACGCCGCCTCATGGCAGGTCCAGATCAAAGCGGCTTTGTCGGGCGACGGGCGAAGACATTTCGCGCGCGCAAGTGTGTCGATTATTCCCGCCCAATTCCGGTCGGGGTCGGCGTATTCGATATCCACGCCAATTTTCGGCACATCAGGCCCGGCCCCATCTTCGCACAACGCGGCGACAGCAACCCATCCTCGGGAGTGGGTAACCGATGTATTTGCCTTACGATATCCGGGGGCCTTCTGTGCAAGTTCATTTCGGCAAGACTGTACCACAACACGCTGGTCCGCCTTCGCGTATCGCACCGTCTTATCCCCACCGGGAACGCTGTCTATCGCGACGCAGACTGTGATGCGATCTTTGGTCATCCCCGTACCCTTCCAAATTTCACAAAACGACGCTGGTAGTTCCCGCAGGACGCTTATACCATTTGTAGCAATTCACCTAAACGAAGAGGCAAATTATGACCATGGTATCCCGCTTTTCTTTCAAAACCTTGCTGGCGATTTTTGCCATTGGCCTGATCAGTGCCTGCGCGCGCGAACAGCCCGTTCTGAATATCAACAACGCCCAATTCCCCACTGAAGTGGCCCAAAAACTGAGCCTGAACGAAATTGCAGCTGCGATATCGCTGGCAGGCAAAGGCCGTCAGGATGAATGGATCATTCGCCGTGATTCCGACAACACGATGGTTGGTGAGCTGTTCGTTCGTCAGCACTATGCAAAGGTGCTCATTCCCTTCACGAAACAGAGCTTCTCCATCAATTACGCAGACAGCAAGATTTTGCGTTACGACGGCACCAAAATCCACCGTAACTATAACAAGTGGGTAGGCTTGCTGCGCGACGATATTGTCAAGGCAGTGTCCAAAGCTGCAGCCGCAAAATAAGGGTGAACAACCCTGTTCCGACCACAACGACACAGCCCCGCTTGACGATTGTCGAGTGGGGCATTTTGCCGTTTGGTGACGTGCATTCAGACGGGATTGGCAACGTCGCGGCCTTGAATGACATCCCGGCCGGAACGCGCCGCAGGCTTGGACAATTTGAACGCGCTGTCGTTCGCGCGGTTCTAGGCGTTTCGCAGGCAGATCAACCCGCCCATGTTACGCTGGGTTCCCGCTATGGCAATCTGCAGAGCACTGCCGCAATCCTTGACGCTTTGGCGCATGATACGCCGCCATCTCCGACACAGTTTTCCTATTCGGTCTTGAACGCGGCCTGCGGCATCGCCAATCAGGTTCGCAAAGACAGAACATCGCACACAGCGGTCGCCGCCGGGGCACTCACGGTTCATGGGGCGCTGACGGATGCCTGGCTCCGCGCGGGTGATGAGCCGCAGCGGCAAAACATAGTCGTTCTCGCGGATGCACCCTTGCCAGAAATCTACCAGCCCCTCGACGATGGATGGCAGGGCGGCATCTGCATTGGCCTTAATGTCCGACGCGCCCCGCACGGAGACACTCCAGCGCCCTGTTCATTGGGTAGGAGCGGTTACGCGGCACTTGCCCAACGCCTTCAGGCAGGCGATCTCACGCTTGGCCTTTCGGGCGGGCAATGGACCATCAGTGCATGACTCTTCTACAACGCATTGGATATCTTTGGCGGCTGTTTGGTACAGGCCTGAGTTTTTCGCTCTTCGGGGCGTTCGGCATTCTGTTCACGCTGACGCTGTTCCCCTTGATCAACGTGGTATTTGCGTTCCACAAACCCTTGCGCCAGAGGTTGTCCAGTGCCGTCATCCACTATTCCTGGCGCATGTTCCTGTGGATGATGCGCACGCTGGGTGTACTGGACCTGCACCTTGAAGGCATCGAAACCCTACAGGCCGACAAGGGCGTCATCGTCATTGCCAACCACCCCTCCCTGATTGATGTGGTCATTCTCATCTCGTTGATGAAGAACGCGCGCGGCATCGTGAAAAAAGGGGTGTGGGACAACCCCGTAATGCGCAGCGCGGTGCGCTCGGCAAACTACATCCCCAATTCCGACGACCCAGAGGAGTTGATGGATAAATGCCGGGAAACGCTGGCCAATGGGAACAACATCGTCATCTTTCCCGAAGGATCGCGCAGTGTGCCGGGCCAGCCGATGAAACTGCAGCGCGGCTTTGCCCATCTGGCGTATCGGATAGAGGCCCCCCTGCGCCTTGTCGAAATTAGATGTGAGCCGCCCACGTTGTTGAAGGGGCAAAAATGGTATGATATCCCCCCGACACGTCCGAAATTTACGGTTCGTGTGGCTGAGCGGGTTGACCTTTCCACCCTTAACTTGGACGACACACCGTCTCGGGCTGTCAGACAGATATCCAGGCATGTGGCCGCGCGATATGAGGAATTGATGAACCATGGACGCGCTTGAGGCCGAACTAAAGCAGTTGATTGTCGATGCCCTGTTCCTGGAGGACGTGACGGCAAACGATATTGATTCAGAAGAACCACTGTTCGGCGACGACGGGCTGGGGCTCGATTCAATCGACGCGCTGGAAATCGGCGTGGAGCTGAAAAAGAAATATAAGGTCACGATTGATCAGGAAGATGAAAACCTGAAAACGCATTTTGCGTCCATTCGCAACCTGGCGCAATTTGTAGCGGAGAGCCAAAATGGCTGAAACCTTCGACACCAAAGAAAAAGTATATGAGCGCCTGAAAGAATTTCTGGTTTCGCTGTTTGATATCCCCGAAGAGGATATCTCGATGAATGCGAACCTTGCTGATGATCTCGACCTTGACAGTATTGATGCGGTTGATCTGATGGTAAAGGTTCAGGAACTGACAGGCGAAAAGATTCCATCCGAGGAATTCAAGACCGTGCGCACTGTCGGTGATGTCGTGGACCGCGTTCATGCGCTGGTCAACTAGAACGCAAGACGCCTCATCCGCCCTTTCTGCTTCCCCTGCCCTTGTTGGCGGCGCGACAGCGTTGCTTGGGCTGATTTCAGTTCTGTTTCCATTTGCGATTTTGTTTGCCGCCGACACCGTCGGCACTTGGCCCATTATTGCGCTTTTGGCATGCGCGGCGCTTTTGCGCGTATTCGTCGGTGCTTCGGGCCGTGGCGTCGGGGTGATGGTGGTCGCGCAGGCCTGCGCCGTTGGCGTCATTGCAGGCCTTGGTGTTTTTGATGCGGACCTTGCCGCCCGCCTTTACCCTGTCGCCGTCAGTAGCGCGTTTCTGTTGATATTTGCGGGAAGCCTTTTTTCAGGCGTGCCCGTGATTGAACAAATCGCGCGGCTGACCGAACCGAACCTGCCGCCTGCTGGTGTTTCCTATTGCCGAACGGTCACAAAGGTGTGGTGTGCATTCTTCTTTCTTAATGGCGGCATCGCCTTGTTCACCGCTGTCGCGGCCGACAGGACAATCTGGGCCATTTACAATGGCTTTGTCTCTTATGTTCTGATGGGGTGCCTGTTTGCCGTTGAATACGCTTTTCGCAGCCGTATGCGTAAACAAGGTGAGGCAGGATGACGTTTAGCTTGCTCAACACATTGGCGACACTGCCAGCGGCCCACCCGCTGTTTCGGCGCAACGCAACCATGATAAACGCGGGGCAGGTGCGCGCAGCGGCCCAGATGTTAGCACAAGACCTGAAGCCGGTTCCCGGTGATGTCGTGCTTTTCACCCATTCCCTTGCTGCATTTGCTGCCGGGCTGCTTGGGGCACAACTGGCCCGGCGGAATGTCATTCTGCCAGCCCATGAAGCCCCGGATTACATTGCGGGCATAACGGCTGAGCGCCCATTTGTGACCGATCTCGCTGTGAAGACACCAAACACCGTTCCCGTGCGGTTTTTCATTAATGGCGACGTTGACGCGGGGCTTGACGCACCCGCTGAAACTGACCTGACGTTGACGTTTTTCACCTCCGGATCCACCGCAGCCCCCAAGGCAGTTATCAAATCCATTCGCCAGCTTGATGTTGAGGCCGACATGCTGGCCCGCGCCTGGTCGCCGCAAGACGGCACGCAGGTTATCGGCACCGTTCCGCACCATCATATCTATGGTATTTTGTTCCGCCTTTTCTGGCCCGTGCGGACCAATGCCATCAGCGCCGATGTGATGTGCAAATATTGGGGCGGTGTTGCCGAAGCCCTGTCAAATGAGCAAGGTGTTCTGATCTCAAGCCCTGCGCACCTCGGCCGGATTTCGCCTGATATTGCCTGTCATCCCAAGTTGATATTTTCCTCTGGCGGCCCCTTGCCCCATCAAGCCGCAGCAGACGCCGGTGCACATCTGGGCACGTGGCCGATTGAGGTATTGGGCAGCACGGAAACCGGCGGCGTGGCATGGCGCATGCAAGAGGGGGCCAACACCGCGTGGTGCCCTCTGCCCGGTGTCGACATAACGCTGTCAGAAGACGATGAGATACAAGTCCGCTCACCACATGCTGACGGCGATGGCCTGTGCACGCTGGGTGATCGTGGTGAAGTCCTGCCTGATGGCCGTTTCGAAACGCGCGGACGCGTCGGCCCCGTGGTCAAGGTCGAGGGGGTTCGCGTGTCGCTTGTGCGTGTTGAAAACGCAATTTCAACACTTGGGGAGGTAGCGGCCTGTCGCACGCTGATGATTGGCAGTTCGAACAGCCGCCTTGGCGCAGTTGTGGCGCTTTCCGAGGCTGGCAAAGCCAGGTTGGCCGCAGACGGGGCGTTTCGCCTCGGTCGGCATTTGCGCAAATCCCTTGCGGATGCACTTGCGCCGGCAGAGCGGCCAAAACTGTGGCAATTCGTCGATGAGTTACCGATGAACGATCAGGGTAAAACCACCATCGATGCGCTGCAAAGCCTGTTTCAAACGCCCTCGACACAAAACGAAAGCTACCCGCTTTCAGACATCGCGCAATCGGACACCGAGATTTCAGCCAAACTAGTGCTGGCTGACGATTTGAAGTGGTTTGACGGGCATTTCCCCGATCAACCGATCTTGCCCGGCATCGCACAGGTGCACATGGCGACAGAGATTGCAGAACAGCTTTGGGGCTGGCGGCCTGAGGGTGCCAACCTGATGAAACTGAAATTCAAGCGCGTTGTTCGCCCCGGTGCCCTTTTGGATATCCACCTCAAGCGCGATACGGACAAAGGGCATTTGTGGTTCCGGTTTGAATGGGCTGGCGTGGTAACGTCCTCGGGCAGGATTGGCGGTACGGGATGACCGCTCAACAGATCTGCGCCATCATACCGACCCACAACCATGCGCGCGCCCTTCCCGATACCTTGCGCCACTTGAGGGATGCAAAGATCGCAACCCTTGTGGTTGATGACGGCAGCACGCCGGACCTTGGCCGCGAGATTGAAGCCATTTGCCAGGCTTTCGAAAACGTCGAGCACATGCGCCACAGTTTCAATGGCGGCAAAGGTTTCGCGGTGATGTGTGGCATGGCCCGCGCGGCAGAGCGCGGGTTTACCCATGCGGTGCAAATTGACGCCGATGGTCAGCATGATCTGGGCGACCTCGCGTCCCTGCTCGCAACATCTGCGGCAAACCCTGATGCCTTGATCGCGGGCACGCCTGTTTATGACAAATCGGTGCCACTGGCCCGAAAATGGGGGCGAAAGCTCACCAATTTCTGGGCAGGCGTGAACGCTACCACTTTCAAGATGCCCGATGCCATGTGCGGGTTTCGTGTCTATCCGGTGCAGGCCTGCCTGAACGTGGTACGCACCGAAAACGTCACCAGCCGCCGGATGGAATTTGACACCGAAATTCTGGTGGCATCCCATTGGGCAGGCCAACGCATCCTGCCCTGCCCGGTGCACGTTACCTACCCGGAGGGGAACAGCTCCAACTTTGATATGTTGCGCGACAATGTTGGCTTGTCAGTCATGCACACGCGCATGTTTTTCGGCATGTTGATGCGGGCACCTCGCCGCGTCGCCAACCTGTTCCGCCCATCGCGCCGGACTGATCAGCATGCCCACTGGCCAGAGGTCAGGGAACGCGGCGTGTATGCTGCGATGTATCTGCTCGCGTTGATCTATCGCGGCCTTGGGCCACGTGTATGCAGGGCGCTTCTTTACCCTGTCATCGGGTTTTTCTTTCTGACCGGGACATCAGCGCGCGCGGCCTCTCGCGATTATCTGGAAAGGGCGTGGAAGCGCGGATATTTGCCAAGCCAACCAACAACACGCACCAGTTTTCGCCACTTCCTTGCATTTGGCGAAGCTGCGCTGGACAAATTCGCGGCCTGGACCGGCAACCTTTCGTCCCATGACGTAGACGGCATAATGGACGGCCCGTTTCGGGACGCGGAACGTGCGGGCGGTGCCTTTGTTGTCACAGCCCACCTCGGCAATCCGGAGGTGTTACGTGCCATCGCTGGCGTTAGCGGGCGCTGGCGCGTCAATGTTCTGGTGCATACCGCCCACGCCGAAATGTTCAACCGCGTGGTCGAGCGGTTTTCTGGCCAATCCACCGTTCGCATGACGCAGGTGACAGAGGTCGGCCCAGATACCGCCATTGCCCTGAGCGAAGCACTGGACCGTGGCGAATGGGTGGTGATGGTGGCTGACCGCGTCCCCGTCAGCCGCCATGGGCGCACCGTGGATGTACCGTTCATGGGAGAGACAGCGGCCTTTCCGCAGGGGCCGTATATCCTCGCCTCCATCCTCAAGTGTCCTACCTATGCAATGTTCTGCACCAAGACCGGGGGGCGGTTTGACGTGAATTTTGAGTTGCTCGCTGACCGCGTACACCTGCCCCGCGCCGATCGAGAGGGCGCGATCAAGGCCTATGCCGCGCACTTCGCTGAATTGATGGAACGTCAGGTGGCCAAAAGGCCGATGCAGTGGTTCAATTTCTACCCCTATTGGAAATCAAACACAGCGCGCCAATCGCAAAAGGATATGGACGCATGAAACCCATCGTTAGCGCCACAATAACGGACGAGCCGCATTTCTACGACCTCGACCCGATGAACATTGTCTGGCACGGCAATTACGCACGCTTTTTTGAAAAGGCGCGGGCAGCCTTGCTGACAAAAATTGGCTATAGCTATGCGGAGATGGTCGCCGGGGGGCATGTCTGGCCCGTGGTTGATATGAACCTGCGCTATTACAAACCCCTGTCGCTGGCCCAACGCTTTGAGGTTGAAGCGGGCATTGTCGAATGGGAACATCGGATGAAGATCACCTATCTGATCCGCGATGCAAACAACGGTGCCAAGATCACACGCGGTCACAGCGTACAAGTCGCTGTAGACAGCGCGACGGAGGAAATGCTTTGGGAAACACCACAGGTTTTTCGCGACCGTCTCGCGCCCTATTTGCCCTGATCCTCGTGGCGGTGGCAACGCCCATCGCGGCGTCCGAATGCCCGGATTTAGACAGCATCAGTTTTGACAGCACGGCGCATGCCTTTACCCAAGAGAGAACGCTGAAAAGCCTGCCCAATCCGCTGATATCAAAAGGAATTTTACAAATTCGCGAAGACAGCTTCGTCTGGCAGGTGTGCGCCCCATTCGATATCCGTACAGTGATTGATGCCACTGGTGTCAGCCAATCAATCGAGGGTGGCCCCGCAACGTCGCCCGGCGCAGGTGCGGTGCAGGACGCCATCCAGAAAATCAATATCGCAGATATTTTTCGCGGTCGTTTTGACAGGCTGGCAAACGCCTTCACCCTGTCTTCCCCCACAGACCGCGTACGGGGAGAACCTTGGCGCGTGACGCTCACCCCCCAGCCGGGTGCCATCGCCACGGTCATTGCCGGAATTGACGTCAGCGGCTGTCAGGCCATCGATCAGGTTGCCATTTCCTACCGTGATGGCGGACAGGATCAGATCATGGTCGGGGCAGCGGTGCCAGAGGCAACAAACGCGCAATGCCCGGCAGAGTGACCCATAGAGCGGGCCATAGCTGGCCACATATGATCGCGTTGCTGGCCCTTGTATTGGTGCCGGTTCTGTTTGGCATGAGGCTGGCCGCAACGGGCGTATCTGTTGATAGCGACATACAATCAATCTTGCCCGAAACCAGCGCGAGCGCGGCAGAGGTGGCCGCAATTCAGCAGGCCAGTGCTGCCGTGGCCGCACGTATCGTCATCGGTGTTCGCGGTGGTTCGCCCGAACAAGACCAAGCGGGGGCCGAGCGTCTGCACCGCGCCATGATGGCGACGGGCCTGTTCGTTCCCTCATCAGCGGACATGGCCGAAACTACAGCCTGGGTTCACGCAAACCGTTTTGATCTCGCCTGTGAACGTGACCTGAACAGGATGGATGCCAAATGGGGTGATGCGCTCGCGGCGAAGGCGCGTGGGTTGATCTTTTCAGGCATGGTCCCGCTCAGTGGCGTGAAACTGGGTAAAGACCCCTTCCTCCTGCAACTTGGTCTGTTGGAATGCCTTGCCCCAGGCGCCGGGCCAGCCTCCGCAAATGCGGTGGTTTCGGGGCGTATTGTCGGCTCCCCGTATGAACTGAACACGCAAAATGCGATCAAGACTGTGCTCAACGAATGGCAGGCGGCCCCCGCTAATCATGGGCTATCGCTGCTGCGCTCAGGCGCTGTGTTCTTTGCACTGGAAGCAGGCGCACAGGCGAAACGTGAAATTACGATGGTTGGTGGCATCAGCATCGTTCTGATCTTGCTGCTTTATACTTTAGCGTTTCGGCATCCTGTAACGGCGGGCATCGCGTTGCTGACTGTTTTTGCTGGCGCATTGGGCGGTGCATGGCTGTGTTTCGTGGTGTTCGGCACTGTTCATTTCTCCGTCTTTGTATTTGGTTCTGCCTTGACGGGCGTATCGGCTGATTATGCTGTGCACAGCCTTGCGGCACGGCGGTCTACCCCCAACAGCCGCCCACCGGGTTTGCGGCGGGCTTTGACGATCAGCATGCTGACATCCGCATCGGGCTTTGCCGCGCTGTTGTTTTTTGGCATTGATCTCTTTCGCCAGATTGGTGTGTTTTCTATTGGCGGACTGTTGTTTGCCTGGCTGTTCGCCCTCACGGCATTGCCCGTGTTGGATCGAAAACGAAATGCGCCCACGGGCAAAACGCGTCTCACCGCCCCTATTGCAGCTATCTTTCGGTCCAAGGCCATCGCATTGGGCGCAATCGCAGGCGCTATGGCAGTTACGTTCTGGGGGGCAATGCATGTATCGTTTGTCGACGATCTGCGTCAGTTCCAGACACTGTCACCACCGCTCACGGCTGAACGCACAGCATTATTCGGGAAGTCGGGGGCGCAGTTTTCGACCAATTTCCTGTTATCATCCGGCAAGACACTGGAAGAGGCTCTCCTGCAGGAGGAAGCCTTGATCGCAACTTCAGACGCAGGGGCTGAACGCTTTTTGGCGTTCAGTGCCTATGCGCCCTCAGAAGCTCGCCGCGCGGCAACACGCACCGCCTATGAAGCCCATCTGTTAGCCCCCCATGTGGAAGCTATGCGTGCCGCCCTTGGCCTGCCGCACACAGATTTGAAAACCGCGCCCAGCGATGCGCCTTTACCCTCGTGGCTTAGTGCATTGCGGTTTGAGCGGGGCGGCATGACATATCTGATCGCGCCAATACTGGAACCGCCGATACTGGGGCAATCGTCATCGTTTAACCCGCCCGAGGGGGAACGTGTGATTTCACCACCCCAAAAGTATGGGGCCGCTTTGCAAATTTATCGCAAGCAGGCTTTTACCGTCATCGGGCTCGCCGCGGCCGCAGCGGCCCTATTCCTGATGCTGGTCTATCGTTCAACAAGAGCAGCATGGTTGATCGCCCCGTCCGTCATTGGTTGTGCGGTTGCGCTTTGCTTGCCGGGTTTGCTGGGGGTTCCTGTCACGCTTTTTTCCGTGCTTGCCTTGTTCATCGTGCTCGGCGCGGGCATTGATTTTTCGGTTTTCCAATGGGAAATGAAGCATGACGAAACCGGATGGACAGGAACTGCTGTTCTGATCGCTGCACTGTCGAGTTGTGTGGCGATGGGGATGCTCGGTTTCAGCGAAACCCTGCCCGTGCAGACGTTCGGCATAACAATCGCCGTTGGCGTGCTGTGCAGCATGGCCTTTTCATTCCTTGCGCCGCTGGCCGCACCAAAAACTGGGTAACGCAATGCAAACAGAGTGCGATGTCGCAATCATTGGCGCTGGTCCGGCTGGCGCAGTAACCGCAGCCAACCTCGCGCGGCGCGGGTGGCGGGTGTCTGTGTTCGAGCAAGGCACATTTCCGCGGTTTTCAATCGGTGAAAGCCTGTTGCCGCAATCCATGCATTTTATTGAAGAAGCAGGCCTGTTGGACTGTGTTCAGGCCAAGGGCTTTCAGCGCAAGGATGGCGCCGCGTTTCAACATGGCCCACGTGCACAGGCGTTGAATTTTAATGAAAAATCGGCTGACGGGTGGGCAGAGACTTTTGAAGTCACCCGCGCTGATTTTGATGAAACACTCGCCAACGGGGCCGTGGCGGCGGGCGCGAATATCTCCTTTGGCACAAAGGTCACCGCCTTCACCCCGGCAAAGGACGGTGTCGCACGTCTCACCATCGCCAAACAGGGCGAAGACGAACGGACAATCAAGACCCGGCTGGTGCTTGATGCCAGTGGTTTTGGGCGAACGCTGGCGCAACTTCTGGCGTTGGAGCGGCCGTCGGGGTTGCCGACCCGCACCGCGCTTTTCCGTCATGTCCACGATCATATCGACAATCAAGCCGATCATTTTGATCGCGACAAAATCCTGATTTCCATTCACCCGACCAACCCGACAATCTGGTATTGGCTGATCCCGCTTGCCAATGGCAAAAGCTCCATCGGTGCCGTCGGCTCCCACGATGATATTCTGGCTTTTGGCGATGATGATACCGCGCGACTGGATGCGCTTGTTGCCGCGTCCGGGCACATGGGGGCCTTGCTCAAGAATGCGGTTCCGGCGCGTGATGTTGCGCGTCTCACCGGGTATTCTGCCTCCGTCACCTCGCTCAGCGGGCCGGGGTGGGCGTTACTCGGCAATGCGGCAGAATTTCTGGACCCTGTCTTTTCCTCGGGGGTGACGATTGCGCTGAAATCCGCGTCATTGGCAGCGGGGGCCGCACATCGTCAGTTGAGTGGCGAAACCGTTGATTGGAAGGCCGACTTTGAAAGCCCCCTGCTTGGCGGCGTGGAGGTGTTCCGCGCCTTTGTCGAAGCCTGGTACACAGGCCAGCTTCAGCACATAATTATGAACCAGCCGTCAGAGACCAGCAAACTCAAGAGCATGATCATCTCTATCCTTGCCGGTTATGTGTGGGATGAAGAAAATCTTTTCGTACAGAACCCCAAACGGTATCTGAAACTGGTGCATGAGTTATGCTGACGCGGCGCCTGTTTGTGGGGGGGCTATCCGCATTTTCCTTGTCTGCCTGCGTCACCCCCCCAACGGAAGCGCCGCGCACAATCGCACTCGGGCATGGTGTGGGCCTGACTTTGCCGCCCCTGCCCGGCTATCCCGAACAAACGCGCCTTTCCCAACTGATCAGCACGACAGTGAACGGCAGCACGCAACACATTCAAAGCGCGCTCACGCTCGGCCCGGATCTTGTAACCGTGGTTTTTTCAGTGCCCGGCGGCCCCCCTGCCTTGAGCGTTCAGTGGTCTGCGCAAGGCATCGTCGAACGGAAGGAAAGCATCGTGCCGCCCGGCCTCAACGGCCAACGCATTCTTGCCGATATTTTTCTGAGCCATTGGCCCGCCGCAAAGATACAATCGCAGCTGTCTGGTGGCCGTCTTGCGGATTTTGGCGCTGAACGGCGCGTGACCTCTGCCGATGGTCGCGGTGTGATGACAATTCAGACGATACAGTCTGGCGAGCGGGCTCGCTTGACGTTAAACAACGCCGCGCAGGGGTATTCCCTTGTGATCATTTCAAAGCCACAGGTACAGTGATGTATCGAGAGCGAAATTTATCAGGCTGCGGAACAAGATGACGATCGCCACTTATATTCAAGGCAATGCTGTTGTCTGTGGCCTTGGATTTGGCTCCGACGCGGTTCAGGCCGCACTTTTTGCGCCCGAGCTGCCCGAATTGAAGAATGTCACCCTGGCTGACGAGCGCCTCATGCCCGTATGCGCGGTGAACCTTCCGGCCACGAACCTGCGCCGGACCAATGGCTTGCCTGAAACACGTAACAACCAACTGGCAGCCGCAGCCCTGGCGTTGTTACCCTCGGCGGCGCGTAGCCAGATTGATGAAACACCGCCCCGGCGTCTCGGCGTTGTCATCGGCACTAGCACCGCCGGCATTGACGAGGGGGGCGTTGGCTTCGCCGCGCGCATTCGTCAAGGGCAATGGGATGGCGCTTTTGATTTCAGCGTACAGGAACTTGGCGACCCTGCGTTGTTCCTTGCTGCCAAAATTGGCGCATCCGGGCCAGCTTATTCGGTTTCAACGGCCTGCACGTCAGGCGCAAAGGCCCTGATTTCAGCCGCTCATCTTATTGAACAGGGCCTGTGCGATACGGTGCTCTGCGGTGGGGTAGATACGCTTTGCGATATGACCGTAAACGGCTTTGGCGTGCTGGAGGCGCTTTCGAGCCATCGGTGCACCCCTTTTGCCGCTGATCGCTCTGGCATTCATATTGGCGAAGGTGCCGCCCTTTTCGTTCTGTCCGCGCGACCTGCCGCCATGCGGATCGCAGGCTGGGGCGAAAGCTCCGACGCGCACCACATAAGCGCACCAGACCCGGAGGGGCGCGGTGCCATTCTTGCCATGCAGGCTGCGCTGGATATGGCGGGGATGAACTGTGATGATGTTGGTTATATCAACCTCCACGGCACCGCGACCCCCCAGAATGACCAGATGGAGGCCCGTGCCGTTTCCACGGTGTTCGGGAACGACACATTATGCAGCTCAACCAAGCCGTTCACCGGGCACACACTCGGCGCTGCTGGAGCGATTGAGGCCGCCTTTCTGACCATGGCCCTTCAAACCAAGCAGGCACCGGAAAACCTGAACAGCGGCGACATCGACCCGACACTCCCGCCCCTCGCCCTAGTGAAAGGCCCGCAAACCTTCGAAGCGCGCGCAGGTATGAGTTGCAACTACGCTTTTGGTGGGAACAATACCGCGCTGATACTGGAGCGTGTGCATGACTGAACAATTCCCGGATATTTCCGATCTGATCCCCCACCGCGACACGATGCAGCTGATTTCGCAGGTGATCGCGGATGCGAACGAGGAACTGACGGCCGAGGTCTTGATCAGGCCGGACCACCCTTTCCTTGTCGCGGGCAAGGGGGTGCCAACTTATGTGGCGCTTGAAATGATGGCGCAATCAATCTGCGCCAAGGATGGCCTTGACCAGATAAGGTTGGAAAAGCCGCCCGCGATTGGCTTTCTGCTGGGGTGTCAGCGGTTTCAAACCAGCCGAGAATGGTTACAAGTCGGTGAGCGCCTGACAGCGCACGTGTTTTGTCGCCTGGACGCGGGCGAACTTGGGTCATTTGATTGTGAATTACGTGGGGCCGAAGGGGACATCATAGCCAAGGGAAGCATAAGTGTTTTCCGCCCGCATGATGTGGCCCAATTCCTTAAGGAAAGTGAGATAGAGACATGAGTTCTGGGGGCGCGCGCCGGGTTATTGTAACAGGCGCCAGCAAAGGTATCGGGGCTGCAACCGCACTTCGACTGGGGCGGCAGGGTTTCCACGTCACAGTTCATTTTGGCCGAGACGAAGCGGGCGCCGCTGAGGTCGCTGCGCAAATCTGCCGCGACAATGGCAGCGCGGAAATTATCGGCTTTGATATTTCCGACCGCGAACAAACGCGCGATGCACTGGACAAACTGGTGGCAGACAAAGGGGCCTATTGGGGGGCCGTTCTGAACGCGGGCGCAACCCGCGACAACGCCTTTCCCTCGCTCACCGAAGAGGAATGGGACGGCGTTCTACGCACGAACCTTGATGGATTTTACAATGTCCTGCACCCGCTGGTGATGCCAATGGTCCGCCTGCGCAACGGTGGGCGAATTGTTACGATGTCTTCGATTTCCGGCCAGATAGGCAATCGCGGGCAAGTGAACTATAGTGCCTCAAAGGCCGGAATCATCGGGGCGACCAAATCCCTCGCGGCAGAACTGGCCAAACGGAAGATTACTGTGAATTGCGTAGCACCGGGTTTGATTGAAACAGCCATGACTGCGGACCTGCCCGTGGATGATGTAAAAAAGGCCATCCCGCTGCGCCGTTTTGGCACCGCTGATGAGGTCGCGTCACTTGTGGGCTATCTGTTTTCAGATGATGCGGCCTATATCACGCGGCAGGTCATTTCCGTAAATGGCGGCCTTGCCTGATGCGGCGGGTCGTTGTCACGGGCATGGCCGGCATTTCGGCGCTGGGCGACGATTGGCCCACAGTGCGCGACCGCATGAAAGCGGGTGAAACAGGCACGCAATACATGCCTGAGTGGGATTACCTGACCGATCTCGACACCCGGCTTGCCGCGCCTGCCCCCCATTTCACCCACGAAAAGGCTTATCCGCGCAAGAAAGTACGCTCTATGGGCCGCGTCGCGACACTTGCTGTAAACACAGCGGAACGCGCACTGGCACAGGCCGGGTTAAGTGATGATCCGGTTTTGACCTCTGTTCGGGCCGGTGTCTCGTGCGGGTCGTCATATGGCTCCACCGAACCTGCGCGGGATTTTCTGAAATTTCTTGAGACAGGCAAGGCCGGCACGCTGAATGCGACCAGTTATGTGCGCATGATGAATCACACCGCGCCCGTCAACATCGGCGTGTTCTTCCAGATGCGCGGGCGGGTCATCACAACGTCTTCGGCTTGTACATCCGGCTCGCAAGGCATTGGTTATGCCTATGAAGCGATCAAACACGGGTATGCGGATGTGATGGTTGCCGGCGGCGCAGAGGAACTTTGCCCCTCCATGGCGGCAGTGTTCGATACGCTCTATGCCACCAGCACCCGGAACGACACGCCTGAAAGTGCCTCTCGCCCGTTTGACCAAAGCCGTGATGGTTTGGTCATTGGAGAAGGCGCGGCGATGCTGATTCTCGAAAATTATGAACATGCCCGTGCACGCGGTGCCAAAATCATCGCTGAACTGGTCGGCTTTGCCACCAACTCCGATGGCGCACATATCACGCAGCCCCAGCAAGCCACCCAGGTGTTGTGCATGCAGGATGCCCTCGCGGTAGCAGATATCGCGCCAGAGGCAGTCGGGTTAATCAACGGCCATGGCACGGCAACGGAAATTGGCGACATCGCCGAATCTCATGCCACGGCAGAGGTCTATGGTGCTGATACCCCTTTTCACACCCTGAAGGGCCATTTCGGCCATACACTAGGGGCCTGCGGCGCGTTGGAGGCATGGCTATCGCTCGAAATGCTCAACGAAGGCTGGTTCGCGGGCATCGCCAATCTGACCGAAGTTGACGACCGCTGCGGCGACCTGAATTATATCAAGGGCGCAGCAGGGAAAGCCTTGGACTGCGAATACCTGACATCCAACAACTTCGCATTTGGCGGAATCAACACATCACTGGTGTTCAAGCGGGTCTAACACGGCAGCCTTTGTGAACTGAAAGCGAATGGTAGGCCCGGAGGGACTTGAACCCCCAACCAATCCGTTATGAGCGGACGGCTCTAACCAGTTGAGCTACAGGCCCCCAATCGCCATTGCGATGTACTCCGGTGATGCAGGATCGTCAATCGGTAGGCGCATGAAGTGTGTGTCTCTTTCCAGCCATGAAAATGGATATGCGCGAGCCGCGGTCGCCCCCCAAAGACACCTGCGCGGAAAACGCAGGTTTTCGCCTCGCTCCTTCGGTGTTATGGGGGGCGCGAAACTGGCGGAGACGAATATGACCCATCCCTCAAATGGTCTGACTTACAAAGATGCAGGCGTTGATATCGACGCTGGTACAGCCTTGGTGGAGGCGATCAAGCCTGCCGCCGCATCGACCAAACGCCCCGGTGTAATGGACGGGCTTGGCGGTTTTGGCGCGATGTTTGACCTCAAGGGCGCAGGCTACAAAGACCCTATCCTTGTGGCCGCCACCGATGGCGTGGGCACAAAGCTCAAACTTGCCATTGATACCGGGCGGATGGACACGGTCGGCATCGACCTTGTTGCAATGTGCGTTAACGACCTTGTCTGTCAGGGCGCAGAGCCGCTGTTTTTCCTCGACTATTTCGCCACAGGCGCGTTGGATGTTGAGGAAGGCACGGCGCTCGTAAACGGCATTGCAGAGGGTTGTCGACAGGCCGGGGCCGCATTGGTTGGCGGTGAAACCGCTGAGATGCCCGGCCTTTATGCCAAGGGCGATTTTGATTTGGCCGGGTTTTCTGTAGGCGCGATGGAGCGTGGCACGGCCCTGCCCCGGCCAATGGCTGCGGGCGATGTGTTGATTGGTCTGGCGTCCTCTGGCGTGCATTCAAACGGGTATTCGCTGGTTCGCAAAGTGGTGGAGCGCGCTGGGCTGACGTGGGCTGACGATGCGCCCTTTGGTGATATCAGCATGGCTGATGCCTTTCTTGCGCCGACACGCATTTACGTCAAACCCGCCTTGGCCGCGATTGCCGCCGGTGCCACGGGGCTTGCCCACATCACGGGCGGTGGTCTGACTGAAAACCTGCCGCGTGTTCTTGGCGATGGCCTAGGCGCTGAGGTTAATCTCGATGCATGGGCCTTGCCGTCCATTTTTGGGTGGATGGCCGACGTTGCCGGGATCGAAATGTCAGAGATGCTCAAGACGTTCAACTGCGGCGTCGGCATGATCGTAGTTGCACCAGCTGCCGCTGCTGATGCGGTTGAAAAGGCATTGGCTGAGGCGGGCGAAACGCCTTTCCGTATTGGCACGCTGACCAATGGCGAGGGCGTTTCCTACACGGGCACCCTGTCGTGAAACGGCGCGCTGCGATCTTCATTTCCGGGCGCGGCAGCAACATGACCGCGCTGGTCGAAGCAATGGCAGCGCCCGATTACCCGGCGGAGGCGGCGCTGGTTGTATCAAACAACCCTGATGCAGCAGGCCTTGAATATGCTGCATCAAAAGGTGTCGCGACTGCGGTTCTTGATCACCGCCCGTTCAAGGGCGATCGCCCCGCTTTTGAGGCAGCCCTCGATCAAACGCTTCGTGATGCGGGGATTGATCTGATTTGTCTTGCTGGGTTCATGCGCATCCTGACGGGTGGGTTTGTGGACAAATGGCATGACGCGATGGTGAATATTCACCCCTCTCTCCTGCCCTCTTTCAAGGGGCTTGATACCCACCAACGGGCACTCGATACGGGAACAGCTTTTCATGGCTGCACTGTACATCTGGTGCGCGCGGAAATGGACGATGGGCCGATATTGGGGCAGGCCGTTGTGCCGATTCAGGCGGGCGACACGGCCGAAACGCTGGGCGCACGGGTGCTTCGCAAGGAACATGCGCTGTACCCTGCGGCCCTTTGCGCTTATCTGAACGGCGACATTGCCTTAGACGGCGATATCATCGCGCCGGCACCGATTGCGATGATGTAGAGCGGCGAACAGTAAATCGAACCAGCCTATCGCTCCCCTCAATCGAACCAGTCATCGACATCAAAAATGTCGTCGACCTCGTCCCACAGTTTCTCAAACAAGCCCTTGCGCCGTTTTTTGCGGCGTTTCTTGTGATAGGCTTCGTGATGCTTGGGCGGCTTGTGTTTCAAGCCGCGTTTGGGCGGCGGTTTTGGCGCCGGCGCAGGTTCATCCCGGTGGATTACCTCTATCTTGCGCATTGGCGCACCGCACGAAAGGCATGACAGACTACGCCGCTGGCCCTTGCCCATGCTCATAATATCTCGGGCACCGCAAAAGCAGCAGGTGATCATCTTTACGCCGGTCATGGATTTGAGGTAGGGCGCGCAGAGCGATTTAACAAGGCATTGATCGCAACCTGTTCAGGATCGCTTGAACCGTTTCGCGGGGCGGTCCATGTTCGGGCGGGAAACATAAGGCACGGTGAATGGCGTCTCAACGCACGGATTTTGGTGGCGAGCTTGCTGCACGGCTCACGGGGTTAAACGCGCTTGGCGTCGCGTTTGTCTTTGGCCTGTCCGCCTTCAATGGTCTTTCCGAAGGGTCCGATGCCGCAAAGGAATTGGTGATCTGGCCACTGCCATTTGCGGCATTCTTTGTAATCATTGGCGCGATTTTTGTACTTCCCCCCACGTCTCGCTGGCTGATCAGAGCGCGCTATTTCTATCATTGGCGTATGATCTTTGCAGCCGCCAAGCTGGTGATCGGGGCGCTTATCTGGTGCGGGTTGATGGTTGCGGTGTTGATGAGCTGGCCGCAACCTGAACTGATATTTTTCGTGTTCCTGCACGTCACCACATCGACGCTGTATTATATCGCCTTGTTTGTATTTCCAGGGGGGTATGCTGCGCGACTAGGTGCACGCATCCCGCCGCCGATGGAATATGTGCCACGGCCCAATGGGCGTGATCAGGCCCCCAAGAACCCGACAGGTGCACATTGGATTCATGTGTTGATCGCTGCACCGCTGTTCATCATTGCGGCTGCCGGCCTTTACGGTGATCGCTGGGCGGCTTTTGTGCCTACAATGGATCTTTCAAATTTTGCTTATCAAAGCAGCCTGATCTTTCTGATGTACTGCCTGATCCTCGGCGTGGTCGCGGCGCATTTCGGGAAATTGCATCGCACGGGGTTCTGGTTGTTTGGGTCGCGCGCTGTGAACCTGATGCTTGCGCCGGCGGTTTTTCTGGCGCTGGGTGTGATGACGTTTACACCTGCCGTAACCAAGGGGCTGCCCGATCTGCACGCACACCTGATCAAAGGGCCACATGCGGCGGTCACTGTTCGCGTTTCCGCCCTGATCGACCCGATGCAGCGACGGGATTGCACGTGGGGCGTCGATGTGATCAGCGAGATGTATTTCAGCACCCGCCCGCATGAAATTTGCGGACTGGACAAGAAGCTTTGGCGTGCCCTCGCGCCGGGCGATGAGGTAAGCTTGGAAGGCTATCGCACCCCGTTCGGCTTTCGTTACACCGAAGTCTCAGCAGCCCAATAGCCCCACGCGCAAAGCCCCGTTCAGGTCGTAGCGTTTCAGGTCGTAGCGATCTCATCACAGATTGCGCCGACGATTTCGCGCACCAATGCTTCATCCTCCCCCTCGCCCATGACGCGAATAAGGGGTTCAGTGCCTGACTTTCTGATCAGCAAACGGCCAGAACCGTTCAAACGGTCCTCCCCCGCCTTAATGGCAGCCACAACAGCATCAGCACCAAGCGGATCAGGGGCGCCGCGTTCAAAGCGTACGTTCTGCAAAAGTTGCGGCAAAGGCGTGAACATCGAACACACTTCGGATGCTGGCCGCCCTTCTGTCTGTAGCGCGCCAAGCACCTGCAGCGCCGCGATCAGCCCATCACCCGTTGTTGCATGATCAGTCAGCACAACATGCCCCGACTGCTCGCCGCCAACATTGAAACCGCCACGCCGCATTTCAGCAACCACATGGCGGTCGCCAACGGCGGTGCGGGTCAGCGTCAAACCATCATCAGCGAGCCGCCGCTCCAACCCCATGTTGGACATAACGGTCGTGACAACGCCGCCGCCCGTCAGATCCCCCCTCGCCTGAAGGCGCGATGCGATAAGCGCGATGATCTGGTCACCATCAACAACAGCACCGTTTTCATCAATGATGATTACACGGTCTGCATCACCATCCAGCGCCACGCCAATATCCGCGCCTGACGTCACGACACGATCAATGCACGCCTCTGGGTGGGTAGAGCCACAGTTGGCGTTGATGTTCTTACCATCAGGGTTCACGCCAATCGGAATAACCTCTGCGCCCAACTCCCAAAGCACCGTCGGGGCGGTGCGATAAGCTGCGCCATTGGCGCAATCGACAACGACCTTCAGACCGCTAAGCGTTTGACGTTTGGGAAAGGTCGCTTTTGCAACTTCGATATACCGGCCCAAGGCATCATCAATCCGCTTTGCGCGGCCAATTTTTTCGGGCGCGGCCAGTTCCGGTGTTGCCATCAATGCTTCGAGCGCCGCTTCGTCCTTGTCGGAGAGTTTGAACCCGTTCGGCCCAAAGAACTTGATCCCGTTATCGCGATATTCATTGTGAGACGCTGAAATCATCACGCCGATGTCTGCGCGCATGGATCGGGTCAGCATGCCAATCGCGGGGGTCGGAATTGGCCCGGTCAGCAAAACTTCCATCCCAACGGAAGTAAAACCAGCCTCCATCGCACTTTCCAGCATATAGCCCGAAAGGCGTGGATCCTTGCCAATCACAACACGGTTGGACCCGCGCGTAAAATAGCGACCAGCCGCCATGGCGAGGCGCATCGCAACCTCTGCCGTCATAGGCGCTTCGTTGGCGCGACCACGCACGCCATCTGTTCCAAAAATGCTCATGCCGTCAGGCTTCCCACAAACCTGTGGCCGCCGTCCAGACCCGTAAGGCCTGCCGCGTTTCAGCCACGTCATGCACACGCAGAATTTGCGCGCCCTGTGCAACGCCCGCAAGCGCCGCCGCGATGGACCCCGGCGCACGTTTGCCGGCATCCGGTTCATCGCCCAGGGTGCCAATGAAACGCTTGCGCGAAGCCCCGAGCAGAACCGGGCACCCAAACGCCTGAAACGCAGACAGGCCCGAAATAAGGGTCAAATTGTGCTCGATCGTCTTTCCAAACCCGATACCGGGGTCAACCATCATCTTTTCCAGCGCGATGCCTGCCTTCACACAGGCCTGAATGCGCCCTTCGAGATAGGTGAAGACCTCCAGCAGAACATCACTATAGGTCGGGTTGTCCTGCATCGTGCGGGGGTCGCCCTGCGCATGCATCAGACAAACATACGCCCCCGTCTCGGCGGCCAAAGCAAGACTGTCTGGGTCATGGCTAAGCGCCGATATGTCGTTGAATATACTGGCACCAGCCCCAAGCGCAGCACGCGCCGTCGCGGCATTTCGGGTATCGATCGATAGGGGGGCCTTGCACCCCGCAGCGATCAACCCCGCTATGACAGGCAACACCCGTGCCTGTTCTTCTTCCACTGACACGGGTTCAGCGCGCGGACGGGTCGATTCGCCACCGATATCAATGAAATCAGCGCCCGCCTCCACCATTGCCAAGCCACGTGCGATGGCAGCCTCAACGCCGTCATCCGCCCCCCCATCCGAAAAACTGTCAGGTGTTACATTCAAAACGCCCATGATCCGCGGATAGTCCATCGAAACGCCAGCGACCGGCGCGCGGCGGCTGGTGTAATCACTGAGCAGTTCTGGCGAGAATGTCTTGAGGGGCAACCGACGTGGGGCGCGGTCGCGGCTCGTGGTTTCTATCCGCCGAAAGGCAATGGGACCACCACCCAACAATGCAGCATCATCAGCCGGGCCCGCTTCACATATCGGACGAAGAAGAAATTCACGCATTTTCTAAACCCATACATTTTTCATCATCATAAGGCATGCCCAGCGAATACGGCAAAGATTCGACACATTAAATTACATATTATTTTTGGTAATTATATTTTGTGTGTATATTCGTGTGTTAATTATTGCATTCCACATTTTCGCTGCATAGGTTTTCCGAACGAAACAGGAGAGTGTGGAAAATGTCTACGAACACCAACACTGCTAAACCACAGATCATCATTATCGGCGCAGGCCCGACCGGGCTTTACGCCGCCTTTCAGGTCGGCCTCATGGGAATGCGCCCTGTGATTGTAGAGGCGATGTACACGCCCGGTGGTCAGTGTTCGGCCCTCTACCCTGCAAGTTTGATCCACGATGCGCCCGCATCCCCCGCCATTTCAGGGCGCGAGCTGGCCGATAACCTCGTTGCGCAAATGACACCGTTTGAGCCGCTTATGCTGTTGGGGCGCCGCGCTGTTTCGGTGTGGGGCTCACTTGAGGGGGGCTTCAACGTCGAAACTGACACGGGCGAGACCATCACCGGGGCCGCTGTTATCTATGCAGGCGGACCGGGCGCGATGCAGCCACGCAAGCTCGACGTTGTAGGCGTCGCTGCGCTTTCACCAAATGACCTGAGCTATGACCGGGTCGAAACCGCCGGGCGCCGCGTTGCCGTCGTCGGTGATGGCGAAGCCGCGATTGATGCCGCCATCTCCGCCGCCACTGAGGCCCGTGCAGTTACGCTTATCCACGATGCCCCGCTTGAAGCGAGCGGTGCCAAGGTTGATGCCCTGCGCGAAGCAGCGCGCGCCCAACGATTGACCGTCGTCAATGGTCAGGTCGAAGGCATAACCGCGCCCGATGGTCGGCTTAACCGGATTGCCATTTCCGTCAATGGTGATCGTCTTGATCAGGCCACTGATCTTTTGCTTGTGCAAGCAGGGCTTGAGTACGCAACGGAGCCTGTCACCGGGCTTGCCCCCATTCGCGACATTGGCACCGGCGAAACAGAAGTGCGTGGCACCTTCATCATCGGTGATGCGGTGACCGCGGCCGGCAATGATGCGCGCCCGCCCGTCATTGCGGCAGGTTTTTCCGAGGCCCTTCGTGCGGCACGCGCTGCGGCCACGCGGGTCATGCCGGGTGCCGCGCGCACCCTTCCCCACACGGCCAGCTCCCCCGCGCTACGCCAGCGTTTGCAGGTCGCGTAACGCCGCGCCCTCCCGAAAATTCAAAAAAGGACTGACATCATGGCTAAATCTTTCATCCCCTCCGTACTGAGCGCAAACCACCTGCTTGACGGTGACAC
Organism: Pikeienuella sp.; assembly: GCA_049608645.1. Classification (GTDB taxonomy): domain Bacteria; phylum Pseudomonadota; class Alphaproteobacteria; order Rhodobacterales; family Rhodobacteraceae; genus Pikeienuella. The sequence continues at coordinate 45,177 of JBMYXS010000007.1, read as the reverse complement.
CGTATGGTGGACCGGCGCAGAATGGTCCCGTGACATTGCAGACGCCAAAGTGGCAGCTACGCCGGATGCCGCGACCGAACTGGAAGCCCTCGGCGCATCCGCCGGTTTTGAGGCAGAGGTTGTTGGCCCCTATCTTGTGCAAGTCGACGCAAGCGGCAGCGCGCCCCGCCCCGTTGTGCGCCGCGAAGCCATCCGCGCGGACCGCGAACCAACATTTGCCTATGGCCTTGACGCCGACCAGTTGGCGAAAGCGGCCTGAGATTTAGCATTCGCCTTGGTGGCACCTCGGAACAGGTGCCGCCAAGGCAAACACAGCACAGCATAGCCCACGCCGGGAGCCTGAAATGTACCGCTACGATGAATTTGACGCCGCCTTTGTGGAGGAGCGCGTTGCGCAATTTCGCGATCAGGTCGCACGCCGCCTTTCCGGCTCCCTGACGGAGGAGGAGTTTCGCCCCCTTCGCCTGATGAATGGGCTGTATTTGCAGCTGCACGCCTACATGCTGCGCGTTGCGATCCCCTATGGCACGCTTGGCGCAAAGCAGATGCGCGCGCTGGCCGATATCGCAGAGAAATATGACCGCGGTTACGGGCATTTCACGACCCGACAGAACATTCAGTTCAACTGGCCAAAGCTGCGGGATGTTCCTGCCATTCTGGATGACCTCGCGGCGGTTGAAATGCACGCGATTCAGACCTCTGGCAACTGTATCCGCAACACCACGTCTGACCCGTTTGCCGGTGTTGCACCTGATGAAATCGAAGACCCGCGCATGACCGCTGAGCTGATCCGCCAATGGTCATCGCTACACCCGGAATTCACCTTTCTCGGTCGTAAGTTCAAAATCGCCGTGACCGGAGCAGAAGAAGACCGCGCCGCCATAAAGGTGCACGATATTGGCATTCAGATCGTCAAGAACGAAGCTGGTGAGATCGGTTATCGCGTACTCGTCGGCGGTGGTCTTGGTCGCACACCGATGATCGGCAAGGAATTGCGCAGCTTTCTCCCCCGTGAAGACCTGTTGCCGTATCTGGAAGCCGCGCTGCGCGTCTATAACCTTCATGGCCGCCGCGATAACAAATACAAGGCACGCATCAAGATTTTGGTGCATGAGCTTGGTATCGAAGAATATTCCAAGCGCGTGGAAGAAGAATTCGCCCGCCTCGACCACACGGCGATTGCCGAAGATGCGATTGAACGCGCGCGCATCGCAACCTATTTCGAGCCGCCGGAATATCAGCGCCTGACGGATGAAAGCGTGCTGTTTGAGCGGATGAAGCGCGAAGACGCAGGCTTTGCCGCATGGGTCAAACGGAACGTGCATGAGCATCGTGAGCCAGGGTATGCGATTGCTACCATCTCGCTCAAACCCATCGGTGGCGCACCGGGGGATGCAACCGCAGAACAGATGCGCGCCATGGCTGACATTGCCGCCGCGCATTCGATGGATGAACTGCGCATAACCCATGAACAGAACGTCGTCTTGCCGCATGTACGTTGTGATGAGCTTTACACCGTATGGCGCAAGCTGTCCGCGCAGGGTCTGGATGCGCCGAACAAGGGCTTGGTGACCGACATCATCGCCTGCCCCGGACTCGATTATTGCAACCTTGCAACGGCCCGTTCGATCCCCGTAGCCCAGAACATCGCGGAACGGTTCAAAGACCCTGCCCTGCAAGAGAAGATCGGCCCGCTTTCGATCAAGATCTCCGGCTGCATCAATGCCTGCGGGCACCACCACGTGGGCCATATTGGCATTCTTGGCCTCGATAAGGCCGGGGTGGAAAGTTATCAGATCACCCTTGGCGGCGACGCAACAGCAACCGCCGCGATTGGTGACCGGACCGGCCCCGGCTTTGCCTATGACGAGGTGGCCGATGTGATTGGCACCCTGGTAGATACCTATCTGGAACGCCGCGATACGGGCGAGACGTTTCTGCAAACCTATCGCCGGATTGGCATGGATGACTTTAAGGAGGCTCTCTATGCCGCTGCGTAATGACAACGGCCCAGTCGTCGAAACATGGGTGCGCCCCGAAGAGGGTGCCGAAATCTCCGGCCCCACCATCCTGCCCCTCGACAGGGTATCAGAGGGCACGCACCTGGCCCCGGCTGACTTGGGCGTTCATGTTGAGAACGACGTGGACACCGCAGACCTGCTGCCGCTGTTCGATACGGTCTCGCTGATTTCGGTCGCGTTCCCGTCTTTTGCGGATGGGCGGGGTTTCTCCATCGCACGGCGCCTGCGTGAAATGGGTTTCAAAGGGCGGATACGTGCCTTTGGCCCCGTGATTGCAGACCAATACGCCTATCTGCGGGTTTGTGGTTTTGATGAGGTTGAAACACCCGAAAAACTCTCCAACCGCCAGCCAGAAGCACAATGGCAACAAGCCCAGAACCAGATGACGCTGAGCTATCAACGCGGCTATTCGGGCGATAATGGGCCGAGAAACATTCTCGAAGCACGGCGCGCCGCCCGAACGTCATAGCATGACACTCGCCATTAGCAGCCGCCCACCCCACAGGGTTTTCCCGAACCTGACCGCAGATGCGCGCGCGCAAGTGCTGAGCCGCATTTACGAAGGGCTGAACGCCGAAGAGATGCTTGCGGAGGCCTTGCGCGGTGATTTGCGGGGCAGGATCGCGATGGTGTCGTCCTTTGGTGCTGAAAGCGTCGCGCTTTTGCACCTTGTCGCAAAGATCGACCGGGCAACGCCTGTCTTGTTCATTGATACGCAGTTTCTGTTCCCCGAAACGCTGACCTATCAGGCGGAGGTCGCGCACAGCCTGGGCCTGAGCGACATTCGCATTATTCGGGCTGCGTTTTCCGATGTCCGTGCAAATGACCCTGATGGGGCCTTGCACCTTCGTGACACCGATGCCTGTTGCACCCTTCGCAAAACCCGCCCTCTGGAAGCGGCGCTGCGTGATTTTGACGGCTGGATCACGGGGCGGAAACGGTTCCAGTCAGGTGAGCGGGCGCTGCTGCCCCGATTTGAAACAGACGCTGCAGGCCGGCTAAAGCTCAACCCACTTGCGGACTGGCAACCCAATGATGTGCAATCATATATTGAGCTTCACGGTCTGCCGCGCCACCCGCTCGTTGCGCGTGGCTATCCGTCAATCGGGTGCGCGCCATGCACCAGCCCTGTCGCGGTGGGCGAAGATCCACGTTCCGGCAGATGGCGCGGCAAGGCGAAGACCGAATGCGGCATTCACATTGTAGACGGCAAGATCATCCGCGGATGAGCGATGTGCGGAATGCACGTTCCTGCGCACGGCACGGTTGCCCTTGCTTGTCTGATCTTTGATGCTGATGGCGACAGCTTGAAAGGAAATCAGCCATGACGGTCTATCGCCATAACATCGACGTTCCGCGCCTGAGTGCAGAGCAACTGGCCCAGTGGTCTGATATTCCCGCTGCGGTCGCGTCCGATGCGATGAACCGGGCAGGCGCGATGCACGCCGCGATCAGCCCCATCGCCCCTGCCATGCGCATCGTGGCACAGGCACGTACAGTGGATTGCATGGCAGCCGACAACAGCGCCCTGCACGCCGCGATGAGCGTTTGCCAGCCCGGCGATGTTCTGGTTTGCAATGCCCAGTCTTATGAAAACCATGCAATTTTCGGCGGACTGATGACCCAGGCGGCGGTCTATGCGGGTCTGGCCGGTCTGGTGATCGACGGGGCCGTGCGCGATTCGGCAGAGATTGTTGAGCTTGGGTTTAATTGCTTTGCCCGCGCTGTTGTTCCCCGTGGCCCGCATAAGACGTTTGGCGGCGTTATTGACGGCCCGATTGCCTGCGGTGGTGTTGCCGTAGAAAGCGGAGATCTGATCATCGGCGACGCAGATGGCGTTGCTGTGGTGCCATTTTCGCGCGTTGATGAAGTCATGGAAGCTGTGCAAGCCATTCTCGCAAAAGAAAAACGCGCGCTCGAAGCCCTTGCGGCGGGGGGCACATTGGCCGAGATCTATGGCGTACCTGATATCACGCTGATCGACTGATAATCGCAATGGCTCGTGTCTGTTGCTGGCCCCAACGGGCAAACAGCGCAGGCACAGCTGCGCGACCATCCATGAATAAGGTAGACCAATGGTGAAACACTGAGCTGGTGTTAACGCCACCTTCAGCTTTCGTTCGCGCGGGCACTCAAAGAACGCCCCGCCCATTGCCAACGCGCCTGCTTCGCCGTTTAACAACGCTGGAGGAGATCAAAAATGACCGCACCAATAAACCCCGCACTGGCAAGCGCCCTCCCTTCCCCGATCATGGAGGCCGTCCGCTGGGTTGAGGCCCGTACATTCAGTGAAGATCTTCCCCTCCTTAGCCTTGCTCAGGCCGCGCCGAGCGATCCCCCCCATCAAGCCCTGCGTCAAGCAATGGCAGATGCAGCCCTCAATGATCCCACGGCGCATTTTTACGGGGCTGTGCTGGGGGATGATGAATTGCGCGATGCCATCGCCGCAAGATGGTCGCGGGCCTATGAAGGCGAGATACACCAGGCGAATGTTGCGGTTACAGCAGGATGCAATCAGGCGTTTTGTGCCGCCATCGCCTCGCTGGCACAGGCAGGTGATGAAATTATCCTGCCTTCGCCCTGGTATTTTAACCACAGGATGTGGCTCGACATGGCTGGTATCACGACTGTGCCTCTGCCAGCGGGTGAAACCTGTTTGCCAGACCCGGAAACCGCGCGCGCATTGATCACGGATCGGACGCGCGCGATTGTGCTGGTCACGCCGAACAATCCGACAGGGGCTGTATATCCGCCTGAATTGATTGATGCCTTTGCCACCGTCGCGCGTGAAAACAACATGGCGTTGATCCTTGATGAAACCTATCGCGATTACATTCCGCCCACGGCCCCGCATAATCTGTTTCAACGCGCGGACTGGGGCGACGTGTTGATCCACCTGTATTCGTTTTCCAAGCTGTTTCGCCTGACCGGTCACCGTACGGGCGCGATGATCGCAAGTGCTGAACGCATTGAGCAGATTGAGAAATTCCTCGATACGAACACAATTTGCCCTGCCCGCATGGGCCAGATTGCGGCGCTCGCCGGGCTTGCGTCAGCTGATGAGTTTGCCGCCGCAGAGCGCGCGGAGTTCGCGGCACGGAAAGCGGCGTTGGAGGCTGTTTTTGCCGATGAGCCAGGGGGCTGGCGCCTGCTGAGTGCGGGCGCTTATTTCGCCTATGTTGCCCATCCTTTTGATGAAGCGTCTGATGTGGTGGCAAAGGCGCTGGTCGATGATCAGGCCATGCTGATCCTGCCCGGAACGATGTTCGGCCCTCGCCTTGAAGATGGCGGTGATGGCATGGCGGAGCGCACCTGTCGCATCGCATTTGCGAACGTCGGGCCAGAAGAATTGTCCAAGGTCGGCGGCAGGCTTCGCGCGTTCAAAATGTAGCATGCGGCACCTGGCATCACGCCTTTGACAGCGACTTGACCAAAAAGCACGAAAACTACGCCCTGCCTGCGCTTGAACCGGGCGGCGACGGCGCATAAGGTCCGCCGTCACGGCTGGTTTTCACCATGCAAAAACGATCAGATAAAGGGGCATCAAATGCTCGACTTCCTCCGCGTTGCGGTAAAATCATGGGTCGCCAAGGTACTGCTCGGCCTGTTGGTCGCCAGTTTCGCCGTTTTCGGTATTGGTGATGTGTTTACCAACAGCGTCGGCACGACAGTTGCGCGGGTGGGTGATCAAAAGATCGACGCCGAAGCCTATGCGAATGCATTTCAGAGCGAATTGCGCCGCCTCTCACAGCAGGTCGGCCAGCCGATCGACAGCCAGATGGCGCGCAGCGCGGGCATCGACCAGCAGGTCCTTGCCCGGATGATGCAGGAAGCCACACTTGATCAGGCCATGGCGGATCTGGGGATTTCCGCGCCTGATAGTGCGGTGTCAGATGAAATCGTCGGCGACCCCAACTTTCAAAACGCGGGTGCCTTTGATGAAGCACGCTATCGCTATGTCATTGCGCAGGCCGGTTTCCGCCCTGAAGATTATGAGGAAGAAATCCGCAAGGCACTGGCGCGCCAACAGCTTGCCGCCGCGCTTTCGGTTGGTGCTGCCCCGCCACCCGGTGCCATTGAAATTCTGTATGAATGGCAGGGCGAATTGCGCCGCTTTGACTATTTCGTGCTGACCACACAGGCCAACACCGAAACCCCCGAAGCCCCAAGCGAAGCAGCATTGGTGGCCTTTCACGAGGAAAACGCCGCGATTTTCTCTGCCCCGGAACAGCGCACCGCAACCTATCTGCATGTAAGCATTGATGAACTTGCCAAAGGTGTTGAGGTTGATGAACTGACGATCCGCGAACTTTATGAGGCGCGCGGTGCTGAATACGTGCAGCCAGAGACGCGCGCGCTCTATCAGATCATCTTTGATACCGAAGAAGAGGCAAAGGCCGCAAAGGCACGCCTTGATGCCGCAGAAACTGACTTTGACGGGTTGTTGGCAGAACGTAACGAAACGCGCGAGGATGCCTCCCTTGGGGATGCGCTGACACCTGATCAGGTGCAGGCCGCCACAGCTGATGCGGCGTTCGCGCTTGAAGTTGAGGGCGTTACAGACCCCGTATCAACCGGCTTTGGGTATGCCCTTATTGACGTTGCCGCAATCACGCCCGCCCTTACCATACCTTTCGAGGATGCAAAGGACGAGTTGAGCATCGCGTTGCGTCGTGATGGCGCGCTGGATCAGGCCCCGGGCCTAGCCGGACAGATCGAAGACCTGCGCGCAGGCGGCATGACGCTGGAAGAGGCTGCATCCGACATGAACCTGCCGATCCTGAAAGCGGACAGCATTGATCGCGAGGGCGGTGAGGGATTTACCGCTGATCCCACGTTCCTGAACGAATTGTTCACCGCCGAAACGGGCGAATACCGCGATATGATTGAAACGCCCGAAGGCGATTTCTTTGTATTGCGCGTGGAGGCCGTGAAGGAGGCAGCACTTCGCCCGCTGGAAGAGGTCCGTGAACAGGTTGTTGCCTATTGGACAGCTTCCGAGCGTCGCGCTGCGCTGACGGCAAAGGCAACCGCCCTTGTCGATCGCGCAGATGAGGGTGAACTACTCGCCGCACTGGCCGATGCCGAAGGCGTTGACTTGCAGACCGAAGGCCCCCTCACCCGTGTCGACCAGTGGACAGCAATGGGCCCAGAGTTGGTTCAGGTGCTTTTTGCCGAGAACATGGGCGGTGCCGCAAGCGGGCCGGTTCCGGGCCGCGCCGATTCTATCGTAATCGCGCAGGTGGTTGATATTCAGCCTGCCGAACGTGACGAAAACACCGCGAGCGCGATAGCTGGTGTAACGCAGGAACGTGGCCGCTGGGCCGGGGCAGATACGCTGTCGTTCTTCATCCGCGCCAAACAGCGTGAAGCAGGCATTGAAACCAACCAGGCGGTAATCAACTCGCTGATGACGCAAGGTGGCGGCGGCTACTAATGGATATTCAGCCTGCTTTTGAAGATTTCGCCGCTGGATATGAAGCGGGTGAAAACCAGGTTCTTTACACGGTTTTGCCCGCCGATCTGGATACGCCCGTTTCACTGATGCTCAAACTGACGGGCGCTGCCAAAGACTGTTTCCTGATGGAATCGGTGACGGGCGGCGAGATCAAGGGGCGGTATTCGGCCCTGGGCATGCGGCCAGACCTGATCTGGCGCTGCGTCGGCACAGAGGCGGCCATCAATCGTTCTGCCCGTTTCGATGCCGATGCGTTTGAGCCGGAAACCCTGCCCCCTCTGGACAGTCTCCGCGCTTTGCAGAAGGAAAGCCGGATTGACCTGCCCGAGGGCATGCCGCCCATATCTGCCGGGCTGTTTGGCTTTTTTGGGTATGACATGGTGCGGCTGGTCGAAGACCTGCCCGCGCCCAACCCCGACCCGCTCGGCCTGCCCGACAGTATAATGATGCGTCCCACCGTTGTGGCGGTTATGGACGCGGTCAAAGATCAGGTAACTCTGATTGCGCCTGTATGGGCAAACGGCGGGCAACCCACACGTGCCGCCTATGCGCAGGCGGCGGAACGTCTGTCTGATGCGGTTGCCTCACTTGATCGGCCCATTGTCGAAGACCGCGGCGCGTTGACTGATTCCGTTGAAATTGGGGAGCCAGTCTCCAACACACCGGTCGAAGACTATCTTTCGATGGTCGAAAAGGGGCGCGAATACATCGAAGCGGGCGACATTTTTCAGGTCGTGCTGTCGCAACGCTGGAAGATGGACTTTCCCTTACCACCGTTCAGCTTTTACAGGGCCTTGCGGCGCACAAACCCGTCGCCCTACATGTTCTATTTCAATTTCGGCGATTTTCAGATCGCAGGCGCTTCGCCTGAGGTGCTGGTCAAGGTGCTGGATGGCACGGTCACCATTCGCCCCATTGCGGGCACGCGACCACGCGGCGCGAATGCAGCCGAGGATGATGCGAACGAAGCCAGCCTGATGGCCGACCCAAAGGAACTGGCAGAGCATCTGATGCTGCTCGATCTTGGGCGCAACGATGTCGGGCGTGTTGCCAAAATCGGCACGGTGCACCCGACCTCTCAATACAATGTCGAAAAATACAGCCACGTCATGCACATCGTCTCCAATGTCGAAGGCGAACTGGCGGAGGGTGAAGACGCGTTATCTGCGCTGCTTGCTGGCCTTCCTGCGGGCACGGTTTCCGGCGCGCCAAAAATCCGCGCGATGGAAATAATTGATGAGCTTGAGGTCGAAAAGCGCGGCCCCTACGCCGGAGGCGTTGGCCATATCTCTGCTGCCGATGAGATGGATATGTGCATCGCGCTGCGCACTGCGGTCATCAAGGATGGCGCGCTCTATGTGCAGGCAGGCGGCGGCGTCGTTTACGACAGCGACCCGGAGTACGAGCGGCAAGAGACGATCCACAAATCCCGCGCTGTTATCCGTGCCGCCCATGAAGCCGCGAATTTTGCCCGCCGGGGAAACCGCTGAACGGCTTTTTTACCGTCTCGCAAGATAGCGTGCCACTCGCGGCTGATTTGACCGGCAGCGGGTGGTGCATATCCACTTGCACGCCCGGTTTCACTATCGCACTCTCGCGCAACAGCAGGAGGGTGCATTGATGAGACTAGAGGGCAAGACAGCCATCGTGACAGGCGGCGCGCAGGGGTTTGGCGAAGGCATCGCTCGCAAATTCATCGCAGAAGGCGCCCGTGTTCTTGTGGCCGACATAAACAGTGATGGCGCAATCGCCACGGCAGCAGCCCTGGGGAACGCCGCAACACCCTGTCAGGTTGATGTCGCCTCCAACGACAGCGTGGGCGCAATGGTGGACACCGCGCTCAACGCTTTCGGGCATGTGGACATTCTGGTCAACAACGCAGGCATCACCCATTTGCCGAAACCGATGGAAACGGTCGAAGAAGACGAATTTGACCGTGTGCTCGCGGTTAATGCCAAATCGATCTATCTCGGCGCGCGCCACCTCGTCCCACATATGAAAGACCGGGGAACAGGTACAATCGTCAATGTTGCCTCCACCGCCGGGCTGAGCCCACGCCCGAACCTGAATTGGTATAATGCCTCTAAGGGCTGGGTCATCACGGCCACCAAGGCGATGGCGGTGGAGCTCGCGCCCTTTGGCGTGCGCGTCAATGCGTTGTGCCCGGTTGCAGGTGAAACACCACTGTTGAAAAGCTTCATGGGCGAAGACACGCCCGAAGTACGTGCAAAGTTCATTTCGACCATTCCGCTCGGCCGCTTTTCAACAGCAGATGATATGGGCAACTGCGCCTGTTTTCTGGCCTCTGATGAGGCATCAATGGTCACCGGCATAGCGATGGAGGTTGACGGTGGGCGCTGTATCTAGGGGCAGGGTCCAATACAACCGGGACCGGCAGCCATGACACCCGGTCCGCGCAATCTGATTACAGATGTTCCAGGTCTTGTGGTCGGCAATGCCGCCGACCATCATATCAAGACAGGCACCACCGTGCTTACAGGCCATGAGCCTTTTACATGCGGGGTGCATGTAATGGGAGGGGCACCGGGCACGCGGGAGACAGACGTGCTCAGCGCGGATCGCGATGCGCCACAGGTCGATGCGCTTGTCCTCTCCGGTGGATCGGCTTTCGGGCTGGATGCCGCGAGTGGTGTCATGGACGCCCTGGCATCCGCCGGGCGGGGGCATCAGGTAGGCCTCGGCGCAAATACGACCCGTGTTCCGATTGTTCCTGCCGCCATCCTTTTTGACCTGCTGAATGGCGGAGACAAAAACTGGGGCACGCAAAGCCCGTACAGGCAGCTTGGCACCGAGGCCCTACGCAATGCTGATGCAGATTTCACACTAGGCACAAGCGGCGCGGGCGTTGGTGCAACAACGGCGGGCCTGAAAGGCGGGCTTGGTTCTGCTTCGCTGGTGCTCGAAACGGGTGCAACGGTGGGGGCATTGGTTGCGGTCAATGCCATTGGGTCTGTCGCCGCAGAGAACGGTTGTTTCTGGGCTGCCAACCATGAGCAGGATCAGGAATACGGCGGGCGCGGCCCCTGCCCTGCACCGACGCTGGCTGAACTGACCCGCTATAAGGTCGCCCCGCACCTAGGGCAAAACACCACCATCGCCATCGTTGCAACAGATGCCGCCCTTACGCAGCCACAGGCAACGCGCATTGCCGTATCTGCCCATGACGGCATGGCGCGGGCCATCACACCTGCACACACGAGTTTTGATGGTGACCTTGTTTTCGCAGCCGCCACAGGCACCCACGGCCCCGTTGACCGCCTGGAAGCAGCCTTGATCGGCCATGCCGCGGCCCTTTGCCTGACGCGCGCGATTGCCCGCGCAATCTATGAGGCAACGGCCGCCCCGAATGACATTTTTCCAGCCTGGAAAGATTCATTTGGTAGCTGAGTTGCACAGACAGTTCGTCTGAAATAGCACCTCAGGGGTGCAATAGTTTGCAAAACGCACGGTGATCGAAACTTCAGTCGGGAATGCAAAATGCATATGTGGCGAGCATCGCTTGGTCTTGCATATCTCATTATCGGCACTTTGTTCAGTGGTGGCGTTTCACGGGCCGAAACCGTTGGTACGCTCGACTTCTGCGGAAGCAAAAGCGCCGAAATCGAAGGCATCTTCCGCTCAAGATTTGCAACACTTAAGCAGAGTTCTGATTTTGAAACCGTTGTGTCTCTTCAGTTGCTGAACGGCGATTTCAGGTGTGAAGGGGTCAGTTCGCTCGCGTACGAGTATCTTTCATCGCATTTTGCGCGCATTCGCCTCGACCATCACGTATTTTCCACCGGACAAATAAACGAAAGTCTCGTTTGCGTACCGCAATACCTAGTCTCTGAAGAAGAAATACATTTTGTCACCGTGCTCTTGCCAGATCAAAGCACGTTGGATGACGCCTTTTGCATAGATAGGATCACAATCGCATTGGGGCGGTTACGATAGGCACTAGCAACGATACGATGCTTTGCCCTGATTGGCGGGCGACGCCAAGGTTTCACCCGAAAACACAAGATTCAGCTAAAGCCATGTTGATTTCGTCGGGCCTGCACCTGTAACAAACCGATTATCAACCGCACAACCTATGTGCCTGAAACACAATGCAATTCAGCAGCGCCGCAAGAACCGCACATCATTACTTGCGGGGCTGCATTTCGTCAGTTGTGCGGTCTGTTGGGTAGAGGATCTCATCGCCCTTACGCTCATCGGGATGACGGGCGCGACGTTCGGTAATTGCCGGATCTTGATCAATGAAATCGTTGCGCCCGGCCTTGCGGGCCTTGCGGCGATTCATGGCATTTCCACCAGCCTTCATCGCGGCATCCATGCCTTTGCGCGTCAACTGTCGGATGATCGTGCGGATCACCATCTGGATTATACGGTCCATCTGTCAGGCCCTTTCCCAATTACGGTCATTCGAACATATCGTCCTGACCGTCTCGCCGATCAACCGTTTCGCCTTCATCTTCTTCATTGCCATCAAAATCAACAGCTGAGCGGTTATCCAGCAGACCAGCGGCCCGTAGTTCCTTAACACCTGGCAGATCGCGTGGCGACTCCAGGCCAAAATGGTCAAGAAACTGCATCGTCGTGACAAATGTAATCGGGCGGCCCGGCGTCATACGGCGACGCCCCAGCTTGATCCACTCCAGTTCCAACAGCAAATCCACAGTGCCCTTGGACACGGATACGCCGCGAATTTCTTCGATCTCGGCCCGACTGACAGGCTGATGATAGGCGATGATCGCCAGCGTTTCGATAGCCGCGCGCGAAAGCTTGCGCACCTCAACCTGCTCACGTCGCATCAAGAACGCGAGGTCTTGCGCGGTTCTGAACGCCCATCCCGTTCCAATCCGGCGCAGGACAACGCCCCGCCCTTCATATCGTTTGCGCAGATGCACCAATGCCTCAGCAGGCGTAGATCCATGCGGCATACGCTCCGCCATGTCCTTGACGGACATCGGTGCAGCGGCGGCAAACAACATGGCCTCTACCATGCGCTCCTGCTCCGCCATCGGGGGGGCATCAAAGAGGGATTCGCTATCCTCGTTCGGATCGAGCGGATCAGCCATGGGCGCCTTTTGGCGGCACATTGCCTACACTTTCGCGCGCGGCGCGAAGGTAAAGCGGGCCAAAGGTATCATCTTGCCGTATCTCCGCCTCGCCGCGCTTTACCAATTCGAGCGTCGCTGCAAAATGTGCGGCCAGCGCACTGCGCCGCCGCTGTGGCGCGCCGGTCCAATCCTGCGGCAGATATGTAGACAATACTGTCCACTCCACCGATGCACCAACAAGATCAGCAAGCCGTTTGACGGCTTCATCGAGGGCAAATACAGGCGCACGTTTCATATGAAGCGGGCTGTAATCATCCTTGGTTTTCACCTGTGCGTAGGCTTTCAGCAGGTCGGCCAGATTGGCATTCCACCGCACTTCACGTTTTACGGTCAGCGCCTCTTCCTCGCCGCGGGCAAACACCTCTCGCCCCAACTGGTCCCGCGCCAACAACTTGGCAGCGGCCTTGCGCATAGCTTCGAGCCGTTCAAGCTGAAAGGCCAGATGCGCGGCAAGTTCCTCCGCTGTTGGGCCATCCTCTTCGTCTGGTGGCGGCAGCAAAAGACGTGATTTCAAAAACGCGAGCCACGCCGCCATCACCAGATAATCAGCCGCCAGTTCAATGCGCTGCTTTCGCGCGGCGGACACAAACGCGAGGTATTGTTCCGCCAACTGCAAAATGGAAATGCGGCGCAAGTCTACCTTTTGACCACGTGCCAGGGTCAAAAGCACATCCAGCGGCCCTTCAAAACCATCAACGTCGATCAGCAAGGCTTCGTTGTTGGGGCCTTCGGCAGCCGCAACAGCAAACAAGTTGTCTTGTGTCGGTGCCGTCGCTGGCGAGACGCGAACAGTCAGGTCAGCGATCGTCTTGTCATCACGCATTGGCTGTCTCCGACATAAGGGTCAGTTCGGCATATCGCGCCGCGGCTTGTTCCACATCAAGCGGCACCGCATCGCGGGGCATGGCATCAACCACCTGTGCACGCCGCAGAGCATCGCCCTCCAACATGCCCGCGTGGGCCGCAACCGCCTGCATTTCGGCCATATCACCGTTACAGTGCAGGATCATATCGCACCCCGCTGCGCGGGAACGGGCCGCGCGGCTGGCGATATCCCCCTCCAGCGCGCCCATGCTTAGATCATCAGTCATTAACAATCCGTCAAAGCCGATCTCGTTGCGGATCAGGTCAATGCAGGGGGCCGAGAATGTTGACACTGTTTCAGGGTCAATCGCGTCAAACACAAGGTGCCCCGTCATACCCATCGGAGCATCGGCGTGATCACGAAACGGGGCAAAATCAGCCTCCAGCGCATCGCGCCCGGCGGTCACATGAGGCAAGGCTTCATGCGGATCAACGGTGGCGCGGCCATAACCGGGCAAATGTTTGACGATGGGAAGAACCCCACCCGCCATCAACCCGCGCCGGACAGCATGGCCAAGTTTCGCTACGATAGCTGCGTCAGAGCCAAGCGCACGGTCGCCGATCGCGTCATGCATTTCATCGGTTGCAACATCGAGCAGGGGCGCGCAATTTGCGTCTATCCCCACGCTCGCCAGGTCATGCGCAATCAGGCGTGACCGCAATTCGAGCCGCTCCTCGGCATACAGGCCCGTTGCATCAGCCATGGCAGGCCCAAATTTACGCCAATGAGGCGGGCGCATACGGGCAACACGGCCACCTTCCTGATCTATCATAACAGGTGCCGCCCGACCCACGCAGGCGCGCATTTCAGCGGTGAGAGCACGCAACTGGTCTGGGTTGTCGATGTTCCGGCGGAACAAAATGAACCCCCACGGGTCAGCCGCACGAAAAAAGGCGCGCTCCCGCGCTGACAGGGTAAGCCCCTCACACCCGAATATGGTTGCGAGAGGTGCCGCCATCAGCGCGCGCTCGCCACAATGCAGTCTTCGCCACGGGCTTTGAGGCCACGGCAAAGCGCGGAGGCATCCGACACAGTTTCAAATGGGCCAGCACGAAGGCGGTAGAGCTGACGCCCGCCAGATGTGACCGGCATGATCACCCTGCCCCGCCCATTCAACAGATCGCCGTTGCGTGATTTCAACGCGGTCCACTGTGATGCCGCGATTTCTTCGGTCACGAAGGCCCCAAGTTGAATCTGAACCAGTGAAGCGGCAGCCGCTGCGCGCGGTTCATCCGCTTCGGCGCGCACGGGCGCCACAGATGCCGTGCGCACGGGGCGGCGGTTTGGCCTTGGGGCAACAGTTGGGGCGAAGTTAGGTTCACCAGCTTCTGCAATGGCTTCTGCATCCGGGGCCGCTGTCGCAGTATCGGCCTCAGTCGTCGTGGCGGCACCCGTCGCAGCGTTTTCGGCAGGCGCGGCGGTTTGTGCGGGCGCAGGGGCCTCAACAGCCGCTGGTGCAGGTGTCGTCGCAGGGCGCGCAATCACAACCTCCTGCGGCGTGGGGCGCGGCTGCGGCGTTGTTTCCATCTTCGATGGTGCAACATCTTCGGAGGTCAAACGCTCAGCTTCTGGTGCGTACCCTTGCTGTGGCGCAGCGCCCGACGGCGCGACGAGGCGATAAACCTCACGGTTTTGATGGGCAACATCCAGGCCACCGGGATCATCCGGTTTGCTTTTGAATGCCTCAGAAGACGCGCGGATCACGGGAACTTCGGCCGCGTCGCGAACACCCAAACGGTATGACCACACCACAATCGTCGCCAAAATCACGACAGAAATCAGCGCGCCCGCCGCTGTTGCCGCTTTGCCGCGCCATGTCGTCCCGGTGACCGCCTGAGCGGACTCGGTCCTCGACTCCAGATAAGAATCATCCCGCATGAGGGTTTTCGCCTGTTATTTGCCCCACCTTATATGGTGGCGTTCTGCTGCTCAAACCCCAAATATGCCTGCGTTCACCGCATTTCGGTCGCTGGGGTTACGCCTAAGATACCCAATCCTGCTGAAATCACAACGGAAACGGCCCGAATTGCGGCCAAACGCGCTGGTGCGCCGGCAACATCTCCATCTTGCAAGAAGCGCAATTCGCTAACGTCACGGCCCCGATTCCACAGCGCATGGAACACTCCGGCAAGGTCATAAAGGTAAAATGCCACGCGGTGCGGTTCATGGTGATGCGCAGCGGTTTCAACGACACGCGACCATTCACCAACCTTCTGCGCGACCTCTTTCCACGCATCGTGGGTCAGGCCGGACAAGTCAGCCTGCGCCAGTGCTGCATCATCGCAGGCAATGCCAGCCTCCGCCGCCGCGCGCAAAACCGAACAGATGCGCGCGTGGGCGTACTGCACGTAAAAGACGGGGTTGTCCTTTGATTGCTCCAGCGCCTTGTCGAAATCAAAATCGAGCGGCGCATCGTTCTTACGGGTCAGCATCGTGAATCGCGTCACATCCGGCCCAACCTCATCCACCACATCGCGCAAGGTTACAAATGTACCCGCGCGCTTGGACATTTTGAACGGCTCGCCGTTTTTGTAGAGCTTTACAAGCTGCGTCAGCTTTATCTCCAGCGGCGTTTTTTCGTCAGACAAAGCCGCGACCGCCGCCTTCATCCGTTTGACATAGCCACCGTGATCGGCCCCAAAAACATCAATGAGCAGGTCAAAGCCCCGCTCCACCTTATCAAAGTGATAGGCGATATCAGGGGCAAAATACGTCCACGCGCCATCGGATTTCTGGATAGGCCGGTCCACGTCGTCCCCATAATCGGTAGACCGGAACAGCGTCTGTTCCCGTGGTTCCCAATCTTCGGGCTTTTTGCCCTTGGGCGGCTCCAGATACCCGCGATAGATCAGGCCCTTGGACTTCAGACTTTCGATCGACGCTTCGATCAGGCCACCGCCGTAGAGCGATTTTTCCGAATAGAACACGTCCATCTCAACGCCCAACGCTCTGAGATCGTCACGGATCAGATCCATCATCGCTTCGGTCGCAAACTCACGGATGAGCGGAAGCCATTCTTCCTCCGCAGCATCAAGCAGGCTGTCACCGAATTTGTCTTTCAGGGCCTTACCAACAGGCACGAGGTAATCACCGGGATACAGGCCGTCAGCAATAGTGATTGGCCGCCCGTGTGCTTCGAGGTACCGCAGATGCGCCGAACGCGCGAGTACATCAACCTGTGAGCCACCATCGTTGATGTAATATTCCCGCGTAACATCCCAGCCGGCGAAATCCAGCAAGCCTGCCAATGCATCGCCAAACACCGCACCACGCGTATGACCAACATGCAGAGGGCCAGTGGGGTTAGCTGATACATATTCGACATTCACACGCTTGCCACCGCCCATATCAGAACGGCCAAAATCAGCACCCTTGGCAAGAGCTTCGCCAAACACACCAAGCCAGATCGTGGGAGCAAGGCGCAGGTTGATAAACCCCGGCCCGGCAATATCCGCTGAGACGATACGATCATCCGCTTCCAACCGCGGGGCAAGCGCCGCCGCAATATCGCGCGGTTTCATCTTTGCAGGCTTGGCCAAAGCCATCGCCGCATTGGTTGCCATATCGCCATGCGCCGCATCGCGCGGTGGCTCAACAGCAATATTTGCAAACGACAAATCGGCTGGCAACGCGCCCTCCTCCGCCATGGCGGCAAGAGATGCGACGACAAGCTCGCGGATATCAGCGAAAAGGTTCATGGAAGGACACCTCTGATAGTGAAGGCGCACGTCTTCTCACGACAAGGCCTTTCAGACAAGAGACAGGCGCGCGCACCCCTGATCACGGGCAGGTATAAACAGGCTCCCGAAATTGTGCGTCTTTCGAACGAAACCCGGCCAAGGTTTCATTGGTCAGCCAAATAATCTCAACCGTTTCGACATTTATGCCGCGTTCAGCCGATCGGAAACAAAGAAACCGCCCAAACTCCGAGATCAACAATGGCTGGGTTGAAGCGCCTGTCCAAAGGACATGGTTTGCATAACGGCGCCAGCGGTGGCTTTTGAACACCCCGGCGATGTAATCAGGGCGGGTCAGGTTCACTGTTGTCGGTGGATCTTGAAACACGTCCCAGGTTTCGCTGTCAGCTGTCGTGCCGATCGCGACGGGGTATCCGTCTTTCGGCGGCGGCGCAGGCGCAAACATATTCCAGTGCTGTGTCCAGCCGAACGCCCGCCCAAATTCAATAACCGGCTGTGGGAACAAGGGGCTTGTCACTGACCACCCCACGACCGCCCGCATGTTCCAGCCAAAGCAAAACAAAATGGCACATACCGCGAGCGCCTTCATGGGGAGCGAGAGCGTGAACAATGTGGTGCGCGGCCTGAGCACAACCGCGCTGATCCGCCCCAATGCCCCGCGACTGTTACCAATCAGGTCATAGGTTGGTCTTCCAAGGCCAATCAGGCCATAGATGGTCGCGAGCCATCCAATTGGCAAAAGCAAAGGCGACTGCCGCATGACATAGGCAACGGCATCCCAATGCAGGCGCCTTTGGCCCGTGTGATCGACAACAACCCAAGACGTCTCACGCTCCAGCAAGGGGCCTATTTCAGGGTGATCCTGCGCTGGACGAAGGGGGGTATCGCGGGGCAGGAAAAATTCCCGCAGAATTGAGGCCACTTTCCAGCAAAACCCACAATCGCGATCGTACCAAATTTCGTAACGACGACCTCGCCAATAACGCGCGCCCAACGTCCGCCACCACGACGCAGGGATGAACGATGCCAATGACGTCAGGCTCGCCAGCCAGAAATGCCCGATATTGAGAAAGACACGGAAACCAAGGTGCATCATCATCAACAACGCCAGACTAACCGACCGTACACGTTGCCGAAGATCAGGAAACATCAGCAGGACAGGCGTTAGCAGTTCAATCCAATACACGAACCACGTCAGGACCATCATCGGCAGGGCATATTGCCGGAACCAATGGGCCAGTGGTGTCGCCAGCGTATCGAGATGAAGCGCAACATAGACCGCCGAACCATATGGCACCCAGACAGAACTGGTCTTCAACAACGCCCCAATCACATAAACATACATAACCTGAAGCAGCAGCCCAAAGGTCGCGATGTTCGCCACGCCTTCGCCTCGTCG
Source organism: Pikeienuella sp. (assembly GCA_049608645.1). GTDB lineage: Bacteria > Pseudomonadota > Alphaproteobacteria > Rhodobacterales > Rhodobacteraceae > Pikeienuella. The sequence goes on along the minus strand of JBMYXS010000007.1, from coordinate 26,613 downwards.
GTTTTCCGGGTTCAGTGCCGCATCAACGCTGAATACTGCGCCTAACGGCAGAAACATGCCCCAGAACAATACAAGCGTCAGCAAGGTATCGCCCCCTTGCGTCGCAAGCGGGTTACGCCCAACCAGCGCCAGACAAACGAGCCAACACATCACGGTCGCCAATCGTGTGCGCCACCCCATGATCATCATCAACCCACCGACAATACCAATGGCCCACACCACCCAAACCAGTGCGAGACTGTCAAAGGTTCGAAGCAATGTGGGGTAGGACGCATGGCGGTGAATGTTCAGCACTTCGCGACTGATCACACCATTGTCGGTATAGAATGCGCTCAGGTCTGGCGCGACCACATACAACCACCAGATCATTACCCCGCCGCACATAATTCGCACGGCGGCGAGCGAGCGGTAGTCGATGGTTATCAAAGCACTAAGCCGGGGCCACATCAGATATACTTCACTCTGCTTTTCAGGCTGCGCCCCGAGACGGGGCTGCGCTGAACCACATTACGCAACCTACGGGCCACACATGCTGCCCGGCGGAACAACTTTCACGTTAAACGAGAATGGCGAACAGTCAAAGACGCCGACGCGCGACAAAACACCCGCCAAGCGGGTCAGGCGCGCGCTTGTGGGTCGGTCAGCTTTCGGTGCTCCTGCAAGGCAAAACGGTCGGTCATTCCGGCGATGTAATCTGAAACGATCCGCGCGCGCAGATCGTCGGAAACCGAACGCTCTGCCGCTTCGCGCCATTCATCAGGCAGGACGCCCGGTTCTTCCATGAAAATCGTGAACAATTCCCGCACAACGATTGCTGATTTCCGCCGCATGCGCTGCACATCAGTATGGCGATACATACGCTTGAAAAGGAAAGCACGCAGAACCGTTATGTCGGCGGTTACGCTCGGCGAAAAGCTGACCAGGGGGTCAGCATGTCCGCGAACATCCGCCGCCGTTTTCGGGCCGGTTTCGCCAATACGCCGGCGCGTCTCAGCCAAGACATCATCGACAAGAACACCAAATACCCGCCGCAAGGCTTCATGCCAGATGCGGTGATCATCCAGATCAGCCCAGCGGCCAAGAACCTCGCGGAAACAATCACCAACCAAAGGCAAACCCAAAAGATCATCAACCGTGAACAGACCGGCGCGCAGACCGTCGTCAAGATCGTGGGTGTTATAGGCAATATCATCGGATAGAGCCGCAATCTGCGCCTCTATCCCTGATTGCGTCCAAAGCTCCAGATCATGGCGGGCGTCGTAATCCGCCATCGAATAATGCAATCGCGCGCCATCATCATCGGCACCGTTCAGCAAGGGGCCGTTGTGTTTCGCCAATCCTTCCAGCGTTTCCCAGGTCAGGTTCAGCCCATCAAATTCCGCATAACGATGCTCCAGATCCGTTACGATCTTCAGCGCCTGTGCATTGTGGTCGAACCCACCAAAAGGGGCCATCACATCCGCCAGTGCATCTTCGCCCGTATGCCCAAAAGGCGTGTGGCCAAGATCATGGGCCAGCGCCACAGCCTCGGCCAGATCTTCCTCCACGTTCAGCGCCCGTGCGATTGTTCGCGCGACCTGCGCCACTTCAAGACTGTGGGTAAGGCGCGTGCGGAAATAGTCCCCCTCATGCTCAACAAAAACCTGCGTCTTGTGCTTTAGCCGCCGAAAGGCCGACGAATGGATGATACGATCCCTGTCGCGCTGAAACGGGCTGCGCTGCGTCGCGACCGGTTCGACATAAAGCCGACCACGCGATTGGCTGGGGCATGTGGCAAAGGGGGCAAGTGATCGTGACATCTGGGTAGTGTCCAATTTTGGGGCAAAAGCCGCCTGTGTGCTATGGGCCTTGCCCCTTGGGGGCACAGAACTTATCTATGAAATCTATAGAGGAATGCGCCGCCCGTGGAAACGGGGCGCGCGGGTAACTTGCTGGGAAATACTGCCATGGACCTCACATTGCCGATCACCGTTTCTGAAAGCTGCGCCAAACGGCTCAGCGCCATCGCCAAGGCAGAGGGCGCGCCCAAAAACCTGCGCGTGGCGGTTCTCGGCGGGGGGTGTTCGGGCTTTTCCTATGAATTTACGCTGGAAGACACGACCGCAGACGATGATCTGGTTCTGGAAGCCGGGCCAGCCGCCGTGTTGATTGACCCAACCTCTCTGCCGTTCCTCTCCGGCTCCGTCATTGATTTCAAGAATGAACTTATCGGTGCCCGCTTTGCGGTCGAAAACCCGAATGCCACCAGCTCATGCGGTTGCGGAACGAGTTTTTCAATCTAACCCTCGCGTTCACTGCTGCGCAGTCGCGTCACTTCGTTTCCCGGCGCCATGTGGATGGCCGCCTATTCCCTCGGAAACGTGGCAATCTCCAGCTTCGCACCGTGCGGATCGCGAAAGAACGCTGCGAAATATCCCGTCTTTTCGCCCTGATATCCGCCGGGTGCACGATCTTCTGCTCCACCAGCCAGAAGCGCGGCCTGATGACACGCACGCACGGTCGCTTCGTCCTTGGCGCGCAAGCAAATATGATCGCCGGGGTCTGCGTCGCGTGGCGACATCTTCGGACGCAGGTTCAGCCAGAATTCAGGGTATCGCTTGCCGTACCCTATGGTTCCGGCCCTATCGGTTATCCGCACCATTCCCAAAGGCGCGAACACTGCGTCATAGAACGCACCGCTGCGCGCAAGGTCAGGTGTGGCGATGGATATGTGGTCGATCATGTTTTCGGTCCTCAAGGCGTGGACGAGGCCGCGCCCCGCTGTTATCCCCCGCACCATGCAAGACGCCCGCGCCCTACTCAAATCCGTTTTTGGCTATGATAATTTCCGCCCCGGACAGGCGGAAATCATTCAAGCCATCCTCAATGACGAAGAAGCCCTGGCCATCATGCCAACAGGCGGCGGTAAATCGCTGTGTTATCAACTGCCTGCATTGTGCCGCCCCGGCCTGACACTGGTCGTGTCCCCCCTGATTGCCCTGATGCGTGATCAGGTGAATGCGTTGCGCGGTGTCGGGGTGGAGGCTGGTGCGCTTACCTCTGCCAATGACGACGAAGAAAACGAACGTGTGTTTTCCGCGATAGATGAAGGGCGTCTAAAGCTGCTTTATATCGCGCCGGAGCGGCTTGTTTCTGCTGGCCCATTGCTCCGCCGGGCCGGCGTGCGGTTCATTGCGGTCGATGAAGCCCATTGCGTGAGCCAGTGGGGCCATGACTTCCGGCCCGACTATCTGCGTATTGGCGAATTGAAGCGCGCGCTGGATAACCCGCAAATTGCAGCATTCACGGCGACCGCTGACGCAGAAACCCGCGAGGAAATAGCGGGCAAATTGTTTGCCGAGGCACCGCGCATGTTCCTGCACGGGTTTGATCGGCCAAACATCCACCTGGCCTTTGCCGCCAAGAACCAACCCCGGCGCCAACTGCTGAATTTCGTGACCGCGCGCAAGGGCCGCTCCGGCATCGTATATGCCTCGTCGCGCAACAAATGTGAGGTTCTGGCCAAAGCGTTGAGCGACGAAGGTGTGCCCGCCCTGCCCTATCACGCTGGCTTGCCAGCTGACTTGCGGCAGGAGACACAAGACAAGTTCCAGCACGAAGATGATCTGGTCATCTGCGCAACCATCGCCTTTGGTATGGGGGTCGACAAGCCCGACATTCGTTTCGTGGTCCATGCTGACCTGCCAAAATCCATGGAAAGCTATTATCAGGAAATTGGCCGCTCTGGCCGTGATGGTGCCCCGGCGGAAACGCTTACCCTCTACGGGCTTGACGACATGAAGCTGCAACGGTTGCGCATTGACGAAAGCCCCGCCCCGCCCGAGCGCAAGCGCGCGGACCACATCCGCCTGAACGCGCTGCTTGCGTTGGCAGAGGCGCCGCGCTGCCGCCGCCAGTCTTTGCTAAGCTATTTTGGTGAAACACTGGCAGAGCCTTGCGGCAAATGTGATCTCTGCGATAACCCGCCAGACACCTTCGATGGCACCGAAGCGGCCCGCAAGGCGCTGTCAGCCATTTATCGCACCGAAGAACGATATGGCGTCGAACATCTGATAACCGTGCTGCGCGGTGAAACCAATGAAAAATCCGAACGCGCCGGGCATGACCAGCTAACGGTTTTTGGCCTTGGCAAGGACAAGAGCAAAGACTGGTGGCGCAGCGTCTTTCGCCAGATTTACGCGCTTGGGTTAACATGGATAGATCCGGAACGGTATAACGCCTGGCGCCTTACCGAAGAGGCACGCCCCGTGCTCCGCGGTGAGCAGGCCATCACCATGCGTGCCGACCTGATCCGCGCCGCCGGACTACGCCGCGACCGCCCCGCGCCTGCGCAGCTGCTCGACGGAGAGGACGAAACACTTTTCGCCGCTCTCAAGGCAGTGCGGCGTGATCTCGCGACCCGTCAAAAAGTACCCGCCTATGTCGTCTTTGCTGACCGCACGTTGATCGACATGGCGACCAAGAAACCGCAGACGCTGGATGCCCTAACCGACTGTTACGGCGTGGGCGGCAAGAAGCTGCAGAAATATGGTGCCGCCTTTCTGGAGGTGCTGACCGGGTCGACCCCAACGCCCGAGCACCCCGGCCGGATACGCGCCGCCGCAAATGGCTCAGGTGCCTTGTTTGATGCCCTGCAAGCCGCTCAACTTGAACTGGCGCGCGGGGTTGATGGCACCGAAAAACAACTAAGCTGCACCCGCGCAACGATTGCAAAAATTGCTGAAGTTCAGCCAACCTCACCTGAGGCGCTCGGTGCGGTACAGGGCATGGGCCAGCAAAAAGTAGAACGCTTTGGCACTGTGTTTCTCGCGCTCATCGCAGAACATCAAAACTAGCCAATCAACCCCTTGATATCCTGTTCTTTTTTCCCATCAAGAAAGCTGCTGTCACGATGATTGACGAGCAGGCACGATCATGGGCGAGAAGCACGACATCATCGGCCAAAAATTCGCCTTCGCATCAGCGCCAAACGCCTATAGTTTGCCCTGATCAAGGGAGCGCGCCGCCATGTCAAACGATCCACTTTTGCAGCCCTATCAGCTTAAGCACCTGACGCTTAAAAACCGCATTATGACGACCTCACATGAACCGGGGTACCCTGAAGACGGTATGCCAAAGGGCCGGTATCGCGCCTATCACGCAGAGCGCGCAAAGGCGGGCGTTGCGCTGGCCATGACCGCCGGTTCAGCCATCGTCAGCCGCGACAGCCCACCTGCCTTTAACAACATCCATGCCTATGATGACGATGTCGTCAAATGGATGGGCGAAATGACCGATGAAATGCACGGTTATGGCTGCGCGGTGATGATCCAGATTACCCACCTCGGGCGGCGCACGGTTTGGCACAAGGGCGAATGGCTCCCGTCCCTTTCTGCCACGATGGAACCGGAACCGGCACATCGTTCAGTGCCAAAGATTGCTGAAACATGGGACATTGATCGCATTGTGGCCGACTACGCTGATGGTGCGGAGCGCATGAAAGCTGCGGGATTAGACGGCATTGAGCTGGAGGCATATGGCCATTTGCTTGATCAATTCTGGTCACCGCTCAGCAATCAACGTACCGACGAATATGGCGGAACGCTCGAAAACCGCATGCGTTTTTCAATGCGCGTACTACAAGCAATCCGCGACCGGGTTGGCGATGAATTTCTGGTGGGCGTCCGTTACACAGCCGATGAAAGAACCCCCGGCGGCATTACTGAAGCCGAGGGAATCGAGATTACCAAAGTCTTGCAAACCTCTGGCCTTGTTGATTTTTTGAACGTGATCAGAGGCAATGTTTCATCCGATCCCTCCATGACAGATGTGATCCCGCTACATGGCACCCCCACCGCGCCACACCTTGATTTTGCGGGCCGGGTAAAGGCGCTTTCGGGCCTGCCGACATTTCATGCGGCGCGTATTCCTGACGTTGCGACCGCACGCCATGCCATTGCCTCCGGCGCACTTGATATGGTTGGCATGACGCGCGCGCATATGGCCGATCCGCATATCGTATCCAAGATCATGGCCGGACGGGAAGACGACATTCGCCCGTGTGTTGGCGCAACCTATTGTCTTGATCGCTTGTACCAGGCTGGCGCGGCGCTCTGCGTGCATAACGCCGCAACGGGACGCGAAGAAACCATGCCCCACGTGGTACAGCCCGCAAAGACGCGCAAACGCATCGCCATCATCGGCGCTGGCCCCGCCGGGCTGGAAGCGGCGCGGGTCGCCGCAGAACGGGGCCACGACGTGACAGTGTGGGAGGCACAGCCAGACCCCGGCGGGCAAATACGGCTGATCGCGCAATCGAAACGGCGGCGGGAGTTGATGTCCATCATCGATTGGCGCATGGCGCAATGCGCCGCGCGGGATGTTCGCTTTCATTTCAATAGCTTCGCAGAGGTTTCTGACGTCGCAACCGGGTTTGATACCGTGATCGTTGCCACCGGAGGCCTGCCCCACACCGAAGTGCTGGAATACGGCAATGATCTGACCGTCTCCTCCTGGGATATCATCGCGGGCGACGCGAAACCGGCGCGCGAGGTTTTGATCCATGACATGCTCGGAGATCACCCTGCACTCATGGCCGCTGAAATCGCCGCTGAGTCTGGCAGTGCCGTTGAGATCATGACACCCGACCGCACCTTTTCACAAGACGTTCAGGGTATGAACCTCACGCCCTACATGCGGAACCTGCAAGAAAAGGACACACGTTTCACCGTGACCTATCGCGTGAAAGGCGTCGCGCGGGAGGGGAACCGCCTTAAGGCAGAGATCGCAACAGACTATTCCGATTTCACCAGTCACCGGATTGTTGATCAGGTTGTGGTTAATCAAGGCACAGCGCCACTCGACGAAATATACTTTGATCTCAAGCTCTTGTCGCGCAATCTTGGTGCAGTGGATCACGATGCATTGCTCGCGGGACAGCCACAAAAACTGGCACCAAACCCTGATGGCACATTCCAGTTGTTCCGCATCGGTGATGCTGTTTCGTCCCGCAATATTCATGCTGCCATCTATGATGCGCTGCGCCTTGTGAAGGACATCTGATGCGCTCTGCCCGGTCTGTTCATATCATCGGCTGCCATGCCGAAGGCGAAGTTGGCGACGTCATTATCGGTGGCGTTGCCCCGCCCCCCGGCGACACCTTGTGGGATCAACGGGCATGGCTTGCCGAAGATGATGGTTTGCGGCGTTTTGTGTTGAATGAACCGCGTGGCGGCGTTTTTCGTCATATCAACCTGTTGGTGCCGCCCAAAGACCCGCGTGCGGATGCGGCGTTCATCATTATGGAACCCGAAGACACGCCACCGATGTCGGGGTCAAACTCCATCTGTGTTGCCACTGTGCTGCTGGACACAGGCATCATCCCGATGGTGGAGCCGGAAACCATCATCACGCTCGAAGCGCCCGGCGGGCTGGTAAAGGCCCGCGTGACCTGCCGCAATGGCAAGGCAGAACGGGTCACGATTACCAACCTCCCATCCTTCGCTGACAGGTTGGATGCGCCATTGGAAGTTGCAGGGATCGGGACAATCACCGTTGATACCGCCTATGGCGGCGACAGCTTTGTACTCGCGGATGCGGCGGCTCTTGGCTTTGCCCTGACCGCGGATGAGGCACGCGACATCGCCGTAATGGGGCGCAAGATCACCGCCGCTGCGGAAGAACAACTCGGCTTCAGCCACCCCACGCAACCTGACTGGGCGCATTTCAGCTTTTGCCAACTGACAGGGCCGCTGACGCGCACTGGCTCAACGCTGAATGGCGTCAATGCCGTGGCCATTCGCCCTGGCAAGCTCGATCGTTCCCCCTGTGGAACGGGCTGTTCGGCGCGCATGGCGGTCATGGTTGCAAAGGGCCGCATGAACTTGGGTGATCAATACGTTGCCAACTCCATCATCGGCTCGGAATTTCGCTGTGCAATCGCAGGGGAAACAACCGTCGGCGGCCGCTCCGCAATCATACCCACTATTTCAGGCCGTGCCTGGATCACGGGGCGGCGCGAAGACATGCTAGACCCCGACGACCCCTACCCCCTTGGCTATCGCCTTTCTGACACATGGCCGCGGATTTAGCCGCCCTTGATAAGAGCGGTATTACCGCTCTGCCGCTCTCCCGCTCTACATGGTTGAATGCAGGCTGTGCGACATCTGCGAAGAACCTGCGAAAGTGAGCCAAAACGCCGCCGTTCCGCTGCCCCACGAAAGCCACTAGATGAACCGCACGCCCACCTACGGGCCGCGATCATTTCGGGAGTGTTGGCACATGAAATCGGTCTATTTTGTCTTGTCTTGTGCTGTTCTTGCGGTTGGCGCGGCGCTGTTTACCTTTCGCGATGCGCCCCCACCAAGACTGCACCCCGCTGACGAGCGCGCCGATATGGTGTTGATTGACAAGGCGCAACGGCGGCTGACCTTGTTGCGACAGAATGAGGTACTGGCGAAATATCCGCTTGCGATCACAGCGCAGCGCCCCGCACGCGATTGCGCGTCAGTTGGCGTTTATGAGGTACGGCAACGCAACCCGAAGCGCATCTATCGCCTGTCACTCGGCCTGGCAGACCGTACCGGGCTGATCGGCGGGGATGTATTGATCCATGGCAGCCCGCGTGTGCCGCAGGCTGCGCTGTCCCTGATCAGTGACAAGATGGAGGGGTGTATCAGCCTCTCCAACCCGCAAATGCGCGAAATCTGGAGCCGCGTCACCATCGGCACGGAGGTCGTGATCCGCTAACGGATCAACAACCGGTCTCAGAGTTCGGAGATACCGCCATTCGCCGCTGACCATGCCAGCGGATCAGCGAGAAATTCCCCCACCGAATCGAGCGTTTTGTCATCAAAGTGCTGGCCAGCGCGCGCTTCGGCCAGAACATCACGCCATGTGGCAAGATAGTGAATCTGCAACCCGTTCTCTGCCAAACGCTCTGTCGAGCCTTCGAAGATGTCGTAGTAGAACAGAACCAACGTATGGGCGCATTCCGCACCAGCCGTGCGAATGGCTTCGGCAAATTTCACCTTGGAGCCGCCATCCGTTGTCAAATCCTCGACCAGCAGAACACGCTGACCGTCTTCGATCACACCTTCGATCTGCGCATCCCGGCCAAAGCCCTTGGGCTTTTTGCGCACATATTGCATGGGCAACGCCATACGTTCTGCGATCCATGCCGCGAAGGGAATACCCGCCGTCTCGCCACCTGCAATCGCATCAAATGCTTCAAAACCAGCATCGCGCATCAGCTTGGATACCGCAAAGTCCATCAACGCAGAACGCACACGCGGGTATGAAATCAACTTGCGGCAATCAATATAAACCGGGCTGTGCAGGCCAGACGTCAGCTTATATGGCTCATCAGCGCGAAAGTGTACGGCTTTGACTTCCAACAACATTTTGGCAGTCAGTTGCGCCATCAGGGCGGGGTCGGGAAAGCTGTTCTGAAACATGGGAGGTACCTCTCAGGCGACGTGCCAATGCAGGTCAAAGCCGGGGTTGAATACAGTGACAGGGCCAGCGCCCGTCTCGATTTTTTCGGGGAAGGCAACCGGCGCAGATTGCCGTTGCAAGGTAATCGTCGCCTCATTCACCGGCAAACGATAAAAGGCCGGGCCGTTGAGGGATGCAAACGCCTCCAGCTTGTCCAGCGCATCAGCCGCTTCAAACACATGGGCAAGGCAAGACATGGTGTTGGTCGCAGAGAACACGCCCGCACAACCGCATGAGTTTTCCTTCAACGGGTCGATGTGCGGCGCAGAGTCGGTCCCGAGGAAAAACGACCCCTCCCCGCTTGTTGCCGCTTCGACCAATGCCAGACGGTGTTTTTCACGCTTGGCGACAGGCAGACAATAATAGTGCGGGCGGATCCCCCCCACCAGCAGGTGATTGCGGTTGATAATCAGGTGGTGTGTCGTGATCGTCGCGCCAAGATCATCCCCGCCAGACCGTGCATAGGCAACGCCGTTCTCAGTCGTGATATGTTCCATCACCACCCGCAGGCCCGGGGTCGACCGACGCAAGGGGTCCAGCACACGATCAATGAAAACAGCTTCGCGGTCGAAGATGTCCACGTCCGGGTCGGTGACTTCGCCATGAACGCAAAGCGGCATGCCCGCTTCGGCCATTGCCTCCAACACGCCGCGCACTTTATCGAAATCGGTAACACCGGAAGCAGAGTTGGTTGTCGCACCCGCCGGGTAGAGTTTCACCGCCGTCACAAGACCACTTTTGTGGGCCGCAATCACATCAGCAGCGTCAGTTTGCTCGGTTAGATACAGCGTCATCAGCGGCTTGAAATCCGCGCCGGCCGGGATCGCCTTCAAGATGCGCTCCTGATAGGCCGCCGCGTCATCGGCGGTCACAACCGGGGGCACCAGATTGGGCATGATGATGGCGCGGCCAAAATCACGCGCGGTTTCCGGTGTAATCCCCTCAAGCATGGCACCATCACGCAGGTGCAGGTGCCAATCATCGGGGCGGCGGATCGTGAGGGTTGTCATGGGTCAGCTACTCTTATCTTGGGTCGCGCCGGGTATACGGAAGGGGATCGAGTCTGTCCAACCCCCAGCCAAAATCATCGCCCCTTGAACAGCCCTCCAAGAACCCCGCGCACAAGCGTTCTGGCGATTTGGGTGCCAGCAGTACGCATGACCGACTTTGTGAAGGTCGTAGCGATGCTGTCAGAGCGTGATGAACGGCTGCGCGATGTTCGTTTCCGCGGTTTGGGTTCAGCCATGGGTTTGTAACGGCGGGCATTGCGGTACTCGCCTGACCTGCGCCATGTGGGTGCATCATCCTCGCCACGGTAGCCGCGCTCCGCGTCCCGTTCACGCTTGAATGTGTCCCAATCTCCGCCTTCATCCTCCAACGCTTCGGCCTCTGCGGCTCTGGCGGCCTCTTCGGCGCGCTTTTGCAACATTTCAAACGCGCTTTCACGGTCAATGGCCTTTTCATACAATCCAGCCAGCGGCGATTGCGTGATAGCGCGGTTGCGCGCCTCGGCGGAGCATGGGCCAAGACGGGATGAAGGGGGGCGGATCAAGGTACGCTCTACGACGCTTGGCACGCCTTTTTTCATCAGCGTGGAAACCAGGGCTTCGCCCACACCGACCTGCATGATCGCATCCTCGGTATCAAACGCAGGGTTTGGTCTGAATGTCTCGGCCGCCGCGCGCAGGGCCTTGCGATCTCGTGGTGTATAGGCACGCAGGGCGTGCTGCACCCGATTGCCCAACTGCCCCAAGATATCATCCGGCACATCGGCAGGGTTCTGGGTAATGAAATAAACACCCACCCCCTTGGACCGGATCAGCCGTGCAACCTGTTCAACCTTTTCAACGAGTGCCTTGGGTGCCCCGTCGAACAAAAGATGCGCCTCATCAAAAAAGAACACAAACTTGGGTTTGTCCGGGTCGCCCACCTCTGGCAGCGTTTCGAACAGCTCGCTCAGCAACCACAACAGGAAGGTCGCATACAGGCGTGGCGACTGCATTAACCGATCTGCGGCCAGAACATTCACCCGCCCGCGCCCATCCGGTTCTACCGCAATCATATCATCAAGGCGCAGCGCAGGTTCGCCAAAGAACCCGGTCGCCCCCTGATTTTCCAACACCAGCAAACGGCGCTGAATAGCCCCGACCGAAGCCTTGGAGATATTCCCATATCGCAAGCTCAGCTCCGATGAACGCTCTCCCACGTGGACCAACAACGATTGCAGGTCTTTTAGGTCGATCAGCAGCAGCCCCTCTTCATCAGCGACGCGGAATGCGATGTTCAGCACACCTTCCTGCGTTTCATTCAACTCAAGCAGGCGCGCCAGCAACAATGGCCCCATCTCTGACACCGTCGCGCGGATCGGATGACCCTTTTCGCCAAACATGTCCCAGAACACGGTGGGAAAGGCATCATAACCGTAATCATCAAATTTGATCGTCTCGGCCCGCGCCATGAATGCGCCATGCAACTTGTGCTCTGGCGAGCCGGCCTCACACAGACCAGACAAGTCACCTTTGATGTCCGACAGAAACACCGGCACGCCGGCAGCGGAGAAACTTTCCGCCATGATTTGCAGCGTGACCGTCTTTCCCGTGCCGGTTGCCCCGGCGATCAGACCGTGACGGTTCGCGTATTTCAGCAAAAGCGTTTGGGAATCGGCATACCCGTCACCACCACCGCCTATGAAAATCCGGTCGACTTCAGCCATTGTGCCCTCATGTGAATAATCGAACATCATTTGTTAACTGGTTTGGGGCATAGTTCAAATGTGGTGATCGGGTTAAGCATCTTGTTTCGCCCTGTGCCACACTCCTCCCTGTCGACTGGCCGCGCTTCGGCGCGGTCTTTTTTTGTCCACTTTGTCGCAGATCATCGCATATTTTGATTGACCACATCACAAACAGGTCATAGCGTGCATTCACGAACTTGCTATGGCCGGTTCGACAGGGAGAAAAAAACGAGACAAAGTCTCAACGAAGGGGCGCTTTAACCAGCGCCCTTTCTGCTTTTTCGGCCCACTTGTGACGAAATTTCGACGCCAACAGACAAAAACGTGATGCAACGCAGATCACGTGACAGGCCGCAAACACCACCTGTTGCCTTGATTTCGACGCTTACACCCTCCATCACTCACCCTACGATAAAGATTCGGGCGCACAGCCACGTGGACACGCGTAAGGTGATGCGCCGGTTGGCTACAGAAAGGTACGGCATTGTTTCGTTCAGCTACCCTCGCCGCTGCTCTGATGATGAGCATGTTCACCGCGCCTGCGATGGCGCAGCAAAAGGCCCAGACGGTCGAAAAAGCGACGCATGGCTCTTGGGCTATCCGTTGCCTTGAAAGCAATCAGTCGCTCTGCGCGATGACTCAGATCGGTAACAGCGACAAAGGCGACCGACTGGTCAGCGTCGAATTTCAGAAATACCCTGCCCCACAAGAAGCAAATGGCCGCTCATTCATCGGGCAAATGGTCATCACCGCGCCAACCGGTGTGCTTTTGCCGGCTGGCGTTGCCGTCGCCGTGGATGGACGTGACGAAGGCGTCGCAATCTACAAAGTGTGTTACCCACAGCAGTGCATCGTGGTGGAGCCTGTGTCGTCAGAGTTTGTCAACAAACTCAAGAAAGGCTCAGCCGTAACCATGACGCTTCGCGATGCAGGCGGCAAGGAAGCCAAGGCAACGCTTTCGCTGACTGGTTTCACCAAGGCGTTCAACAGCCTCTGATTGCCACGGTTCGAACATGAAAAGGCCGGAGTGGGTTTGCCCGCTCCGGCCTTTTCTATTTGGGTAATGCAAAGAACCGCGTGACTGGCCGCCGGGCCTCGATCTTGCCGGGCCTCGTTCTTGCGGAGCCTAGATTTTGCGGAATGCCAAAACAGCGTTCAGGCCACCGAAAGCGAACGAATTGGACATGGCAGCGTTGACAGGTGTCTGGCGCGCTACATTCGGCGTTACGTCCAAATCACAATCCGGGTCAGGTTCATCCATATTGATGGTCGGCGGAATGACACCCTCCGTCATCGCCATCATACAGGCGGCCGCTTCCAGCGCCCCTGCCGCCCCAATCGCATGGCCATGCATGGACTTAGTCGAAGACACCGCAAGATTATCCGCAGCCGCCCCGAACACCTGTCGGATCGCGGCGCATTCGGTTCTGTCATTGGCTGCCGTAGCTGTGCCGTGGGCGTTGATATAATCAACTTCGCTCACGTCCATCTCCGCATCCCGAAGGGCGGTGCGTATCGCGCGAGAAGCCCCATCAAGGCTGGGCGTGACGATGTCAGAAGCATCAGCAGACATGCCGAACCCTACGATCTCGCCCCAGATACGAGCGCCACGTGCTTTGGCCGCTTCATATTCCTCAAGCACCAGAACAGCAGACCCTTCGCCCTGAACCATACCGGAGCGATTCTTGGAGAAGGGGCGGCAATTATCGCGGCTCATCACGCGCAGGCCTTCCCAGGCCTTGATCACACCAAACACCAATGGTGCTTCCGCGCCGCCTGCAATCATCGCAGATGCCGCGCCGGAGCGTACCATGTGGAACGCTTGACCAATCGCGTGGTTGGCAGATGAACAAGCCGTTGACACTGTCCAGCTTGGGCCACGCAGCCCATGGCGCATGGAAATCTGGCTTGCGCCCGCATTTGACATCAACCGTGGCACCACAAAGGGGTGCACCCGGTTTTTGCCATCCTGAAACACCGTCCGATACGCGCTGTCGATGGTTTCCATACCGCACAGTGCAGTACCGATAACAACGCCCGTGTTGAACGATTGCTCTTCGGTCAGTTGCAGCCCACTATCGGCAAGTGCTTCTGCGGCCGCGGTGACGGCCATTTGCGTCGTGCGGTCGAACAGGTTGACATCACTGCGGTCAAAACGGCCTTCGGCTTTGAATTCGTGGTTAAAGCCGCCAATCTTCACAGACAGGCGGTCAACATCCTGAATATCAAGCGTACCAATACCGGAACGGCCCTCGCGCAGACCCGCGAAATGCTCATCGCGTGTCAGGCCCAAAGAGGACACGACCCCAAGGCCGGTAACAACAACGCGACGTGTCATCGCCGGATCAACCTTTGGTTTCGACGAGCTGCTTCACCGCGTCGACGATCTTTTGAACGGAAGAAATGTCGAAATCCGACGCTCCCGGATCATTCGCGTTGAAGGGAACAGATACATCAAACTCTTCCTCAATCGCAAAAACGATCTCCACAAGGCCCAGCGAATCGAGGCCGAGGTCGTCAGGCGTTGAAGTGAGTTTCACGTCCGATGAATCAAGCATTGCCTGTTCGGCAATTATCCCGATTACTTTTTGGGTGGTCTCTTCGCTCATTCCCTCACCTATCAGGTTATGCGCGGCTTTTACCCCGTCCAGCGGGCGGCGCAAAGCCTATTCTTGGGATCACGCGGGGCAGGTTGTCGCCCCACGTCGTTTTTTATCGCCTGACAGCCGTCAGGATTCCTGCCTTCCAGTTACGCCCAACTCACCAAGCGCGGAGCGGATCAGCGCATCACGTCCGTATACATCAGCGCGAAATTGCATGGTGCCGCCATCATCTACCCAAGCGGTACGGTAGGTTAGATGCACAGGCATCGGTTCCGCGAGGTGCATATAGGCTTCATCTCCCTTGGCAAGAATACGTTCGATCACGCCAGCGGGGTCATCATATTTTGGTGCGAGAAGGACACGCGCCAACTGCATCGGATCCTGTACCCGGACGCAACCATGACTAAAGGCGCGCGCATCTTTAGCGAACAAACGCTTTGATGGTGTATCGTGCAAGTAGATGCTGAACTGGTTCGGGAACATGAATTTGACCCGCCCAAGTGCGTTTCCCGCCCCTGGGTTTTGCTTGATTCGGAACGGAAAGCTGGATTGGTCATAGAGCGACCAGTCGGCCAGCAATGGTTCTGGCGGAATGGCACCGTTTACGCCGATCAGTTCCATGTTCTTCTCAGCGAGGTAATTCGGATTCGCCTGAAGCTCAGGCAGGATTTCTTTCGTCGCGATGGAGCGCGGTACATTCCAGGTCGGGTTCAACACCAGATAAGTCATCATATCCGAAAATTCGGGGGTGCGGTGCTTTCTGGTTTTGCCAACCACCACACGTTCATCGAACAGTACAGTGCCATTGTCGACGACATTCACCCGGAAATCGGCCAGGTTTACAAAGATGTGCCGATCGCCGAGATCCTTATTTGTCCACCGCAAACGCTCCAGCGTGGCCAGCGCCTGATCACGGCGCTTGGCCGCCGAGACATTCACCGCCGCAATCGTGCGTCGCCCCGCCACGCCATCATCATTCAGGCCATGGCGACGCTGAAACGCCATAACCCCAAGTTCCAGTGCCAGATCGTAGGTATTGGTTGGCTCCCCCTCGGCAGATGCCGCCATATCTCCCATCGCGATAAGACGCGCCCGCAGCGCACTGACGCGCGGCCCGACCATGCCGATTTTCAACGAGCCACCATCATCAACTGCCGGCCCCCAGTCGCCGGCATCAATGATGCCATTCAACGTCTGCACCAGCTGCTGAACCCGCGCATAATGGGGGTGGGACGGCTGCAATGCGCGAACCACGCGCCGTGGGTCGCCGGTCAACTTCAACTCATTGAGCAAAAGACCGACATGTGGCCGTTCTGGAAACAGGTGGATTTCGCGGTCCAGCACGCGTGGCTGCAATACGCCTGCGGCCACATCGCCAGCAAAGGCGAGATAAGCCTTCGTGCGCTGAATTTCCTGCACGGCGGCGATTTCCGGGCTGTTCAGGTCACTTACCGAAACCAAATGGTAATGATTGAGTGGCAAACCATGGGCCGGAGCGGAACTTACAACCTCAGACAGGGCAGCAACGCGCCCCTCCCCTTCCGACCAAAAGGCGCGAAAGCCACGCGCGGCATAAAAATGGTAAACTGCCGGATCAAGCGAGGGATCAGCCTTGATCGCCGCGCTGAGCGCGAGTGCCGAAGAATCAAGTGGAGCAGCCGCTGCGCCATTACTGCCAGCCGTGGCGCTGGCAACAGTCTGCGGTGTCTGCGTTTCGTTGGCTTGTGCGCCAAAGGTGCCAACAGACAGAACAGCCGCAAATGCAAGGCCGGGTTTGTTCCAAAAATAAGACACTGTGGCTCCTCAGCAACGATATTCACACGGAAACGCAAATTAGGCCCCTGACAATGGCGCAAACAGGGCAATTCGACGAGTAACTGAAAAATTCCCTCACAAAGTGTGAAAAAAGACGCAGTTTAAGCCTCTCACTGGCCAAATCGGCCAACCGCCCGTTGAGAGATAGCAGCGAATATACAACTTGCTTCACAGTGAGTTTATGGCAATATCGCGGCGTGTGAGTTGAGGGAGATCTGAGAAACATCAGGCACCTCTTTGCGTGAACGATAAATAAAGACGTCACGAGGACAGTGTGGTCGAATTGAAGAATTACAGCGTGGTTCCAACCCGCCGCGGTGCCCTCGGGCTGCTCGCCGGTGCGGGCACGACGCTTATCGCCTCCAAAGGGTTTACGGCGACGCCTGCCATTCTGACTGGCGCGGGCGACATTCGTCGTGTGAATCTTTTGAACAAGCGCACCGGGGATCAGGTTAACACCGTGTTCTGGGTTGACGGTGAATACATCCCCGAAGCCAAGGCCGAAATTGACTTTCTGCTCCGTGACTGGCGCCAGAACATGGTCATCGACTATGACTGGAAAGCCGTGAACATTCTTGCTGGCGTGTATCGCCTGCTTGAGACATCCGAGCCGATGGGCGTTGTTTCTGGCTACCGCTCCCCCGCGACCAACGCCATGTTGCGCCGCCGAAACCGGGGTGTCGCCAAGAACAGCTATCACACCAAGGGCATGGCGGTTGATATTCAGATGCGCACCGTGCGCCCCAGCACGATTGCCCGCGCAGCACGTTCGCTCGGCGCAGGTGGCGTCGGCCAATATCGCACCTTCGCCCATGTGGACAGCGGCCCTGTTCGCACATGGCGCCGCTGATTGACGTCAAAACCAAAAAGATAGAATTTGAAAGGCCTGCTCAGTTGAGCGGGCCTTTTTTACATCATGGGGATAGCTAACATGCATTGGACCGCACTTTTTGCCGCCGGACTGCTGGAGGTTGTTTGGGTAATCTCAATGAAGCAATCCAATGGATTCACGCGAATTCTGCCTTCGGTCATCACCTTTTTTGCAGCGGGCGCATCATTCTGGCTTTTGGCATACGCAATGAAGGCCCTGCCGCTGGGTACAAGCTATGCCATTTGGACGGGGGTTGGCGTGACCGGGGCGTTTATCGCTGGGATATTAATGTTTGGTGAACAAGCTTCACTTTTGCGCATCGCCAGTGTCAGCCTGATTATTCTCGGCATGATTGGGTTAAGGCTTGCGGCGGAATGAATGCGCGGTGATGCGCCCCATTTCAGGCACGCACCGTTCCATCACCTTCCACCAGATATTTGAAGCTGGTTAGCTGTGCAGCCCCCACAGGGCCGCGCGCATGCATTTTGCCCGTCGCAATACCGATCTCGGCGCCCATTCCAAACTCACCCCCGTCAGCAAATTGGGTTGAGGCATTGCGCATCAAAATCGCGCTGTCCAACCGCTCAAAGAACCGCTGCGCGACCGCGTCATTTTCAGTAATGACGCAATCAGTGTGGTGGGAGCCATAAGTCTGAATATGCGCAATCGCGCCATCAACGCCATCGACGACTTTTGCGGCGATGATCATATCCAGGAACTCACGGCCCCAATCGTCTTCTGCGGCAACCGACACACCCGGCATTTCAGCCAAGGTTGCATCGCCTCGCACCTCAACGCCTGCACGCAGAAGATCATCGAGAAACGGGGCGGCGTGTTTGGCATAGAATGCCTTGTCCACCAGCAAACATTCCGCGGCGCCACAAATCCCTGTGCGGCGGGTTTTGGCATTCAGGATCACATTGCGCGCCTTGGCCAGATCAGCGTCCGCATCCACATAGATGTGAACAATGCCTTCGAGATGCGCGAAAACCGGCACACGGGCATCGGCCTGCACCCGACCAACCAGCCCCTTGCCCCCACGCGGGACGATGACATCAATGCTGTCGGTTGCGGTCAACATCTCCCCCACAAAGGCGCGGTCGCGGGTCGGTGCCATTTGCACCGCATCTTCAGGCAGGTTTGCCGCACGCAACCCATCCACAAGACAGGCATGAATCGCCCCGGCTGAATTAAAGCTCTCGGAGCCGCCGCGCAGAATTGCGGCATTCCCAGACATGAGGCACAAACCACCCGCGTCAGCCGTCACATTGGGGCGGCTTTCATAGATGACACCGATCACACCCAAAGGTGTGCGGACCCGCCTGATGTGTAGCCCCGACGGCATATCCCATTCGGCAATAACCTCGCCAACCGGATCACGTTGTTCAGCCACTGTGCGAAGGCCATCGGCCATTGCCAGAATACGCTCTTCGGTCAGGAGCAGGCGATCAAGCATCGCATCGCTCAGCCCTTTTTCGCGGCCATATTCCATATCAAGCGCGTTTGCGGCGGCAATTTCCGCGCGACGGGCAACAATCGCATCGGCAGCAGCAACCAGTGCGGCGTGCTTTCGCTCTGCCGTTGCATAGGCCAGTTCCTTTGCGGCAGCTTTTGCACGCGCACCGATTTCGGCCATCATCTGTTTTGCGTCCATTCCCTTACCCTCACCCCATTCATGCACGTTCTGCGATACGACCCGAACGCCGCCTCGCTGATTGCCTAGTCCCACAGCACCATGTCATCGCGATGTACCATTGCCGCGCGCCCTGCATACCCCAGTGCCGCTTCAATCTCATCGGTACGTTTACCGGCAATCTGCCGCGCCTCTTCCGCTGAATACCCCGCCAGCGCGATTGCGATGGTTTCTGTCGCTGTAACAATGGCAACCGGGTCACCCCGGTCAAATGCGCCCTCGACAGCGCGCACCCCTGCAGGCAGCAATGACTTGCCCTTGCGCAGGGCCGCAACGGCGCCATCGTCCACAACAACACGCCCCTCTTGCGGCATCGCGGCGATCCACTGCTTGCGGGCTGCCTGCGGCGTTGCCGCCGGTGAAAACCAGGTTGCCAAAGCACCCTGCCCCAAGGCGCGCAGCGGCCGTTCACGATCACCACGCGTGATTGCCATGGCGCAGCCCGCTTTCACTGCTGTTTTTGCGGCAAGTATTTTTGTGCGCATCCCGCCCTTTGCGCCCTCGGTACCGGCATCCCCGGCCATGGCTTCAATCTCAGGCGTCAGGTCAGCAACAACGGGCAAAAGCTTCGCCATTGGGTCAACCCGCGGGTTGGCAGTGTATAGGCCATCAACATCAGATAGCAGAACAAGCGCATCTGCCCCCGCCATGGAGGCGACCTGCGCAGCCAGACGGTCGTTGTCACCGTAGCGAATTTCATCTGTCGCAACGGTGTCATTTTCGTTCACGATGGGAACCGCACCATATTTCAACAGCGTCTTGAACGTCGCGCGGGAATTGAGATAACGGCGACGGTCGCGGCTATCATCTAACGTCAGCAACACCTGCGCAGTCTTGATGCCGTGAACGCCGAGCGCCTCTTCATAGGCGCGGGCCAGTCGAATTTGGCCGACTGCCGCCGCTGCCTGCGCCTCTTCAAGAGGTAAAGCACCGGGTTTCAGGCCCAAGACACGGCGCCCCAACGCGATTGACCCGGAGGAGACGAGCATCACCTCTGCCCCCTGCCCGCGCATGTCTGCCACATCCGCCGCAAGGCCATTTAGCCAGTCTGAGCGCAATTCACCCGTATCTGCGTCCACCAACAAGGCCGAACCGATTTTGACAACGACCCTTTGAAATGACTGTAGCGCGGGTGCCGTGATGTTCGCCCGTTCCTTTGAGGCTGTTTCTTCTATCAGGGCCGCCACGGTTCGGGTTCCTTCAGGGCGTCTTCTTCTTCAGTGCGGGTGGTATCAATGCGAGCACGGAGCGCGCGCAGAACGCCCTGCACCCCATCGCCGGAAACCCCGGACATCATGCGGATATCACGGGCACCAGCCGCTTCGAGCGCGGCACGCTTTTCTTCGGCCTCAACTTCGTCCAGCGCATCGGTCTTGTTCAAGACGGTGATGCGGGGCTTATCCATCAGGCCCATGCCATAGGCTTCGAGTTCCCCGAGGATAATCCGGTAATCCTCCGCGACATCTTCCGAGGTGCCATCAATGAGGTGGAGCAACAACGCACAACGCTCGATATGGCCAAGGAATTGGTCACCAATCCCTTTGCCTTGTGACGCGCCTTCAATCAGACCGGGAATATCGGCCAGCACAAATTCGGTCTGGTCAACACCAACCACACCCAACTGAGGGATCAGCGTGGTGAACGGATAGTCAGCAATCTTCGGGCGCGCATTGGATGTCGCGGCAAGGAATGTCGATTTCCCGGCGTTCGGCAACCCCAGCAAACCCGCATCCGCGATCAACTTCAGGCGCAGCCAAATGGTACGCTCCACGCTTGGTTGACCGGGATTGGCCTTGCCCGGTGCCTGATTGGTGGAGGTCTTGAAATGCAGGTTGCCAAAGCCGCCATTGCCGCCTTCGGCCAGGCGAATGCGCTGCCCGACTTCAGTGATATCGGCGATCAGCGTTTCGCCGTCTTCCTCAAGAATTTCGGTGCCCACAGGAAGTTTGAGGATAATATCATCCCCGTCCTTGCCCGAACGCTGTTTGCCCATGCCCGGGCGGCCATTCTTGGCGCGAAAGTGCTGCTGATAGCGATAGTCGATCAGCGTGTTCAGGCCCTGAACACCTTCTGCCCATACATCGCCGCCATCACCGCCATCGCCACCGTCAGGGCCGCCATATTCAACATAGGCTTCACGCCGAAAGCTGACACAGCCATTCCCGCCGGCTCCGGCGCGGATATAGACTTTTGCAAGATCGAGGAATTTCATGGGCTGTTCCTTGTGCTGAACGGGTGCATACGCCTCAGATGGGCGCGCTGCAACCTGCCGTCAGCGCCGCATTGGGCAAAATATCATCCCGTTTTGTGCCGTTATGGTCGACGAAATGTTATGACAGGCGCCATCTGGTTCAGCGCAACGCAGAACGCTTCCGATCGGCCGACCTCCGCAAACCCGGCATTGGCGAGCACATGTGCGGCAGCTTCGTTATCAACCGAGACGCGCGCAGTTAACGGGCCAACAGCCGCAAGACTGACTACCGCTTGTGCCGCTTCAGAAGCGTAGCCGGTGTTCCAGAATGGCGGGCCGACCCAATACCCGATTTCTGCCCCCTCTTCGCGGGCGATCAAGCTGATCACGCCCACAAACTCCGCGCCATCGATTTTGGTGGCATCCATCACCCAGGCGTGTTCGCGGGATTTGTCTTTCAACGTACGCTGAACGAACGCTTCGGCCGCACCCGGCGGATAGGGGTGTGGGATGGAAGTTGTCATCCGTGCAACACGCAAATCGCCTGCGTAAAGCGCAATAGGGCCAGCGTCCGATGCGCGCGGGCGCCGGAGGGTCAGGCGGTCAGTTTCAATCACATCAGGATAGCTCATGGCTCACATCCCCTTAACGACAACATAGATGACGCTGAGAACGGTCGCTAACGCAAGCCCTCGCATGATCCAAGGTTCTGCCGGCCCACCGGCAACGGCACGCGCCATACGGTCTCCCGCCAACGCATAAAACGGCTGCAATACGCATTGTACCGCCAAAACGGTCAATGCGACAGCAAGTGTAGCACTAAGCGAACTTGCCGCCGTATCAACATAGGTCGTGAAGCTCGCGGTAATCATCGCCCATGCTTTTGGGTTCATCGGGTGAACGATCAGCCCAGAGGCAAAGCCCGGTGCTGCCGCCTCTCCGGGGCGAATGCGCAGGCCAGCCACTTTCCATGCCAGCCACAACATGTAAGCGATCGAAGCCCATTTGAATGCGGCAAAGACCAGTGGTGCCGCCGCAGCAAGGCTCATCAAACCAAAACCAAGTGGCCAGATAATAAATTGCTTTCCCAGAATGACGCCACCAATCAACGGCAACGTGCGACGAAACCCAAACCGCGCGCCCGCCGCCATCAACACAAGATTGGCAGGGCCGGGCGTGCCAATGACCGCCGCCGCAAAGGGGATATAAACCAGTAGTTCGATAGGTAGGGTCATTTTGTTGCGTCTTATGTGGGCGCCTGCGTGGGCTGCTGTGGTTAAGGCATCTGCGCGCCTAGTTCTTTTCAGTTGTGCAATCAGGTCAAGCGTTATGACCCAAAGATCATCTTGGTCATGTCTACCTCGGGTCAGGATCGGGCGTTTACGTCGCCTGACGGACCTTGCAACAGGGGGCACCAGACTGGGCGCCCCCTGCACTCTTGTTACCGCTTAGCGGCGGCCTTTCCGGCCAAACCGTTTACCCTGGCCCGATTTGCCCTGGCCCGAATTGCCCCGGTCCAGTCCCGCGTCCTTTTCAGGCTCGCTTTCCCGCGCCCTAGCAGCCCATTTGGCGGCGGCTTTCTTTCGCCATGGTGCGTCACGCTCCCAGTCACCCGCCATGATGCACCCGTATGGCGTGATTTCATCGACCACTTCGGCCAAATCAAACTGCACCATCTGGGCACGCACGGTTGCAGCCGGCTTGTAGGCTGACGGCAACTCGGAAACGTCGATGTTGCCAGAGAAAAAGCGCGCATCAAGGCCCGCCGTTTCTGCAGCAAAAATCGCTTCGTCCGTCTGCCCGCCCATCAAACGCTTATGCGCAGTGCGGGAATAGTTCCGCCCAGCACCATGCGGGGCAAAGCCAAGGTTGTTTGGCGTCACCCCACCCCGGATCAACAAGACCGGCTCGGCCATGTTCAACGGCACGATCTGCACGCCGTCGTTATCCGGCATGAAATCCGGGTTGACCGGCGTTGCCCCCTTGGCGTGGTGGAACATATCACCGTCTTTGAAGACAAAGTTATGCTCGTTCCAGAACCGGGTTTCGATGGTCCCGCCACAACCTTCGGTCGCAGCCTGATGAATGGCAGTGTGGTTGGCCTTGGTCCACTTGCGGATCAGCTGCAAAGCATCCCAGTAAGCCTCCCCCTCCGCCGTATCGGACGGAATCCAAGCGTTGCCCTTCAACGTTTTGGGCGAGAGTTTTTTGCGCCATTTCTCAGCTGCGCGCATCCCCAACTTGTACAATCCCGCCCCCGGCCCGCGAGAGCCATGGTGCGTAACCAAACACGTCTGGCCCGTGGCCTTGGACACGCCAACAAAAGCAAAATGGTTACCGTCGCCCTGCGTGCCCATATGCTCCTGCGCGGCACGAATGATCTTCGCATCGTTCAGGAACCGGTTTTCACGGAACGCATCCAAGAGTTTGAGCGACATGGTAAACCGCTGGCCGTTCTTGCGCCCGCCCGGCCCGAAATGGGTGACGGCATGTACCGCGTCGAGCACGTCTTTCGGCGCGCTGTCCTTGAACGCCGTTACCATAACCGAACAACAGATATCAGCCGAATGCATGCCGGGGTGAATGGCCTTTTCAGCCGTCACCACCCCGCCCACCGGAATCGTACCCACAGGCCCGGCAGGGCAAGCATCAGGCATCACCGCACCCGCGCGGATCGTTGGCGTGCGCATCAACACATCCATCGTTTCGCGCACTTTGGCGACGTTGTCCTGCTCGTCCTCCGTCTCGGCAACGAGGTTGAAAGCATAGGCAGGCGCATCCTGCAATGGCACCTTTGGTGGAGGTTTATGTGTTTCGGCCCAAACGCTCAGCGCCTCACCCGAAAGCCCCTCCCGGTTCACATAATCAAGGGCACGGCCAAGCTCTGGCCCCTGCTCAAACCCAAGCGACATCAATTCTTTTGCAGTTACGGACATATCGTCCTCCTTTGGTAAACGTGCCACACCAGCGCGTCGCACGTCGTAAGCCAAAGGGGCACCGTTTGGGGGTGCATCTGACAAACAGCATTACGGCGCATAAGCGCAGCACACGGTTTGCCGATCCCTGATTCACAGAAAACGGAATCAAAAAGGGGACCGACGGTTAACGCCGATCCCCCTGAATTAGTCAGGTTTATGAAACCAGCGGTAATCTATTCAGCGGCCTCTGCCAGCGGAACGATCGAAATGAACGTCCGGCCTTTGATGCCTTTGTGGAATTTCACGTTACCTTCAGCAGTCGCAAAGAGTGTGTGATCCTTGCCCATGCCGACGTTCTGGCCCGGCCACCATTTGGTGCCGCGCTGACGAACAACGATGTTGCCCGGTACGACGCTTTCGCCACCGAACTTTTTGACGCCTAGACGACGGCCAGCACTGTCGCGACCGTTGCGTGAGGAACCACCTGCCTTTTTATGTGCCATGCTAGTTTCTCCTTACTTCGTTTCAGCGGCGAATTCGGTCGCCTGTTTGATCCAGTCATCACGATCGATGCGGCCTTTGAAAGACAGCTGATCGTCCATGAATGCAACCGCGGCTGCGTCCCACTCTGCAATCTGCCAGAAGTGATAAACGCCATTTGCATTCAGCTTTTCAAGCAGTTTCGGGCCAACACCGCTGATGCGGGTCAGATCGTCTGCTTCGCCCTTTGGCGCGTCCAGCAGGTTCGCTGGGCGGGATGCTTCGGCAGCGGCCGCTGGTGCAGCTTCTGCTTTTGCGGCTTTCTTGGCTGGTTTGGCAGCAGCAACAGCCGCGCCAGAAACAGAACCAGCACCGATTGCAGCCATAACACCGGATGCACCAGCACCAGAGGCGATGATCTCAGTGATTTTCACGAGCGTCAGGTCCTGCTTGTGACCCTTGCGGCGCTTGGAAGATGACTTACGACGACGGCGCTTGAAGTTGATCAGCTTGGGGCCGCGTGTCTGGGTGACAACTTCGGCCTGCACGCCAGCGTCTGCCACGAAAGGCGCGCCAACGGTTACATCACCGTCTGTGCCCAGCATCAGCACTTCGTTAAACTGAATGGCGTCGCCTGCTTCGGCTGCCAGTTTTTCGATGGTAAACACGTCGCCAGCAGCGACTTTATACTGTTTACCGCCGGTCTTAATAACCGCGAACATTTCGCATTCCCTTTTCACTTCCGCGTCCTGCGGCGCCGCCTTACGTGGGATATATCCCGGCGAACTTGCGGCGCACCATGCGCCAGCCTCGAACTGCGTGCCCCGATGGAGCATCATACAAACACCCCCGGCGATGCGAACATCCCGGCGGAGCGCGCCTTATCAATGATCTGAGGCGCACCGTCAAGCGACTCGCGATGTAAAAGTTTGGCCGCTTGGTTTGGCTGGCTAGGCGGGTCGCGGCACGGGCGTACGAACCGCCATCGCACTGGTCAGCTAATCAGTTCCAATGCGATCAGATCCTGACGCGATGGCCCCTTACCATTGCTCAGCAGGCCTGTGTACCCTTCACAGGACGACAATCTTTCTGTCGCCTCGATCCCGATGACCGCCGTGAATGCGCTCACGCGAGCGAACGCCAGGTTGGGCACATCACCTTCAACCTTTAACAAGACGATCCGTTTCGCCGTGCTGAACAGTGTTGGCAAGTCGAGTGTCGGTATATCTTCCAGCGTGACCTTGTTGTCAGCTGTCAGTTCAAATGAAAAATTCACGACCGTGTTCATATTCATTCTAACATCGATGCCGCTTTCCCATTCTTCCACATCCGGTATGGCCGCTGCTACTTTCTCTGCATCGCCATCGTAAACCTTTGAAAGCATTTTCCTTGTAAAAGGGTCAGCCGCCTTACCATCCTGCGCGAGCGCAACAAAAACGTCGGCCTCATCCAGATTGTCAGTGAAAGACCACGTTTGCCCCAATTTTCTCAGGGTGTCTTCAAAGGGGCCTTTCAAGGCGCTCCGTCGCAACAAACGCTGTTTTGCGTCTTCTCCACCGACAAGCACTTTCATTTCCCGGTCGGCGGGCCAGCGTTTCATGCCAAATACGCTATCTCCCTCAAGACATGCGACGACGCGCTCTCTCAACTTCACCTCGGTTACAGGCTGCGCGCATGACGCTGTTAACAACATACAGATCGGCAAGATCGCTTTGGCAAACATTTCAATTCCTTTTCTTCAAAGTCCCATGGGAATGGGAACTGTCCAATATGAGTGCAAATTATAGAAAGGTTTCTGTCCGGCGCAACTTTCAATCTCGGATTGAACTGGCCC
>JBMYXS010000006.1:0-85339 GCA_049608645.1 Pikeienuella sp. | reverse complement strand
CTTCTGCCATCTGCTTACGGAGCCGGAGCATACGTTCCCGCATTTCGGTCAGTTCGGCCTCCCAAATGCTGCGAAGCTCTTGATCGCCAAGGATCATCTTTACCACAGCCGCCCCATGATCCGGCGGCATGGAGATTGAAATGCGCATCAACGTCTTCAGGTTTGCGGTCACAACGCTTGCGGCCTCTGGTGTTTCCGACAACACCATCGCGCAGCCAACACGGTCGCGGTAAAGCGCAAAATTCTTGGAACAGGAAGAGGCAACCAACATTTCCGGCACACGCGCTGCCATCGCGCGCAGCCCTGCTGCATCTTCATCCAAACCATCACCAAAGCCCTGATAGGCAATATCGACCATCGGCGTGAACCCCTGCGCAAGCGCCATGGCGGTCAGTTCATCCCATTCGGCATTGCTCAGGTTGGCCCCGGTCGGGTTGTGACAGCACCCGTGCAAAAGCACCACATCACCCGCCGTTGCATGTGCAAGGTCCGCTTTCATCGCAGCGAAATCAACCGCGCGCGTGGCCGGATCAAAATAAGCGTAATCACGAACCTTTAGGTCAACACCCGCCGCAATCGCCTTATGGTTTCCCCAGGTCGGCGTAGACACCCAGATTGTTGCACCGGGCGATGCCGTGGCAATCAGGCTCATCAAAATCCAGAGCGCCCCACCGCCGCCCGGCGTCTGGATCGCACTCATCCGCGGCGCTGGCGCAGCATCGCCCAGAACCAGCCCCGTCATAGCAGCGGAAAACTCTACATCCCCCAACAGCCCCACATAGGATTTGGTGCCTTGCACCTCAATCAAACGCTCTTCGGCCAGTTTGACAGCGCGTGGAATAACCGTCTCGCCCGCACCGTTCTTGTATACACCAACACCCAGATCAATTTTGTCTGTCCGGGGGTCAGCTGCGAAATCAGCGGCGAGTTGCAGGATCGGGTCTGCTGGTGACGGATACAAGGCGGAGAGCATCGGCTTTTCCTTTGTTGCGGTCTGTTTCCACCATCGCCTAAGAGACGTCGCGCAGACATTCAACCCTTTTGCAGGCGTGAAACGCGGGAAGTGGACACCACGTGCCGTTCTGGCCTCATGCGTCGATCCGCAGCGCCGTAAAAAGGGTGACGCGAAACCACCACGCCGCCATAATCGGGCCGCTTAGAAGCGTTATTCGATCGACCATGTGGGGGATTCGCCCCGCTTGGCGAAAGATGCGCCAAAAAACGATTAGGGTATGCCAATGCAGGTCGAAGACACCGCTCTTCCTGATGTAAAGATGATCACGCCGCGCCGTTTCGGCGACAATCGCGGCTGGTTTTCTGAAACTTTCTCAGCAGCTCGGATGGCTGATGCGGGACTGGACCATGTTTGGGTGCAGGATAACCATTCGTTTTCAGCGACCGCCGGCACTTTGCGGGGGCTGCATTTTCAGGCGCCGCCCTTTGCGCAGACAAAACTGGTGCGCATTACGCGTGGCGCTGTTCTCGATGTTGCGGTGGATATTCGCCGCGGCTCCCCCACCTATAAAAAATGGGTGGCGGTAGAGCTTAGCGCCGAAAACGGTGTGCAACTTTATATCCCACGCGGATTTCTGCATGGTTTTGTAACGCTGACGGCTGACTGCGAGATGCTCTATAAGGTCGATGCGCCCTATTCGGCAGAATCCGACGGCGGTGTTCGCTATGATGACCCGGATCTCGACGTTGATTGGGGGCCGATGGCATCCGGTGCCACGCTCTCTGACAAAGACCGTGCGGCGCAAAGTTTCGCTGATCTGGACAACCCATTCATCTACGAAGGTTAACTGATGAAAATTCTTGTAACGGGTGGCTGCGGCTTCATCGGCTCAGCTGTTGTGCGGCGCGCGCTTGAAATGGGCCATGAGGTCGTAAACGTCGACAAGCTGACCTATGCGGCATCGACCACTAACATCCCCGATGCCGACGATAACGAGGCCTATACCCTGGCGGTGGTGGACATTTGTGACCGTGCCGCACTTGATGGCGTTTTTGCTGAACACCGCCCGGAGGTGGTGATGCACCTTGCCGCCGAAAGCCACGTTGACCGATCAATCGATGGACCGGGCGATTTCATTCAAACCAATGTCACTGGCACCTTTACCATGCTGGAAGCAGCGCGCAGTTATTGGAGCAAGCTCGACGCCGCGCCAAAATCCGCCTTCCGTTTTCATCACATCTCGACCGATGAAGTGTATGGAACGCTGGGCGATACCGGAAAATTCCTCGAAACAACGCCCTATGATCCCAATTCGCCATATTCCGCTTCCAAGGCCGCATCGGATCATCTGGTCCGGGCGTGGGGTGAAACCTATGGCCTGCCCGTCGTGGTCACGAACTGCTCAAACAACTATGGGCCGTTCCATTTCCCTGAAAAACTAATCCCGCTGATCATCCTGAATGCCCTCGCCGGAAAGCCCCTGCCCGTTTACGGCAAGGGCGAAAATATTCGTGACTGGCTGTATGTCGAGGACCATGCAGAGGCGCTGATCCTTGTTGCGACCAAGGGGCGACTGGGGGAAACCTACAACATCGGGGGCGACGCAGAAGCCCAGAACATCGAAATCGTGCGCAAATTATGCGCCATTTTGGATGATCGTCACCCCGAAGGCGCGCCGCATGATCGGTTGATTACCTTTGTTACCGATCGCCCCGGCCATGATTTCCGCTATGCGATTGACGCGAGCAAGATCAAATCGGAACTGGGGTGGGCACCGTCGGTGACGCTCGACGAAGGTCTGGCCCGCACTGTGGATTGGTACCTTAGCCACGAAAACTGGTGGCGCGCCATTCAGCAGCGTGGCTATCAGCAAGCGCGCCTCGGCCTTGGGGAGGATGCGGAGTAATGCGCATTCTGATGTTTGGCCGCACTGGGCAGGTCGCAACAGAAATCATGCGCCGCGCGGGTGAACATGAGGTCATCGCATTAGGCCGCGATGTTGCGGACCTGACAGACCCCGATGCCTGTGCCGCCCATATTGATGGCGCGGCGGTTGATATTGTGATCAACGCAGCGGCCTATACAGCGGTCGACAAGGCCGAGGACGATGAAGAAACCGCCCATCTTGTGAACGCTCTGGCACCGGGCGCAATGGCCGCCGCCGCGGCAGCCCGCGATATTCCGTTCCTCCATATTTCAACGGACTACGTGTTTGATGGCACCCCCGGCAAAAGCTGGCATCCCGATGATCAGATCGCACCGCTGTCGGCATATGGGCGAACCAAACTTGCAGGTGAAGGTGCCGTTGCGGCGGCACGTGGTGCGCATGTGATCTTGCGCACCTCTTGGGTTTTTTCGGCTCATGGCGGAAATTTCGTCAAGACAATGCTCCGCCTTGGGGCTGATCGTGATGCGCTTGCCATTGTTGATGATCAAATCGGTGGCCCAACTTCTGCGGCGGATATTGCTGACGCTCTGCTCGCAATCGCGCAAGCCTTCCATGACGGTCAGGGTAAAACAGGCGTGTATCATTTCTCGGGCACCCCGGCTGTAAGCTGGCGGGCATTTGCAGAGGCGATTTTTGCTGAAGCGGGTCTAACCGTCGATGTGACGCCGATTCCATCGCGGGACTACCCCACACCTGCGGCCCGCCCGCTGAATTCTGTGCTCGATTGCACATCTTTGGAGGCCGACTACGGCATAATAGCAGCGAACTGGCGTTCGTCATTGCACGCTGTTCTCT
Organism: Pikeienuella sp.; assembly: GCA_049608645.1. Taxonomy (GTDB): domain Bacteria; phylum Pseudomonadota; class Alphaproteobacteria; order Rhodobacterales; family Rhodobacteraceae; genus Pikeienuella. Next base: position 81,641 of record JBMYXS010000006.1, on the reverse strand, counting down.
CCGAGTTGAAGGACCAAGATTAATGAATCGCAAAGGTATTATCCTGGCGGGCGGCTCCGGCACCCGATTGCACCCGCTTACACGTGCCGTCTCCAAACAGATGCTGCCGATTTATGACAAGCCGATGATCTATTATCCGCTGTCGGTTTTGATGCTGTCAGGCGTTCGGGAAATTGCGATCATTACCACGCCGCACGATCAGGCACAGTTCCAGCGCCTGTTGGGCGATGGTTCCGAATGGGGCTTGGCGTTTGAATATATCGTTCAGCCCAGCCCCGATGGCCTGGCGCAGGCCTATCTGTTGGCCGAGGATTTTCTGGCCGGCGCGCCTTCGATTCTCGTGCTTGGTGACAATATCTTCTACGGTGGTGGCCTTTCTGAAATGCTACAGCGCGCCAGTGCGCAGGAAAGCGGCGGCACGGTGTTTGGATACCGCGTAGCTGATCCCGAACGCTATGGCGTGGTCGATTTCGACGAAAACGGCGCGGCCCTGTCCATTATCGAAAAACCTGAGAAACCCGCATCCAATTATGCGGTAACGGGTCTATACTTCCTTGATGGCGACGCGCCCCGCCGCGCCCATGAAGTCGAACCATCAGATCGCGGAGAGTTGGAAATCACCTCTTTGTTGGAAATGTATCTCCACGATGGGTCACTCACGGTTGAGCGGATGGGGCGCGGGTATGCGTGGCTTGATACCGGCACCCACGACAGCTTGATCGAAGCGGGTGAATTTGTGCGCACCATTGAACACCGTCAGGGCCTCAAGATCGGCTGCCCAGAGGAAATTGCGTTTCAGTCAGGATGGATCAGCGCAGATCAGCTGCGCGCATTGGCCAAACCTATGACCAAAACGGAATATGGCAGATATCTGATGCGCGTCGCCGCTGGCTGATGCTTTCGGGCGCTATGGCGGCCGGTTTCAGCTTGGTCGATTAGCCGACTAGAAAGCCGCGCCAACCAGCGCCCGAACCGCCCCCCGGATCGCCGGTGCAAGCGTACGCACGCTGATCTCCCCGCCTTGTGCCCAGACCATAACAATCAACACGATTGTTCCGGCGGCAATCAGGGCAACGCCGAGCCAGTCAACACGTAACCCGTTGAACAGCCCCCGCACGACACGCGCGCCACCCATGGCGGCCATTACGACCGCCATGATGCGCAGCGTCATGGTAACAAACTCCACTATTCAATCTCACCTGCGTAGATTTTTTCCTCATCACAGGGGGCAACACGCAGAATATTGGTGCTGCCGGGTGTGTTGAACGGAATGCCCGCTGTGATGACGATAAAGTCAGTCTTTTCAGCGAAGCCCGCTTCGAGCGCAGCCCGTGCCGCGGAAACAACAGCGAGCTTAAACCGCTCCACCTCTTCGGTCACAACACAGTGCAAACCCCAGACCAGCGTCAGGCGCCGTGCCGTCCGGCGGAAAGGCGTCAGCGCAATAATCGGCACTGACGGGCGCTCCCGCGCGGCGAGCAGGGCCGTGGTGCCAGAATGTGTAAACGAGCAGATCACCTTGATATCCGTGGATTCAGCCACTTCGCGGGCTGCAATTGTGATCGCTGTCGCGATGGAGGTGGTCGCGGGTTGGCGTGCCTTGGAGATAATCTCGCGATAGGGTTCGTTATGCTCAACCGCCTGCGCGACCGCATCCATGGTGGTCACCGCTTCAACGGGGTAATCGCCTGCCGCGCTTTCCGCGCTCAGCATGATGGCATCTGCGCCCTCATAAATCGCCTGAGCCGCATCCGATACCTCCGCCCGCGTCGGTACGGGTGAGGAGATCATGCTCTCCATCATCTGCGTTGCCACGATAACGGGCTTACCTACGCGGCGGCATTTACGGATGATTTTCTTTTGAAGCGGCGGCACCTCTGCCACGGGCAATTCGACGCCCAGATCCCCGCGCGCCACCATGATGCCAGCAGAAACCTCCAGAATATCGTCCAGATCTTTCAATGCAGCGGGTTTTTCGATCTTGGACAAAACGGCAGCACGCCCCTTTGCCAATGCCATTGCCTCTTCAACATCTGCCGCACGCTGCACGAATGACAGCGCAAGCCAGTCGACACCAAGCTCACAGGCAAACTCCAGATCGGCCTTGTCTTTATCTGACAACGCCGCAACCGGCAAAACCACATCGGGGACGTTAACCCCCTTACGGTCGGAAATCTCGCCCCCAACGATAACCTCACAATCAGCCGAGGAAGCATCACAGGCCGTCACTTTCAGGCGGATTTTGCCATCATTGACCAGCAAGGTCGCGCCCGGTGCCAAGGCAGCGAAAATTTCGCGGTGGGGCAACTGAACACGGTTAACGTCACCCGCGGTCGCATCAAGATCGAGGCGAAACGCGGCGCCCTCCTCCAGCATGACCGGGCCATTGGCAAATTCGCCGACACGCAGTTTCGGGCCCTGTAGGTCGGCCAAGATGGAGATTGGTCTACCAAGCTCATGTTCAATTTCACGAATAAAGCGATGCCGGAGCGCCGTTTCCTCGTGGGTGCCATGACTCATGTTCAGACGGAACACATCCGCCCCTGCCTCAAACAACGCCTTGATGGTTTTCCGATCTGAAGACGCCGGGCCAAGTGTTGCAACAATTTTTACATTCCGGTTGCGGCGCATTCTGCGGCCCCCCTTCTGCGGATACGATTCTGACCATAGGATAGGTACAGCGACAATGTTTACAGTTTCGTAACATAGTTACCTTCGCGCAGAGATAGCGCGCCACGCCCCTGATTAACAGTGCCGCTTGCGTCAGAAGTTGGCGAACGCTAATTCATCGCCCATGGATCACGAAGCATTCGAAATAATTGGCGCGGAACGGCCCCGAAACTGGGTCACGATCGCCGACCACGCAACCAACATCGTTCCCAAAGCGGTTTCAGGCGGTGACCTTGGCCTGCCAGCCGAAGATATGGCGCGCCATATCGCCTGGGATCCGGGCGCGCGGGGCGTGAGTATCGCACTGGCTGCGGCGTTGAACGGCCCCTACATCGGCACATTGTTTTCACGACTGGTGATAGACCCCAACCGCGCCGAAGATGACCCCACCGTATTGATGAAACTTTACGATGGCTCAATCATTCCCGGTAATCGCCACGCCGATGCCGCAGAAAAGGAAAGGCGGCTTGCAGCCTATCATCGCCCTTACCACGACGCGCTGGCAAATCTGCTGGCAGAGGGTGAGCAGGCAGGTCACGCCCCGGCGATTGTTTCGATTCACTCGTTCACACCCCAGCTGCGAAACCGCCCGCCGCGCCCATGGCACATCGGCTTGCTTTGGGACCGTGACGACAGGATCGTGGCACCGCTTCTCAACCGGCTTGCGCGGGAAGACCTCTGCGTGGGTGACAATGAACCGTATACCGGCACTTTGGCAGGAGATTGCATGTGGCGGCATGGAACTGAGGCCGGCCGCCCCCATATACTTATCGAGATACGAAACGACCTGATCCAGACCAGCGAACAACAGGCCCAATGGGGTGCCGACCTTGCCCGCTGGTTGACCGAAGCGATGGAGTGACCTGATGGACGACCAAACGCAGCTTGAACTTGAAGCAGCCGCCTTTCGCCGCCTGCGCGACCACCTTGCAGTGCGTACCGACGTGCAAAACATCGACATGATGAACCTGACAGGGTTCTGCCGCAACTGCCTGAGCCGCTGGTATCAGGAAGCCGCAAATGAACGCGGGATCGAGATGTCAAAAGATGAAGGGCGAGAAGCCTTCTATGGCATGCCGTTCACCGAATGGCGCGACAAGCACCAAACCGAAGCCACGCCAGAACAAAAGGCAGCATTTGCAAAGGCGCACGGATAATTCGCTCATGCCACAGTGCATCTCTGCGCACGAGGCTCAGCAAACGCAATAAAAACAAGGCGTGTACGGCTCTGCGCGCCTTGTTCTTATTTTACCTCAACAACAGTGCCGTGGAACTGCGGCAGCGTCGGTTGCCCGGTCGGCGAGCCGCCCTCTTGCTCCAACGAAATCGCAAACAACTCACCTGGTTTGGTTTTGATTGTCGTGCGCGCAATCGCGTTCTGCGGCAACAAACCAAGTGATACCGGTTGCGTTGCCCCCTCAGGCAAATGCCACATCTCATACGACTGACCGGGCGGTGGGGCCGTTACGGGAATGACCGTCGCAATGCCAGTTCCCGTATCGACCTGAATGATCAGCCCGGCCTGCCCGCCATCGTCGGCGGTGACAACCGCCACATATTTAGGGGCCTCCGCCGGGGAAATGATCGGTACGGCAATATAGAGCGCAAGCGCCGCAGCAAGGGCCATTGCAGCACCCGCAATCGCTTTCCAGCGGCTTGCCCTGCGGCGCATCTCGGAAAGCTCAACAATATTGTCTTGTGCCGCTGCGCTGGTTTCCCCCGCAATAGCAGCTTCGATGCGGGCGAACATATCATCAGGCGGCGACGCGGCAGGCACCCGCGCGGTCAACGGCGCAAGACGCTCATCCCACGCTTCGCGCAGAAGACGGTCGGCAAGCGTTTCGCCGTCTCTGGGGATTAGCCCAAGGGCGCGCTCCGCCGCATCAATGTCGCGTTCATCTACCATCTCATTCATCCAGACAGGTTTTCAGTGAGGCCAACCCCCGCCTCAGCCATGTCTTCACTGTGTTCACCGGAGCATCAAACCTTGCCGCAAGCTCCTCACGGCTGAACCCTTTGTAATAAGCCAGCAACACCATATCACGCTGCTGATCCTCAAGCCTGTTCAGGCACTCTTGCAGGGCTATCATCTCTGCGCCGCCATCGGTTGGTGCGGTGGGGTCAGGCAGAGCTGTCATCCATTCCTCTTCATCCGCGCCACCTGTGCCAAATGTCGGCCCCCGCCCGCGTTTACGGACAAGATCAATCGCGCGGTTTCGTGTGATCACCGCCATCCAGGCTTCGGCCTTGCCCCGTTCCGCGTCAAACCCGGACGCTTTGCGCCAAATTTCGACAAAGGCATCCTGCAAAGCATCTTCTGCAAGCGACCTGTCACCACATATACGCAAGGCCACGCCGAAAAGTTTCGCGCTGGCAGCCAAATATAGCGCCCGAAACGCGGCACGGTCGGCCTTTGCAGTTGCCCTAAGCAAATCAGTGATATCAGCGTTGTCGTTCATAATTCGCTAATAGAGCCGATTTTCAGCCAAAAGAAACCCAAATCGGGGCCTTGGTGCGCAAAACGGAGCTATTTTTATTTTTTGCTCAAGGCGCTGAAACTTTTCTCCCGCAGCAGTCGAAACTCTGTCAGAGCTGTCGTCTATGTTGCGCGCGCTGCGCTGAAAGCCTGACAATCAACACAAAAAAGTGGCGACCCCTTTCAGGGTCGCCGCCGAAACACGGTCCGGGTTACGCGGGTCGTTACGGGTTATTCCGCCGCCAGCCGCGCTTTGTTCAACACGCCATCCACATCACGTGCGGCACCTTCGGAGGCGGATGTCGCAAAGGCTGCGAACACTTTCAAGGCCGGCGTAACCTTGCGCGCGCGCACTTCAACCGGTTGCCAGGCTGCTGCGCCTTTCGCTTCCATTGCGGCGCGGCGGTTGGCAAGAACGCCGGGTTCCACATCCAGATGAATGCGCCGTTCCGCGATATTAATGTCGATCTTGTCGCCCTCTTCCACCAAACCGATGGCACCGCCCAGCGCAGCCTCCGGTGAGATGTGACCAATCGAAAGGCCGGAAGACCCGCCAGAGAACCGACCATCAGTGATCAGTGCACAGGCTTTGCCAAGACCGACGGCCTTCAGATAGCTGGTGGGGTAGAGCATTTCCTGCATCCCCGGCCCCCCGCGTGGCCCTTCGTAACGGATGACGACAACATCGCCCTCGTTAACCTTGTTGCCAAGAATGCCTTTAACGGCGCTGTCCTGACTTTCAAAAATGCGGGCGGTGCCCGTGAAGGTCAGGCATTCTTCGGGAACACCCGCGGTTTTCACGATGCAACCGTCTTCAGCGATGTTACCGAACAACACCGCAAGGCCACCATCCTGGCTGTGGGCATGTTCGCCCGAGCGGATGCAGCCATTCTCCTGGTCACGGTCAAGGTCTTTCCAGAGGTTAGACTGGCTGAAAGCCTGCGTTGTGCGCACGCCACCCGGCGCGGCGCGGAAAAACTCTTCAACCTCAGGGCTTGGGTTACGCATGATGTCCCATTTTTCCAAGGCTTCCGCATAGGTCTTGGAATGAACAGTCGGGCGGTCAGCATGGATCAGACCGAGGCGATCCAATTCCCCCATCAAGCGCATGATCCCGCCAGCGCGGTGCACGTCTTCCATATGATAGAGCGAGGTTGACGGCGACAGCTTCGAGAGGTGCGGCACCTTGCGGCTCAGACGGTCAATATCGTCCATCGTAAACGGCACATCGCCTTCACGCGCCATGGCAAGCAGGTGAAGGATGGTATTCGTGGACCCGCCCATCGCGATATCCAGCGTCATTGCGTTCTCAAAAGCATCGAAATTCGCAATGCCGCGGGGGGTGGCAGTAATATCGTCTTCTTCGTAGTAGCGTTTCGCGAGTGAGACGATGGTGCGCCCCGCTTCGAGGAACAATTCCTTACGATAGGCATGGGTTGCAAGGGTCGAGCCATTGCCGGGAAGCGCAAGGCCCAACGCCTCAGCCAGACAGTTCATGGAGTTCGCCGTGAACATACCGGAACACGACCCACAGGTCGGGCAAGCAGAATCTTCGGTTGCCTTGCTGTCGGATTCCGACACATCAGGGTTAACGGCGTTCATCATCGCATCGACGAGATCAACCTTACGTTCCTTCCCATCAAGTACGACCTTACCCGCTTCCATCGGACCACCGGACACAAAGATCGCCGGGATGTTCAGGCGCATCGCAGCCATCAACATGCCTGGTGTGATCTTGTCGCAGTTCGAAATGCAGATGACCGCATCGGCACAATGCGCGTTGCACATGTATTCAACGGAATCAGCGATGATTTCGCGTGAAGGCAGCGAATAAAGCATACCGTCGTGCCCCATCGCGATTCCGTCATCGACCGCAATGGTGTTGAATTCCTTGGCTACACCGCCTGCTTTTTCAATTTCAGCAGCAACGAGTTGCCCCATGTCTTTCAAATGCACATGGCCCGGAACAAATTGGGTAAAGCTGTTGGCAACGGCAATGATGGGTTTGCCGAACTGGCCATCGGTCATGCCCGTTGCGCGCCATAGGGCGCGGGCACCGGCCATGTTGCGGCCGTGGGTCGTCGTACGAGAGCGGTATGCGGGCATGGCGAAGCCTCCAAAAATGGGCGTAACTTGTTGGCGCGCAGCATAATCCCCCCTGCGCAGGATGCAATCTATCGTGACGGGCTATCGCGACACGGTTGCGATGCTTTCCTAAATAGCCATCCGATTGTGTGTTTCCAACCACAAGCCCCCGTTTGGCGACACCAAGCTAACGCCCTTTCCCGCAAACGCGCGGCCGGATTTGGGCCGGAAAGGCGCGGATGCATGACTGATCGCTTTCACCCGCTTCCGGCCAATGGCGACCCCAATTTGACAATACTAATTTAATCTTTATGTTAATTAACAAATACAGGAATCAACGAATGAACTCAACCACCCTCTCTGCCACCTTTGCTGCTCTTGGTGATCCGACACGTTTCGCGATTGTGGAACGGTTGTTGCAGGACGGAGAGTTATGCGCAGGTGCCCTGCTGGATGCGGCACCGATCTCCGCGCCCGCGATTTCCCGTCACCTCAAGGTGCTGCGCAAGGCAGGTGTTGTGCATCAGCGGATCGATGCCCAAAGGCGATTGTACTCAGTGCGGCCCGAGGCCGTGCAAACCATCAGCGCCTGGACCGAAAGCCACCGCGATTTCTGGCAAGCCAGCCTTGATCGCCTGGACGCCCTATTGACCAAAGAAATGAGCCGGAAATGAGCACTCTTACCCTCGAACGTCATTTTACCGCCCCGCCAGAAATGGTGTTCGACTATCTCACGCGTACCGAACATATCGCCAAATGGTGGGGGCCAGAGGGGATGACATGCCCTGTTCTGAACATGGATCTGACACGCACCGGACCCTGGGTGAGTGAAATGATGAATGCTGACGGCGCGCGCTACAAAGTCTCCGGCGAGGTTCTGACCGTCGATCCCCCGAATACAGTTGAATTCACGTGGGGCTGGCACGACGAGGCTGACCACAGGGGGCATAGCTCCACCGTTTGCTTTTCGGTCAAAAGCGACGGGAAAGGCGGCGCGCATTTCACGCTTTGCCATTCGGGCCTTGCGGACGATGAAAGCGCCGAAAACCACAATGGCGGATGGACGTCATCGCTGCGCAAGCTTGAACGCCAGCTACACACTTAACCCAAACGGAGGAGGATTATCATGCCTAACTATATGCTCGCCTATCATGGTGGAAAGATGCCTGAAACGCCGGAGGAAGGTGCGGCAGTCATGGAAAAATGGGGTGCCTGGCTTGGCGGTATGGGCGAAGCTGTCGTTGATGGCGGCAACCCAGTCGGCATGTCAAAAACGGTCAGCGCATCAGGCGTGACCAATGATGGCGGCGCAAATCCGCTTTCGGGATATTCTATCATCCAGGCTGAAAGCATGGAAGCGGCCACGAAACTTGCCGCTGGCTGCCCCATTATCGAACATGGCACCGTGGAGGTCGCCGAAATCATCCCGATGTAAGCGCACATAAGCCAACAGAATCAAAGAAAAGCCGCCGCATGGGCATTCTGTGCGGCGAAGTCCTGTCTTTGTGATTTCACCTCTGCGCCGCACCTCGTTAGGGTTCCCTGAGACTCGTATGCGATTTGAGGGATAGTAGTGGAAACGGCAGCAATATTGATTTCAGCCGCCTCTTGGTGGGGGTGGGTCGGCTTCGTGATCGCGGTGCCGTTTCTTGTGTTCGGTATAGATCGTATCGACGAGAACGCCCGCGGAACCTATGTGTTTCGCCCCCTTCTGCTGCCAGCTGTCATTTTGATCTGGCCGGTTGTTTTGTGGCGGTGGTTTGTGTTGGAAACCGGGCGTGATGCCTGGCCGCTGCGGCATCGGCCACCGCGCCGTTCACATGGTGCTGCCGCGCTTGCTCTTGTGATCACTATTCCTGCGCTGATCATCATCGGCATCAGCATCAAACAAACCTGGCCATCCGACCTTGCGCCCGTACAGCTGGAGGCGCCGGAATGAGCGTTCAATACGTACCCGTTCAGTGGAACCCCTATAAATATCGCTACAACCTCGTGCTGGCCGTCATGGTTGCGCTTTACCTCTATGTCTTCATTGAGGTGGCACCCGGTATGCTGGGTTACCAGCCCCCGATCAATGGTCAGGTGCACAATGCGCGGGCCTTTGGATCATGCGCGTTCTTCATGCTCACGGTCATTCTTGCGATGGGACCATTGGCGCGGCTGGACAGACGTTTCCTGCCTTTGGTTTACAACCGCCGTCATTTTGGGGTGATGACATTATTCGTCGCGCTTACCCATGCAGGGTTCATCCTCAGCTGGTATTTCGCCTTTGCGCAGACTGATCGTTATGAGTCGCTGTTATTTGCCAATACATCTTACGGGCAACTTCTGGGCTTTCCGTTTGAGATATTTGGCGTTTTTGCCTTGTTGTGCCTCGCGGTACTGGCAACGACCAGCCATGATTTCTGGCTGTCGTTCCTCACCCCCCGCATCTGGAAGGCGCTGCATTACCTGATCTATCCGGCATATATTGCGCTGGTCGCCCATATCACCCTGGGTGTCGCGCAGGACTTTCGCGATATGACATTCCCCTACATCGCCTGGGGTTTGTCACTTGTGGTTGCGGCCCTGCACGTGGCTGCGTGGCGCAAGGATGTTGCCGAGGACAAGGCATTCGCGGCGGCGGATTGGGTTCGTGCTTGTGCCGTTTCTGACATTCGCGAAGGTTTTGCACGTATTGCCCGCCTCGACACCGGCGACCGGGTTGCCGTTTTCAGACACGAAGGCGCGTTATCTGCCATTTCCAATGCCTGCGCCCATCAAAACGGCCCGCTTGGCGAGGGGCGTATCATTGATGGTTGTGTGACATGCCCCTGGCACGGTTTCCAATACCGCGTGATTGATGGCCGCTCCCCCGACCCGTTTACCGAAAAGGTGCCCACCTATCGGCTGAAGGTCGAAAACGGCGATGTCTTTGTTGACCCGGCGGCCAATCCACCCGGCACCTATGTAGAACCAACAAAACTGGAGGGCGCGTGATGTCTGACCGTGACCCGGAAACACATGACCCAGCAAAAGACGAATTTTTCGTGGCGTTCTTTCCCATGCCGCGGCGCCTCGGGCGGTTCCTGAAAGTCATTGCCGTGGGCTTGATTGCTGCATTTACCGGGCTATCATTTGCGGCCGGTGTCACACAGGACGACCCCGGTAATGGCGCCTTTCGCTTTGATTACGGGCAGCAAACTGTAACCGGCGTGATCGAGGCAACGCCCTACCCGCTGTTGCGGATCACCGAAGGTACAGACCATTTACCCGCCGGTCATACCCTGATGATGAGCGCAGGCGGCAAAAACGGCGTCATGGCAGGCGCTGAAGGTCTTGTTGGCCAGCTTGTCACCGTTTCCGGCGTGATGTTGCAACGGGGTGAATTGGACATGCTCCAGGTACGCGGCGGCAACCGCGGCATCAAGGCCGCTGACGGCCCGCTGCCTGACCTTTCTGCGCCTGTGCCATTGGGGAAATGGCGCCTGTCGGGGGAAATCTGCGACGGCAAATGCGATGCTGGTGCAATGCGGCCCGGTCGACGTTTGGCGCATAAGGCCTGCGCAAACCTGTGCATCATCGGCGGCGTGCCACCGATCTTGATTTCGTCTCAGGCGGTTGAAGGGTCAGATCATATGCTCATCGCCGGGCCAGATGGCGGGCCAATGCCCGTTGCGCTTTATGACCATGTTGCCGCGTTTGTCACGCTGGAAGGCGATCTTGAGCGGCGGGGCGATTTGCTGGTGCTGCGGGTCGATCCCGAAAGCGTGGAGTTGGTGCAATGACGGGTCGTGTATTGGGTATTGCGATGGCTGCAATGCTGACCATCCTCGCGCTCTACCTCAGCAGGTTTTGGCCATTCGAGTGGTGGGGCCGTGACGGCCTGCTCGACATAAAGGACCTTCGCCCCCAGGGCGACCTGTTACGCCTATGGCTGCGGGGTACGCCTTTTGCTGCCTATGATCTGCTAATCTGGGCCATCGGCTGTTTCGCTGTTTTGACGGGGATCCAGAATCTCTGGAACAAGGTTTTCAGCCATTAGCCGTACTATTGCCCCCCGCCCCTGGCGGGAGCACCTTCGGTCCAGAGCCAAATCAGCCGAAGATAATTCGAACATGCGGCAAAAACTTCGAATTATCTACGCAAGCAGGTCTGCAATCACCTGTATGGTGCCAGAATCTTGCAAAAGCTTCCGCCGCCAAACGGATTGCTTGACTCAAGGGGGATAAATCGGCGGAATCTGCCCATCTTTTTCAAGGGGCGGAACCATGCTGAAACAACCTTATCTTCTCTTCCTCGGCGATGCGCCGGACGCACTTGCAGCCAAAGTTGCACAGGGCATCAAAGACTGGCGCCCGGACGCCAGCGTTGGCCAGTTCCGCATGGATGGCTGCAACGCGAACATGAACCTGCCGGACCTGTCGATCGACGAAGCGGTCGCGGCTGGTGCCAAGACATTGGTCATCGGTGTTGCAAACCGCGGCGGCCTGATCTCAGACGCGTGGAAAGCGGTTCTGGTGCAGGCCATGGAAGCTGGCATGGACATTGCCGCAGGTCTTCACACGTTGCTGCGTGACCAGCCAGAACTGGTCGAAGCCGCAAAACGCACGGGTCAGGTGCTGCACGATGTCCGCATCCCAACCGTTCAATACCCCATCGGCGAGGGCAAACTGCGCACCGGCAAGCGCGTTCTGGCAGTTGGCACCGATTGCTCTTGCGGCAAGATGTACACCGCGCTGGCGATGGAAAAAGAAATGACCGCTCGTGGCATGAAGGCGTCTTTCCGCGCCACTGGCCAGACCGGCATCCTGATCACGGGTGACGGCGTGCCGCTCGACGCGGTCGTCGCTGACTTCATGGGTGGCGCGGTTGAAACGATCACACCTGACAACGACGCTGACCATTGGGATTTGATCGAGGGGCAAGGCTCTCTCTTTCACCCGTCTTATTCCGGTGTAACGATGGCGCTTATCCATGGCGGTGCGCCTGATCACCTCGTGCTGTGCCATGAGCCGACCCGCACCCACATGCGCGGTCTGCCGCACTATACCTCGCCCGGCCTGGCGGCACTGCGCCCATTGGCAGAGGATCTGGCCCGCGTTGTGAACCCCAATGTCACATCCATCGGGTGTTCCATCAACACCGCAGCGATGTCAGACGCCGAAGCAGACGCGTACCTCAAGAAAATCGAGGATGAAATGGGCCTGCCTTGTGTCGACCCCTTCCGCCACGGTGCGGGCCGCCTTGTCGATGCGCTGAGCTGAGGGCGATCAAGTGAAGTGGACCGTTAAGGAAGACGTCTTCCCGCTTGCGGAAGTCTTCACAATCTCCCGTGGATCACGGACGGAGGCGCGCGTCGTCTCCGTCTCTATCGAAAGTGGTGGCTATCGCGGCTGGGGCGAATGCGTCCCCTACCCCCGTTATGGCGAAACTGTCGAAGGTGTGATTGCCGATATCCAAACCTTCCTCGCTTCCCACCCCGAATGCCGCCGCAAGGGCTTGCAAGAGACGATGGCACCGGGCGCAGCCCGGTTCGCGCTGGACGCCGCATTCTGGGATCTGGAGGCAAAAGCGCAGGGCAAACGTGTCTGGCAGATGATCGGCGGCTTTGCACCCGCCCCGCAGATCACCGCCTATACCCTTTCGCTGGCTGACCCCGACACGATGGAAAAGAAGGCCCGCGAAAACGCGCACCGCCCGCTCTTGAAAATCAAACTCGGTGGCGGCGATGAAGACCTGGAGCGTTTGCGCGCCGTACGCCGGGGTGCCCCGAACACCCGCATAATTGTCGATGCCAACGAAGGCTGGACGGTTGAGCTTTACCGCGACATCGCGCCCTTGCTGCTGGAACTCGGCGTCGTCATGGTCGAGCAACCATTGCCCGCCGATGATGACGAGGCGCTGCGTGGCATCGACCGCCCCTTGCCCGTCTGCGCGGATGAAAGCTGCCATGTGGCCGCAACACTGCCGAAGCTGATCGGCAAGTACGACATGATCAACATCAAGCTGGACAAAACCGGCGGCCTGACCGAGGCGCTGAAACTGCGCCGCGCCGCGGAGGAAGCCGGGTTCCAGATCATGGTCGGCTGTATGGTTGGTTCCTCGCTCGCGATGGCTCCCGCAACATTGGTTGCACAAGGCGCGGCATTCGTTGATCTCGACGGTCCGCTGTTGCTGGCCGAAGACCGCAACCCACCACTTATATTTGACGAGCGCGGCGTGCACCCACCCAGCGCAGAGCTTTGGGGATAACCATGAGCAGAACTGTTTACGTAAACGGCGAATATGTCGCCGAAGAAGACGCAAAAATCTCCATCTTCGACCGTGCGTTCCTGATGGCAGATGGGGTTTACGAGGTCACCTCGGTGATCGACCGGAAACTGGTTGACTTTGAGGGCCACAAAGTACGCCTGCACCGCTCCCTGTCAGAGCTGAAAATGCGCCCTGCGTGCTCGGATGAGGAACTTCTGGCCATCCACCGCGAGTTGATCGAACGTAACGATCTCGACAATGGCATGATCTATTTGCAGGTCACGCGCGGCGCCCCCGGCGACCGTGATTTTGCCTGGCCGGGCGATGATTGTGAGCCGGGCATTGTGCTTTTCACGCAGGCCAAGGACCTTGTGAACAGCCCTGCCGCTGCGAAGGGCCTGAAGGTTATCTCGCTCGAAGATCAACGCTGGGCGCGGCGTGACATCAAGACGGTGCAGCTTCTGTTCCCATCCTTTGCAAAGATGGAAGCCAAGGCCCAGGGCGCAGATGATGCGTGGCTGACGGAAGACGGCCTTGTTAATGAGGGCACGTCAAACAACGCCTATATCGTCAAGGACGGGGCGATCATCACGCGTCACCTCTCCAACGATATCCTGCACGGCATCACCCGCGCGGCGGTTCTACGCTTTGCCCGCGAGGCCCAGATGAAGGTGGAGGAGCGCAGCTTTTCCATCGAAGAAGCCCAGAACGCCGACGAAGCTTTCTGCACTGCGGCCTCTGCCTTTGTGACACCGGTTGTGGAAATCGACGGCAAGCCTGTTGGCAACGGCACCCCCGGCCCTGTCGCAACGCGCTTGCGTGAAATCTATATCGAAGAAAGCCGTAACGCGGCGATCTGATCCAATTACGCCAGCGGGCCGCATAAACGGCCCGCTGGGAAACTGCGCGGCTCGCCGCGCCCCCGGTCATCCGGAATACTCACCCGCACCGTCCTTACATCAAGTTGTCGAAATCACCCCGCCGTAGCCAGGTGATGGCAAGGTCAATCGGCCAGATTGTGCAAACCTGCTGCGCAGATATGCCCCCCTCCCTTGCCGCAACGCCTTACAACCTTCATATGAGGTCCGTAGGCGCGTTCCGCGCATGAAATCTATGAGGGAGCGGGGTAATGGACCCGACTATTTGGTGGACGGCGGGAGCGATTTTGCTTCTCCTCCTTATGTCAGGCTTTTTTTCGGGGTCAGAAACAGCACTAACGGCTGTGAGCCGTGCATCACTGCACCGGCTTGCGGACAAGGGATCAAAACCGGCTGCCCGCGCTCTGCGCCTGACAGAAGACAGTGAGCGCCTGATTGGCGCGGTTCTTCTTGGCAACAACCTCGTCAACATTCTTGCCGCTGCGTTGGCCACGCAACTGTTCACAACGCTATTTGGGGAAGCTGGGGTAGCATGGGCCACCTTGGTTATGACCGTGCTGGTGCTGGTCTTTGCGGAGGTCACGCCCAAAACCTATGCGATTACCAACCCCGAGGTTGCGGCACTGCGCGTGTCCGCGCCGATTGGCGTTATCGTCAAGGTGTTCGCGCCCTTGGTCAACGCGGTGCGCTGGTTCGCACGCGGGGCATTGCGCCTTTTTGGGGTAGACGCTGACCCAGACGCCAATGTGCTTGGCGCGCAGGATGAAATTCGCGGTGCCATTGACTTGCACCACTCCGCCGGTGCCGTGGAAAAAGATGACCGCGACCGTTTGCTGGCGGCGCTCGACCTGTCTGACCGCGAAGTCAGCGAAGTGATGATGCATCGCCGCAATATTGAAACCATTGATGCTGACGCGGCCCCCGTCGATATCGTATCAGCGGCGCTGGAATCGCAATATACCCGCATTCCGATCTATCGCGGCGAAGCTGAAAACATCGTTGGCGTGGTCCATGCCAAGGATCTGCTGCGCGCGGTTGAAAAACACCGTCAGAGCGGCGGAGACTTCAGCAATTTTGACATCATGGATGTGGCGATGGAGCCGTGGTTTGTGCCCGATACCACGTCACTTGACGAACAGATGCGCAGCTTTTTGCGCCGCCGCAGCCATTTTGCGCTGGTGGTTGATGAATATGGCGACCTTCAGGGCCTGATCACCCTCGAAGACATCCTCGAAGAAATCGTTGGTGACATTGCTGATGAGCATGATGAAGAAGTTGCCGACATTCAACGCGGGCCTGACGGCAGCTTTGAAATCAGTGGTGACACCACCATTCGCGACCTGAATCGCTTTGGCGACTGGTCCTTGCCGGACGATGAAGCAACCACCGTTGCGGGCCTTGTCATTCACGAGGCACAAGCCATTCCAACCGCCGGGCAGGTCTTTGTTTTCCACGGTTTCCGCTTTGAAATTCTGGAGCGTGAGCGCCACCAAATCACCCGGCTTCGGCTGACACCTGTTGAAGGAACAGAACGATGAAAGCTGTCTGGTACGAAAAATTTGGTGAAGCTGCGGATGTTCTCGTTCATGGCGATATGCCCGACCCTGCCCCGGCAGCGGGGGAGGTCGTGGTGCGTGTGCGTGCCTCTGGCGTAAACCCGTCTGATGTCAAGCTGCGGTCAGGTGCGCGGCCCGGTTCCGTCATGGCTTATCCACGCATCATTCCCCATTCCGATGGTGCGGGTGAAATCGTTGATGTAGGCGCCGGCGTTGACAAGGCCCGCATTGGCGAACGGGTCTGGATATGGAACGGCCAGTGGCAGCGCCCCTTTGGCACAGCCGCCGATTTTGTGGCCCTGCCTTCAACGCAGGCCGTCGCCCTGCCCGACAACGTCAGTTTCGACGATGCCGCGTGTTTTGGTATCCCGGCTATGACCGCATGGGCCGCTGTTTGTGGCGGCGGCTCCGTCGAGGGCAAGACCGTTCTGGTCACGGGCGGCGCAGGCACTGTCGGGCGCTATGCCTGCCAAATGGCCCGCCTGAGCGGCGCACGCGTTATCACGACCACATCTTCAGAGGCCAAGGCCAAGCACTCCACAGCCGACGAATGGGTCAATTATAGCCAAGGCAATGTGGTGGCCGAAGTGATGGAGATGACCAATGGCGAGGGTGTCGATCGCATCGTTGATGTTGATTTCGGCGCCAACCAAGACGCGAACCTGGCATTGGTAAAAGCGGCTGGCAGCATCACGGCCTATGCCTCAGCCGCTGACATGGCACCGACGCTTCAGTTCTATCCGTTCATGTTCAAAAACGTCACGCTGCACATGCTGATCGTTTACCTGCTCGACCCTGCCATGCGTAAGGCGGGGGAAGCACAACTTACCAAATGGCTTGAAGCTGGTCAGCTTCGCCACGCCGCTGTCCTGTCAGGCGGATTGGGCGATTGCGTCGCTGCGCATGATCGCGTCATGGCTGGCGAAAAACTGGGTACGGTTGTGCTTTCGAACTAGACCCACATAGAACCGAAAGACCAACCAAAAAGGCCCCCGCCTGATAAGGTGGGGGCCTTTTTTGTGTGCTAGAACGCGGGAAAATGAAACGCACGCCGTTCGATCATCTGCCGTAATTTCCAGACACTGCGCGCAGATCATCCAGTGTGATTATCTCCGCCTCCATGATGGCGGCAACGATAAGCCAAAGCACGACCGCAAGCATGGATGCCCAGATCAGCTTTTTCTTCATCATGCTTTCAGCTGGCGCACCCGCTGGTGTGCCCGGTTCCACTTCACCGGCTTCTTCCTGGCTTTGCACGAAAAACGGCAACACCAGATACAGCGAGATAAACCAGAAAACCGCGAAGAGGACGATCCCACCAGTGATGGACATTATACCTGCTCCAACTCAACCAGAGCGCCATTGAAATCCTTCGGGTGCAGGAAAATCACAGGCTTGCCATGGGCGCCGATTTTTGGCTCCCCGTTTCCAAGCACGCGGGCACCGCTTTCTTTCAGGCGGTCACGTGCCGCGATGATGTCTTCGACCTCATAACAAATATGGTGAATGCCGCCCGCCGGGTTCTTGTCGAGAAAGCCTTGAATGGGGCTATCTTCGCCAAGAGGGTGCAGTAATTCGATTTTGGTGTTGGGCAGTTCGATGAAAACAACCGTAACGCCGTGGTCAGGCTCTGACTGTGGGGGGTTAACCTTTGCACCCAACGCACCGGCATATTGCGCCGAAGCCGCCTCAAGGTCAGGAACGGCGATTGCAACGTGGTTCAGACGACCGATCATATGATCTCTCCCAAGTATATTAACGCCTCTCACGTATGATGCGAAGGGCAGTCGTTGTGCCGGAAATAGCCACACATACGCCCCGCGGCAATGCGGCAAGGAGCGCAATACCCTCGCCGCACGTTTGCACTACGTCCTTTCGCCACTGCCTGCGCTAGCGCTTCACATCATCAGCCGTAAACGGCTCCCGCGGGGTGATCGTGACGCCGTCGCATGCGGCCAATGACAGCGTGGCGGCAGCGATGGCGAACATTATCAATTTGGACATCATTTTTCTCCATATTCCGAATGTTGAGGGAGGCACGCCACCGCACACCGCCCGGGTTCAGATCAGCCCTGAGAAATCGTCGTGGCATTCACGGTTTGCTGCGGGCGGTCCGGCGATGTGTCTGCAAAATATGCCGTCGCCGACAGTGAAACGGCGGTGAGTACGATTGCAAAAATGACTTTCATGTTGTCGTCTCCTTTACGGTCCAGCGCCGTTAGGGCGCGGGTGGTCAGAGAGAGCGTTCGCGGCCCAAGTTCCGGGCCCGATGCACGCCTTGTGTCTAGATTACGTGGGAGGGTGCCTGCGGCATTCCAACACACGCACCTATCACGAAGCAGTTGGCACAGCGTGACGGTGGAGCCATAGTTGGGAGAGGCGTGATCAGACACGGCATCACCGGGCCGACAATAGCTTTCAGAAAGGTACAGCAACGATGAGCCAGTCAGATAACCTGCCCATCAGCAACGGGCACATTACCCTGCGGCGGCTCCGTATCGACGACCTGCACGCTTTCTTGGCTTATCGTGCCGACCCGGAGGTCGCGCGATTTCAAAGTTGGGGCGAAGCTGATGAAAACAGCGCACGCGGCCTGATAAACGCCATGAGCATGGCCGATATCCCCAAACCCGGTGCGTGGTCGCAGATCGCAGTGGCCGGTGCCGATGATGCCCTGCTCGGCGACATGGGGCTGTATCTGTCGGAAGACAGTACAGAAGCAGAAGTGGGCATTACGCTATCGCGCGCGGCACAAGGTAACGGCACGGCCTCACTGGCCGTGGAGGCCGCCCTAACCTTTCTGTTCCAGACCCCGGCATTGGCCCGCATTATCGCCATCGCAGACAAACGAAACACCGCCGCGATAAAATGCATGCAGGCATCAGGTTTTCAGTTCACCCATGAAGCCGATTATGAGGAAGTTGCCGGCACAATCACGCCGGAGGTGCATTATCAAATACGGCGCCCCTGACCACATGGGTCACGCTGGCGCCGGTCTATTCGCCGATCGGTGCATCCCAAGGCCGAATGACCACTGCTGATAGGGAGTTTTTGGGCGACCCATCAATCAGCTTGTCAGAATAACTCAGATAAATCAGCGTGTTGCGGCGTTCATCGTAAAAGCGCACGACCTGAATTTTCTTGAACAGAATAGACGTGCGTTGTTTGAAAACCCGCTCCCCATCTTCCAGCCCCTCGGGCAATGTGATGGCACCGGTTTGACGGCACGCGATTGACGCATCGGACGTATCTTCCGCAAGGCCAAGTGACCCCTTGATGCCACCTGTTTTGGCGCGGGAAAGGAAACAGGAAACGCCCGGCACTTCGGGGTCATCAAAGGCTTCGACCACAATCTTGTGGTTCGCGCCGAGCAGTTTGAAAGCGGTAGACACCTCCCCCACCTCTTCAGCGGCGGAACTACCCGAAAAACCAAAGGCCAGCGCCACAGCGGCGACAATTTTTGACCCAATACCAGCACTGCGCATCGGAGATCCCTTACCTTGTTCTCAGTCAGGATCGATGTAGGCACGCCAGAGGCAAAACGCCAGCCGCCGTCAGAATTCTTCCAGGTGCACCACGCCTTGCGCGGCCTTGATGGCGCCTTTGATCTGCGGCGTGATCGGGAACTGACCGGGAAGCGACAATTCCACCTCCTGCGAGGTTTCAGGCAGGGTAATGACGATGTTAACCGGGCCGCCACGCCCCTGCCCCGCTTCGGACAATCGGGTCTTGATGCTTTCCAGCGCGCGCGGTTCGTTCACGAATATTTTCAGACCAGCCGGTGCCGCGTCTTTCACAGCATTGTCGATGGCCTGCACAGAGCGGACCAGCATCTTGACCTGTTCACCGTCAATCTCCGGATCGACGTTCAGAACGACATTGCGCCCCGGCTCCAGTTCGTCGCGGTGCTTGGCCAAGGCGTCCGAAAACACCGTGACCTCATACATGCCTGTCGGGTCTGACAACTGCACAAATGCAAAACGGTTACCGCGCGCTGACTTTCGTTCCTGCTTTGACATGACGGAACCTGCGATGCGCACAGGCACACCTGTTCGTCCGTTCGCCACCAGCTCCGCAAAGGTCAGCACACGCTTTCGCTTTAGCGGCCCGGCGTAATCATCCAATGGATGCCCCGATAGATAGAACCCAATCGCGGCGTGTTCTTCGGCCAACAACTCTGTTGGCAACCAGTTGTCAGGCGCGGGCAAACGTGGGTTTTCCAACCCCTCACCCGCGTCACCGAACAACGAGGTTTGCGAGGATGCTGCCGCTTCGACGCTGGCTGCCGAAAAGCCGACGAGTGTGTCGATGCTTTCGATCGCGCGGCGGCGGTTCGGCTCCAGACCATCAAACGCCCCCGCGCGCGCAAGCATTTCGAGCGAGCGTTTACCAACCCGCTTCAGGTCAACACGTTTCGCAAAATCGAAGAGGTCTTTGAATTTTCCGCCTTCATCCCGCGCGGCGACAATCATCTTCATCGCTTCTGCGCCGACATTTTTCAGCGCGCCAAGGGCATAAAGGATCTTGCCGTCTTCCACCGCAAACCGGTCAAAGCTGCGGTTGACGTCAGGCGCGATGGTTTCGATTTTCAGGCGATCCACCTCGCGTTTGTAAACCGCGAGCTTGTCCGTCAGATGCATATCGCAGTTCATCACGGCGGCCATGAATTCCACCGGGTGGTTCGCCTTCAGCCACCCGGTTTGATAGCTGACAACGCCATAAGCCGCCGCGTGCGATTTGTTGAAACCATAGTTGGCGAACTTGTCGAGCAGGTTCCAAACCTCCGTCGCCTTGGCCTTATCCACCCCGTTTTTAGCAGACCCTTCAAGGAACTTGGGGCGCTCAGCGTCCATCGCCTCCTGAATTTTCTTACCCATGGCGCGGCGTAAAAGATCAGCACCGCCAAGGGAATAGCCCGCCATTTTACGGGCAATCTCCATCACCTGTTCCTGATAGACGATGATGCCTTGCGTCTCGTCCAGAATATTGTCGATCAGCGGATGCAAGCGATCCCGCTCGGCGCGATTATTTTTTACGTCGCAATATTTCGGAATATTTTCCATCGGGCCGGGCCGGTACAGCGCAACCAGCGCAACAATATCTTCGATGCAGGTTGGTTGCAGCTGCCGCAGCGCATCGCGCATGCCGCTACTCTCCACCTGAAACACCGCCACCGTGTTGGCAGAACCATAAAGGTCATAGGTTTTCTGATCATCAAGCGGGATCGCGCCAATATCGATATCGACGCCGCGAAGCTTCAACAGGTCAAGCGCGTTCTGGATCACGGTCAGGGTTTTCAGGCCAAGAAAGTCAAATTTGACAAGGCCAGCCTGCTCTACCCACTTCATGTTGAACTGTGTGGCAGGCATGTCGGAACGCGGGTCTTTATAGAGCGCGACAAGCTGCTCCAGCGGTCTGTCGCCGATCACCACGCCCGCAGCATGGGTTGAGGCATTCCGCAGCAACCCTTCGACCTTTTCAGCCGTGTTCAACAATTCCCCAACGATGGGTTCAAGTTTTTCTTCTTCCTGCAGGCGCGGCTCTTCCTTGCGCGCCTTTTTGACCGACATGGGTTTGACGCCCTCAACCGGGATCAGTTTGGAAAGGCGGTCAACCTGACCGTAAGGCATTTGCAGCACGCGGCCCACATCGCGCACAGCGGCTTTGGACAGCATGGCACCAAAAGTGATGATCTGCGCCACCCGGTCACGCCCGTATTTCTGCTGTACGTATTGGATGACCTCTTCCCGGCGATCCATGCAAAAATCGATATCAAAGTCAGGCATGGAGACACGTTCAGGGTTCAGGAAGCGCTCAAACAGCAGGCCATAGCGCAGCGGGTCCAGGTCAGTAACGGTCAGCGCATAGGCCACCAATGACCCTGCCCCCGACCCACGGCCCGGCCCCACCGGGATGTCGTGATCCTTGGCCCATTTGATGAAATCGGCAACGATCAGGAAATAGCCGGGGAACCCCATACCTTCGATGATGCCAAGCTCAAAGTCGAGCCGCTTTTCATATTCCTCAACCGGTGCAGCATGGGGAATAACAGCAAGCCGCGCCTTTAGCCCTTCGACCGATTGGCGACGCAGTTCCTCCACCTCATCATCTGCGAATTTCGGCAGGATGGGGTCGATAACACGCGGACGCCAATGGCACCGCTTTGCTATTTCAACAGTGGTTTCAATCGCCTCCGGCAGATCCTTGAACCGCGCCGCCATTTCAGCCGCTGTTTTAAAGCGGTGTTCGGGCGTGATGCGGCGACGTTCTTCCTGATTGACGTAAGCGCCCTGACCGATGCACAGGAAAGCATCATGCGCCTCATACATATCTGCGGTGGGGAAAAAAACGTCATTGGTGGCGGTCAGCGGCAGATCACGGGCGTAGGCCTGCTCAATGAACCAGCTTTCGGTTGCGTCTTCTTCAGCGGTGCGCAGCGCCTCATCATCCCCATGCCGTTGCAGTTCCACATAAAGGCGGTCGCCATAAATGTCCTGCAACTGATCGAGCAGCGCGCTGGCTTCGCTGTGCTTGTTGTCGCGCACCAGATATCCGAGCGGGCCCAAGGCCCCACCAGTCAGGCAAATTACGCCGTCGGCATGCTGGGCCAGGTCATCAAGCGTCACGTGATGCGCGGCGTCGCCAGATTCCAGATAGGCGCGCGACGACAGCGCCATCAGGTTCATGTAACCCGTCTCAGATTGTGCAATGCAAACAACGGCTGCGGGCGCTCCTGCACGGTCACCGGGGCGCGGCGCAGGCAGATAAGCCAGGTCCAACTGACAACCGATTATGGGCTGCACCCCACCTTTGGCAGCGGTTTCAGAAAACTCCAACGCGCCAAAAAGATTGTTAGAATCGGTGACGGCAACCGCGGGCATGCCCTGTTCGGCGGCAAGCTTCGGCAACGCCTTGATCGCCATCGCCCCTTCGAGAAGGGAATAGATGGAATGAAGGCGCAGATGAATGAAAAGCGGGGAATCGGTCATGGAGAAAGCCTACTCCGATGCGCGCGGTTCCGCTATCGAAGACCAGGGCAAAATGACGATCCTATCACGCTGAAAGAAAAAACAATGCGCGCGGTATAACAGCCTACCAAAGTTCAGGTCTGTTGAACGGCGAAACGCATAATGATGGTCCCTTGATCGGCGACGCCTTAACCGCGGTTAATGCTTGACCGAGCCAACCTTCGGGCTGGTTCAACCTGTGTGGGGCCTTGGCGAAATCTTCCGAAATTGGAAGGAAACCGGTTTTGCAATAATAGGCCGGGTCGCCATAGGTCACCACGAAATCGACATTCTTCGCACGCAAATCGTCGATGCCCCGGATTATCAGTTTTTGCCCGATCCCCGCCCTTTGGCGATTTGTTTTCACCGCAACCGGGGACAACATGAAAACGGTTCTGCCATCCTCCGGATAGGTCAGTCGCGATAGCATGATACACGCCAGCAAATCACCCCCATCAACAGCCGACCACGTAATCACGTCATCGTCGCCGTCGCACGACAGCAGCTCACGAACCAGATCGCCAATCTGTAAGCCCGCCTCATTGCCTTCGGATGCGGTGAATACTGCCGAGAAAAGATCAGCTATTGCTGCCTTGCGCCCCTCGTGCCCTTGAACAAACCGCATCCGATCCGTCACGCTCCTGTTTCCGTGCAATTTCGCTTGCCGGCACGGTGAACAGGCGCCCCGCCGTTGCCGGTCCCATCAACACCAGTCCTGCGTTCCGCACAGACCACAAATTTGGCTATTTCGACTTCATCACAAACACGCCGTCCCAATCCTTGGCCGGTGGGTCGGACTTCATGATATTGCAGCGCTCGATATAGTCGTTCGACAGCGGGTCGATGGGGTTGGCCTTGACGCATTCTTCAAAGTGCCGCAGGGCCCGGTCCCAATCCTGTGCACGGTATTGGGTGACGCCTTCTTTGAAATTCCCCAAGACATCCATCATGTTAGGGAAGGTTTTTTCCGTGTGGAAATCCAGGCATTCGTACACATCAACCGGCTCTGTCTTACCCTTCACCACCACACGGTCAATTTCGCGCAGTCGGTAAACGCCGTTCAATTTGGCCACGGTGTACTCTGACAACAAGATGCGCGCATGATACTGTTTACAGGCACTTTCCAAACGCGCCGACAGGTTCACCCCATCGCCAATCATCGTGTAGTCCATACGTTTGGAAGACCCGATATTCCCTGCCACGACGCGGTCTGTGTTCAGGCCAATACCCATTTCCACCGGCATTTCGCCGCGTGCCTTACGCTCCTCATTCCATTCCCACAGGCGGGAAATCATGTTGATCGAAGCGCGCATCGCTCGGTCTTCGTCATCATCATGTGGCATGGGAATGCCAAAGGCAGCCATGATCGCATCGCCAATGAACTTGTCGAGCATGCCACCCTGTTCAGAGATGCAATCGACCATCAGCTCAAAATACTCGTTCAACAGCGCCACGGTGCCCTGCGCGCCCAACGCCTCGGTAATG
This sequence comes from Pikeienuella sp., assembly GCA_049608645.1. Classification (GTDB taxonomy): domain Bacteria; phylum Pseudomonadota; class Alphaproteobacteria; order Rhodobacterales; family Rhodobacteraceae; genus Pikeienuella. Next base: position 57,250 of record JBMYXS010000006.1, on the reverse strand, counting down.
GTGGTAAACCCGCGCACGTCGGAGAACAGGACCGTAGCGGTCGTGTCCTTGCCCCCCATGATATCGCCGCCGCCATCAGCCAGCATTTGGTCAGCCAGCGCCGGGTCCATATACCGGGACAGCGTTGATTTCGCGGCTTTTTCTGCCGTGATATCCTCAATCATAACCATTGAACCGAGGTCTTTGCCCTCGCCGGATTCAAGGTTGAGGAAATGGAGGTTGACCGACAACGGCTTGGCGTCACCGAACTTGAGCTCGGCCCCCATGATTTCGTCGCTTTCGTTGGTTTCTGCGACCTCTTTCACCTTATCGACGAGAAACTGGTTTTCTTCACCAAAGACATCCACGAACGATTGCTTGACGATCTCCGCCTCTGGCTTGCCGATCATCCGGGCGGCGGCCTTGTTGCAGGTCTTGATGGTAAACTCATCATCAACCGTGACAACGCCGTTGGCCATGGATTGCAGCATCGATTCATTATAGTTTTTCATCGACTGCACATCGTCAAAGAGCTTTGCATTCTCCAGACCGATTGCAATTTGCGCGGTAAACGCTTTCAGGCGGCTTTCGTCTTCGTGGTCAAACGGGCCGCCGGCTTTGTTCAAGACCTGCGTTACGCCGATCACCTTGCCCTGCTTGTTCACAACCGGAACAGCAAGCATCGAACGGGTAAAATACCCGGTTTGCTTATCGAACGCCGGGTTAAATCGGAGGTCCGCATAAGCATGGGGAATGTTGATCGTCTTGCCTGACGTAAATACCGCCCCGGCTATACCCGCAGAGTTGGGAAGCCGGATCTCAAAACTGCTCAGCCCAGCCCCGACATGGCTGAACAATTCATCAGTCTTTTCGTCATTGAGGAACAAGGTGGAGCGGTCCGCCTCCAGCATTCGCGTGGCCTCGGTCATAACCTTGTTGAGCAGCTTGGAAAGCTCCAACTCTGACGTCATGTCAGAGATTACGTTCAGAAATTCGACTTCTTTCTGACGGCTCCGCTCAACCTTTTCGACCAACTGCATTGATTGCAGGGTAATCGCGCATTGCGTGGTGATGCCTTGCAAGACTTGCAGATCGCGCTCTTCAAACTTGCCGTCTTTCTTGTTCAGAACCTGCGCAACCCCGATAATCTCATCTTTCGCGGTGCGGATGGGCGCGGCGAGCACACTATTGGTTTTAAAGCCTGTCTCGTCATCAACTGCGCGGTTAAAGCGACTATCGGCGTAAGCATCGTCAATGATCTCACCAATACCCGACTTGAAGACGGCACCTGCAAGGCCTTCGTCGTTCATAAAGCGGATTTCACGGGTCTTGAGGCCCAGAGCCACGCGTGAGAACAACTCGCCAGTCGACTCATCGTTCAGAAAGAGCGTGCCCCGCTCAGACCCTGTCTCGACACAGGCAAGATCGATAAGCGTCTCAAGTACAGTGTCCAGCGTATCTTGCGCGGCAACCTTACGCGAAACATCCAGCAGCATCTTAAGATGGCTTAGCTGTTCCTCATGGGTTTCAACTGTTGCAGGCGCGACTCCGTCGTCAGGCATGCGCCGACTCCTTTTCCAACTTGTCGCGTAACGACTGTATCGTATCTTTCAGTTCCTGAACATCGTCACGGTTGATCCGCGCCTGTTCTTGCATCTGTGTCGCGTGGCGCGCCTTCATGGCGTCCATTTCATCACGCAATGCGGCGATGGTGTCGCGCATGTGGTTTATCTCAGCGGTGCCGGTGGCCTTTTCAGCCTGCACCTTGTCCTGGCCCCTTGCGCGCTCCGCCTCCAACTCATCACGGACAGATTGCACCGCATCGCGTAACTGCTGTGCTTCATCTGCTGCTTCGCGGCGCGCAAGTTGCAACCGACGCCCGCCTTCGGCGCGCTCTTCTTCCAGCGCGTCGCGTAGTGCGGAGATGGTGGTCTTTAGTTGCTCAAGTTCGGAGGATGCCTGCTGCGCCGCGGCCTGCACGTCTTTCTGGCGAATACCGTCAGCCTGCTCCAAGGCCTCGCGCAGGGCTTCGACCATATCACGCAATTCGCGAATACGTTTTCCCGCATCTTCTGGCGCTTCGGTCTCATCGACCACGGCGAATCCCCCCTGGACCCCTATCACAGCATTCCGAGCCGTTGCCTAACAGAGCACCGACTCAGCACCGATTGATTTAGTCACACTACAGCGAAATTATCCGCTCAGTGCAAAGTTATTTCTCAGAGAGATGACCGATTTCGCAGCAAACGCCAACCACAGGTTCCCCTTACGGCATCACTTGGTGTGCATTTTCGCTTCGCGCGCAGCACGCAAACGCTCAAAGTCTGCACCGGCATGATATGATGAGCGCGTAAGCGGTGTTGCCGAAACCATCAAAAACCCTTTGGCAAAAGCCGTTTTTTCGTAAACCGCAAATTCCTCAGGGGTAACATAGCTCATCACCGCGTGATGCTTTGGCGTCGGTTGCAGGTATTGCCCGATTGTCAAAAAATCCACATCAGCGGCACGCATGTCTTCCATCACCTGGCGGACCTGCATCGCGGTTTCACCCAACCCGACCATTAACCCAGACTTGGTAAATATCGTCGGATCAAGTTCCTTCACCCGTTGCAGCAAACGGAGTGAGTGAAAATACCGCGCCCCCGGCCGCACCTCCGGGTAAAGGCCCGGTACGGTTTCGAGATTATGGTTAAAGACATCAGGGCGCGCTGTAACCACAGCCTCCAGGGCGCTGTCAGGGCAACGCAGAAAATCAGGTGTCAGAACCTCAATCGTCGTCCCCGGCGCCTGCTTGCGAACAGCCCGGATCGTCTGCGCAATATGCTCCGCGCCACCATCATCCAGATCATCGCGATCGACCGAGGTGATCACGACGTGGTTCAGGCCGAGCGTCTTGACCGCATGCGCCACGCGGCCCGGCTCGAAAACATCCAAGGCATCCGGGCGCCCCGTCGCCACATTGCAGAACGTGCACCCGCGTGTGCAAATCTCGCCCATGATCATCATGGTGGCGTGACCCTGGCTCCAACACTCCCCGACATTCGGGCAGCCTGCTTCCTGGCAAACCGTCACAAGGTCGTTGTCTGCCATGATTTTTTTGGTCGCCCGATACCCTTCGGAATTTGGTGCCTTAACCTTGATCCAAGGCGGCTTGGCAGGCGAGGCATTGTCGGCCCGATGGGCCTTCTCAGGGTGGCGTTGGGTGCGGTCGGCAAGGTCACGTTGGGTCATACGGACGGTATAACCCGCGACGGGCGGCTTGTCCTGCGTCCTTTATGCAAACCCGCCATGCATTCTGCTAAATATCGCTGAAATTTGTCGGCGGCCCCAGACCATCGAAAGCAGACATTTACGAAAAATACACAACCTCCGCCGTATTCCTTTGGTTCTGCCAAGCGAGGGAGGCACCATGCAAATTGGCACACCAAACCCTGACAGGGGCGCGCTGGCACGATTTCGTCGGCGGCGGATCTTGCCCGGTGTCTTCAAAGTTTTTCTTGTCTCAGGGGCTGTGATTGTTTGCTGGCAGGTGGCTGCGGCACGCTTAACCGGTTTTGATACAACGATATTCTGGGCGCACATCCACGGCCTTTCAGCGCCCATGATCTTCCTTTCGGTCATCGCCACCGGGATCAGCTTCGCCGCGATTTCCGGCTATGATCTGATCGCATTTCGCGCGTTAGGCAGTCACCTGCCCAACGGGCGAATCCTCCGTACAGGCGCCGCAGCTACGGCTGCGGGGCAGCTCATCGGCTTTGGTCTGATCATCGGTGCCTTCGTGCGTTGGCGCTTGCTTCGCCGGGCAGGCATCGGGCAGGCAACGGCCGCGGGCGCATCAGTGATTGTCACTACAGGGTTTCTGTTTGGTCTTGGCTGCTTTGCCGGGGCAATCGCGCTGGTGGCTCCTGACGAGATCGCCAGTATGTTTCGCTTGGAGGTTCATACAGTTTCGGGTTTTGGTGCCCTCAGTTGCACCCTGTTCGCGTTAGTCTTGCTCGCCGGCATGCGCGGTATCACGCTCCCCCTGTTCGGGCGTACTCTTACGCTGCCGCGACCACGCACCCTTTTCGCGCAGGTTGCGCTGGCCGGTGTTGACGTCTTTTTTGCCGGCACCGCGCTTTGGCTGCTTATGCCCGCTGCCGCAGGTATCGATTATGGAACGATGCTTCTGGCCTATGTTGGGGTGTTGGCCATTTGCCTTGTCGCGAATGTGCCTGGCGGTGTTGGGCCGCTGGAAGCCGCGCTGTTATTTGCCTTTCCGGGTACCGCTGTTGAGCCGCTGATTGCAGGGGTCGTGGCATTCCGATTGATCTATTATGTAGTGCCCGGCGCGCTCGCGCTGCTCTTTGTGCTGGATGCCGAAACTGGTGGGTATTTTTCCCGAAACCTGCGGCGGTTCATGCGGCGATCTCCACAACACGCGCCAGCAGATTCCACCCAGGGTTCCCCCTTTCAGCAGCGCATTCTGGACAGATCCCACCGCGCGGAAGACCAACTCGCCTTGCTTGGGGATAAATCCTTTTTGATCGCAGCCGATCAAAGTGCCCTTCTCATGTATCGCGAAAACGGGCGTGCCATCATCGCGCTTGGTGATCCGATTGGAAACCCGCGCAAATGCGCTGATCTTTGCGACAGGTTTCTTGCGCTGGCTGCGGCCAAAAACCTTACACCCGTGCTCTACAAAACCGGCCCCCAGATGGCTTATGTCGCCCGCACGCAGGGGCTTTCAGTCGCGCGCGTTGGGATGGAGGCCGTAATAGACTTGGGCACGTTCACCATTGCAGATCGTGCACGACGTGAAATCCGCAGAAAGGTACGCAAGGCCGCCAAAGCTGGCGTTACCATCCTAATGCATGAACCCGGACAGGCACCGCTTTCATCCTATGAACAAATTGCGACCGAATGGCAGAACGCACGGCGACACGCAGAAGCCGGGTTTTCCATGGGCCGTTTTGAACACAAGTATCTGCGGCATTTCCCGATCTATGAGGCACAAGTAAACGGCGTGCCTGTTGCGTTCATATCTATCTGGCGCAGCGGCAATGGGCAGGAATGGTCGGTGGATGTCATGCGCCATGGCGCAGACGCGCCCGCCGGCACCGTTCATGCCCTTATCGTGGCGGCCTGCGACGGTGCGCGCGCCGCCGGGGCAAAACAGTTCAATCTATGCCTCGCCCCCTTTAGTGGCCTAACACCCCCGCAAAACCTGTTCGAGCGTTTCGCGCATTTGGTCTACAAACGCGGCGAGGCGTTTCACAGCCTGCAAGGCTTGTATCGTTTCAAGAGCGCGTTTCGGCCAACATGGCACCCACGTTATATCGCACGAAAGCCCGGGCTTATGGGGCTTTATGGGTTATGGGCGGTTCGCGGCCTGATCATGCAGCGAAGGGCCCGCCCTGCCTTGCCGCTGACGGCTCACGCACCGCCGCCAAAGAATACGCAAAGCCCTTTCGACGACCCTGTCTGGGCGCAAACGCACCTGCAATCAGAACAGGCATTCAAACCCAAGCCCCCCTCTCCCGTTGACAACGACGTGCCCATCGAAAGTATAGCGTAAATCAAACGGGAGGTTTCCATGCCAGTCTTGAACCGCAGACACGCACTCGCGCTTATGGGCGCGGCCACGCTTGCATCACCAGCGATTGCCGCTAGCCATAGGAAAAAGATCACCGTTGGCGCGCTGCGCTTCACCAGCCATGCCGCCAGCTTTGTGGCGCAGGAGCGGGGATATTTCGCTGATGCAGGCCTTGAGGTGGAGTTCAAATTCTTTCAGGCCGCACAACCAATGGCCGTTGCGATCGCGTCTGGCGACGTGGATTACGCCGTAACCGCAATATCAGGCGGGCTCGTCAATCTGGCCCAGAAAGGCGCGATCAAGGTTATCGGTGGCGCGCTCTCCGAAGAAGCGGGCATCGACGGGCAGAAAATACTTGCTTCTAACGCAGCACATGCCGATGGGCTGGTATCACCATCGGCCCTCGCCGGGCGCAGCTATGCGGTTACACAGGCCGGGTCTTCGTTTCACTACATGGGGTCGAAAATCGCCGCCGCCGAAGGGGTGGAGGTGAAATTCAAACCGCTGCAAAAGGTCGGTGCGATTATTGGCGCGATGAAATCTGGGCAGGTTGATGCATGGTCCATCGTGCCGCACATCGCCAAGGGGCTTGGTGGTGCTGGCGCGGTGCAGATCATTGGGGATGTTGCTGATTATATTCCCAATTATCAGGTCACGACTGTATTCACATCTGCTGAAAACGCGGTGAACGAGCGGGCCAATACAGAAGCTTTCGTAAAAGCGTTCAGCGCGGGCGCAGCCGATTTCAACGCTGCATTGGTCGACAAAACCGAGGGCGACGCCGCGCGTGACCAGATGGTCGAACTGATCCACAAATATGTTTACACTGATCGTCCGCTCGAAAAAGCTGGCAAGAGCATCATCAACGGCTCCATGCGTATCAATCAGGGGGCCGCACTGAACATCTCGTCTGTGGAAGATCAGCTAAACTGGTACAAATCCGAAGGGCTGATAGACGCTGATGTTGCGCTTTCCACACTGCTCGACACCTCCTACGTGGAGACGATCTGATCGATATCAGGCTGGATGGCATAAGCCACAATTATGGTGACCGGAACGTACTGGATGGGATTGACCTGCTGATCCCATCCGGGCGCATCACCTGCGTCGTCGGGCCATCGGGGTGCGGAAAATCAACCTTGCTTCGGCTGTTGGGCGGGCTGGAAAGGCCCACGAAGGGCCAGGTAACGCAAATGGGTGAACCGCCCACCGATAGCCTTAACCCGCTCACATATGTGTTTCAGGATTTTGCGCTGCTGCCGTGGCGGACGGTTGAGGGCAATGTCTCGCTCGCGCTTGAACATCACGACCTACCAAGGGCTGAACGGCACGCACGGGTCGCGGATGTCCTTGCCCGCACGAACCTGTCTGATTTTCGCACAGCACTTCCCAAGCAGATCTCCGGGGGCATGAAACAACGCGTCGCGATTGCCCGCGCGCTGGTTGTCAATCCAGCCGTAATGCTGATGGATGAGCCGCTTTCCGCTCTCGACAGCCAAACGCGGGAGTTGTTGATTGATGATCTGGTCAGCCTTTGGGTGCGCGCGCCATTTACCGCCGTCTATGTCACTCACAATCTGGCTGAGGCCGTTCGCCTTGGCCATCAGGTTATTGTCCTGTCCCGCCGCCCGGGCCGCATTCGCGATGTGGTGCAGATCAATGCACCACTTGCCGCTCGCACCGCAGGCGATGAGGAGCTTGAAACGCACCGTAGGCAGCTCTGGTCTTTGATGCGTGAAGAAGCCATCGCGGCGGATACAGAGCTTTTGCATGTCTGAGCGCCCAATCCCCTTTCGCGGTGGCGGGTTTGCGCCATCCCCCCGGCGCTTTGTTGGGCTTGGTGTTTTTATTGTTCTGATCGGGCTGGCAGAATGGGGGACCCGAACGGGCTGGATCAGCCCGCTCACCCTGCCGCGCCCGTCTGATGTTTTGGCGACATTTGGCGAGCTGTATCAATCCGGCTTGCTTTGGAAGCATCTGGCCCCCTCTCTGGCACGTCTTGCCATGGGGGCCACATTTGGCGTTTTGACAGGTATATTTGTTGGTGTCGCGATTGGGTTGTTCAGCTATGTGCGGGCTGGGCTGAGCCCGCTGATTGCAGCGATATTTCCGATCCCGAAAATTGCGCTATTGCCGTTATTCGTGATCTGGTTCGGTATTGATGAAGGATCAAAATACGCCTTGATTGCCTTCGGCACATTTACCCCGACCGTTGTCGCCACTTACGGCGCGGTCGACAATGTCGACCGTACGCTGATCCGCATGGGGCAGAGTTTTGGTATGCCCTGGTTCTCTATCGTGCGGAAAATCGTACTGCCGGGTGCCATGCCGGGGATATTGTCCGGCATGCGCATTTCCTTGGCGATTGCGATTATCCTGCTGGTCGCAGCAGAAATGCTGGGCGCAGAGCACGGCGTTGGCGCTTACATACTAGAGGCGGGCTCGCTTTATGATTTGGAAAGGCTGTTTGCAGGTGTCGTGCTGCTTTCGATCATGGGCGTAACCGTGAGCGCCCTTATCGGCGTAATCGAAAAACGGCTCTTACGCTGGCGCGTGTGAGAACAGGTGAGCAAGAACATAATCCGGGCGGTGAATGCTGCCCCAACCGGGAGCGTTCCATGATCAAAGTTACCCAGGATGGTCCAGTAACCATCATTGCCATCAACCGCCCTGAGGTACGCAATGCTGTAAACCCTGAAACAGCCAGTGCGCTTTATGAAGCCTTTCTTGATTTTGATGCTGACAACACCGCAAAGGTCGCGATCCTGACCGGTGAAGGCGGGGCGTTTTGCGCCGGGTATGATCTTGCCCGTGCCGCTGATGGGGCGGCTGATGATGACTGGCACAATCGTTTGGCCGTTACCGAAGCCAACTGGGACGACCGCCGCCCGGCACCAATGGGGCCGACACGGACAATGCTGTCAAAGCCATGCATCGCCGCCATCGAGGGCCCTGCCGTTGCCGGGGGCATGGAACTTGCCCTGTGGTGCGACATGCGGGTGATGGCAGAAGATGCCTTCATGGGGGTCTATTGCCGCAGGTGGGGCGTGCCGTTGATTGATGGGGGCGCAATCCGATTGCCCCGCATCGTCGGGCAAGGTCGGGCGCTTGATCTGATATTGACCGGGCGAAAGGTCGAAGCGGATGAAGCACTTGCCATGGGCCTTGCCAACCGGATCTGCCCACCGGGCGCGGCTCTTTCCCAAGCGGTTGAACTGGCGCACGATCTAAGCCGTTTTCCGCAGACTTGCATGAATGCAGACAGATCAGTCGTGCATGAACAATGGTCGCTCCCGCGCGGTGCTGCCTTTGCGCGGGAGTGGCAATCTGCCGGCGCCTTCATGTCGGAGGGGGTCGCTGGCGCAGCGCGCTTTAAAAGTGGTAAAGGTCGATCCGGCGACTTTGGCAATATCTGAAAATGATCCCATATTAGCCTGCGCCCCGCCCGCCCATTAAGGACCGTGATATGAGTAACCCCAGCCTTCAAGATCATCTCGCCAGTGAGCACCGTATCGGTAAAGTTCAGGAATTCCTGAAAGAAATCGTGTATGGTGGGAACGACGGTATCGTCACCACATTTGCAATCGTCGCAGGGTTCGCTGGTGCGGGAGCCGAAGGCGCAGCCGTGGTCGGGGGGGCCGCGGTTTTGTTATTCGGACTGGCCAACCTGTTTGCCGACGCCACTGCGATGGGTCTTGGTGCATTTCTGTCATCCCGTTCCGAGCAGGATGTCTATCGCGCAACCCGTGAAAAGGAACTGCACGAGATAAAGACCAATCCGGAGATGGAACGGCGGGAGACTCTGGAAATTCTGGCCGACAAGGGCGTTGGGCAAGAGGATGCCAAGGTTATGACCGACATCCTCGAACGCAACCCGGAATTCATGGCCGATTTTATGATGCAGTATGAGATTGGCATGGCTGACCCGATGGATGACAGCCCCGCGATGGCGGGCCTTGCGACATTCATCGCATTTGTCATTTTTGGCGCGGCCCCGATCCTTCCGTATTTTGTCATGGAACCAAGCCAAGCAGCGTTTCAGGCATCAGTAATTCTGTCAGTTGCCGCGCTTGTGGCACTGGGCTTGCTGCGCTGGAAAGTCACCAATGAAACCGTTACCCGCTGCGTTGGGGAAACTTTGCTTGTCGGTGGGATCTGTGGGTTGGTTGCCTATGGCGTTGGGCTGTTGTTCGCATAAGCGACATAGCCCTTGCTGGTGCGGCTCGGCGGTCCTTTGGCGTATGTAACGGCCGTCACATCCGCGAATCCGGCTTTTTTTAACAGGCGACGAACCTCGGGTTCGCGATAGGCGCGCGAACCCCACTTCCAGCGGATGATTGCGGTACACCAATGGGGTTTGCTGACCGACAACACCAATGCTCCGCCGGGCCGCAACACCGCGCGCATTGCAGAAAGCGCCTCAATCGGATCGTCACAATGTTCGATCACATGCGCGCATAGAACAACGTCATAGCGCGCGCCATGCGCTGATAGACCCTCCACCCCCATCAGCAACCTGTTTTGGGGTGCCACATCAAGGCGCGTTGCAGCATTGATGAGCATTTCCGGTGACGTGTCGAGCAACGTAAGCGCCGCATCAGTTGCCCCCGCGCGCCGTGCCGCAACCGAAAGCGCGCCCGAACCACACCCCACGTCGAGTATCATGTTGGCCGCCGACAACCCGGTGACAGCCTCGCAAAGCTGATCATAGGCCGCATCATAACCAAGCCGCGAAAGCATCCTGTGCCAGCCGGGGGCCTCCGCGTCGTAGCGGTCGATGAGCGTATCTGCCACGGGGGACTAGCTTTTCCGAATGATCAGATAGCAATGAACATAATCCATCGCATGCCCATCAGGGCTTTTTGCAACCAGATCACGGTATCGACCGTAAAAATCATCTACGATTGACGCCCGCTCACCCGCTGCACGGTCTGTTGAAAGCCCGGCATAAAATACCGGTTCAGACCAAGAACGGAGCGTTGGAATATATGCATCAGCAAAGGCCTCGGCATCGCCGTGGGATTTGTAATCCTCTGCAAACGGGCACGCCACAACGCGGGTTTCCACCACTTCCAGCCGCAAACCTGCATCATGGGCCGCTCCACCGGGCTGAAGCGGCGCGGTAAACTGATCCACGGTTCGGTAGACTTGGGGGAAATTCGTGGCGCGGTACTCTGCCGCTTTGATCGTGCCATCATCAACCATGCCGCGCCAAAGGGTGTTGAAAGTATCAAACATGCAAACGCCATCGGTGTGCCCCAGCCAGCGATTTTGCTCATCAATGCCAAAGTTGAACAGCGCCAGAATCCCACCCCGCCGCAACTCGCGTGCGCGCATCTCCAGCATATTCGCCCAATCGGCGGCGCCTTTTGCCTCCCACGCGGCGCGGGTTTCACCTGATGCATGTACCATGTGAACATGATCTTCGATGACACAGGGCGCTTCGGTCACGTAATGCGAAGCTGTTGCGCTGTGGCCAAGGTCCAGCGTTCCGGTTGGTACGATCTGTTTGTGAAACGAAGTGCCAGAGGCAGAAATATGCAAGCCACTTATGTCGCGGGCATAGCTTTTGATGTCCGTCAGCCCGTGAACAATCTGGAACAACTGCGAGAAATCGTTCCGCGGCAAATCGGTATAGGTCATCTGAATAGGGCGGGAGGGGCAGCGCGCGCGCACATCACCCAGCACACGCCCCACCATATCGATGGAGGTGCCTCCATCAGCACAGCCCATATCAGTCATGGTGAAGACAGATCCATCATCGGCTGGCGGTTGTCGTTCAAGCGCCTCAAGGATCAAGCCTGCCGCGTTATCCATAACTGTTTTGGCGCCGATTGTGGCGCGGGAATAATACCCCGCCCCTTTCATCGCCATGAAATCATCCGTCTGCAACTTACCCATCGTGTCCCTCCCGCTTTGAAATATGATGGCGCGGCCAAGTCGGTTCGCAAAGGGAAATTGTGGCAGATGCCCCGCTTTCCGCTACATTGACAGTGGATATGGAGGACCGATCATGCAGCGCGCCCGTTTTCAGATCGCTTTACTGGCCGCCACCCTGCTTTGCTATTCAGGGTATGGAGCGACGGCAGACAGATATGACACTTCTCATGGTCCGGTGGAGATATCTGCGCAAGTGACGGGTTTAAGCAAACCCTGGGCGTTCGTTTTTTTGCCCGATGGGGCGCTTTTGATCACCGAACGCTCAGGTGCCTTACGGATATGGGACGGCACGTTGAGCACACCGATAGCGGGCCTGCCGCCCCTTTTTCCCTTTGGCCAGGGGGGGCTTTTGGATGTCGCGCTCGCCAATGATTATACCACCAGCGGCGAGATATATTTCAGTTATGCGGCCCGCACCCGTGATGCTGCGCAAACCCGTGTTGCCCGCGCACGCCTTGACCGACAAGCCATGACATTACGCGATGTGACCGTGATTTTCGCGCAGGAACCGCCGCAACAGACCGGCCACCACTTTGGCTCTCGCGTTGTCGTGGGGCCAGATGGATCAATTTATGTGACGGTAGGTGATCGCGGCGAACGTGAGCAGGCCCAAAACACCAACGCCCATCAGGGCAGCGTCATACGCATATTGCGTGATGGTACGCCCCACCCCGCGAACCCGTTTATTGCTGGCGGCGGGCGGCCTGAGATATTTTCCTACGGGCATCGGAACCCGCAGGGCGCAACCTGGGCGCATGGGGCCTTGTGGACAGTGGAACATGGTGCCGCTGGCGGAGATGAGATCAATGAACCCAAGGCAGGGCTTAACTATGGCTGGCCAACGATCAGCTATGGTCAGCATTATTCCGGTGCCAAAATCGGTGTCGGCACCGCCGCCGAAGGGATGGAACAACCCTCTTATTACTGGGATCCCTCAATCGCGCCGTCAGGCCTCACGGTGGTTTCCGGGCCTCTTTTCCCTGAATGGAAGGGGGACTTGTTGGTTGGCGCGTTGAAGTCACAGCGACTTTCCCGCCTTCAGATCAAGGATGGCAAGGTCGTCGCGGAGGAAAAGCTGTTTCCGCGAGAGTTCGGCCGCATCCGCGATGTACGCATCGGACCCAAGGGGGCCATCTGGTTTGCAACAGACTCGGTCAACGGCTCTATTTATCGAATGGCGCCCGTAAATTAGCAGGAGCACTTCGCACGCAGTTTATGGTCCACCCGCGGTTTGCCTACATGATCTTCGGGGCACGAATGGCATAACCAAAGATCGCCGGAATCTCGTGTGGGGGTGGCTTGCATGCCACCCCGGTTGCAATCACCTGCCCCGCTCGCTACGCATTTCACCTCAGAAATGGAGGGGACTTCGATGCCCGACTTTGCCAAGCAGATTGCCAATGACATCATTCAGGGGCGCACGTTCCGCCCTTTGGCTGACGAGACTGCTGCACCAGAGGCAGGTTACGAGACACAATTTGCGGTGGCACCACTGGTTGCCGAGGCAAAGGGGGGCATTGGGGGGCGCAAGATCGCCTGGAATGCACCTGCGCTCATGGAAAAGTTCGGGTTATCAAGCCCTGCCGCCGGGCACGTTTTCCATGATGAAATTTGCAAGGGTAACGCCAACCTTTACCTCGCGGATTATCGAAACTTCATGATGGAACCGGAGTTCGCGGCCGTTCTGGCCATTGACCTTGCACCGCGCGCTGGCGGCTGGGACCGCGAAAGCGCCGCAGAGGCCGTTTCTCATTTCACCGTTGCCTTTGAATTGCTGGATCGTCGCGATGGCCCGCCATTGCATCCCGCTTCAATCATCGCGAACAATGTGTTCAATGCCGGGCTGTGCTATGATCCCGAAGGGTATGTTGCGCCTGCGGACATGAACCCCGATACGTTTCACACCATCGTAACACATGACGACGAAGTGATACTTGATCAAACGGGTGCCGCGCCGCAGCATCCGCTGGATGCAGTGGCCTTTCTTGCCAACCATTTCAACGCACATGGCGTCACGCCAAAAGCTGGCGAAGTGCTGCTGTGCGGGTCACACATGCCGTTGTATCCGATGGACAAACCCGGCCGTCTGACCATGAAAGTCGAAGGCGTTGGCGAAATTTCCTATCAGATGAGCTGACCCAACCGCGAATAGGCAGATAGCACCCTGTGCATCGCGTCAGAATTTGGTTCGCAGATTGACTGAGCCAAAGATAGACAGGCTTTGGCGATTGCCGAACTCCGGCGTGCGGATCACATGGGTATAGGTCAGTTCCACATCGCCATATTGCAACGAAACGCCCGCCTGAACGTCACCAACCACCCTGTGCGGCTCTACGTTGCTTTCATCCTTGAAGCGGCCACCTTGAATGAAGCCGTTATAGCCCACGGCGCGGGCCTCCACACCTGCAAATACAGTCCAGCCAAAGCCGCTCGACCCTTCGAAAAAGCCGGGCCCTGAAACCGCCGGGCGCACCCGTGGCGGGCCATAGTCATTTACCAGATCATCGCCAATGCGCACCGTCAGCCCCACGCCAGCGGATGTATCAACATTCCCCAGCGAGACATTGAAATGTGGTGCGACATCAGCCTGGAACGGCAAAAAGCCAAGCTCAAAAGATGAGCCATAACGGTATTTCTTTTCGTACAACAAACGAACGCCGGGAAAGTCACCGATCTGCGTATCCCAACCCCGGGGCTGTGGTGAGCCAATCAAGCGATGAACGAATTTTTGCGTTTCTTCTGCGAGCGAGCCGGCACCGATTACACCAATCTCCAGCGCAATACTGTCAAGCTCCTGCCCGCTATCAGCCGCCAACCCAATTGAACCATAGAGAAACCCGGCATAGGGGCGATCATTGGCAGCCGGGATATCCACCTCGATATCTGCAGGCGTATACATGTTCTGGCCGATGGCATAACTCGCGTACCAGTTTTCTGCGGGCACAATCGGCAACAGCTGATCGCGGGCGAAACGTGCCCAGGACGGCAGGTCATTTTTTGGTGTCACATAGTCAAAACGAGCGCCATTGGTGTAGTTTCGGTCCGTGCCCCCGAAAATATCGTTTTCCAAGGTAAAAGATACCGTGCCGCCCTCGGACGATGGGCGAGAGGATTGAGCGGTCGCGATACCTGCGATGGTAACAAAAACACTCGCAATCAAAACGCTGCGGATAGGTGCGTTCATAAGAAATCCTCGAATCGGCGCTCACGCGTGCCACGGTGGTAAGCTGGTATCATTCTGCCAGTGAAATGACACTTCGCTACAGCACGCCAATTTCACCCAGTGCTTCGCGCAATTCATCCGGCAAGGCATCTTCAGCGCCGCCAACGATGCCGAGATCACGGGGCGCGTCCTCTGCTTTAAGATACCGCCACCCCTGAAAGGCCCGCTTGGGGGCAGAAGTGACGCGCACCAAATCACGGTGCAGCACAATCTTGCAGCGCCTGATCCCATCGGCCCCAGTGACTTCGTCAAGGCGGATAATCCGCTGACGTGCCTGTATTGCCCCCTTCATCACCCAATAAAGTGAACCACCGTCAAGCAATTCAGCCTCCCGACGTGGCCACATGCGGGTGGTGTGGTTCAGCTCCGTCGCCGTGGCAAGCCGCTGGGTCTGCCATTCATGCAGTTGTTCAGGGCGCTCAACACCAACGCATAATTTCAAGAGATGAAGACCTGCCACGGTAATCTACCTTTTCCCAAACGCGAAAATGCGGCGAAGTTGATCTTGTGAGACAGCCATCAAGTTCATATAATGTTCGCCCCTCCTCGCCACATTGGATTCCCGCCATGAGTGCCTTTTCCGCCCCCATCGCCGAACAAATCTGGGACATGAAGTACAGGCTGAAAGCGCCGGACGGAACCCCCGTGGATGCGACCATCGAAGATACCTGGCGCCGCATCGCGCGCGCGCTGGCCGCGGTGGAGGCTGATCCAGACAAATGGGAAAAGCGATTTTACGATGCATTGTCGGGTTTCAAGTTTTTGCCCGCCGGCCGCATCATCGCCGGTGCCGGGGCGCAGCGGGATGTAACCCTGTTCAACTGCTTTGTGATGGGCACGGTTGCTGACACGATGGCAGGTATTTTTGATGGCCTGAAAGAGGCCGCCCTGACCATGCAGCAAGGCGGCGGCATCGGATACGATTTTTCAACGCTGCGGCCCAAGGGGGCACCGGTAAAGGGCGTGGGGGCAGACGCCTCTGGCCCGCTTTCCTTTATGGATGTTTGGGATTCCATGTGCCGCACGATCATGTCCGCCGGGTCGCGCCGTGGCGCGATGATGGCCGTCATGCGGTGCGATCACCCCGATATCGAACTGTTTGTAGAGGCAAAGCGTGATCCCGCACGCCTGCGCATGTTCAACCTGTCGGTTCTTGCAACTGATCCTTTTATGGCCGCTGTAAAGGCTGATGGCCCTTGGGATCTGGTGTTTGGGGGCAAGGTTTACAAAACCGTACAGGCACGTGCGCTTTGGGATCAGATGATGCGCGCCACATATGATGTGGCTGAACCAGGTATTATTTTCATTGACCGCATCAATGATACGAACCCGCTCAACTATGTTGAAACCATCGCGGCCACCAACCCGTGCGGCGAACAGCCCTTGCCGCCTTATGGCGCGTGCCTGTTGGGGTCGATCAACCTTGCCACCCTGGTCGCCAGCCCGTTTTCGGACGCGGCGAAACTGGATGAACATGCGCTGAACGACCTTGTGGCCGTTGCCGTTCGCATGATGGACAATGTGGTCGATGCCTCCAATTTCCCGCTGGAGGCCCAGCGTGCCGAAGCCAAGGCAAAGCGGCGTATTGGGCTGGGCGTAACCGGGCTTGCAGACGCCTTGTTGATGACAGGTCTGCGGTATGGGTCCGAGAACGCGGCTCAGCAAACGTCGCGCTGGCTGAAACAGATCAATCGCGCAGCCTATCAGGCATCGGCGGACCTGGCGGCAGAAAAGGGCGCGTTCCCGCTTTATGACGCCGAAGCCTACCTTGCCACCGATGCCATCCGCGCATTGGATGATGATGTACGGGATATCATTGCGGAAAAGGGCGTGCGCAATGCCCTGCTGACCTCCATCGCCCCGACGGGCACAATCTCGCTTTTGGCGGGGAATGTCTCGTCTGGCATCGAGCCGGTTTTTGCCTATTCCTATACCCGAAAGGTCTTGCAGCCCGACGGCAGCCGAACTGAGGAAGAGGTGGTCGATTACGCCGTCGCCCTGTGGCGGGAAATGTACGGCGATACCCCGCTCCCCGACTATTTTGTGAACGCCCAAACGCTTGACCCTGCTGATCATGTGCGCATGCAGGCCGCCGCGCAGCCCTATGTGGACAGCTCCATCTCCAAAACCATCAACTGCCCTGCCGATATTTCATTTGAAGCGTTCAAGGATGTTTATGCGCTTGCCTATGAAACCGGGTGCAAGGGGTGCACGACCTATCGCCCGAATGATGTAACCGGATCGGTGCTGAGCGTGGCTGAGGAAGTGCAAACCGTCGAGGAAGACGAAACCCCGATCACTGCCCCGTCAGGCGATGTAATCTACATGTCACGCCCCCTCGACCGTGAAGAGCGGCTGGATGGCGCGACCTACAAGCTCAAATGGCCTGAAAGCGAACATGCCATCTATATCACTGTGAATGACGCCGTGATTGCCGGGCGGCGGCGCCCGTTTGAAGTGTTTATCAATTCCAAAAACATGGAACACTTTGCATGGACAGTGGCTCTGACCCGGATGATCTCGGCTGTGTTCCGTCGGGGCGGCGATGTGAGTTTTGTGGTTGAGGAACTGAAAGCCGTCTTTGACCCCCGTGGCGGCGCATGGATGGCGGGGCGTTATGTTCCCTCCATACTCGCGGCGATTGGCGGCGTCATTGAACGTCATATGGTGTTGATCGGCTTTATCGAGGGAGAGGGCCTTGGCCTGAAGTCAGACCCCCAGGCCGAAGTGATGGCCGTCGGAGAAGCCCCGCGCGGCCCCGCCTGCCCGTCTTGCGGCGTATTTGGCATGCAGATGAAAGAAGGCTGCATGACATGCCCATCGTGCGGGCATTCCAAATGTGGCTGAATGAACAGCCGCAATTTCGCGGCAAGTAAAGCAGTGGTTGAGTGAACCAAAGCCACCCAACCACATCAGGCCCGCTGTTAGTTCGCGCCCGCTCTTAATCCGAGAGTGCCCAAACAACGCTTACGCTTGCGCTGACGGTGTTTTCGCCACGCTCCAATGGCACGGCGCTTTCCATTGCGTCCATGCTGCGGGCCATAGCCATCGGCCGTACTGAACCGCCGCCATGCTCCTGTATCGACAATACTGGGCCGAGCGTTTCACCAGCCGCTTTTGCGAATAACTCTGCCTTGCGCCGGGCGTCGGCCACCGCGCCACGGCGGGCATCGTCCATCAGCGATGTTGCATCTGCAAAACCGAACGACAGCCCGTTCAGACGATTGGCGCCCGCTTCGACCAAGGCACCAACGGCCTCGCCCGCTGCATCCAGATCGCGCAGACGGATCATCACGTTATTTCCCGCGCGATAACCTATGATCTTTGGTTCACGCGGGGCACCATTATTTTGACGCTGACTGTGATCATAGATTGGCGACAGTGAAACGCCGCCGGTTTGCATATCTTTGGACGCAACACCAAGGCTTCGCGCCACATCAAGCACAGCACCAGCCCGCGCATTCACGTCGCGCATCGTGGCGGCCGCGTTCTTGCCCGACGCCTCAACGCCAATCGTCACGGTCAGGATATCCGGCGCGGCAGACGCCGTGCCCGTGCCCTGCACCGTGATCGTGCGGTCAGCCGCCTGCGCGGGCACCATGAAGGCAATCAACACGGCGGCGCACATGGCCGCAAACATCAGGAAACGGGGCATATTTGAAATCCTCTCACAGTCTTGATTACACCCTATGTGAGCGACCAACACGGCGAGAGGATGGCAGAGATACGCAGGTTTAGCCCAACTGCCCATCAATAACATAACGGAGGATCTCAACGACCTGCTCCGGGCGCTCAATGACCGCCAAAGCGGCACCATCAACCTCTTTCAGTGCGTGCTGATGATCTGGCCCGTGCATTACGATCAGCGATTTCCCGAGCGCCGCCGCATACCCCGCGTCAAACGCCGCGTTCCATTGTTTGTATTTGTCACCAAAGCGTACGACGACAACGTCAGCGCGTTCAATCAATGTGCGGGTGCGAATGGCATTCAGTTTCGCGCCCTTGTGATCGTGCCAAAATTTGTTTGGCTCTGCCCCCATGATCGTGACACCACAATCATCAGATGCATCATGGTCTGTGACAGGGGCGCTGAACGTTACATCCAGCCCTTGTGCCGCTGCGATAATCTCTTCACGCCAATTACTGTGAATCTCTCCACTGAGGTAAACATTCCAACCCATGACATTTCCTTGATTTTTTTCGATGCGCCTTATGCGCGAACACGGTATAGACACTATAGCCCAATCTGGAGATCAAAGATGGACTTGTCAGCCGGAAACATCGTCGCGCTTGCCCTGCTCGCCTTCGCCATTATTGCGATCAGCCGTGGTGTTCGTTCTGTCCCGCAGGGAGAGGAATGGACCGTAGAGCGGTTCGGTCGTTACACCACGACGCTAAAGCCCGGATTACGATTCATCATTCCTCTGGTCGATCAAATTGGCAACAAGGTCAATATGATGGAGACAGTTCTTGATATTGGGTCACAGGAAGTTATCACCAAAGATAACGCCATGGTCACCGCTGATGCCATTGCCTTCTATCAAGTCATCAGCGCGGCTGCGGCATCTTATGAGGTGCGCAATCTGGAACGGGCGCTCGACAATCTTTCGATGACCAATATCCGCACGGTGATTGGCGGCATGGACCTTGATGAGGTGTTTTCCAACCGCGACATGATCAACTCCAAATTGTTGTCGGTGATTGATGCGGCCTCCAACCCCTGGGGCGTCAAGGTCACGCGGGTTGAAATCAAGGACCTCGCGCCCCCCAAGGACATCATCGAAAGCATGGGCAAGCAGATGAAGGCCGAGCGTGAAAAACGCGCCGAAGTTCTGACAGCCGAAGGCGAAAAACAATCCGCGATCCTCAAGGCCGAAGGCGCGCGCGAAAGCCAGATCAGGGAAGCAGAAGGGCGTCGCGAAGCGGCCTTCCTTGATGCAGAGGCACGGGAACGCGCCGCGGAGGCCGAGGCAAAGGCAACCGCAATGGTTTCCACCGCTATCGCCGAAGGGGATGTGCAGGCGCTCAACTATTTCGTGGCGCTTAAATACACCGAGGCCCTGCGCGATGTGGCCGCCGCACCAAATGCCAAAACGGTTATGATCCCGCTTGAAGCAAACGGCCTTGTCGGCTCCATCGCGGGCATCGCAGAAATCGCCAAAGAGGTAGCGGGGAAGAAAGCCTGATATGGATATTCTGGCTCTTTTGAATGGTATCTCGCCATGGTGGTGGATTGCTGCGGCGATTCTCCTGTTCGTGGTGGAAATGCTGACCTTTACCTATTTCGTGATCTGGATCGCGGCGGCGGCGGCGGCGGTTGGCATCTTGATGTTTGCCCTCCCCGACTTGGGCGGCATCGCGCAGCTAACCCTTTTTGCGATCCTTTCGGTGGCGATCACCATTGCAGGGCGCTTTGCCATGGCCCGCGCCCCGGGGCGCGGACAAGCAGCCGATAACAGCTTGAATCAACGCGCCGCGCAGCTTGTCGGTCGCACAGGGCTAGCTGTATCAAGCTTTCAGGGCGGCGAAGGCATGCTGGAGATCGACCAGATCAGCTGGCGCGCCCGGCTCAGGGCAGGTCCTGACGTTGCCAAAGGCACGCGTTTAAAAGTCATCGCCGCAGATGGTATGCTGCTCACTTGCGAGCCAGAAACATAATCAACCATAGCGCGTTTTTGACACGCCCACAGCATAACAAAACCTTGAGCCTCCGGGCTTTGATTGCGTTAACATCTGGGCTAACCTTTCGTTAAGTATGTCGGTTCGTATGCCCCGGGGGTGGGAATGAAAAAGTTCTGCGTAAGCATTGTCGGCGCGTTTGCCTCTCTCTTCGCCACGTCGGCGATAGCCTGTGAGGTTGAGTACGTCATTCAGGATGGGGACAAGCTGCCTGCGATTGCTTTCGCCGCCTATGGCAGCACCAATTATCAGCTTATTTTCGCCAGAAACTTTGGCGTTCTGAAGTCACCTGCATCGCTTCCTGTTGGCACCGTGATCGTAATTCCCTGCGTCGAGGATGATTCAAGCCTGACCCCCAACGTCGAGGCCCTGACTGCCCGTCAGGCAGCTGGCGGCGCGACGGCTGTCGCAACCGAAGACGCAGCCGAACCGGCCACAACAGAAACGGCCGCCGAACCAGAAGAGGTTGTTGAAGCGGAACCCACGCCCGAAGCGACCGAAGACGCAGAAGCACCGGCGAGCGCAGAAGCCGAGGCCGAGGTCGAAACGACCGAAAGCGCGCCCGCACCTGCGGAAGAAACCGTAGCGGAGGCCCCGGCTGTTGCCCCGGCTCCAAACGGCGGTTTCCGCTTGCTGACCGCAAACGGGCAGTTCCCTTATTCTGATCGCTCCCTCCGCGGGGGTGGTATGGTGACGGAGCTGGTTACGCTTTCAATGGCGAACGCCGGGTACAAGGATCAGTTCAAGACCGTATTTATCGATGACCGTGAAAGCCATTTGTCTGACCTGCTGCTGGAGGGATCGTTTGACGTTGGTTTTCCATGGCTGCGCCCGCGCTGTGATGACCTCGATGCCCTTCGTGAAATTGCACCAGATCAGGCTTGGATGTGCGAAACATTCGACTTTTCCGAGCCATTTTATGAGTATGTAAACGGCTTTTTCGTTCGTGATGGCGAATATTCCGCGAACCGCACAACCTTCGAAGACTTCAGCGGCGGCAGCATTTGCCGGCCCGAAGGGGAATCGGTCATGGACCTTGCGGTCAAGGGCCTGACATCTGACGGCGTAGAGCTCGTCCGCCCTGCCAGCGTGGCAGATTGCTTTGCCCTGCTGATGACCGAAGAAGTAGATGCGGTATCCGTAGAAATCTTCACCGCCGAGGATGTTCTGAGCGAAGGCGATCTGTTCGATCAGGTCGAAGAAATGCCAAACCTTAGCCTGCTTTGGACCGTCCACGCGGTTGCACCAAAAGGTAAGCCGGATGCAAAAAGCGCCCTGGAAGCGTTGAACAAGGGGCTGATCGACCTCAAGATATCTGGCAGATGGTTCCGCATTGTTGCACGGCATCTGGCGGCACAGAACGGCGGCTAACCAGCCCAAAGCGATCAAAAGGTGACCTGACATGAGTGCGCTAAAAAGGAAGAGCGGATGAATGTCAGGTCCATCTTGTTTGGAGGCGACGGCATCAATGTCGGTGGTTTGTGGCGCTTGTTGGGTGCCCTATTGGCGCTTGGCCTGCTGTTCGCCGCTACGAACCATCGCCCAACCGCAACTTTCCTGTATCGGCTTGATACCCAGATCATTGATGCATGGCAGCGCCTTAGTGGCCCGGATGAGCCAAGCGGCAAGGTTCTGGTGGTGGGCATTGATAAGGCTGCTATTCGTGATCATGGCCGCTGGCCTTGGCCGAGGGCCACGCTTGCCACGCTCGTGGAGAATATCGCAGCGGCTGGCCCGGCTTCCATAACGCTCGACATTTTGCTGACGGAGCCTGGCCCGTACTCCGACTTGTCTCTTTTTCGCAATTTTCGCCAGAATGGGGGCGATGCCATCGCCCTCCGCGGTGAAAGTCCCGATGCGCGCCTGGCGCGTGCGCTGAAGCTGGCGCCCACGGCACTTGCGATTGCGGGCGGAACGCGCGAGGCCATCGACGAGGACTGGCGACAGGCGCAATGTGCGGATCCGGCATTGGTGTCCGGCGCGAATGCCGCTGGCTATTATTCGCCCTGCTTGTTGTTCCCGCTCGATGAGTTCTATCAGGTCGCGCAGGATGCCGTTACGCTCTCAGACCAGGATCTTGATGGCGTCGTGCGGCGCGCGCGTGTGCTGGTGGCGCAACCTTTCCACGATGGCGATGCGGTGCAGGAAGTATTCCTGGCAGCTATGCCACTGGCGATCGTATCGACCTGCGGCGCGCCTGGCGTCACGTGTCCGGCTCCTTCCCTTTCCGTCGCTGATATGAAGGCGGCGGGTGGCCGAAACAGTTTCCGTCTTCCGCTTTCGCAGGACGGCGCAGAGATCGTCGCGCCGCCATTGACGAGTTCCTTGAGCCTGTGGCTCGACTTTGGTGCCTTGCCTCGCCTGTCACGGGCCCCAGTGGATGACACAACGCCGGTCACTCAACGCACGACCATACTCAGCGCAGATGATGTGCTTGATAAAGACCCCGATCACCTCGCGCGGATTGCGGGGAAACACATTGTCATTGGCCTGACCCGCCTTGGCGAGATTGATCAACACACGACCCCACTTGGTTTTGAAAGCGGCACGCCCGGTGCGGTCATCCAGGCCCTTGCCGCCGACAATATCTTTGCCGGGCGCGGGTTGGATCAGCCGCCATGGTTGACCACCGCAACCGCCACCTTTGTCGGGCTGATTGCGCTTGGTGCCTTGTTGCGGTTTGGTGTGGTGCTGCTGCCCCTTCTCACGTTTGTGTCGGCTGTCTTGCTGGCACTGCCCATAGCGGCCAGTTGGTTTGCGTTTGAATTCAAGGGGCTTGTCTATCTGCCGATGACCGCGACCATGGCAGCCTTCCTTGGCACCATACCTATCGTATTCGGCAGAATGCAGGCCATACGACGTGACCTTGCCGAAGCGCGCGATAAAGAGGTTCGCGATGCCGAACGCATGGATGCGGCGCGGCAAATCCAGCTTGGCTCTCTCCCGTTTGATGCCCAGTTCGACGATATTGGTTTTTCCACAGGCAAGATCTGCCGCCCTGCACAGGAAGTGGGTGGGGATTTCTTTGAACTATTCCGCCTGTCTGATGGGCGGCTGTTTGCAGCGGTGGGGGATGTGTCGGGAAAAGGTCTGGAAGCGAGCCTCGTGACTGCGCTTTCCAAGTCCATCGCTGGCGCGGTCGCTGATCGGACAGACGGGCCATTGGGCGAGGCCATGGCACAGATCAGCCGGGAATTTGTCCGCCAGGCGCCGCGCGAT
The DNA here is from genome assembly GCA_049608645.1 of Pikeienuella sp. Taxonomy (GTDB): domain Bacteria; phylum Pseudomonadota; class Alphaproteobacteria; order Rhodobacterales; family Rhodobacteraceae; genus Pikeienuella. The sequence goes on along the minus strand of JBMYXS010000006.1, from coordinate 33,635 downwards.
TGGCGGTTGGAAAAAGGCGGCTTTGTGACCTTGGTGGCGGCGCGCATAGACCCAGAAAATGGCGAAGCTGAGTTTGCTGCCGCCGGATGTGAACCGCCTGTCATCGTCGCGGCCGATGGCACCCTAAAACCGATGAGTTTGCCCAACGTCGCGCCCCTCGGCTGGGTGGAAGACGCCCAGTTTGAAACCGCCTTTATGGCCCTGGCCCCCGGCGACACAATCGCGATGTTCACCGATGGTGTGACCGAGGCTGAAACGCCCGATGGTGTTCTGTTTGAACAAACCCTCGCCGAAGAGGTCATTGCCAAAGCGGCCGCCGAGGGCGCGCATGGTATAATCGAAACGCTGGAAGCGGCTGTGTTGTCCCATCAGGCGGGCGGAGCCCCCACAGACGATACGACCATTCTCACCATAACCTATCGCGGGCGCGGCTGACGGAAAGTGCACATTTGATGCACTCTCCCAGACGGTTTTCCGCTGAACAAACCTATCTCGAACCAAGAACGAGAAAATTCATCATAAACTCTTCAGCGCATTTGCGTTAACAAACGCTCTGCGCCATTCCAACGGGTGAGGCGATCACTCTTGGGGGCCTTAAGGAGACGATGTGCCAAACAACACGCCAGATTATGGGCTGACAGCAACCGAACTGTTTCGGTTTGCGGCCATGTGCCTTGATCGGCTTGCAGCACAGGGCATTCAGGTATCCCAGTCCCCCGGCGATCAAGGCATCCTTCATCAGGCAGACAAACTCGGAAAGCCCTATTTTACCAAACAACTTAACCCCAATTTCAATGACTTCACCCATGCCAATTCGTTTTGGCTCACGGCCACTCATCAGGCGTCTCCCGGTGATGAGCCTACGGTGATCGGCATGGCCGGTGCGCGTGCAGATCGACTCACCAAGGGTGAGTTCATTCCCGCGTTCGAACAACAAATGCGGCGGTTGTATGGGCCGGACCGTGATTCGGTTTTGGCATCGGCGCTTTACCCCCCACCCTTTCACGAGATGCAGGGCACCGTCGCGTACCTTGGTGATCTGTATTTTTCAAAGGGTTTCCGGGGCCGCGATAACATCAACATCCGCGCCTTCGTGCTGTTTCTGTATGCAATCGCGGCAACCGAATGGTCGTTTGATTGGCTGTATCTGTTTGTAAACGAGCGCCACGCTTCAGACGGCCATCTTTCCAAATACCTGCTGGCAGGTGCCCATTCGGCACCGATCTTGTGGGACAATGGACCAAAAGAGCGGAATGACACCGACTGTCTAGGCACCCTACGTAAAGTCGATTTTGCCTATATCGTCCGACGGTCGCTTGATCGCCCCGACATATTTTGAATAGTTCAGAATGTATGTCGCGCCCGCTTTGTCACGAACGGGCAGCAACAAACGATCATATTCCAGAGCAACACGCACCCCGTTTGGCCACTGAACATCAATAGCCTCCGTGGTAAGCAGTTTTCGCCCCTGCATCACGGCGAAGTGATGGCTGGAGTGGGTCTCCATGACTTCGGGCGCGACGGTGTCCAATGCGGCGTTCAATGCCTCCGCGGTTGGCGCGCGAAGCGTCAGCCCCGCCATGCTTTTTTCGCCGACACGAACGGGGTTGATCCTCTGCCCTTCCGGCGCGCCATAAAGCACAATGTACTGGCGGATATGGGGTGACATATCCTCAATCAACCCATTGGCAGCGTGCCAAGATTCCAAAATGGGGTCAAAGCCGATGGATTCATCTATGCCGATCGGAATTTGCGACGCCGCGCCTTCTTCGTCGTCTTTTGAACCTATCGTCTTGAGGTTGAGCTGATGCGAAAGACCCAGAATTTTATTGGGGTGAATCCCCAACTTCACGTGCAGTAACAATAGCGTGGAGGCCTTCAGGTCCGACTTCTTGCTACGCAAATTTGCGAGGTAAGCGCCATTTTTTCCATCTGTCAGTTCAAGGGAAAGTTGGCGCAAGGATTCTGACCTGAGGCTGATTTCCCTGAACAAATTCATGTGAAGCATGTCGATAATCGCGTCACCCATCAGCCCAAAACCCCCGATCAATTATGCTCTATCAAGTGAGAATATAACCTAAAGATGATGGCCGCAATCATTGGTTGACCTGACCGCACCCGTCGAGCGATGCATAGTGCAAGCTGAGGGAGAACAAAGAACATGATGCCCGTTAATCATCGTCAGGAATTTGAACGCAACCCGGATGCAGAATTATACATCAGCGTTGTGATACCCAATCAGGTTGGGTTCGACGAAATCAAGCTTCTTGTCGGCTCCCCCGAAGACGCACTTGCCAAAAGCCAACAGATTTATGCAGATGTGGACAGCTTTATCGCGCAACGATACGGCGTGACGCAGGCGGCCTATCAGCTCTACAAATCGCTGATCAAGGATCCGACATGCCGCGCAACGGATGCCAACGGTGTCAGGTGCAAAAATTCAATTCCCTGGCAACGCCTACCCATGCGCCTCGATGGTTTCACCGAAGACGCAAACTGCTATTGCAATAACCATCAGAATTAAGCCGAAGCAAACCTACCTCAGCGCATTCGGTCATTGGGTTGGGTGAAACTTGCCCGCAGGTGAAAGGGTGAAAATCTCGCACCCTTCTTCGGTTACACCGATAGAATGCTCAAACTGCGCAGATAGCGATTTGTCACGCGTCACCGCCGTCCATCCGTCTGACAGCACCTTGGTATCGGGCCGCCCAAGGTTAACCATTGGTTCGATGGTAAAGAACATGCCCGGCCGCAGCTTTGCCCCCGCCCCCGGACGCCCATAGTGCAGCACGTTTGGTGCATCATGGAACACGCGCCCCAAGCCATGCCCACAGAAATCACGCACGACGCCGCACCGCTCTCCCTCCGCATAGCGTTGGATCGCGTGGCCGATGTCACCAAAGGTGTTGCCCGGTTTTACCATCGCGATGCCGCGCATCAGGGCTTCGTGCGTGATATCCACCAAGCGTTCGGTCTTGCGGTTGGGTTTGCCGGCCACATACATACGGCTCGTGTCACCATACCAGCCGTCCAGAATAACGGTCACGTCAATGTTAAGAACATCACCGTTCTTCAACACGCGTGGGCCCGGTATCCCGTGACAAACGACATGGTTGATTGAAATGCAGCTGGATTTGGGAAACCCGCGATACCCAAGCGTTGCCGGCTTCGCGTTATGGTCGATCATAAACGCATGAATGAGGTCATCGAGTGCCTCAGTCGTGACACCGGGCACGACATGCTCAGAAATCATATCAAGTGTTTCTGCCGCAAGGCGACCAGCGGCGCGCATGCCCTCAAAGTCCTCAGGCGTGTGTAACTTGATGCCTTCAGGTGTTCTGTCAGTGCGCGCGTTCTTATCCACGATCATATTCCTTTTTCCCCACCGCATATAGGAAGGGCGAATCTGGTTTCAATCAAGGTTATCTGGTTGGGTATCACCCATAAAGGCTTCACCCAGTCGCATTGCTGCGCCAAGGGTGACACCAGATGTGTTTATCAGAGTGCCGTATACGATGGTTTCCACACCCGCATCCTTTGCCATTCTGGTGGCGGCGGCATAGGCCGGGTCGATATCGCCGGCAAGGCGAAAACCATCGCAATCATCTCTCTGAACCAGAAAAAGCGTAACTGCGCGCGCACCTGCGCGCACCATCTCAGCCATTTCGCCAAGATGCTTTGCACCACGCTTTGTCACACTATCGGGAAATTCAGCCCAGCGCCCCGACCGACGAAGATGTGCGTTCTTCACCTCTACATAACAATCAGGATAGCCTGTTTCGGTTAACAGAAAGTCGATGCGAGAGTTCAAGCCGTATTTTACCTCTGCTCGCACGCCTGAATAATGTGCCAGTTCAGGGACGGCACGGGCGGCCAATGCCTCCCCCACAACCTTATTGGGCAAGCTGGTATCAATGCCCACCCATGCAGAGCCATCGTCGCCCGAAATCTCCGCCAGTTTCCAACTGAATTTCAGCTTTCGCTTGGGGTCATCGTTCGGTTCCAGCCACACTTTCAGGCCTGCGGCCTTTAACCCCGTCATGGCACCGGGGTTCGCGCAATGGGCGGTCACAACTGTGCCGTCTGCCAACTCGACGTCAGCCAGAAAACGCTTATATCGCTTGATCAGCGTTGCAGGTATCAAGGGCCGGGGAAATTCCATGGCCCCGCCTACCCCGCCCACGGATCAAACTCAAGGAGACGTCATGTCTGACACCACCACCACCACCACACAGCCAACGGCGGCGATGCTTATCATTGGCGACGAGGTTCTCTCCGGGCGCACCCGCGAGGGTAATGGCTGGCACCTTGCCAAGGTTCTGACCGAAACGGGCGTGGATTTGCAGGAAATGCGCGTCGTTGCCGACCATAGCGGCGCAATCATTGATGCAGTGCGCGCCCTGAGCGCATCTTACGATTATGTGTTTACCTCAGGCGGCATCGGCCCCACCCATGATGATATAACGGCTGATTGCGTTGCCGCCGCTTTCGATACTCCAATCGATGTGCGTGACGATGCACGCGCAATTTTGGAAGCCTTTTACAAGAAGGGCGAAATCAACGAGGCGCGCCTGCGTATGGCCCGCATCCCTGATGGTGCAAAACTGATCCTGAACCCGGTTAGTCAGGCACCCGGATTTATCCTCGGCAATGTGCATGTCATGGCGGGGGTGCCAGCCGTCTTTCAGGCGATGGTGGAGGAAATTCGCCCCACTCTGCGTGGCGGTGCCCCCATACTTAGCTGGGCTTTGCGCGTCGCAGCGCCGGAGGGCACACTGGCCAAACCGCTGGGGGAGGTCGCAACGGCGTTCCCAATGCTGAGTTTCGGATCCTATCCCTTTTTTCGCGGCGGCGCCGTGGGCGTCACACTCGTGGTGCGGGGGGCAGATCGGGCCACGCTGGAAACAGGTGTAACAGCGTTGAAACAAGCACTGAGCGATATCGCCGTGACCGACATCGAAGAAACACCACCAGCCTAATGGTGCCGACGTGACGGTGCAGGCATATTGATCAAAAGGCATAAGGGCCGGCGCAACGCACCAGCCCTTATGCATCAAGTTGATAACCAAACAGCCCTGAACCGAAACAGCCCATGTACGACACGGTACTGCATCGCCCGTCTCATACCCCCAAGGGTATCAGGCCGCGCGCTGCCGACGCCACGACCGTGCCGCCTCCCCAAAAGCGCGGAAAACAGCGTTATTCACATCGTCTGTCTGCGGGTCATATTCAGCGTGCCATTGGACGCCCAGTACAAACCCCGGTGCATTCGGCATGGTGATGGCTTCGATGGTGCCATCTTCGGCGACACCATCCACAACAAGCCCCTCACCACAATCAATCACAGCCTGCCCATGCAGGGAATTGGTGATCACTTCATCAGCACCAAACAACCGCTGGCAATAGCCCCCCTTGGTGAGCTTTACCGCGTGGCGTTTCTTGAAAATGATATCAAGGTCCGTTTCATTGGGCGGCATTCGATGGTTCATGCGGCCCGGCAGGTCACGGACCTCCGGGTGCAGTGTTCCACCAAAAGCAACATTGATTTCCTGAATGCCGCGACAGACGCCAAGCACCGGCATACCCGCAGCCACAGCAGCACGGATCAGGGGCAATGTCACCTCGTCACGGTTGGTGTCGAACGGGCCATGCCCCTCCGTCTCCTCATGGCCGTAATAGGACGGGTGAACATTCGGGCGCGCGCCGGTCAGCAGCACACCGTCGAGAATGCCCATCAATTCCTCGACCGTCGCAGCAGAGGGCATCGCAGGGATAACCATCGCCATACACCCCGCAACATCAGCCACAGCAGAGATATTCCGCTCCCCCGTCGCCTGTGTGCGATAGGTTTCATTGAAGAGCATGTGGTTCGCAGAAACGCCAATAATGGGCCGCGCCATTGGGTGATTCCCCATTTCAATTTCACTGGTCGCAAAAAAATGCCCGAAAGCGGGTTAACATGCAATGTAACGCCTTTTCCCGGGCCGCGCATACACTTATGGTCCGCCAAACCAACACATCGCCCGCTTGGTGGAATTGGTAGACACAAGGGACTTAAAATCCCTCGATCCTAGATCGTGCCGGTTCGAGTCCGGCAGCGGGCACCACTCCGAATTTGGCCTATCGCCCTTTGGGCTGCTTTAGGCCGGTTTGGTTCGGGGTTAACCCTTTCATCTGCTTCACTTCTGTTTTGGCCTACCGCCCTTTGGGCTACTTTAGGCCGGATTGATTCCGGGTTAACCCTTTCACCTGTATAATATTTGATTGTTGCGCTACCGCCCCTTGGGGTGCTTGAGCGGGGGTTTTGACAGTCATTGTCATTCAGGCTTGATGTTGCGGCGCATGAGGTGCTCGAACAAACGCGGTGAAATTCGGTTGACCCAATAGGCAAGGCGCGCAATGCGGCCCACGGGGATGAAATCCTGTCCTTTGTCCAACCCTTTCAATATCACCTCCGCCGCCGCAGCCGGGGTCATGTAATCAACGCCGTCAGGTGCCGAACCGGGGCGCACAAGCCCCTCTGCGGTACGTTGCGAGGCACCCAAATTCGTCGCCACGAAACTTGGGGCAGCGATCAGACAACGCACGCCGTGGCATGCCTCTTCCGATCTCAACGAGGTGAAAAACCCCTGCATGGCATGTTTGGACGCTGCATAAGCGGTCCGGTGATAAAGCGGTGAAAACCCGGCCACCGATGAAATCGCGAGATGCACGCCCTGACTTTGGCGTAATGCGGTCAGGAAAGTGCGGGCCATCGCCGTGGCCGCCCAGTAGTTTATCTCAAACACACGGCGGTGCCCCGTTTCGCTTTGGTCTTCGAAGGCGGCAATCGCAGATACACCCGCATTATAAACCACCAGATCAATGCTGGTGCGGTCCGCCAGAACCACTGCCGCGGCCCGCGCCAGATCGTCCGCATCAGTCAAATCAACCTTTACAGGCGTTTGCAGCGCATTTTCCTCCAGCCCATCCACATTAATATCCAGCAAAACGGTGTGCCAGCCCCGGGCCTGCAGGCCGGATGCCATGGCGCGGCCCAGGCCGCCATTTCCACCCGAGATTATCGCTGTTTTCACAAGCCCATACTCCGCCGCCACAGGTCGAACACCGCCGCTGATGATTTCTCTGGCATGTACCCAAAATCGGTTTTCAGTGCATCATTGTTAAGCACTGGGCGATACTGCAGAAACCGCACTTGCTCCGGTCCGTATTGGGTCAAACCCCAAGGTCGCGCGATCGCCAGCGCCGTCTTCAACACCCATGCAGGCAGTCTGAGCACAGGCTTGCCCATCGCTTTTGCCAGATCATCGACGCTAAGCGCGCCATCGCCAGCGACGTTGAAAACCCCCGGCGGGCCATCGGTTGCGGCGCGTAAAAGAATGCGCGCGAGGTCTTCGGTCCAGATAAACACAAACGGGCTGTCTGCCCCCTGCACTGCCAGCAGGCGGGGTTTGTGAAACAAGGCGGTTATCTGGTTTGCCGTCCCCGCCCCGAGCACAGTGCCGACCCGCAGCACGACCTGCTGCAACTGCGGCGCAGTCGTTCGGGCATTTGCCAAGATTTCCTCCACCCGCCGTTTATGGTCCGCATAGGCAAACTCCGGGTTGCCACGGCAGGGGTCCGTCTCACGCAAGGGAACAGGGTTATCAGCATGATAGCCATAGGCCGCGCCGGAACTCGTCACCACAATCCGGCCAACGCCATGCTTGATTGCCGCGTTCAACACATTTTCCGTGCCTGTCACATCCACTGCAAAGGCGGTTTCACGCGCCATAACCGGCGGCGGTGTGACGATGGAAGCAAGGTGCACCACCACATCAGGCTTGAGGTCACCGATGATGCGGTCAGGGTCATCCCCCGTCACATCCATCCGTTCGAATGCAACATTTCGCGGTAAATCACCTTGGCGAATATCCGTTGCCGTCACGCGACACGCGCCAAGTTTTTCAACCAGCGCCCGCCCGACCAGGCCAGCTGCCCCTGTGATCAGAATGTGGGTCATCTCGGTGCCGGGTGCCGCGCCCAGAGCACCGCCAATGTCAGCCCGGAAATCGCATGCCAAATGCCCCAGAAAGCCGCGACCACGGCCATGCCCCCCAAACCACCGAAAAAGCCAAAGATCAGCACAAGGCCAAGGCCAGAGTTCTGAATACCCGTCTCGATCGTCACAGCGCGCCGGTCAAAAGCCGTCAAACCCAATGTGGTCGCAATAGCGAACCCCGCTGCAAGCGCAACGGCATTATGGGCGATCACAAGCCCCGCTACCGTGCCCGCCAGATCGAGAAAAAATGACCAGTTCGCGGCAAGGGCGAGAATGATAAACATGACAAAAATCGCCATGGACAACATTTGCAGTGGTCGGCGGAGTTTTGCGGCCATCTCCGGCCGACGTACGTTCAGCGTTACCCCGAGCATCAATGGCAAGATCAGCATGAAACCGACGGTAATGGCCACCGATACCGGATCTATTTCCGTGCGTTGGAGGATCGCACGCGTGGGTTCATACATGCTCCCCCAAAACGCAATGTTCAGCGGTGTCAGAAAAATCGCGCCCACAGTGGCAAAGGCCGTCATGGAAACCGAAAGCGCCGCATTCCCGCCCGCGCGGTGGGTGATGAAATTGGAGATATTCCCCCCCGGACAAGCCGCTACCAACATCAGCCCAAGCGCGACAGAGGCGCGTGGCTCCGTCAACAACACCAAAAGGAACGTCAGCGTCGGCAGCGCAATAAACTGCGAGGCCAACCCCGCTATCAAGGGTTTGGGTGCCCGAAGCAACGCCCGAAAATCACGGGGTGAAAGATCAATCGCGATGGAAAACATCACAATCGCCAGAATCCCGTTCAACAAATGCAATGACGCAGGGCTGAAATTCAGAGTGACGTCATCAATCATGCCGCTTTCCCCCTGCGACCAGCACGCAATGCCTCAATCCACTGGCAAACAGCATCGCGATATGTCGCTTTGTCCACGTAATAGGCCATTCGGGGCAGATCGAGATAATTCATCCCCCCCGTTGCGCGCTTGAATCCATCTGCCTTTTCAGACTGAAGATGTTTGGCGGCAAGCCCCCCATCGCGCAGCCCAACGATATAACGCACGACCATTTCGGCCTGTTCATGCCGCCCTTGCCAACCAAGGCCGGCGGCCTCCACCATACCCAAGACGAACAAATCATCACGCGTTGGGTGCATGGCATTCAAAAACAAATGCGGGGCATCGCCCTGCCAGTTCAGATGCGCATTTTCGATGAACGGGTAATCCAGCTGATAGCCCGTTGCCGTCAGGATCATGTCATATTCAGAGGAGGTGCCATCGGTGAAATGCGCGGTATGTCCGTCCAGTCGCGCAATATCGGGCCGCACTTTCAAATCGCCATGGCCCGCGTGATACAGCACCAGCGAATTTACGATGGGGTGACTTTCGTAGAGTTTGTAATCAGGCTTGGGGAACCCGTATTTTTGCGGGTTACCCACAAACCACTTCAGGATCATCCCATCGACCCGGCGTTTCAGCCACATCGGCAATTTGACGGCTCCGCCCATGGTATCGGCGGGGCGCCCAAAGACATATTTGGGCACAAAGTAATACCCCCGCCGCATCGACAGGTCGCAACGGGTGCCGTGATGTATGGCATCGACCGCAATATCACAGCCCGAATTCCCCGCCCCCACGACCAGAACACGTTTGCCGTCAAACTGGCTGGCTGATTTATACTCAGCGGCGTGGATGACCTCGCCCGCGAAGTCCCCTTCAAAGGTCGGCAGGTTCGGTGTCGACAGGGTGCCATTGGCAATCATAACCCCCGCGAACTCTGCGCTATGCGTCCCGTCCGCATCACGCCACGTAACGCGCCAGCCAGAGCCACTGTCGCCCAAAGGCTCACAATTCAATACTTCGCTCTCAAAACGATAATGGTGATAGAGGCCGAAATGGCTTGCGAAATCGCGGAAATACTGGCGCAATTCGCGGTGAGAGGGATATTCGGCAACGTCATCCCCCATCGGAAAATCAGCAAATTCCGTCATCCGTTTGGAGGAGATCAGATGCGCGCTTTCGTACATTGTCGACAGCGGGGCATCTATGTCCCACAGCCCGCCAACATCGCTGTGCAGCTCAAACCCCTGAAAGGCAACGCCCAGCTCCGACATCAGTTTTGCGGTGGCTAAGCCCATTGGCCCGGCACCGATCAGCGCAAATTGTTCACGCGTATCTGTCATAACTCGCCTCCCCTTTTTGCTACATTGAACATATGTTCAATATAATGCAAGCTGCGCATATGACCCGCTCAAGCAAAGTCCCATCGGCAAGCACAGCCCCCCCGGCCCGAAAACGCGCGCCGTCGGAACGTGCCCTTGCCACAAAGGCGCGTATTCTGGACGCAGCCGAAACCGTCTTTGCGCGCAAGGGGTTCGATGGGTCCACGATCCGTGACATTGCTGCCAGTTCGGGCGAACCGATCAGCCTGATCCACCATCACGGCGGAGGCAAAGAGGCACTGTTTCGTCAGGTCATTGCCCGCCGCGCCGCCGATCTCGCCCATTTGCGGCTTGCAGCACTGTCCGCGGCCAAACAAGACCAGACGCCAACCCTCGAAGGTATTCTGGATGCGTTTTTCGAGCCCTTTCTGACCCTCGCCAACAAAGACGAACAATGGCGCAGTTATGCGCGCCTTGTTGCCCATGTCTCGGCAGATGAACGCTGGCGCGACCTGACGGAACTTCACTTTGATCCAACAGCAAAGGCCTTTATTGCCGAAATCTGTGCCGCTGCGCCCGAACAGCGCCACGACACCATTGCAGCGGGGTTTGTCTTTTCGGTCTCGGCCATGTTGTCCGTATTGAGCGCCCGGTGGCGCATTCATGCACTCGGTAAGGGACGCGAAGGCGATGGCGGTGAATTAACGCGCCTGACAACCTTTTGTGCCGCAGGCATTCGAAATATGCGCTAGCGAGGTTTTTAGGAAACAGCAGCATAATGCGCCCTGCGGTCAGCGCCCTTCAGTGACGCGCGGAACAGCCGCTTATGTGCCGAGCCGGATTTTGATGGCCTGTCGTTCAAAGGCATGGCTATCTAGGGGCCTTGCTAGAAAGGCCCGCAATATGTCCCAGACCGCCCTTGCCCGCTCCGCCGAGTTCTGCGCCCGTTTTGGCCTGCGCATTCCCATATTGATGGCCCCGATGGCAGGCGCGTGCCCTGCCCCGCTGGCCGCTGCTGTCGCCAATGCCGGGGGCATGGGGGCTTGTGGTGCGTTGTTGATGGAGCCAGACGCGATAAGGGACTGGGCCGCAGGCTATCGCGCGCGTTCAAACGGATCTTATCAAATCAACATGTGGATACCGGACCCCGCTGCGCCACGTGACCCGGTTGCCGAGGCAAGCATCCGCGAATTCCTCAGCGGCTGGGGGCCTGCACCTGATCCCGATGCACCCGATGTGCCGTTGCCTGATTTTGCCGCGCAATGCGAAGCGATGCTGGAAGCTGGCCCATCAAGCATATCGTCCATCATGGGGCTTTATCCGCCCGAATTTGTCGCACGGATGAAAGACCGGGGCATCAAATGGTACGCCACCGTCACCACCGTTGCCGAGGCACGCTTGGCCGCGGAGGCCGGGGCCGATGTGATCGTCGCACAAGGATCAGAGGCCGGTGGCCATCGCGGCGCATTTGAAGCCAGCGCAGCGGAAACCGCGATGGTGGGCTTGTTTTCGCTGTTGCCTGCGGTGGTCGATGCGGTGGATGTACCCGTGGTTGCCACGGGCGGCATTGCGGATGGGCGCGGCGTGGCGGCGGCGCTCCTTCTTGGTGCATCGGCGGTACAGGTAGGGACCGCGCTGCTCCGCGCGCCAGAGGCGGAAACCGCCCCCGCGTGGGCTGACGCTCTGGCGGGGCGTGCCCCCGAAGACACCGTGCCAACACGCGCCTTTTCCGGCCGCCTCGGGCGCAGCCTTCGCACTGATTATACGGAAGCAGCCCGTGCCCCCGACGCGCCAAAGCCCGCGCCCTACCCCGTGCAACGCGCCCTCACGGGGGCGATGCGAAAAACAGCGGCGAATGATGGAGATGTGCAGCGCATGCAGGCCTGGGCCGGGCAATCTGCCGGCATGGCGCGCGCTGTACCGGCAGCAGATATCGTCGCTGAAATGTGGGCAGACGCCCAAGACCTTCTGCGCTGACGAGCATCCCCCAAACAACAAGAAGGGCGCGGCAAGATCAGCTGATCATCCCCGCGCCCACATTTTCAGGCAGCGATAGGTGACTTTGGCCTGACGCCAATCACCAAACGCCAAAAGTCACCACTCGTAAGCGCGATCAATCCCCGCCATTTTCACGCCCGTAAAGGCAGAGGCTTCAAAGCTGAGCGCGCGAAGGTCTTCAACCTCCAGATTGTGAACCGAAGATTTTCCGCATGCTTTGGCGAGCGCCGTGATCTCCATTGTCATTGCCGTCAGGTATCGCGCGATACGCTCTGCCCCTGCTGCGGGGTTCATGCGCTTTTGCAACTCTTCATCCTGCGTTGCGATGCCCACCGGGCAAAGGCCCGTATGGCAGTGATGACACGCGCCCGGCGACGTGCCGAGCTTGGCATAGTCTTCTTCATATCGGGGGGAGTTACAGCCAAGCGCGACCATCGCTGCATTACCAATCATCACAGCATCAGCGCCCAGCGCAATGCATTTCGCGGCATCAACGCCAGAGCGTATACCGCCCGCCGCAACCAGCGAAACCTTGCCCGACATGCCGCATTCATCCAACGCCTCACGCGCGGCGCGAATGGCCGACATGGTAGGAATGCCCGTATGGTTCAGCAAAAGTTCGGGTGACGCCCCGGTGCCGCCCTCTGCGCCATCGACGACAACCACATCCGCGCCCGCCTTGGCCGCCACGGCCACATCAAAACGCGGGCGTGTGGCACCCATCTTGATGAAAATTGGCACCTGATAGTTGGTTGCGATGCGCAATTCCTCGATCTTGACCGCAAGATCATCCGCGCCCAGAAAATCCGGGTGACGGATGGTGGAGCGTTGATCGACCCCCTCTGGCAAGGTGCGCATTTTCGAGATGCGCGGCGAAACCTTCATGCCGAGCAACAACCCGCCCGTGCCGGGCTTCGCGCCCTGCCCGACCACAATTTCAAGCGCATCAGCGCGGCGAAGGTGGTCAAGGTCAATGCCGTAACGTGCTGGTGACATTTGATAAAGAAGCGTTTTGGAGGCTTCGCGCTCCTCCTCCAACATGCCACCTTCGCCGGTGCATGTCATTGTGCCAACGCGCGAAGCGCCGTACCCGAGAGACGCTTTTGCCGGGGCGCTCAGGGCACCAAACGACATGGAGGCGATATAGATCGGGATTTTCAATTCGAGCGGCTTTTCGACCAGCCCCCGCCCTCCACCAAGAATGGTCGTGGTGTCGCAGCTTTCGCGGTACCCTTCTAGCGGCAGTCGCGTCATCGTCGCCGGCACGAAGGTCAGGTCATCGAAGGTCGGCATCTGCTTGTTGAAGGTGTTGTAACCACGCACCTGATACCGGCCCAACTGCGCAAGGGCGTGAACCTCTGAGATCGCTTCGGGGGTCCAACGGGTTGACCCGCCCGTGGCGTAGGAAGACGGAACACCCGCCGGGCGGCCATCAATCGCGCCCTCCCCAAATTTGATTTCCTCTTCAGAGGCCATTTCGAACGGGTATTCGTATTGTGCTTTTTTCTCGTCGCTCATCGGGTGGTTCCCTTATCGGCTACGGCGGCGCTGATCAGCGCGCAAAATCTGGGAGCCCGGACCAGAGCCGGGCACGGCGGAATGATGTGTGGGGTCAAATCATCAACCACGCGCTGGCATCGCGGCTTTCGAAATACCAAAGGCGTTGGCCGGAGATCATTTTGCGCCACTCACGCGATGTGTCTTTCAGGCCGAGTGGGTCCAGGATAGCATCAACCTCTGCCACTTCCTCAGCAGTTGGTTCGATAACTTTGACATCCACGCCGAGGCTATCGACAGGGCCTGCCACCCAAACCTCACCTTCCCACAGCGCATCAGCGCAGGATTCCCCCGCCCCGCCCAGCGCAATGATCTTGCCAGAATGAGCCATAAAGCCAGATTGATAGCCAATCTTGCCTTCGACAACGATGGTTCCGGCCTTCATCGCCACACCGCAGCGGGGGCCAGTGTCGCCCTTCACATGGATCAATCCGCCCGTCATCGCCGCGCCGCATGACATGCCCGCATAGCCACCGACGGTGATATGGCCGTCTGACATGCCTTCGCCCAATGCCCAACCGGCATTGCGCTCGATATTGATCTTGGTGCCCGTGTTCAGGCCACCGCAGAAATACCCGACCGAACCTTCGAAGTGCATTTCACCTTCTTTGGGAAGCCCCACACCAAGGTTATGGCGCGACAGAGTGTTGGTCACATTGACCTTTTCGCCGCGCGCCAAGGCCGCCTGCATATCCTGATTAATCTCGCGGATGTGCCGTTTACCTACGTCAATCGTCGTCATGCTGCGATGCTCCGGTTGCCAACGCCCCAAATCCCGGTCAGCGAGGGGCCGTCATAGTTGATCACATCGCATTCATCCGCGAAGACCCGGCGCACGGCCTGCTCCTCCGTCGCGGCGGCCAGTTCGCCGTTCTGCTCGATGGCCACGATGGGCTTCATGGCAAACCGATCCTTGGCAAAGCCGATGCCTTCGGGGCGCGCGATCATGTAAGTGAACACACCATCGATGGATTTGATGGAGAGTTTCAGTGCCTGTTCAATCGTCAGGCCCTTTTTCATCTGGTCAGACACCCAAACCGCAATCAACTCGCTATCGTTCCCGGTCAGGAAGCGATAGCCCTGTCGCTCCAGCTTTTCACGCCATGTGAAATAGTCGGTGATCTGGCCGTTGTGTACGATCGCCACATCCGAGAATGGCCGCGCCCAAAACGGGTGGGACGCATTCGGAAGCACGCTGCTTTCAGTTGCGAGCCGCGCATGGCCAAGGCCGTGTGTGCCGATCATATCGCGCACGCCATGTTTGTCAGCAACCGCCGAGGAACCCCCAGTGTCTTTGATAATTTCAAGCGATTTCCCGCATGACTGCACTTCAAACCGGTCTGTCATACGGTCTGCATCCCCAACCCAGCGGGCAAGGTCTTTGGGCTCCGAAATCACGGCGCGCATACAGTAATGAGCGTTCTCATCCGTTACGAATGTTGGCTCAGACAGCCAATCGGCACCATGCGCCTGAAGCGTGTCGCGGAAATCTGCCATGTCCGCGTCGATGCGGTCCTTGTTGAACCCCATGCCGCGCAGAATATATCCGTTTTCCACCGGTTCGCCATAAATTGCGAAACCTGTACTGTCAGCACCGCGATGCTCTTGCGCATCCATCAGCTCCACCAGATCATGCCCAACCTTGCCGGGGGCGTTCAGAATTCTACCTGCGATTCCGCACACTGGCATTCCTCCCTGTTTCATGTATTCTGTATACAGTATCCAAAATGCGGGCAAGTTGAAATTTCCACCGTGAGGGTGCAGAAGGCCGCTGGATCGGTCGATAAGGAGGCCAAAAATGGCCCTGAAAAGCATTAAGGCAGATAGGCGCAGATTGGCGGATGAGGTCTATGACCAGCTGCTGAGTGCGATCATGGACGGCGACATCAGTGTTGATGACCGACTGGTGCAGGAACGCCTGGCCGCAGAACTCCAGATCAGCCGAACCCCCATACGGGAGGCTTTGCTACGACTGGAACAGGAAGGTGTTCTCGCGACGTCGCCACGCGGTGGCTTTGTGCTTTACCAGATGACCGAAAATGAGGTGAAGGAATTGTATCAGGCACGTGCCGCGATCGAAGGTCAGGCCGCGCGTATTCTTGCCCACCACAATGACCCGCAAAACAACGCCGTATTGCGCCACACCATCGAAACCGAGGAAAATATCTCCTCCACGTCGGTACGTGACTATTTTGAAGCTAACCGAAAAATTCATCGCAAGTTCGTGGAATTGGTGAACAATCGGTATCTGCTCGACATGTTTGACAGCATCTGGAACCGCGCGGTTTCGTTTCAGATTTTCGCCGCGATCGAGAACGTGGACCTGTCCAAGTCACTGGGCGACCATATGAGCCTGCTTGAAGCCATCGAGACAGGCGACAAAGGTATCGCGTTGGAGACCTTCACCGCGCACATTCAGAACGGTTTCGAATTGCAGCTCGAAGGGTTGGCGCAGGAAGAGTGAATGCGCCGAAAATCGACCCGATTGGTGAACCAGTGATGATGCCGATACTCTATTCCTTTCGCCGCTGTCCCTATGCCATCCGTGCGCGCCTTGCCCTTCGCGCCGCCGGGCAAAACGTGGAACTGCGGGAAGTTGTCTTGCGCGATAAACCAGCGGCGTTTCTGGCAGCTTCCCCAAGCGCGACGGTGCCGTGCCTGATAACGGGGGAAACCGTTCTCGACGAAAGCCTCGACATCATGGAATGGGTACTTGCCCGCCATGACCCCGCAGGGTGGCTCAACATGCCCAAGAACGCGCGCGAATGGATTGCGCGCATCGATGGGCCGTTCAAACACGCGCTTGACCGCACGAAATACGGCACACGCTACCCGGGCGAAGACCCCTTACAGCACCGCAACGATGCAGCCACCATCCTGACCGAGCTTGAAACAACGCTTGACGAATGGCTTTTTGATCGCCCGACACTGGCGGACTTTGCCATTCTGCCGTTCATCCGTCAGTTCGCCTTTATCGACAAGACGTGGTTCGATGCACAGCCTTGGCCGAAACTACAGGCATGGCTGTCGCGTTTTCTGGAATCGCCAGAATTTCTGGCCGTGATGACAAAATACCCCCAATGGAAAGACGGGGATGATCCGGTGGTTTTTCCCTGAGAGGGGCAAGCGTTCCCCAGTACCACACCCGGCATTTGTTCAGCCTGCCCGTAACATCCGCGCCCGAGATGGCGGGATGCGGTTGATCTCTACGCCTGTGAATACGTGCAGGGTGCCGAGGTCATTATCGACCACCGCATGATCGCTCACCCAACCGCCCATCGCCAGATAGGTGCGCAACAGCGGCGGCATACGGCTAACGGCCTGCTTCACATCGGGCGTTGTTACGCCAAGTTTCTTGGCAAATGGAAACACCCGTGGTGCCTTTACCTTTGGCAGCCACCGTAACGGTGCCAAATGGCGCGCTTTCAACAATGCAAAAGCCTCCATATGCGCCTCCCCTTCCGTGCCCGGAAAGGACGAGCATCCAAACAGCATCTGCACACCAAATTCATCGACATAGGCGGTCATTGCGCCCCATGCCACGCGAAGGATTTCGGGGTCACTATGGTCTGGGTGAACGCAGAACCGCCCCATCTCCACCATCGGGTGCGGATAGTCGCGCAGCGTTTCAAGGTCATAGTATTGCGCCGAATACGTGCGATCAATTTCTGCCCCGGTCTTCAGCGGCATCAGCCGAAAACAGCAGACGACCACGTCTGCTTCCCGATCCCGAACCACCATATGCTCGCAACAAGGGTCGATATGATCCGCGTCCGCTTTGGCATCATCGCCCCGAAAAACACGCGCCCGAAGCGCATGTGCCGCAGCCATGTCAGAAGGTCCGGCGGCAAGCCGGGCTTCATAACGGCCGCGAACGAATGTCTGCATGGTGCCGGGTTCTCCGATTGCGAGGTATTAAGCATATCGACTGAAATGTGATTCAGAAAGCGGTCGCGATTGGGCCAGCGCGAATTATTTTGCCGCTGACCCTTTTTGCGAGATGATCACGACCACACGGCATTTCAAGGCGTTAGTTGCTGTGGTGCACAGGCGCTGGCCCCGCGCCTATGCGCGGCCTGAAATCAACCAGCACGCGCCATTCACACGCACCGCGCCGTCCGACAAACGATCGGTCATGGCTTCCCTGACGCGTTGTTCGATTGTGGATTTCAGTTCGTCCTCCAACCCGCGCAACCGCCCTGCGAGGGGGCCAATGCGCATACAGAAATGGGTGGCGGCATCCACCGGATCCCCCTCGATCCCCGCGCCCATGATGATCTGGAGATCGACAGGCCCCCATGAAACATCAGACCAGCCCGCAGCCTCCAGCGCCGGGGCAAAACTTGCCTCCGGGTCAGCCCATGCAAAAGGACCGGGGGCCAGCGGGTCACCCTTGGGCACAGGCGGTAGCAAATCACGCGCAGCTTTCATCGGTGCCATCGCCCAGTCGTTTTCGCGGGCGGCGCGCCAGCAAACGATCGACATGTCCGCGCCCGGTTTCATCCCCTTCCGCAGGTTGGAAAACGCCGCCGCCGTGTCAGCGAAGAACATCGCACCAAACCGTGAATACAACGCATCAAATGGCGCATCAAAGGTTGCCTCAGCGGCATCTTCACAATGAAAGGCAATATCGCGCCCCGCACGCCGGGTTTCGGCCAATTCGATCAACTCGGGCGAAACGTCAACGCCGACAACCTCCGCCCCCGCTTCGAGCAATTCAAAACTGCTTTGCCCGCCGCCGCAGCCAAGGTCCAGCACTCGTTTGTCAGCGACATCGCCCAAGGCTTCGCGTGCAGCCACACCGAACGGCCCCAGCATCAAATCCATTACGTCAGCCTTGCGCGCCCATTCGCGGCCCACCTTGCCAATCCAATCGTCTTTGCCCGCCATCTTACTGCTCCTTATTGCCTTTCCCTCAGTTATTCCGTTATCCCGGTTTTCACCATGCCTCATTACAAATTCCATGATGTTCACACTTGGGTCTTTGACCTCGACAACACGCTTTATCCGGCGTCTGTGCGCTTGTTTGACCAAATCGAAGTTAAAATGACCGATTACGTCAGCCGTACGCTCGGCGTTGATGCGGCTGAGGCTGATCGTCTCCGCGGATTGTATTGGCGCACTTATGGCACGACGCTGGCAGGGTTGATGCAATGCCATGCGCTTGACCCGGAACCCTACCTCGACGCGGTGCATGACATTGACCTTTCGCACTTGCGCCATGATGCCGTGCTGATTGAGGCCATCGCCGCCCTGCCTGGTCGCAAGATCGTTTACACCAATGGGTCGCGCCAACATGCGGATAATGTTCTGGCCGCGCGCGGCCTCACCGGGTTGTTCGATGCCCGTTATGGGGTAGAGGATGCCAGCTATCGTCCCAAACCGGAACAAGCCGCTTTTGAGCAGGTTTTCGCGCTCGACGGCCTTACCGCTCAGGGGGCCGCGATGGTCGAAGACGATCTGCGCAATCTGGCCGCGCCCGCCGCGATGGGAATGCGCACCCTATGGGTGACAGAAAACGATGCCCCCCACGACGCGGATGCAGCAACCGACGACCTGACCCATTTTCTGACCGCCGTAAACGAGACACGGACGTAAACGAGACACCGATATGATCATTCACAGCCTGAAAACATGCGACACCTGCAAGAAAGCGATCAAGGCCCTGACCGCCGCTGGCCACACGCCGGAGGTTGTCGACGTTCGTGCTGACGGGATTGATGCCGCGAAACTGAACGACTGGATTGAAACGGCTGGGCCTGATGCTGTGGTGAACAAGCGGTCAACCACCTGGCGCGGCCTGGATGAAGATCAACGCGCCGCCGCAGACACCAAAACGGGTGCCGTGGCGCTGATCCTTGCCAACCCTACCTTGCTGAAACGGCCCGTCATTGAGGCAGATGGCGCACTGCACATCGGCTGGACAAAAGACGTGCAGGCCGCTCTTTTATAGATCACCACATACGTGGCTTGGCATATTCGGCATAGCCTTCATCATAGGCCGCGCCATCGAACCCGGCTTTGAATTCCTTGATGAAATCACCCGCACTGGGCAACCCATCACTTTCATCAATGCCCGACCAGATCTTCGAGCGCATGATCGCCTTGGCGCATTGAAAATACATCTCCCCGATCGTGATCACGATTACGGTCTTGGGGGCCTTGCCATTCTTGGCAAACGAATTGGTCAAGGTTTCATCGGCGCTCAGCACCGCGTTCCCATTCACACGCACGACATTTGCGCAGCCAGGCACCATGAACATCAGGCTGACCCGCCCATCGACCACAATGTTACGTAGTGAATCGAGGCGATTATTTCCCCGCCAATCAGGCAACAACAGCGTGTTTTCATCTGCAATCCGCACCACCGGGCCATCGTCGCCACGCGGGCTGCCATCAGTGGCTTCGGGGCCAACAGTGGTAAGCACCGCAAAGCGCGATGCCTCTATCCATTGGCGATAGTGCGGCGTCATCTCGCGTGCAACTTTGCTGAGAGACGCAGGAACAGCCTGATCATAAAGGCTTTCAAGCGTTTCAATATCCTTGATTACGTCCACCTGATATCCTTCATCACTTACCTGCGTTGGTCTTTCATTACCCGCGCAGACAGCGCGAAACCAGCGCCCCTTGCAGACTATGCCGCGCCCCGATCTGCTCTGCGCCGTGCATGTCCCGGGCTTTCACCAAACCGCCCCCGAAACGCCCTTGCAAAAGCCGAAGCAGAGGTAAACCCGGTTTCCGCCGCGATATCAGCCATCATCAGCGGACTTTCCAAAACCAACCGCCGCCCCGCATTCAACCGCAACGTAAGGTAATATGCATAAGGGCTGACGCCCAATCGTTCCTTGAACAACTCCCCCAATCGCCGTTCTGAACAGCCAATCTGCCGTGCCAATGCAGATATCGAGATTGGGTCGGACAGATGCGCCTCCATCAAACCTACGGCCTCGCGCAATCGGGGCGCGCGCCAACCAAGTCGCCCCAGCGACACCTGCGCTTGTGGTTCTTCTGCCGGTCGTGCCTGATCATAAATGAACAGCGAAGCCACATCCAAGGCAATGGCATAGCCCGCGCGCTCCCGCACCAGGTGCAACATCATATCAAGCGCAGGGGACGCACCGCCCGTGGTGAACCGCATGCCATCAATCACAAACCTGTCAGGGCGAACATCAACCTCCGGGTGGGCCACCGCAAAGGCATCAAGATCTTCCCAATGGGTTGTTGCGCGCCGCCCTTCCAAAAGCCCCGCACGTGCCAATAGCCATGAACCGGCCTCTACCCCACCCATTGCGGCACCCCGGCGGGCCGCGCGCCGCAAGATGGGCAAGGCCGCTGCGCCGTATTGATCCACATTGAAGGATGAAAACGCGATCACGGCATCGGCCCGGCTTTCACCCAACTTTCCCTCCACCGCGATTGGCAGGCCGGAGGACGAAACAGGTACCGCCCCGTCCACTGACCAAAGCCGCCAACGGAACAGATCGCGCCCCGCGACCCGGTTCGCCCCGCGCATCGGCTCCATCACAGCCGCCAGCGACATGAGCGACGTTTCAGGCAGCACCAGCAGGTCCACCACCAACAGCGCATCTGAGGAGGAAAAGATCATTTCATCGCTTTTCGCATCATTTCATTCTGAAAATGTATGACATGAGCAAAGATTCGCAGCCATGTTTTTCCAAACACCAAAGTGGAGATTGCGATGCCCCTCGCTATGAACAAAGACGTTTTCATTACCTGCGCTGTCACCGGTGGCGGCGGCACGCAAGATCGCTCCCCGCATGTACCGCGCTCTCCCGAGCAGATCGCCAACGCCGCGATTGAAGCGGCCAAAGCGGGCGCAGCGATTGCCCATTGCCATGTGCGCGACCCCGAAACCGGTGCCCCGGCGCGTGATCCAAAGCTGTACCGCGAAGTGGTGGAGCGTATCCGCGACAGTGACACAGATGTGGTGATCAACCTGACGGCTGGCATGGGCGGCGACATTATCACCGGCCCACCATCCAAACCCCTGCCGCTGGCTGATGGCACCGACATGATCCCCGCATTTGACCGCGTGGAGCATGTCATCGACAGCCGCCCGGAGATTTGCACCCTCGATTGCGGCACGATGAACTTTGCCGAAGCCGATTACATCATGGCCAACACCCCTTCGATGCTTGAGGAATGCGCCCGCCTGATGACGGAAAGCGGCGTGCAGATCGAGATTGAGGCGTTTGACACCGGCCACCTGTGGCTTGCCAAAAACCTCGTCGAAAACGGCCACATCAAGGACCCGGTTCTGGTTCAGCTGTGCATGGGCGTGCCGTGGGGCGCACCGGATGACCTGAACACGTTCATGGCAATGGTGAACAACGTGCCGAACGACTGGACGTTCAGCGCCTTTTCCATTGGCCGGAACCAGATGGCCTATGTCGCGGCCGCTGTGCTGGCGGGCGGGCATGTACGCGTTGGCCTTGAAGACAACCTCTGGCTCGACAAGGGCGTTCTGGCCACCAACGGCGATCTTGTGAAACGCGCGGTTTCGATCATCGAACCGATGGGTGCACGCTTGATGACACCCGCTGACGTGCGCGCGAAATTCGGGTTGGAAAAACGGATGCCGAAATAAATGATCACGCGGTTGTTCGCATGTAGCATCTTACTGACAGGGGGGGCTGGCCATGGTGTCGCGCTTCCGGTGCAAGATCCGCTCGGCAAGTGGCGTTTCTCGCCCGAAGCCAGCTGCGGTATCGACGATGTTCGTGCGAACAACCTGCTGACGGTCACTGGTGATGAAATTCGCTATCGTGCGGTGACCTGCGTACGCATCCCGGCAAACGCCTCCACCGCGCCCCATGAGGTCAGCGTGGCTGGCCTTTGCGAAATAGGGGGCGAAGACCCGTTGCCATTGACCTTTCACTGGCGCTTCACGCCGGGCGCGCCTGCCCTTCTTTCTGTTCAGGGCTATGAGCAGCCCGTTTATCATTGTTCGGAGACCCAGAAATGACCATCACCAAAGCCGCCCTCATCGGCGGGGGCGTTATCGGCGGCGGCTGGGCCGCTCGTTTGATCGAAAACGGAATCGACGTTGCGGTTTATGACCCGGACCCTGAGGCAGAGCGCAAGCTGAATGCCGTGCTTACCGGGGCGGATCGGGCTTATGCCAAACTGACCATGGCACCGCGCGTGACCAAGGGCGCAGTGACGTTCTGCGGCACGATTGCAGAGGCGGTCGCGGGTGCCGCCCTGATCGTGGAAAGCGTGCCAGAACGCCTCGACATCAAGCAAAAGGTCTATGCTGAGGCAGAGGCCGCAAACACCACCGCTGTCATCGCCTCCTCCACCTCCGGTATCATGCCGACGGAGTTGCAGGCCAAGATGGCGCACCCCGGTCGCCTGATCGTCGCGCACCCGTTTAACCCGGTCTATTTGCTGCCCTTGGTGGAGCTGGTCGCGGGGGAGAAGACCGACGCGCATCATATTGAATGGGCAAAGGAATTCTACGCGCAGATTGGGATGCACCCGCTCCATTGCCGGGTCGAAATCGAAGGGTTCCTGTCAGACCGTTTGCAGGAAGCCCTATGGCGCGAAGCCCTGTGGCTGCTGAAAGACGGCGTTGCGACGGCGGACGAGTTGGACGCCGCCATCCGCTTTGGCCCGGGCCTGCGCTGGGCGCAGATGGGCACAATGCAGACGTTCCACCTCGCGGGCGGCGAAGCGGGGATGCGCGGGATGCTGGCGATGTTCGGCCCTTGCTTGAAATGGCCATGGACCAAGCTGATGGACGTGCCGGAGCTGACGGATGAATTCGTCGAAATGGTCGGTGACCAGTGCGACACGCAGGCCGGCGACCTGACGGCGCGTGACTTGGAAGCGATCCGCGACGATAACCTCGTGGCCATCATGCAGGCCCTGAAAGCCAATGACTGGGGCGCGGGCAAAACGCTGGCGGCCTATGAGCGGATGCTGTTCGATAAAGGCGCCGCCAAGCCCACCGAAGTCCTCTCCAAACCCATCGAGACGGTCAACCGCACGGTGCCGCCGGATTGGACAGATTATAACAACCACATGAACGAAGCGCGGTATTTGCAGTGCTTCGCGGATGCGACGGACGCGTTCATGCGCCTGATCGGAGCGGATGCGGACTACGTCGCCGGGGGCCTCTCCTATTTCACAGTCGAGACGCATATCCGCCATATCGACGAAGCGGCGGCGCTGGCCCCGATCCGGGTGGAAACGCAGGTGATCGAAGGCAAAGGCAAAAAGATGCGCCTCTTCCATTCGATGTATCACGGGGACGGGCGATTGCTGGCGACTGGCGAGCACATGCTGGTGCATGTGAGTTTGGAGACGCGCGCGGCATGTGCGCCTGCGCCTGCGGTTGAGGCGAAACTTGTGGAGATTGCGGGGTTGCATGAAGGGTTGCCAGTGCCGGATGGGGCTGGGCGCGCGGTGGGGCAAGGGCGGTGAAAAAGCGGCGTTTCTTTCCTGCCGGAACGGTTCCAGCCGTACTCTCCGGTTGGCTCCTATCTTTGCCTTTGGCAATGTTGACGATCAATGGCGCAATATACTTACTTAACATTTACGATCGGATTTCTAATGCTGGCAGCACTCAAGCCGCCGCAATGATTGGCTTCGTAATCGGCTCAAGTATCCCACCACTACTGTTTTGGCTGGTTCTTATGGCGTTGATTCTCAATTTGCTTGACCGCAAAGAATCCGGGGGCCAAATTAAGGGGTTGGGGATCTACATATTTAGCAGCGCCATCGCCGCCGCGATCACAAGTGGAGGTATTAGTGTACTTTTGGGTGCGTTCGAAACCGCCACTGCGCAAGCCTTTGCCTATGCAATAGCCGGCGCGCTGGCGGGGATGGTGGCCTTCCTTGTGCGCCGTCGCTTCTTCCGCAAACAGCAGATGGAGGTGGCCAATGTCTTTGCCCCCTGACCAAACCGCCCTCATCACCGGCGGCGCCTCTGGCGTGGGCCGCGCCATGGCCGAAGCGTTCGATGCGGCGGGCGCAACTGTATGGGTCGTGGACGCCAGCCGGGAAGCGCTGGATACGTGCCCTGACCATTGGGGCCGGGCCTGTTTTGATGTGGCGGATGAGGCCAAGGTCAAGCGGTTGTTTGAAAAACACCTGCCCGACGGCGTCGATATTCTGTGCGCCAATGCGGGCACCGCCGGGCCGACTGCCCCCGTCACTGACATTTCGCTGGAAGACTGGCGCGCGTGTACGGCGGTGAACCTCGATGCGGTATTCCTGTTCGCCAAACACGCCGCGCCCGCCATGCAGGCAAAGGGCGCGGGTTCCATCATTATCACGTCCTCCACCGCCGGGTTGCACGGCTACCCCAACCGGGCACCCTATTGCGCCTCCAAATGGGCCGTGATCGGGCTGGCGAAGACTTTGGCGATGGAGTTGGGGCCGCATGGCGTGCGCGCCAACGCAATCTGCCCCGGCTCCGTCAACGGTCCGCGCATGGATGGGGTGATAGAGCGGGAGGCGGCGGCCAAGGGCGCCACACCGGAGGATATCCGGGCGGGATACACCAAGGGCGTCTCCCTCCGCACTTTCGTGGATGCCGAAGACATCGCCAACATGGCCGTATTCCTTGCCTCCGACGCGGGTAAACGTATTTCCGGTCAGGCGCTTTCCGTTGATGGCCATATCTTTAATCCCGATGCCTAGGGCAAGCCATATCACGTCTGGCATGGCGCCCTCAGCTGTCATGCGCAGCCGACCACCCGCAGTGGGGCGCGATATGCGCGTAGGCCTCCGCAAAACCATCAACGGCCTCGTCAAAGAAAACGCGGTTGCCATCGCGTGCACGCACTCTGGCCGATTGGCCGACACCAAGCACAGCCGCCGCAAGGTGGTCTGCCACCACAGCCACATCGACATAGCGCACCCCTTGGTCAACCTGTCGGTTGACGACCTCCAACGGCACTTCGGTACCGTCATCAAAAATCATCGCAATGTCGCTGGTGTGCTCAACAAAGTCAGGGCCGCCCGCCGGGGCAGACCCGCTCAGCATGAAGCGCGGCACATCCGGCAGCGGGTGATCAAGCGCGACGCGACTTGTCAGGATGAGCGCCGTCGCGCCCTGCACATGCTTGTTGAGCAACACATAACATTCGCGCGTCGGGCTGGCGTGACTGCGCCATTCGGCTGCAAAAGCCCCCCACGACCCGAATTGCCCGGTCGCCAGGGTTACGTCCAGCGCCGCCGCAGTGCCCAAACCGGGAAAAGCCAGCGCGAGCATCCCCAATATCTTCGCAAACAACTGTCGCAGCATCGCGCTGACCCTTCTTCAGATATTCAATACATCACCGCGCGTCACCATAACCCAATGCCAAGGAACCACCCATGAATTTTGGCCTCACTGATGAACAGGACATGATCGTCTCCACCGTCCGCTCCTTTGTGGAGAAGGAGATCTACCCGCATGAGGATCTGGTGGAACGCACGGGCGAAGTGCCCCATGAGATCGCGCAGGACATCAAGCAAAAGACAATCGACCTCGGGTTCTATGCCTGCAACTTCCCCGAAAGCGTCGGCGGTGCCGGGCTGAGCCATGTGGAATTTGCACTGGTGGAGCGGGAATTGGGCCGCGGTTCCATGGCATTGAACCACTTCTTTGGCCGCCCCCAAAACATCCTGATGGCTTGTGAGGGCGAGCAGATTGAACGCTATCTCCTGCCCGCTGTTCGGGGCGAGCGGATGGACGCCCTGGCGATGACCGAACCCGGCGCAGGGTCTGATGTGCGCGGCATGAAATGTCAGGCCGTTCGTGATGGCGGGGATTGGGTCGTCAATGGTACAAAGCACTTTATCTCCGGCGCCGATCATGCTGATTTCATTATCGTTTTCATCGCCACGGGAGAGGACCAGACACCAAAGGGGCCGAAAAAGCGCATCACCGCTTTCCTTGTGGATCGCGGCCACCCCGGTTTCACCATTCGGGATGGCTACAAGTCCGTCTCCCACCGTGGTTACCAGAACATGGTGCTGGAATTTGACGATTGCCGCCTGCCCGATGCGCAGGTTCTGGGGGAGGTCGACAGCGGCTTTGCCGTGATGAACGAATGGCTCTACGCCACCCGCATCACCGTCGCCACCATGTCCGTGGGCCGCGCGCGGCGGTGCTTTGACTATGCGCTGAATTATGCGGCGGAGCGGGAGCAGTTCGGCCAGCAGATCGGCAAGTTTCAGGGCGTCAGTTTTCAAATCGCTGATATGATCACCGAGATCGACGCCGCTGACTGGCTGACATTGTCAGCCGCATGGCGGCTGGATCAGGGCCTTCCCGCCAACCGGGAAATTGCCTCAGCCAAGGTCTATGCTTCAGAGATGCTGGCACGGGTCACCGATGCCACCCTGCAAATCTATGGCGGCATGGGTCTGATGGATGACTTCCCCATCGAACGCTTTTGGCGCGACGCCCGCGTGGAACGCATCTGGGACGGCACGTCGGAGATACAACGCCACATTATCAGCCGCGATTTATTGCGGCCATTGGGGGCGTAGGCTCGTTGCGCAGTTTTTCCGACACGGCAGTTTTCACATGACACGCGACCTCTCCCGCCTCCTCCGGCCTCGCTCCATCGCTTTGCTTGGCGGCGGGTGGGCTGCGAATGCCGTGCGTGCCTGCGATGCCATGGGCTTCGGCGGTGAGGTGTGGCCCGTCCACCCGACCAAGGCGGAAGTGGCCGGGCGCAGGGCCTATCCCTCCCTCGCGGCCCTGCCCCATGCACCAGATGCGGCGTTCGTAGCTGTGAACCGTGATCTTTCTGTTGAGATGATGACGGAGCTATCCGCAATGGGGGCTGGTGGCGCGGTGTCCTTCGCTTCAGGGTTCACGGAAACCGGCGACAACGACAAGCAAGCCGCCTTGGTTGCCGCAGCAGGCGATATGCCAATGCTTGGCCCAAACTGTTACGGCGTGATCAATTATCTCGACGGGGCGCTTCTCTGGCCCGACCAACACGGCGGAAGGCGGGTGGAGCGAGGCGTTGCGATCGTTTCCCAATCGTCTAACATTGCGATTAACATGAGTATGGCCGCGCGGGGCCTGCCCATCGCCTATATCATTTGTGTTGGCAATCAGGCCCAAACGGGCTTGGCTGAAATTGGCGCGGCGCTTGCAGCCGATGATCGGGTCAGCGCCATAGGCTTTTACATCGAAGGCGTGGGCGACCCGGTTGCCTTTCACGAAATGGCACAAGCGGCTGGCAAACCCATTGTTGCGATAAAGGCCGGGCGATCAGAGGCATCGCAGGCCGCGACTGTTTCCCACACCGCATCCCTTGCCGGATCAGACGCGGCCAGCCGTGCATTTTTTGCAAGGGCTGGTGTTCCGCTTTTACCGTCTGTTCCTGCGTTTCTCGAAACCCTGAAACTGCTCCATGTTGGCGGGCCTCTACAGGGGCGCGGCATCTGCACGGTTAGCTGTTCAGGCGGTGAAGCCTCTCTCGCGGCTGATGGAGCGGAGGGGCGAGACCTTTATTTCCCGCCGCTATCCCCCGCCGATGAGGGGCGAATACGCGCCACCTTGTCTGACCTTGTGACGATCTCTAACCCCCTTGATTATCATACATTTATTTGGGGTGATGAGGCCAAGATGACGGCCTGTTTCTCCGCCGTCATGGAAACCGGGTTCGATTTGACAATGTTCATCCTCGACTTTCCCCGTCAGGATCGGTGCAGCGTTAAAGACTGGGGCCCGGCAATCACTGCCATCACAGAAGCCGCAAAGGTCACAAGAAAAAGGGCAGCAGTGGTGGCGACCATGCCTGAGAACCTGCCAGAGGCCGTTGCCGAACAGTTTGCCGCCGCCGGGGTTGCCCCCCTCTTTGGGCTGGACGATGCAATGATCGCGGCCGAGGCCGCCGCATCCCCTCCCATCCGGGGCCGCATGAGCGCGCCAACGGTGCCGCAGATACCGAGCGCAGAGCCGCCACACCTTCTGTCCGAAGCCGAGGGCAAAGCCCTGTTGGCATCGCATGGCATATCCTGCCCGCCCGGACACATCGCAAAGACGCCCGAAGAAGCCGGAGGAATCGCAAGAACATTCGGCGCTCCCCTCGCGCTGAAGCGCCTCGGCATTGCCCACAAGACAGAGGCAGGCGCCGTTGCCCTGAATGTGCCCCCCGAGGATATCGCAAGCCGTGCGGCAGAGATGGGTGATGGGCCGTATCTTGTTGAACGCATGATCACAGGCAGCATCGCTGAACTGATCCTTGGGGTCAGCCGTGACCCGGCTTATGGGCTGACCATCACAATCGGAACGGGTGGTGTACTGGCCGAACTGTTGCAGGATACGGCGACGGTGCTGACACCCGTCAGCAGGCGTGAGGCACGCGATGCACTTCTGTCGTTGCAGCTTTCACCTTTGTTGACCGGGTACCGGGGCAGCCCCCCTGCGGATATTGAGGCCGCGGTGGATGCCATCACGGCGCTGTCGGATTTTGCGATTGCCCATGGCGCCACCTTGGAAGAACTTGACGTAAACCCGCTGATCGTCACTCAATCGGGGGCCTATGCTGCGGATGCGTTGATCCGTATGCGCAGGGCTTGAGGCGATATTCGCCCGCCTCCGTTCATCTTGCCTGCCCGCATCAAAAGGAGGCCCCATGCGCACGATAGGTGCACTCGTTTTTCCCGAGTTCGAAGTGTTGGACCTGTATGGCCCGCTCGAAATGTTCGGCATGTTTGAAGACGAATTTGAAATCCGCATCGTTGCGGAAACAACGGCGCCTGTCCGCTCCGCACAAGGCCCGCGTACAGTGCCAGATGATGTTCTGGGCGCACGTGATTATGATATACTTATAATTCCAGGGGGGCGCGGCACACGACGCGACGTCGAAAACCCGGCAATCATTTCATGGCTGGCAGCTGCCCACGAACGTGCCGAGCTGACAACCAGCATCTGCACCGGGGCGGCCCTGCTCGCGAAAGCAGGTATCCTCGATGGAAAGGCGGCAACGACAAATAAGCTCGCCTTTAATTGGGTGGCGGATTTTGGCCCCAGGACCGCCTGGCAACGCAAAGCGCGCTGGGTCGAAGATGGCGATGTGTTTACCGCGTCCGGCGTATCCGCGGGGACCGATATGGCCCTGGCCGCTCTCGAACGTCTGCTCGGCCCCAAGGCACCGATCCGGGCATCGTTCTATGCCGAATACACCGCGAACCGGGATGCTACGAATGACCCGTTCGCCGCGCCGGCAAAGAAATCAAAGTGACGGATATGATCGCACTGCTGGGCCGTTTCTGTTGGCTTTCACGGGCCTTTGCCCCTTCACGTCTGCCCAATCATCCCTTACGCTTTCGCCAGCAAGCCGCCCTTCCCCCATTGACCAATACCAAAATCAGGCCCTGCGCTGTTCTGAGGAGTTTTCATGTCTGACAGTCCGATCCGCACCCGCCGCGAAGGCGCAATTCTTGAGGTTACCCTCGATCGCCCCAAAGCCAATGCGATTGACCTCGTAACTTCGCGCATAATGGGCGAAGCCTTCAAAGCCTTTCGCGATGATGACAGTCTGCGCGTTGCGATCATCACTGGCGGCGGCGACAAATTCTTTTGCCCCGGTTGGGACCTCAAGGCCGCCGCTGGTGGGGATGAGGTTGACGGCGACTATGGTGTCGGCGGCTTCGGCGGGCTGCAGGAACTGCGCGGGCTCAACAAACCTGTGATTGCCGCCGTCAACGGCATTTGCTGCGGCGGTGGATTTGAACTGGCGCTTTCTGCAGACCTGATCGTTGCGTCGGATCAAGCAACCTTTGCCTTGCCAGAAATTCGCTCCGGTACGATCGCCGATGCGGCGACGGTCAAACTTCCCAAACGCATCCCCTATCATGTCGCGATGGACCTTTTGTTTACCGGGCGCTGGATGGACGCTGATGAGGCACTTGGGCTTGGCATCCTGCGCTCGATCCACAAACAGGAAGACCTTATGGATGCGGCCTGGGATCTGGCCCGCCTCCTCGCCTCCGGGCCGCCATTGGTCTACGCCGCAATCAAGGAAGTCGCGCGCGAAGCAGAGCGCATGACCTTTCAAGAAGCCATGAACGCGATCACCAAACGTCAGTTTGCAACCATTGACCGCCTTTACGACAGCGAAGACAACCTCGAAGGAGCGCGCGCTTTTGCTGAAAAGCGTGACCCGGTGTGGAAGGGCAAATAACGGCCTTGCGGCCGTGAAGATGGATATTTGAAAGATAAAGACAACAAGGCCCCGCCGCCCTGCCTGCCTAAAGGCTCAACAGGGCGGCGGTTTCGTCTTCATCTACGGCCATCGGCGTCCCCGCCTGTACCGCACATTCACAATGTACGGCGGTTTATTAAAGATTGATGAAGCGACATGTCTTTATCTTCAAAATATCCCCGCCGGAGGCATTATGCTCATGCAGGGCATTGCCAGATTAAAGTGACCGGCGTTGGAATTGGCCACTGGTGCGCAGTTCCAACCCACAATAGTCTTACACCATGACGCGCAAGCCAGAAACGCCCCTCCGTACAGGTTTTACCACCGGTGCCTGCGCCACTGCGGCGGTGAAGGCGGCTTATGCTCGCCTGCTGACAGGTGAAACGGCAAGCGCGGTAACCATCACCTTGCCACGAGGGCAAAATCCGTCTTTTTCTATTTTTGGCCAGCACCGTGGCGATGACTGGGCCAGCGCGACAATCCGAAAAGACGCGGGCGACGACCCTGATGTAACGCACCGGGCACTTATCTCGGCAAGGGTTCGCATTTTGCATGACGGGTCAGGCATCCACTTCAAGGCTGGCGACGGCGTTGGCATGGTAACCAAACCCGGTCTTCCCATTCCGCCGGGGGAGCCGGCCATAAACCCCGTCCCCCGCGATATGATGAAGGGCGTGATTCACGAACTTGCACGGGCCAACGGTGCGCCCGGTGATGTGGAAATTACCATAAGCGTCGAAGGCGGCGCGGAACTGGCCAAAAAGACATGGAACCCTCGCCTTGGCATTGAAGGGGGGCTGTCGATACTCGGCACCACCGGCATCGTGCGCCCGTTTTCCTGTGCGGCCTGGATCGCATCCATTCATCGTGGCATAGATGTCGCGCGGGCCACGGGCGCGGTCCATGTCGCTGGTGCCACAGGCGCAACATCGGAAAAAACAGCGCAGGCAGCGTTGAACCTCACGGATCAGGCCATGCTGGACATGGGGGACTTTGCCGGGGGCATGCTGAAATATCTGGCCCGCAATCCGGTTGAGCGGGTGACGATTGCAGGTGGTTTTGGCAAATTGACCAAACTGGCGCAGGGCGCACTCGACCTGCACTCCGGGCGCAGTCAGGTCGATTTTGCGCGGCTTTCAGTCTGTGATGCCGTTGCGCCAGCCGATCGCGAGGCCGTGGCCAACAGCAACACCGCAAAGGAAGCGTTGGAAATTGTCGGCCCCGCCCTGGCTGTTGAAATCGCTCATGGCGCAAGGGAAACTGCGCAGAAAGTGCTGCGCGATGCGCCCGTTTCGGTGGATGTCATGGTTATCGACCGCGTCGGCGCG
This sequence comes from Pikeienuella sp., assembly GCA_049608645.1. GTDB lineage: Bacteria > Pseudomonadota > Alphaproteobacteria > Rhodobacterales > Rhodobacteraceae > Pikeienuella. Next base: position 1,367 of record JBMYXS010000006.1, on the reverse strand, counting down.
ATTATTGCCCATGTCGGGGCTGCAAAATGATCCTGCTATTGGGCGGAACCGGGCATGCGCGACGCCTCGCGGCGACGCTGGCAGATGTTGTGCCGCTGATCGCCTCTTTGTCAGGGGCTACAAAATCGCCAAAGGCTTACCCGTGTGAAACGCGCGTGGGCGGGTTTGGCGGGGCCAAGGCGATGGGAGACTGGCTGACCGACCATGATATTGCGGCCATCATTGATGCAACGCACCCTTTTGCCACGCAGATCAGCGCGAATGCCTGCGCGGCGGCTAGCGCAACGAACACCCCGATAATTTCACTGCATCGCCCCCCGTGGACGCCCGACAAAGGGGACGACTGGCACATTTTCAGCGACCTCGAATCAGCCGTTGCCGCGCTGCCCCGTGGCGCGCGCGCATTTTATGCGACCGGGCGTGGCGGGCAGGATACGATCAGAAAACGCACTGACGTATGGTCAGCCCTGCGCGTGATAGATGATCCAAAATCTGTTTTTCCCGGCAATGGAGAATACATCGTTTCGCGCCCGCCTTTTGATATTCCAGCAGAAAAGGCGCTTTTTTCGCTGCTGAACATCACGCATCTCGTGGCAAAAAACGCTGGCGGGGTGGCGGCAAGGGCGAAATTGGATGCGGCGGCGGCGCTTGGGAAGCCTGTTTTCCTGATTGATCGGCCTGAAGCGAAACTGGCACCGGCCCTCGCGGCAAGGGACATTCCCGAATGGGCACAAGTACAATTCAAAGCCCATTTGGCCGCAAAACACACAACGGATGCCGCGTCTGGTGCTTGACTTTGCGCTCCCTCTGGAGGACACAAAACATACGTTAGGTTCCCGCAAGCGACGCTGTTCGGTGGCGCTGATGGGATCAAAAGGGAATGTGGAACAGACCGACCCAACCAGGGGGTTTGAAACCGCAGCCGCCCCCGCGACTGTGAGCGGAGAGCGCCCCGTCAGACCACTGCCCCCGATATGGGGCGGGAAGGAGACGGTCAGCGCGACGACCCGTGAGCCAGGAGACCTGCCTAGCGCCGTCTGAAAGGGCGGATACGTGAAACGGACGGGGTGTTCCGTGTCGCGACGTGCGGGACCCGTGAGAGGCCGACGCCGACGCAGACGCTCCCATTGAGGGAGAAACGAAATGAAACGCGCGCTTTTGATCGCATCCGCCGCCGCTATGGCAGCAACCCCTGCACTCGCCCACCATCCCCTTGGCGGTATGCCAATGGAAACCTTCGCGCATGGCGTACTTTCCGGTATTGGCCACCCGCTGTTGGGCTTTGATCATCTCTTCTTTGTGCTTGCTGTTGGTGTTGCTGCGCTGTTCACCGGGCGTGCCTTGACAGCGCCACTCGCCTTTATTGC